>CAVQON010000018.1:0-69243 GCA_963714455.1 uncultured Actinomycetota bacterium
CCTGGGCGGGGGCAGCGAGGGCGACGCCGCCGGCGAGTGCGGCGGCTGCGGCGGTGACTCCGGCGATGGCCTTCTTGACGCGCATGGTTCCTCCTGAGGATGTGTGGTGCGCTCTTGCCCCTACTTCGTTGACGAGTCAACGTTTGGATGCACTGCGGCACAATCAATGTCGTGCCGCCCGTGCTCGACCCCGACGCCGCGCTCGCCCGGCTCGCCGCGAGCGCCAGGGGCGAGCGGCGTCTGCTCGGCATCGCGGGTCCACCTGGCGCCGGCAAGTCGACCCTGGCGCAGGCCGTCGTCGACGCCGTCGAGGGGGCAGTGCTGGTGCCGATGGACGGCTTTCACCTCGCCCAGAGCGTCATCGACGCCGCTGGCCTGGCAGACCGAAAGGGAGCGCCGGAGACCTTCGACCGTGCCGGCTACGCCGCCCTGCTGACCCGGCTGCGCCATCAGCGCTCGGAGCAGGGGCCCGTCTACGCCCCGGAGTTCCGTCGCACGATCGAAGAACCCATCGCGGGGGCTATCGAGGTGCCGCATGAGGCGACGCTGGTCGTCACCGAGGGCAACTACCTGCTGCACTGGCCCGAGGTGCACGCGCTGCTGGACGAGACGTGGTGGGTCGACCTCGACCCGGACGAGCGCCGCGGGCGCCTCGCTGCCCGCCACGCCGCCTTCGGCAAGACGCCACGGCACGCGGCCGCCTGGGCGCACGGTCCGGACGAGCGCAACGCTCGGCTGGTCGCACCGGGGCGCGAGTTCGCGGACGTGATCGTCCGCGGGCACTGACGCCCGCGGGCACTGACGTCCGCGGCACTGGCGATGCCGGTCCGTTCGCACTCGGCCCGAGCGGGTGTGGCAAGGTCGGAGGCATGGAGCAGACCGGGACCACAGCCTGGGCACTCGCCCCACTCTTCTTGCTGGCGCTGGGGTTCGTGACGTGGGTCGTCGTCGACATCGTGCGGTCGGACTCGGTGAAGCACCTGCCCAAGTGGGCCTGGGTCATCCTCGCGGTCGTGTCCATCCCCGTCGGCGGCATCGTGTACCTGCTCGTGGGACGAGACCGTGACCGCTGAGGCCACCCCGATCCTGCGCACGCGAGGCCTGGTGCGCGCCTACGGACCCGGTCAAGGCGTTCTCGGCGTCGACATCGAGGTGCCGCGCGGCGTCGTCTACGGCCTCGTCGGCCCGAACGGGGCAGGCAAGACGACCCTCATCGGCATGCTCACCGGGCTGCGAAGCGTCGACTCCGGCGCGATCGAGCTCGACGTCGACCGCCAGCACGTCGGCCTCGTGCCGGACGTCCCGGAGTTCGAACGTTGGCTCACCGCAACCGAGGTCGTAGCGCTGTCCGCCACTCTGGTGGGCGTCGACGCCTCGCCCGCACGCGTGGCGTCCGAGCTCGCACGGGTGGGTCTCGCCGACGCGGCCGACCGGCGCGTGGGCGGCTTCTCCCGCGGGATGACCCAGCGGCTGGCCCTTGCCGCGGCCAGCGTCACCGATCCTGAGCTGGTGCTGCTGGACGAGCCGTCGTCCGCGCTCGACCCCGGCGGACGCGCCGCCGTCCTCGACCTGATCGCCGCCTGGAGCGAACGGGCGACGGTGATGCTGTCGAGCCACATCCTGGCCGACGTGCAGCGGGTGGCCGACGTGGTCGGCGTGCTGCGCGCCGGTGAGCTGGTCTACCAGGGGCCGGTGCAGACGCTGCTCGACCGCTACCTGCGGCCCACCTGGGTGGTGCGGATGCGCGGCAGCGTCCAACCCCTGCTCGCTCGGCTCTCCGGCACCGACTGGGTCGAGGGCTGCGACGACTTGGGTGCCGGGGCGCTCCGCGTCCGCACGCGCACGGTCGAGGACGGCGAGCGGGGCATCGTCGCCGCGGCAGCCGCGGTCGACGCGCGGGTCGTGTCGGTGCAACCTGAGGAGGCCGACCTCGAGGCGGCGTTCCTGGCCCTCACCGGGCCGGCTGAGGGTGCGGCATGAGCATCGTCCGGCTCGAGTGGCTGCGCCTGTGGCGCACGTACCGACTCCTCATCCTGGTCATGGCGTTCGCCTTCTTCGGCCTGCTCGGTCCGCTCACCGCGGCCTACCTTCCCGAGATCATCAGCCTCGCCAGCCAGAGCGACGACCTCGGCCTGGCCGTCGACCTGCCCGAGCCCGTGCCCGCGGACGGCATCATCCAGTACATCGGCAACGTCAGCCAGATCGGCATCATCGTGGTGGCCGCCCTGGCGTCATTGGCACTCGCGGTCGATGCGCGCCCCGGGCTGTCGGCGTTCTACCGGACGCGGCAGAAGTCACCGGCGTCGTGGATCGTGCCGCGCTGGGCCGCCACCAGCCTTGCTGCGGCCGCAGCCTGGACGGTCGGGCTGCTCGCCGCGATCTACGAGACGGTGCTGCTCATCGGGCCGTTGCCGGTCACCGCGATGCTCGTCGGCTGGGGTGCATGGGTGGTCTACCTGGCCTTCGCCGTGGCCGTCGTGGCGCTCGTCGCCGGATTCGTCCGGGCCAGCGTCGGGGTGACGGCGGTGTCGGTGGGCCTGCTGCTCGCCATGGCGCTGCTCGGTCTGATCCCGCAGATCAGCGAGTGGCTGCCCAGCCACCTGGTCGGGGCACCGTCGGCGTTGGCGGCCGAGGCGGCTGTCGCGAGCGACTACCTGCCGGCAGTGGCCGTCAGCGTCGCGGCGACAGCGACAGCGCTCGTCGGGGCGACGGCCCTGGCGAAGCGGCGCGAGCTGTAGCCCGGCCCTAGGGTGGCGGGCATGCCAGCCGACGCGCCTCAGGAGCCGGGTGCGCCCGGGCCCGTGGCGCTGGTCGGCTCCGGGGAGTACCTGGAGGCCATGACCGAGCTCGAAGGACGCCTGCTCGCCGGACGTCCGCCCCGCTACGTGCAGATACCCACCGCGGCCGCGCCCGAAGGCGAGCACGTGCTCGCACGCTGGCTGGCGCTGGGCGCCGACCAGGCCGAGCGGCTCGGGGCCGAGCAGGTAGCCATTGTCGCCCGGGACCGCCACGACGCCGACGACCCCGACCTCGCAGGCCAGGTAGCGGGCGCGGGCCTGATCTACCTCTCCGGCGGCAACCCCAGCTACCTGGCTACGACGCTGCGCGACACGGCGCTGTGGCGGGCGATCCTCGCGGCGTGGCGCAACGGGGCAGCCCTTGCCGGCTGCTCGGCCGGCGCGATGGCGATCACCAGCTGGGCCCCGTCCTCGCGCAACTGGGGGCTGGGCGGCGAGCCAGGCCTCGACCTGTTCCCGCAGTGGCGGGTGATCCCGCACTTCGACCGGTTCGGGGCGTGGATGCCCTCACCCATCCTGCGGCGCGTCTCCAGCACCCCCGACGGAGTCGCGACGGTCGGCATCGACGAAGAGACAGCGCTGGTCACCGGCTTGGACGACGACGGGGAGTGGGTCGTCTACGGGCGCCGCAAGGTGTGGCTCGTGGACGACCGCGGCAAGCGCACCGGCCACGAGCCCGGGGCTACGGTTCCCGCGCCTGCGTGAGCGGGTTCAGCCAGCCGCCGTCCAACGACCAGGCTCCCCGGGTCAGTCGACGCGGTCGGTCATCACGTCCTCGGCGTCGACGATGCGGTACGCGTAGCCCTGCTCGGCCAAGAACCGCTGCCGGTGCTGGGCGTAGTCGGTGTCGAGGGTGTCGCGCGACACGACGGTGTAGAAGCGGGCGGAGCGCCCGTCGGACTTGGGTCGCAGCAGCCGACCGAGTCGCTGGGCCTCCTCCTGGCGCGACCCGAACGTGCCCGACACCTGGACGGCAATGGTCGCATCGGGCAGGTCGAGGGAGAAGTTGGCCACCTTCGACACCACCAGCAGGGTGATCTCGCCGGTACGGAAGCCGTCGAACAACCGCTGGCGCTCCGGCACCGTCGTCGCCCCGGTGATCAGGGGCGCCCCGAGCCGCTCGGCCAGGTCTTCGAGCTGGTCGAGGTACTGGCCGATCACCAGGGTCTGCTCGCCGGCATGGTCGGCCACGATCTTGCCCACCACCGCCCGCTTGGACGCCGCGGTGGCCGCGATGCGGTAGCGCTCCTCCGGCTCGGCGGTGGCGTAGCCCAGCCGCTCGGAGTCGGTCAGGGTCACCCGCACCTCGACGCAGTCGGCCGGCGCGATCCAGCCCTGTGCCTCGATCTCACGCCACGGAGCGTCGTAGCGCTTCGGCCCGATCAGGGTGAACACGTCGTCCTCGCGCCCGTCCTCGCGCACCAGGGTCGCGGTGAGCCCGAGGCGTCGCCGCGCCTGCAGGTCAGCCGTCATCCGAAAGATCGGCGCGGGCAGCAGGTGCACCTCGTCGTAGACGATCAACCCCCAGTCGCGCGCCTCGAACAGCTCGAGGTGGGCGTAGGAGCCCTTCCGCTTCGTCGTCATCACCTGGTACGTGGCGATCGTGACCGGGCGGATCTCCTTGCGCTGGCCGGAGTACTCGCCGATCTCCTCCTCGGTGAGCGAGGTACGCCGCAGCAGCTCGTCCTTCCACTGCCGCGCGGCGACCGTGTTCGTCACCAGGATGAGCGTGGTCGACTCCGCGTGCGCCATCGCGGCCGCACCCACCATCGTCTTGCCCGCGCCGCAGGGCAGCACGACGACGCCCGAGCCGCCCGCCCAGAACCCGTCGGCCGCCTGGCGTTGGTAGTCGCGCAGCGACCAGCCGTCCTCGACCAGCGTGATGGGGTGGGCCTCGCCGTCGACGTAGCCGGCCATGTCTTCGGCCGGCCACCCGAGCCGAATGAGCACCTGCTTGATCTGGCCGCGCTCGGACGGGTGCACCGCCACGACGTCCGGGCCGATGCGCTCACCCACCAGGGGCTTGATCTTGGCGCTGCGCAGCACCTCCTCCAGCACGGCGCGGTCGGTGGAGTGCAGCGAGAGCCCGTGGGTGGGGTGCTGCTCGAGGCGAAGCCGTCCGTACCGGTCCATCGTCTCGGCCAGGTCGACCAGCAGCGCATGCGGCACGGGGTAGCGCGAGTAGCGCAGCAGCACGTCCACCACCTGCTCGGCGTCGTGCCCGGCGGCACGGGCGTTCCAGAGGCCCAGCGGGGTGAGCCGGTAGGTGTGCACGTGCTCGGGCGCACGCTCCAGCTCGGCGAACGGGGCGATCGCCAACCGGCACGCCTCGGCCTCGGGGTGGTCGATCTCGAGCAGCAGGGTCTTGTCGCTCTGGACGATGAGGGGGCCGCCGGCGGGAGGGGTCACCGGCCCAGTGTCGCTCAGGGCGTCCGACCCGGGCCAGTCCGCGCCGATCGGCCTACCGTCGAAGGCGACGTGACCCTCGACATCGTGCTGCTCGTCGGCGGCTTGGTCGTCATCGGCCTTGCTGCTGATCAGGCTGTCGTGGGATCGGCGCGGCTGGCCGAGCGCTTCAACCTGCCGCGGGTCGTGCTCGGTGCACTGCTCATCGGGATCGGCACGAGCCTGCCGGAGGCAGTCGTCTCGATCCTCGCTGCCACCGACGGTCGCGGCGCGCTCGCCTACGGCAACCTGATCGGGTCGAACTCGGCCAACATCGGGCTGGTGCTGGGTGTCGCCGCACTGGCCGCGGCGTCCCCGCTGGTGGTCGACTCCGGCATCCTCACCCGCGAGGTGCCGCTAGCGCTGGGGGCGTCGCTGCTGTTCGCCGTCGGGGTGCTGGCAGGCATGCCGTGGCCCTTCGGGGTGCTGCTGCTCGTGGCAGGCGCTTTCGTCGCGCGGATCCTGCTCGCGCACGGGCGCGACGAACCCGAGCCGCCCGGCGACGTCGAGCTCGAGCGCGAGATGGAGCAGTTCGCCGGCGTGGTCGTCGTGCGCCGAGAGGTCGTGCGGACGCTGATCGGACTCGTGCTGACGCTGGCGGCGGCGCAGGCCGTTCTCGTCGGGGCCACCGGCGTGGCCGAGCAGCTGGGCATCGGCGAGGGACTGGTCGGCATCGCCATCGTCGCCGTCGGGACGTCGCTGCCCGAGCTGGTCACGGCCCTCACCGCGGTGCGTCGCGGCGAGGACGAGCTGGTGCTGGGCAACGTGCTCGGCAGCAACCTGGCCAACAGCCTGCTCGTCGGCGGGGTAGCGACGCTGGCCGGCGCGGCCGGGACGGCGGCCACCCCGACCCTGCGCGACGGCGCCCTGGTGATGGCCACCCTGGTCGTGCTTGCCGCTGCGGCACTGGGCCGCAAGATGTCGCTCTCGCGCCCGGAGGGCGTCCTGCTGATCGTCACCTACGCAGCCGGCATCGCCTACCTGGCCCTGTAGGCGCGGCCCGGGCCGCCTGCCGCCTGCCCGCCTCGCCTTCTGCCGGCCCCGCCCGCCCCAGGCTCGCCTTCTGCCCGTGATCTTGGCGCCTCGGCCGCATGGCCGAGCGGATGCGGCCGTATCGCCAAGATCGGCGGCGGGACCGGGGGGCGGGGCGAGGGGCGGCGGGACCGGGGGGCCGGGGGGCGGGGCGAGGGGCGGCGGGGCTGGACCGGGGGGGACTGGCTCAGAAGGCGTCGCGCTCCCAGGGGTCGGGCCAGTTGTCCAGCACGAGGCCGCCGTCCACGACGGTCACCGTGCCGGTGACGTAGCGCGACGCCGGGCTGGCGAGCCAGATGATGCCGGCGGCCACCTCGTCCACGGTGCCCATGCGTCGGGTCGACTTCAGGCCCAGCTCGGCCATGGCGTCGATGTCGAGAGCGCTCACGACCTCGCCCTCGTGCTCGCGCATGCCGGACGTGTCGATCAGCCCGGGCGCGATGGCGTTCACCGTCACGCCGTGCGGGGCCAGGAACGAGGCCATCGTCCGCGTCAGCGACAGCACACCCGCCCGCGCTGCCCCGGAGTGCACGAAGAACCGCGACCCACGCTCGAAGACGTAGGTGTGCACCATGGTGACGATCGAGCCGCTGCCGGCCTCGACCATCGGCGTCATGAACCGGTTGATCATCGTCCAGGTGCCGTTGAGGTTCAGGTCGACCACCGAGCGCCAGCCGTTGTCGCTCAGCTGGGACGGCAGCGTCGGGAACTGGCCGCCGGCGTTGTTGACCAGCGCATCAACGCGCCCGAACTCCGCGTAGGCGGCATCGCGCAGCGCCTCGACGGAGTCGGGCTCGCGGATGTTCGTCGGCACCGTCAGCACTCGACGCCCGTAGCGTTCACGCAGGTCGTCGGCCGCCGACTCGAGCAGGTCGGCCCGCCGTCCGGCCAGCACCAGGTCGGACCCGAGCCGGGCGAAGCCCTCGGCAGTCGCGCGTCCGATGCCGGTTGCACCGCCGGTCACCAGCGTCACGGTGTCGGCGAAAAGGTCGGGATGGAACGTCGCGAGCGGGTCGGCGGGGGCCTTGATCACCATGAGCGTGACCCTACTGACGCGCCGGGGTGCCCCTCAGCCGCCCCCGACGGCGGCCACGGCGCTGATGCGGTGCACCGCGAAGGTGCGCACCTGCTCGCTGCGGTGGTCGAACGCGCTGAGCCAGCCGGCATCCAGGCTGATCGGGTCGACGACCCGCTGCGTCGTGGTGCCGTGGTTGTCGACGTAGCCGATCCACACGCTTCCGCCCGCCTCGATGGCCAGGGCGAGCGAGTCGAGCACGTCGGTGGACGCCGTCGAGCGCAGGGCAGTGCTGGCGTCGGCCGGACGGTGCACGACGCCCCGGTCACCGGCCCGGATCGCACGCACCGACGCCTCCAGGGTCGCCTCGCTGGGTGCCGGCCGGTCTGACCGCAGGGGCCGTGGCTTGCCTCGCGCGGGCGCGCGGTGCCGGGCCCGGCCGCCCGATGCATCGATCGCGTCGGCAGAGGGATGCATACCGAGGGACTGCAGCAGCTCCAGCACCACCGACGGGCTCGCAGCCACCGAGGCCACGGTCGGCGCGAGCCGTCGAGCAGACAACGCCATGACTCGCGGCTCCCCGACGATCTGGTCGAGCAGCGCCGGGTCTTCGCACGTGATCAGCGCCGGGGCGGCCCCGACCCGCACGAGGCCGTAGCGACGGGCGACGTCGTCCACCAGGTACGTCAGCGGCTGCGGGACGGGGGTGCGCGAGACCGAGGTGAGGAACGAGGTGATGTCGGCCGAGGTGCGTCCCGCCTCCAGGGCGCGGCGCACCGAGGCCTCGGTGAACCGGTACACGGTCGCGCCACCGGTCGACTCGACCGTGGCGAGCAACGCCATCTCGCGGGCGAGGGGCGGTTCGAGCGGACCCGGGGCGATCGCGGTGAGGTCGGCCTGCAGCAGCACGTGGTCCAGGGGGAGGGGCAGCAGCGCGGCCATGGCTTCTTCGGCCCCGGCGAGGTCACCGGCGAACAGCAGCCGCGCGGCGCTGGTCACGGCTCCGCGGGCCAGCAACCCGTACGCGTGGGCCTCGTCGAGCGACCATCGCACGAGGGCGTCGCGGGCGGGTCCTGACCGGCGGGGTCGGTGCCAGGCCACGACCGACAGCACGTCGTCCACGTCCATGCTGCTGCCCGGAGGCAGCGACCCGAGCAGCCCCAAGGACAGTCCACGAAGCTCCGGGGCGCCGGGGCGGTCGAGCTCGTCGGACAGCGCAGCCGGCGGCTTCTCGCGGTCGTCGCGCGGCACCGCCAGCGTGGGCACGCGGCTGCCGCCCAGCCAGGCGCTGGCCAGCGCGACCCACCGGGCAGCCGGCTCGGAGCGCAGCCACGTGTCGAACGAAGTGGTGGGCAGCCAGTGCGACCCGGTGCTGTCAGCGGCCACGAGGCCGGCGACGAAGGCCACCTCGATAGCCCTGACCGTCGCGCCGACGTCACCATCGAGCAGCGCAGCCGTGCGTCGCAGCTCGCGGACGCCGAGCCCGCCGGCGCGCAGCACGCCCGGCGGGTCGTCGGCCCACGCCTCGGCGACCATCTCCACCGAGCGGACGAGCTCGGCGGCCGTCCCGGCACCGAGCCGGTCCACGAGCGTGACGTCGTGGGCAGCGAGCTCGGGATCGGGTCGGTCCAGCCCGCCGACGTGCAGCCGGCCGCCGCGCAGGTGCAGACCCACCTCCCGGGGCAGCACGACGGTGCCGGAGTCCGTCGGGATCACCAGTCCCCGGGTCAGCAGCCTGTCCACCGGCGTGCGGGACTTCGCCAGCGTCACCGGTCGCAACGCGTTCTCGACCCGTCCGGACGGCGGCCCGTGGGCGAGGCGCCGCACGAGCGACTCGGCCTCGGCGCCGACCGCCGCGAGCGCGCTGTCGAGGTAGGCGGGGTCGGTCAGCCGCTCGGCCACCCGAGCGGCCATGGCGGCGTGCTCACGGCTCGGCGGCATGCCGAGGTCGGCCGCCAGCGAGCCAAGTCGGTCACCGGGCAGCCCGGTGAGCAGCGCACGCACCGGCGGGCCCAGCCCGGCGACCTGCGGACCCACCACGTCGCGTACCACCCGCACCAGCCGCAGCTCGTCGTCGGTGCCCCACACGAGTGCCAGGGACCGCAGCCGGTTGACCAGTGACGCGGTGGTGTCCGGCTGGAACGGCATCAACGCCCCGACGGCCTTGACGGTGGTGGGCTCGTCCAGCAGCACCAGCGCCTCGACGACACCGAGGGCCGCCCGGTCGAGGCGGTCCAGGGCACGCGCCACGGACGCCCGGGTGGTCGCCCGCACGGCCAGCTGGCCGACGTCGCTCGGTACCGGGGCCGTCAGGTCGGGTCGGGCCCGGAGCAGCATCACGAGATCGGCGTCGCTGCGGGCGCGCAGCTCGTCGGCGAGCGAACGCGGCAGCGGTGCCTCGGGCATCCGAGTCACGTTACGCGCGTGCCCCTCACCTGCGCATCAGGGCGGCGTCGGGGGAGCCGGGCTACGGCGCGGTGGTCGGCCCGGAATCCTCGGAGAGCGTCGCCCGACGGCGGCGCACCGCCACGACGACGAGGGCGATCAGGATCAGCCCGAACCCCAGCGGAGCGAGCATCGCGACCACGTACGCCCAGGTTCCCGGCAGCTCGGCCCCGACGAAGTACTCGACCAGCAGCACCACCATCGTGAGCAGCCCGACGAGCACGAGCACACCCCCGACCTTCAGGGCCACGTCGAGGCTGCGCTGCTCGCGGGCGGGCCGACCGGTGCCCGCGCCCGACGCCGTGTCGTCCGGCGTCGAGGCGCCCTCGTCCGGCACCGGTGCAGTCGTCACGCCGACCAGAGTACGAGCGCGCCGACAAGTGATTCGTCGTCAGGGGCACCCGGGCCGTACGCTGCTGCTTTGTTCACGATCAGGGGGCCGTCCCGTGTGCCTCCACGACACGTCTCGCGAGGTCTGCACGTGCCTACCGGCAAGGTGAAGTGGTTCGACATCGAGAAGGGCTTCGGCTTTCTCGCCAGCGACGAGGGCGGTGACGTCTTCGTCCACGCGTCGGCGTTGCCTGCCGGCGTCAGCGAGCTCAAGAACGGTCAGCGCGTCGAGTTCGGCATCGTCGACGGACGCCGCGGCGAGCAGGCCCTGTCGGTGCGCATCCTCGACCCCGTCCCGTCGGTGGCAGCGTCGATGCGCAAGCCGCCGGAGGAGATGGCGGTGATCGTCGAAGACCTGATCAAGCTGCTGGACGGGCTGTCGAACTCCTACCGCCGAGGTCGCCACCCCGACAAGAAGTCCAGCGGCAAGGTCGCCACGCTGCTGCGCGTCGTCGCGGACGACATCGAGGGCTGATGGCCACGCCGAAGCCGGATGCGATCTGCCTGGCCGCTGTCGACCTGGCGCGTGGCGCCGCCGTCGAGGTGGCGGGCAGCGCGGACTCCGTCGGCGACGCGATCGGTGCCCTCGCCGAGGGGGAGCGCCTGCTCACCCACCTGTTCGACTGCCGGCTGCCCGGCTACCGCGGCTGGCAGTGGGCGGTGACGCTCACCCGCGTCCCGCGCGGGCGGACGCCGACCATCAACGACGTCGTGCTCATCGCCGGGGACGATGCGCTGGTCTCCCCGGAGTGGGTGCCCTGGTCGCAGCGTGTCGAGCCGGGCGACCTCGCGCCGGGCGCGATCCTGCCGACCGCCGCCGACGACCCGCGGCTGCTCGCCGGCTTCGAGGACGTCGACGGCGCCGCGAGCCTGCTGGACGAGCCTGTCGAGGCGCTGGCCGACCTGGTCGTCGACCTCGGCCTCACCCGCTCCCGCGTCCTCTCGGTCGCGGGGCAGGACGAGGCAGCCCAGCGCTGGTACACCTCCGACGCCGGACCGGGCGCCGACATCGCCACCGCCGCACCGAAGCCGTGCCGCACGTGCGGGTTCTTGGTGCCGCTGAGCGGCCCACTTGCCGGCGTGTTCGGGGTCTGCGCCAACGCGATGGCTCCCGACGACGGCCAGGTGGTCGCGTTCGAGCACGGCTGCGGAGCCCACTCGCAGATCGCCGCCCCGGCGCAACGAGCCAACGAACGCCCGTTGCTGGTCTACGACACGGAGTCTGACCTGCTCTTCTAGGGCTGCGTGGCGTCGCCGGGATTCTCGTCCTGGTACCGGCGCACCCGGGCGATCGCGTCGCGGCGGCGGCGCGCGTACTCGTAGCCGATCAGGCCGAGCCCGGCGCCGGCCAGGGCCGTCCAGAGCCACCACGAGCGGCCCGACTCGGCCAGCTCGTCCCGAAAGAACAGCAGCACGACGAAGGCGACGACCCACGCGATGGTGCCGACCAGCACCGACTGCACGCCGTCGACGTCGACCGGCTTGTTCGGGGGCACCTGCGGAGCGCTCACCGTGCCGAGCGTAACGCCGCGACGACGCTTCGGGCCCCGAGCCGGGCGCCGTCGTCCACACTGCGGCGTGTGCGACTCTTCGCCGCCCTCGCCCTGCCGGCGCCGGTCATCGAGCGCCTGGCGCTCGCCGTGGCGCAGGCTCGCGCCGTCGACCCGACGCTGCGGTGGGTGTCGCCGGAGCAGTGGCACCTCACGCTCGCGTTCTTCGGCGAGGTGCCGGAGCCGCGCGTCGACGACCTCTGCGAACGCCTTCGCCGCGCCGGGGGACGGACGTCGCCGATCCAGCTACAGCTCGGCGCCCCCGCCACGTTCGGCTCGGTGCGCCGCGCACGGGTGCTCTACGCGGGGCTGGCCGAGGGCACCGAGGAGATCGCCCGTCTCGCCGCGTCGTGCCGCGCCGCTGGGCGACGCGTCGGGCTCGCCCGCGACGACCTGGCGCCGCAGGCGAGGTTTCGTCCGCACGTCACGCTCGCCCGGGCAGCGCCGCCCCGCGACGTCACCGACGTGCTGGCGGCCCTGACGCTGGACGACCCGCCGCGGTGGCGGTGCGACGAGGCGCTGCTTGTGCACAGCGAGCTGGGGGCCGGCGAAGGCGGACGTCCCCGCCACGGCGTGCTGGCCCGGATGGCCTTCAGGCAGCCGCCCGCTGGGCGCTGAGCCGTCCGCCCACCAGCAGCAACGCTGCTGCTCCCAGCAGCACCGGCACCACCAAGAAGGCCCAGACGACACCCACGGCGTCGGTGAGGGCCCCGAGCACGAACGGGGCCAGCCCGATCGCCAGCCCGGCCCCGATGGCGATGCGTCCGGACGCGACGTCGGTCTGCCCGGCGGCGGCCTCCAGCGACCGGGAGACGCCCAGGGGAAAGTGCAGGGCCATGCCGAACCCGCTGATGCCCAGCCCGACCACGGCGATCGCGACGGACGTCGACGTCCACAGCACGAGCCAGCCGGCCAACGTGACGACCAGCGAGGCCATCAGCAGGGTCCCGGCCGGGAAGCGAAGCGCGAGGCGGGCTCCCAGGACGCGACCGGTGCCCAGGCACAGGATGAGCACCGTCAACGTGCCGGTCGCGGTGCCGACCGGTGCCCCGGTGCGTTCGGCCACGAGCGTGGTGGCCCACACCGAGTAGCTGAACTCCACCGCGATGAGCGCGACGAGCACGCCCCACGCCCACCAGTACTTGATGGGCAGCGCGGCGGCCCGCCCCCGGTTCGGGGTGCCGCCCGACGGCGGCGCGAGCACCGGCATGGCCACGACCACGCCGGCCAGCAGCACGACGACCACCAGCAGCGCCGGCTGCCACCCCGCCCCGGCGGCGATCAGCACGCCGAGGGTGAACGGGGCGATGGCGCCGACGAGCGCGCCCAGGCCGTTGGCCTCGGTGATCGCAGCGCTGGCCGCCCGGCCGTGCCGCTCGCTGAGGGCGGCGTTGGCGACGTTGATGAGCAAGGTGCCGCCGCACCCGGCCAGCGTCGCTCCGCTGAGCGTGCCCCACAGCGCCCCGCTCGCGGTGATCAGCGCCACCCCGAGGACGACGACGCCGACACCGAGGTAGACCGTCCCGCGACGACCCCAGCGACGCACCGCTGCCGGGTTCCCCAGTCCGGCGATGACGGTGCCGACCGCGAGCGCCGTGCCGTGCAGGCCGGCGACAGCGCTGGACACGCCCAGGTCGTCGCCGATCAGTGGCACCGACGGGTTGAAGGCGTACAGGAACCACCCCCAGACGGCGAAGATGCCGTACAGCGACAGCGTGGTGCGGTCGCGAACCAGCCGTGGCTGGGAGTCCGGAGCGTTCGTCAGCGCAGCTGTCCGACCACGTAGTCGATGCAGCCGGTGAGCGCCTCGATGTCGTCGGGGTCGATGGCCGGGAACATCGCCACCCGCAGCTGGTTGCGGCCCAGCTTGCGGTAGGGCTCGGTGTCGACGACGCCGTTGGCGCGCAGGGTCGCCGCCACTGCCGAGGCGTCGACGGAGTCGGCGAAGTCGATCGTCGCGACCACCTGGGAGCGTGCAGCGGGGTCGGCGACGAACGGCGTCGTGTAGTCGGTCGCCTCGGCCCATCCGTACAGCCGCGTCGCGGAGTCGGCGCTGCGGGCGGTGGCGAACTCCAGCCCGCCGTTGCCGTTCATCCAGTCCAGCTGCTCGGCGAACAAGAACAGCGTGGCGATCGCGGGGGTGTTGTAGGTCTGGTTCTTGCGCGAGTTGTCGATCGCGGTGGGCAGGGAGAAGAAGTCGGGCACCCACCGGCCGGAGGCGCTGATCTGCTCGACCCGGGCCAGCGCAGCCGGCGACATCAGCGCGACCCAGAGCCCGCCGTCGGAGGCGAAGCTCTTCTGCGGCGCGAAGTAGTAGGCGTCGGCCTGGCTGACGTCGACCGGCAACCCGCCGGCGCCGCTGGTGGCGTCGACCAGCACGAGGGCGTCGTCGTCCGCGCCCTGCACCCGACGCACCGGAGCCATGACGCCCGTGGATGTCTCGTTGTGCGCCCACGCGTAGACGTCGACGCCCGCCTCGGCGACCGGTGTCGGCAGCGTGCCGGGGTCGCCCTTGACGACGGTCGGGTCGCCCAAGAAGGGCGCGGCCGCGGTGACCTTCGCGAACTTGGACGAGAACTCGCCGAACGCAAGGTGCTGGGCGCGCTCACGCACCAGGCCGAAGGCGGCGATGTCCCAGAAGGCGGTCGCCCCGCCGTTGCCGAGCACCACCTCGTAGCCCTCGGGCAGGTCGAACAGGGCGGCCAAGCCTTCCTGGACTCGGCGGACCAGCGACTTGACCGGCGCCTGGCGGTGGCTCGTGCCCATCACGTGCGACCCGGACGTCGCCAGGGCGCCCAGGGCCTCGCTGCGCACCTTGGAGGGGCCGCAGCCGAACCGCCCGTCGGCGGGCTTGAGGTCGGCGGGGATGACGATGCTGGCCGCAGTGGCGGCGTCGGGCATGAGGACTCCTGGGGTCGTGCGTCGAGACGGCAGCACGAGCCCCGTCGGGTCACTCCGACGCGTCGTGCACGTCGATTGTGCCAGCCGCGGGTGCCGCCCCTCCCCGGGCAGGGTCAGTACAGCGACTTCGCCCAGACGGGGTTCCAGCCCTCGACCTCGTCCGGCTGCCGCGGCGGGGGCCCCACGTAGCGCGCGGAGGGCCGGATGAGCTTGCCCATGCGCTTCTGCTCCATGATGTGCGCGCTCCAGCCCGCCGTGCGCGCACAGGTGAACATCGCGGTGAACATGTGCGCCGGGACCTCGGCGAAGTCGAGCACGATGGCGGCCCAGAACTCCACGTTCGTCGCCAGCACCCGGTCGGGGTAGCGCTCGGCCAGTGCCGCCAGGGCCGACTTCTCGAAGGCCTCGGCCACGGCGTAGCGCGGCGCGTCCAGCTCGCGGGCCACCCGGCGCAGGGTGCGGGCGCGCGGGTCTTCGGCGCGGTAGACGCGGTGGCCGAAGCCCATGAGGCGCTCGTGGTTGTCGAGCACGCGGGTCACGTACCCGTCGGGGTCGCCGGTGCGCTCGATCTCTTCGATGATCGCGAGCACGCGCGAGGGCGCGCCACCGTGCAACGGCCCGCTCATCGCGCCGACGGCACCCGACAGCGCGGCGGCGACGTCGGCGCCCGTGGAGGCAATGACCCGGGCGGTGAACGTCGAGGCGTTCATGCCGTGCTCGGCCGCCGAGGCGAAGTAGGCGTCGATCGCCCGCGTGTGGCGCGGGTCGGGGTCGCCGCGCCAGCGGATCATGAACCGTTCGACGATGCTGTGGGCCTTGTCGATCTCGCGCTGCGGCACCATCGGCAGGCCGATGCCGCGGGCGGACTGCGCGACGAACGACAGCGCCATGACGGCGGCGCGGGAGAGGTCGTCGCGGGCCGCCTCGTCGGAGATGTCGAGCAGGGGCTGGAAGCCCCAGGCCGGGGCCAGCATGGTCAGCGCGCTCTGCACGTCCACGCGCACGTCACCGGAGTGCACGGGGATCGGGAACGGCTCGGCCGGCGGCAGGCCGGGGTCGTAGGCGCCGTCGACGAGAAGCCCCCAGACGTTCTCGAAGGGGATGTGCCCGACGATCGTCTCGATGTCGACGCCGCGGTAGCGCAGCGCGCTGCCCTCTTTGTCGGGCTCGGCGATCTCGGTGTCGAAGGCGACGACGCCCTCAAGGCCTGGCTTCACCTCGGTCACGGTGACTCCGTCCTGCATGTGAGTGAGCAGCAGGCCGACAGCGTCGCCGACCTCGTTGGGCCGGTATCTTGCCCCAGCCCGTGCCCGGGGTCACCTCCACCCGCCGCGGCCCTGCTGCCAGGCTTGCCCCATGTCCGACTTCGAGGTGCCCGCAGCGTCCTTGGAACCGCCCCCCGACCTGGCCGCCATGCGGGTGCGCTACGTGCCCGGCCCGCTGCGCGAGGCGGACGTGGCGGCCTCGCCGTTCGTACAGTTCCGGCGGTGGCTGGCCGAAGCCGCCGCCGCGGGTCTGCCGGAGCCGAACGCGATGGTCGTGTCGACCGTCGACGCCGACGGACGGCCGAGCAGCCGGCACGTCCTGCTCAAGGAGCTGGACGACACCGGTTTCGTCTTCTACACGAACCTGGGCTCGGCCAAGGCCCGGGCGCTGCGCGCCAACCCGTCTGCCGCACTGTGCTTCGGCTGGTTCGCCATGTCGCGACAGGTCTGCGTCACCGGTCACGCCGAGCCGGTCGACCGTGCGGTGGCGGCGCAGTACTGGGCGGTGCGTCCGCGCGAGTCGCAGATGGGGGCGTGGGTGAGCCGCCAGTCGCAGGCCGTCGAGTCGCGCGAGACGTTGCGGTCCCGACTGGCCGAGCTGAACGAGCGGTTCCCGGCGTCCGAGCCCGTTCCGCTGCCCGACTTCTGGGGCGGCTTTCGCGTCGTCCCCGACACCATCGAGCTGTGGCAGGGACAACCCGCTCGGCTTCACGACCGCCTGCGCTACGCGCGCCACGGCGACGGCTGGACGCTCACCCGGCTTCAGCCCTGACCGGGGCGTGGGCGATCCGCGGGCGTCTTACCCATCGACGTGTGCCGGTGGAGCCCGAGTGGACGGCTCGGGGCCCGCGGATCGGGTGACTACCAGGGGATTCGCCAGCCGCTCGGCTGCACGACATCCGAAGGAGTCGTCCGGAAGAACCGGGCGGCTAGCTGGAAGCCACCTCACATGTCCAGCGAATACTCACTACCGGACCACCTCCCTTCTTGTGTACGAAGAACGCTAGATCCGCGCGGCCCGACGCGCCACTCAATTCGGTGCGTGGCGCGCTCATAGCGCTCGCCCGAGCGAGTTGGCCTCGGTGTGGCACCGGTAGAAGCCGTACGGGGTGACCGGGTCATAGCCGGACGAGCGGTACAGCGCGAGCGCCTCGGGCTGGGCGTTGCCCGACTCGAGCACGAGCCGGGCGTATCCGGCGTCGCGGGCCGCCGCCTCCAGCCGGGCGAGCATCGCCCGCGCCAACCCCCGGCGGCGCGCGGCCGGCGCGACGTACATCCGCTTGATCTCGGCGGTGTCGCCGTCGACCCTTCGAATCCCGCCGCACGCCACCGGCGCGGCGTCCAGAGCGCCGAGCAGGAACACGCCTGCAGGCGAGTCGAAGTCGGTCGCCGCCAGCGGGGTCTCGTCCGGTCCGCCGTAGCGGGCCACGTACTCCTGCTGGACGGCGTCGACGAGCACCCGGGCGTCCGGATCGGTGTAGGGCACCTGCCACACCCGCAGCACCTCGCGGGACTGGACGCTCAGTTGTCCGCCCAGACTCGCAGCACCTGGGCGGCGGCTTCTTCGGCGGTCCAGCCGTACTCGGCGGCACGCTTGCGCAGCGCCTTGCGTACCGGCTTGGGCAGCTCGACCTCGAGGGCGACCACCTCGACGGGCGCGGCCTTCTTGGGCTTGCCGTTCTTCTTCGCCTTCTTGCCCCCCTGCTTGCCGGACTCGCCGGGCGACGGGACGGTCACGGCGAGCGAGCTCAGCACAGCCGAGGCCGGGTGCACGGACCCGTCGGCTGCTTTGCGCAACGCCGGCCGGGGCTGCGGGGTGGGGGCGTGGCTCATCCGCGGAGTCCCTTCGTCAGCGGGGCGTCGGGTCCGGACGCCGAGGCGACGACCGTGGTGAGGTGGGTGCTCATCGCGCGGGCGATCTCGCGGGCGCCCGGCGATGGCCAGCGCTGGACTGGTACGTGGGCGCCGGCGGCTGCGTCGACGGCCGAGCGCTCGGGCAGCACCGGTTCGAGCACCAGGGGCCCGTAGGCGCTCACCAGCTCGGCGTGGCGGTAGCGGTGCTCGGCTGAGCGGGCGCGGTAGCGGTTGACGACGATGCCGGCCGGACGCAGGCGCAGGTTGAAGCCGCTGCGCACGACGTCGACGGCGGTGAGGGCCTGCTGCGCCCCGGTGAGCGAGAACGCGGTCGGCTCGGCCACCACCACGGCGCGGTCGCTGGCGGCCAGCGCGTTCTTCGTGAGCTCGCCCAGGCTGGGCGGGGTGTCGACGAGCACGAGGTCGAAGCCCTCGACACCCTGCATGGTCGTGCGCAGCCGGTGCTCGCCGCCGCGCCCCTCGACCGGATGGTTGCGGTGCTCCAGGGATGGCTCGCTGGGCACCACCTTGATCTTGTCGTCCCACGCAGAGTCGGTGACGGCTTGCACCATCACGCCGGAGCGTGCGTCGGCCAGCACGTCGTTGCTCGTGAACTCCGCCGACACCGGGTCGAGCGCGAGCGTGGCGTTGCCCTGCGGGTCGAGGTCCACCACCAGCGTGCGCAGCCCGCGCGCCGCCGCGGCACCGGCGAGCCCGAGGGTCACGGTGGTCTTACCGACCCCACCCTTGAGGCTGATCACGGTCACGACGAGCACCCGGTTCATCTTGCCCTACCGACCGGCGTCTTCGTGCCGATCGGGGACTGCCGCGGCCTCAGTCGGACGTCATCGCCTCGAGCCGGCGCAGAGCCTCGCGGCGTTCTTCGGCGTGGTCGACGATGCGTTGCGGGTAGCCGTGCGCGTAGCCATCATCGGTGGCCCAGGGCTCGTGTGCCGCCCGGCCGGGCAGGTGCGCCAGCTCGGGGACGTAGCGACGCACGTACTCCCCGTCCGGGTCGAACCGCTGGCCCTGGGTGACCGGGTTGAACACCCGGAAGTACGGCGAGGCGTCCGTGCCCGACCCGGCCGTCCACTGCCAGCCGTGCGAGTTCGACGCCAGGTCGCCGTCGCGCAGCCAGCGCATGAAGTGCCGGGCGCCGTGCTGCCACTCCACGTGCAGGTCTTTGACGAGGAACGATGCGACCACCATGCGCACGCGGTTGTGCATCCAGCCCTCACGGCGCAGCTGGCGCATGCCGGCGTCGACGAACGGGTACCCGGTTCGGCCCTGCGCCCAGGCGTCGAAGTCGCCGCTCGGGGCGTCGTACTGCATGGCGGCGTACTGGGGTCGCAGGTACTCCCGAGCGGTCGCGGGCCGGTGCCAGAGCACGTCGGCGTAGAACTCCCGCCAGGCCAGCTCGGTGCGAAACGTGTCGGGCCCGCGGCCGGGGCGCAACCTGAGGTCGGCCAGCAACGTGCGGGGGTGGATCTCGCCCCACTTCAGGTGGTGGCTCAGCACGCTCGTGCCAGCCAGGTCGGGACGGTCGCGGCGCTCGGCGTAGCCATCGAGACCCTGCTCGCCGGCGTCGCGGAACCTCTGCCAACGCCGCAGGGCCGCGGCCTCGCCCGCCTCGGGCAGCGCCAGGTCGCCGAGGTCGGGGTCGTCGTAGAGCGGGTCGCCGCCACCTCGCGGGCCTACCCAGGAGAGCTGGTCGGCCAGCGGAGCCGGGTCGGGCCAGCCGTGCGCGCGCCAGGCCCGGCTGAACGGCGTGAACACCGAGTACGGGTCGCCGTCCTGCTTGCGCACGGCGCCCGGGGGCACGGCGTAGGCGCAGCCGGTGCGCACGAAGTCGATGTCGGCATCGGCCAGCGCTGCTGCCACGGCGCTGTCGCGTCGGCGGCCGTAGGGCCCGGTGTCGGCGGCGGCGTGGACGCTGGTGGCTCCGGCGTGCGGGCCACCGTGCGCACCACGTCGACCGGGTCGCCGCGGCGCACGTGCAGCGCCCCGTCCATCGAGTCGTCCAGGGCACGCAGGGACGCGTTGAGGTAGGCGCGGCGCACGTCGCCGGCAGGCTCCCAGAGCGCGGGGTCGAGCACGAAGAGCGGCACGACGTCGCCGTCCGTCGGCGGCGCGCAGCAGCGCAGGGTTGTCGGCCAGTCGCAGGTCACGTCGAAACCAGAGCACCGAGACCATGCCCCGGACGCTACGAGAGGCCCGGACCCAGCGCTCGCCGTGGTGCGGAGCGGCTCGTCGGCCGTGCGTCGACTGGTCGTCCCTTCGGACGATCTCACCCAGGCAGGCAGACGCCATGACTCGCGATGGCTACTGTTGTGGCGCCTGCGACAAGCGGGCGTGCCTACGTGATGCGGAGACTCGGTGCCACACCTGCGTGACGCTGCTGACTGGTGGCGCCGGCCTGTCGGGGCCGTCGTCGCGGTCGTCCTGCTCGCGTCGATGCTGACACTAGCGCCGACTCCGCCCGCTGCTGTGGCCGACACGACGAAGACCATCACCAAGGAAGCGCCGGCCGAGGTGCTCGTCGGAGAGCCCGTCCGGTTCACGCTCAACGCCACGGCGCCGGCCGGCAACGACGACCCGCTGTTCAACGGCACGCTGCGCGACGTCCTGCCGATCGGCATGACGTACGTCCCCGGCTCCACGCAGCCGAGCACGGTCGGCGACCCCCAGGTCGTCACCAACCAGGTCGAGGTCGCCCCAGGGGAGACTCGACCGCAGCAGACACTGCTCTGGATCAA
This sequence comes from uncultured Actinomycetota bacterium, assembly GCA_963714455.1. Lineage (GTDB taxonomy): Bacteria > Actinomycetota > Actinomycetes > Jiangellales > Jiangellaceae > CAVQGZ01. The sequence goes on from CAVQON010000018.1 coordinate 20,452, forward strand.
CATCGGCGACCTCCAGCCGGCGAGCTCGTTCTCGCTGTCGTTCCAGGCCCAGCCGGTGGCCGAGGACTTCCCGGTGGGGTCGTCGTTCACCAACCAGGCCGAGGGCTACTCCAGCACCAACCCGCGCCGTGTGCCCCGGTTCGACGAGCAGGGGCAACCGGTCCCCGACCCGAGCGTCTCGGTGTCCCCGTCCAACACCACGACGACACAGGTGACGGCCATCGAGGTGGTCAAGAGCGAGCCGAGCCCCGAGGGTGAGCTGCTGCGCGGTGTGCACGACCAGACCACCGTCTACACGCTCCTGGTGCGCAACAACACGCTGGCAGCCACCGACGACGTGACGCTCACCGACTGGGTGCCCGCCGGCCTGGAGTATCTGGGCTGCGGTGGCGTCGACAACACGCCCCCCGACTCGCCGGCCACCGTCGGTGGACGCGAGTACCCGGGTGCTCCGTCGCTGACCGGTACGCCGGGTGTCGGCGCCGACTGCCTGCTGCCGGACACCGTCGAGACCGTCGACAACCCCACCGGTGACGGCGTGCCCGCCGGCTTGAGCGGCGTGTACACCCAGCTCAGCTGGACGATCGGCGACCTCGACCCGGGCGAGGAGAGGACGATCCGCTACGCCGCGGGCATCCCGCTGCGCGCCAACACCACGGACTTCGCCTCGGGCACGACGCCGAACCCGGAAAGCCTCGGCCAGACCGCGAACCTCGACAACAACACCGGCCCGTCCACGAGGGAGACCGGCGGGGAGCTCGCCCTCACCAACGTCGCCCAGGTGTCCGGCACGTACACCGGTCTGCTCGAGCCTGGCTTCTCACCGGAGGTGAGCAACACCGACGAACTCACCCGCACTGCCGAAGACCTGGCCATGCGCAAGCGGGTCAGCCCCGGCGAGTTCGTCATCGGCGGCATCGCCAGATACACCCTCGACCTGCGGGTGAGCGAGTACGTCGATGCCGGCTCGATCGCGATCACCGACGTGATGCCCAACGGTGTCTGCCCGCTGTCGTCCGACACGAACTACGTCGCCGGTGCGCCTCTGCAGTGCGACCCCGAGCCGGGCAGCGACCCGAGCGGCGCCGACTACGCCGATGTGCAGCAGAACGGCGATGGCACGTTCACGCTCAGGTTCACCGACGTGCAGGTGGCGGCCAACGGCACCGCCCGCATCACCTACCAGGGTCGGATGCGCTCGGTGTACACCGGAGGCGACCTCGCCGGCTTCCCTCCGACGGCGGGTGACACGTTCACCAACACCGTGTCGCTGACGGGCGTCACCACGCCGATCGCCACCGACCCGCCTGGCGGCACGGGAGAGACCGGGCCACAGACGGTCGGCGATACCTCCTCGGCGACGCAGACAACCTCCGGGGCGAGCATCAACAAGTCGATCAAGCCCCGCGAGTTCCCGTACCAGTGCACCGACGGGCCGTTCGTCGAGTCGGAGTTCCCGGACCCCGACTTCGTGTTCCGCAAGGGTGACCGCATCTGCTTCGAGCTGGAGGTCGTCTTCCCGCAGAACGTGGACGCGCGCAACCCGGTGATCACCGACTTCATCCCGGCCGGCACCCGCTACGAGCCGGGCTCGCAGTTCTTGGTCGCGCCCTTCGAGGTGCGCTCGGACTTCAACGAGGAGGCGGCTGCCGAGGGGACGGAGAACCCGACGTGGGTTCTCGGGACCGAGGTGGGCGGTTCTGGCAACCTGTTCGTGCCCAAGGGCACGGTGTGGCGTGCCCGGTTCTCGGTGATCGTGGAGCGACCCGGAGCCGGCGGGGACGTCGACATCACCGGCAACCTCATGAAGGCGCGTGCGGAGAACAACCAGGGCCAGGGCGTCTCGTTCCGCGACGAGCTGCCGCTGGGCATCGCACCGGCGCCCGACGTCGGCATCGTCAAGGGCGTGCAGAGCGTCACGTCAGGCGCCGACACCGACGTCGTCGACCCCGCCGATCCCGGCACCCCAGGCAACGACGTCGACGGGGTTCAGGTGGCCCAGCGCGACGAGGTCACCTACCGGGTGGACGTCACCAACTCCGGTGACCCCGACGCGAGCAACGACGTGTCCGTGCGTGGCTGGCAGGTCTGGGACGTGCTGCCCGAGGGCATCACCTGCGCCGACGTGGTGGCGGGCAGCATCAGCCCGACCGGCGTGCTGGCCGGCACGTCCCCGCCGCAGGCCAACCCGGCCTCGCCGGTCGGTGCGTGCACCGACCCCGGCGACGCCGACCACCCGACGTTCGCCGAGCGTGACGATCAGTCGGCCATCCGTTGGCAGGCCAGCGACGGCCTGGACGGCGACCCCACCGACGCTCCCGTACCCGGCGACGGGTCGCAGATCGACACCGACGAGACCCGCACGCTCACCTACACCGTCCGCATACCCGACGAGGTCTCGGTGTCGACGGTGTTCGACAACACCGCATCGGTCCGCTCGTACAACGCCTTCACCAACGAGTTCGGCGGCACGACGACGTTCTTCCCCGCCGACAACGTCGACACCACGGTCGACCCGATCGACGCCACGGCGCCTGCCGCCAGCGACCAGAGCCAGGTCTTCTTGCCTGATGCTGAGCTGACGAAGCAGGTCGCGCGCACGGGCGTGACCGAGAGCAACAACAACAACACCGACAACGGCGACGCGCCGGCCGAGAGCGGCCAGGCCACCAACGGTGAGACGGCGACTTTCCGCATCGGTGTGACGATTCCCGCCCAGACCACGGTCTACGCCGGTGCCCTGACCGACAGCCTGCCCAGCCAGCTGACCTTCGAGGCGGCGACGGCCGCCTTCTCCGCAACCGGCCAGTCCCCGGCCACCGAGCTGTTGCCGGCCGGGTTCGTCCTGGACTTCGACTCCGGCGACCTCGCCTTTCCTGCGACCTACACCAACGACACCGACGTCGACCAGCTCGTCGAGGTGGAGATTCTTGCCCGGGTGACCCCGCGCGCCGGCGGAAACAACTCAGCGAGGCAGAACACCGCGTTCTTCGACAGCCAGAGCGCCGCGGTGGACGGGTCCCCGCTGCCGCAGCTCTCCGACCCGGCCGACGTCGTGATCGTCTTCGGCAACCCGGACCTTCTCAAGAGCAACAACGCCCCCCCGTCGATCGGGGCCGGGGACGAGGTCACCTTCACCCTCGAGGTCCGCAACCGCGGCAACAGCCGTCCCCCGGTGCACGACACCGTGGTCACCGACTGCGTGCCTGACGGGCTCATCTACGGCGACGTGGTGACCTCGCCCACGCCGCCGGTCGGGACCGTCGTGACGGTCCCCGGCGACGGCACCAACGGGTGCGAGACCGGCGGAACCCTGCTGACCTGGACGCTGGACACCGCCGTCGACGGTGGCGCCAGCGAGTTCTTGCGCTACACCGCCACGGTGGAGGACGTTGCCGCCGGCGGCGTGACCTACACCAACCGTGCGAACCTGACCGCGTCCACCATCGCCGACTCGCAGAACGACTCCGACACCGAGCGGGTGTTCACCGACTCGGCTCTGAGCCGGGTCGGCGTCGGGGTCCCCTCGGTGAGCAAGACGGCCTCTCCGGAGACCGTGACGTTCGGTGAGCGGGCGACCTTCACGGTGGTCATCGAGTTTCCGGAAGACATCAACTTCTTCGACTCCTCGATCACCGACGTCCTGCCCGACGGCTTCGACCCCGACAGCGTCGAGCTGGTCGACGACCAGACTCAGTGCACGCGCCCGGACAGCGCTCCCTGCGTCGGCGGACCGCTCGTGCGCCTTGCGAACTCTCCTGAGATCCAGCCCGGTGGGGCAACCGTCATCGGATGGGGGTTCGGTGACGTCACCGCCACCCCGGTCCCGCAGACCCTCACGCTCGTCTACACCGCGCTGCTGAGCGACGCGACAGCCGACCCGGGCATCGCCGCGGGCGACGCGCTGACCAACTCCGCCGTGGTCAGCTGGGGCATCGAGGACGGCGACGAACCGGCGTTCGACCTCTCCACCGAGCCGGAGTCGGCCACCGTCACCGTGATCGAGCCGCAGCTCAGCGTCGCCAAGGCCGTCTCCGACGACGAACCGGGACCGGCCGAGCCGTTCGACTACACCGTCACCGTCACCAACTCCGACGACGAGTTCACCAGCGACGCCCATGACCTGGTCGTGGTGGACGACGTCCCCGTCGGCGTGGTGGTCACGGCCGTCGGTGAAGGCGGCGTGTACGCGCCGGACGCCCCCGCCGAGAACGGGGGCGGGACGATCACCTGGACCCTGCCCGGGCCGGTGGCGCCGGGCCAGAGCATCGATCTCACCTACGACGCGGTCCTCGCACCGTCGCCGACGATCGGGGCGTCACCGCTGGTGAACACGGTGACGGTGGACGACTACGCCTCGGTACCCGAGGGCACGGACGGCCGTCGCACCTACCCCGACCGCGACCCGTCGGCCACGGCGAGCGTCACGCCCCAGTTCCCGTCGCTGGACGTGACGAAGTCGACCCCCGACGGTGAGCTCGCCTTCATCGACGGCTCGTTCCGCTGGCAGTTCACCGTCACCAACGACGGCGACGCCCCGGCCACCAACGTCCTCGTCTCCGACACGCTGCCCCCCAACTGGACCTACGTCGTCGACAGTGCGCTGTTCACCGTCGGGGGTGTTCCGGTGGCCGCCGACCCGCTCGTGACCACCACCAGCGACGCCGACGGCAACGAGACCACCACCATCGCGAGCAGGTCACCGCTGACGCTGGAGCCGAACCAGACCCTCATCGTCGACTTCCGAGCCGTCCCACGCGACGACGGCGACGTCAGCGTCGTGCGCCTGCCGGGCGTCGGCTCCGACATCGAGCACGTGAACACCGTCGAGGCGACAGCCGAGGACGCCTCCGGGGCGCCCGGCAACGCCGACGAGGACTACGTCGGGGATGCGACCGCGAACGCGCGCATCGACAGCGCCGACCTCGCGATCGCCAAGACCCCCGACCCAGGATTCCCCATCGCCGGCGAGAACTTCACCTGGACGCTCACCGTCACCAACCTCGGCCCCGACGACGCGCGCGGCTTCGTCCGAGTCACCGACCGGCTGCCGCGTGACCCCGATGCGCCGGAGACCGACCCCGTGCTCGTCTCTGCGGTCGGAGCTGGCTGGTCGTGCCTGCAGGCTGGGCGTCTGGTCGAGTGCGAACGTGAGATGACCGAGGCCGACGGGGCCGACCGACCGTTCACCGCCGGCTCGTCGGAGACGATCGAGGTGACGGTCGCCGTCCCCGCCGCCGTCCCCGACGCCACCGAGTACGTCAACACCGCTGCGGTCTCGTCGCGCACATACGACCCCGACCTCGACAACAACGACGACGAGGCCCTGGCCACCGTCCGGGCGCGCGCCGACCTGCAGGTCGAGAAGGCGCTCTCCGGAACCCTGGTGGCCGGCGAGGACGCCACCTACACCCTCGACGTCCGCAACAACGGCCCGTCCCTGGCGCTCGGCCCGCTGGTCGTGAGCGACGACCTGCCCGCCGGCACGACGCTGGTGGGCATCACCGGGGCCGGGTGGGTCTGCGACGACCCTGGCGACGTCCCCGTGGGTGGCACCGTGACGTGCACCCGAGACGCCGACCTCGAGCCGAACACGCCCGCCGGCCAGATCACGCTGACCGTGGCCATCCCGGCTGAGCAGACCGCGGACGTGGTCAACACCGCCCGGGTCTGCGTCGACGAGAACGGCGAGGTCGACGGGTTGCCGGCGGGGGTGTGCACTGTCGTCGACCCGAACCTGGGTAACAACACCGACGTCGTCACCACCGAACCGACAACGCTGGCTGACCTGTCGCTGGAGAAGCTGCGCGAGCCCGCCGACGCCGAGCTCGTCGCGGGCGAGCAGAGCACGTACCGGTTCATCGTCGGCAACGCCGGACCCTCGGTCGCCCAGCCGGACGTGACCATCGCCGACCTCCTTCCGTCCGGCCTCTCCCTGGTGGACAACCCCACTGAGGTCACGACGCCGGAAGGAACCTGGACGTGCGCGACTGTCCCGTCCGGTGATCGCTTCGATCTCACCTGCACTCTGGACGGCCCCCTTCTCGTCGGCGCCCAGACGACGCTCGACCTGCCGATCGCGGTGTCGCCTTCGCTGCCGGATGGCGAAGTGCTGGTGAACGAGGCGACGGTCACGTCCCCGACCACCGACCCGGACACCTCCAACAACACCGACAGCGACACCACCGCGTCGTCGGCTGTCGCTGACCTCGTTGTCGAGAAGACCCATACCCCGCAGCCGGCGACGGCGGGCGGCCAGGTGACGTTCAGCATCGCGGTGCGCAACGACGGCCCGTCCGACGCTGCGGCTCCCGTCACGGTGACCGACGCCGTCCCGGCGGCCTTCACGGTCGTGAGCGCCGAGGGAAGCGATGCCACGTACGCGTGGGACTGCGACGTCGCGTCGAACCCCCTCGTCTGCACGCTCACCGACGCGGCGACGGGCGCAGACATCGACCTTGCGGCCCTCACCGACGCGCCTACCATCACGCTGGTCGCCGACATCGACCCGTCCGCCGGGCCCGCCACCATCCCCAACACTGCGGCCGTCGACTCCCCGACGACCGATCCCGAGCCGGGCAACAACTCCAGCACCGATCGCGTCACGATCGTCGACGTCGCCGACATCACCGTGGTGAAGACGACCACCGGCGACGACCCGGTGCTGGCCGGCGAGACGACCCAGTTCACCCTGCAGGTGACCAACGCGGGGCCATCGACCGCCGACGGCGTGTCGCTCACCGACGACCTGCCCGAGGGCATGGTGGTGAGCGCGATCGACGCGCCGGCACCCTGGTCGTGCACCGACGGTGGAACCAGCGTGGAGTGCTCGCTCAGCACCCCGCTGCTGCCGGGGGACGCTCCGGCGATCGTCGTCACCGCACGCGTGCGCGTCGACGTGCCGGACGGCGCGACGCTGACGAACCAGGTGACGGTGTCCACCGCCACGAACCAGGGCGAGAACGCGCTGCCCGACACCGACACCTCGACGGTCGACGTTCTGGCCGAGGCCGACCTCGCGGTCGAGAAGCTTCTGGTGCCGCCTTCGAGCGAGTGCACCGACGTCTGCGCCGGCGAGCCGGTCGACTTCACCATCAGCGTCACCAACCTCGGCCCGTCCACCGCACAGCCGCGTTTGCTGGCGTTCGACACCCTGCCGCCGGGCTTCGTCTACACCGGTGACAGCGACCCTGCTGACGCCTGGGAGTGCTCGCCCGACGCTCCCACCGCGACCGGCCAGGACGTCACCTGCCTGCTCACCGATGGTGCCGGCACCCCGGTGCCGCTGGCCCCGGTCGACCCCGACGTGCCCGGCAGCGGGCAAGCGCCGCTGCTGACGTTGAGCACGCTGGTGTCCTCCGACGCCGCGCTGGGCACCTCGACCAACGGGGTGACCGTCGTGAGCCAGACCACCGACCCGGTCACGGACAACAACGACGACTCCGCCGACGTCGTCGTCGAGGGCCTCGCCGACCTGGCGATCGTCAAGACGCATACCCCTGAGCCGGCGACGGCCGGGGAGACGATCGAGGTCACGTTCACCGTCACCAACGAAGGACCCTCGGACGCCTTGGCCACGCCTGCCGACCCGCTGGTCGTCCGCGACGTGCTCCCCGACGGGCTCAGCTACGTCGACTCGACCAGCGACGACGGCTGGACGTGCGCCGAGGACCCGGCCGGCACGGTGCTGTGCACCGACGAGGAGCCGCTGCCCGCGGAGAGCATCGAGACGATCACGGTGACGCTGCTGGTCGACCCGGCCGCCGGACCGACCCCCGACGGTGCGCCCATCGTCAACACCGCCGAGGTCTGCCCCGACGGCTGCCTCACCCCCGACCCGAACCCCGACAACAACTCCTCGACCGACGAGATCGTCGTCGTCGACGTGGCCGACGTCACCATCGAGAAGCAGACGACCGGCGACGACCCCGTGCGCGCGGGAGAGTCCACCGAGTTCACCCTCACCGTCTCGAACGACGGCCCGTCGGTGGCCGACGACGTCAGCGTCACCGACACTGCCCCCGCCGGGCTGCTGCCGGAGTCCGCGTCAGGAGACGGCTGGACATGCCTGCGCCCCGTCGGTCAGGAGGTCACCTGCACCCTCGACGACCCGCTGCCCCCGGGCGAGTCGCGCACCATCGTGGTCGTGGCTGCGGCCGACCCCGATGCTGCGGTGGGTGAGGTCACCAACACCGCGTCCGTGTCCACCAGCACCCCGCAGGGGCCGAACCCGTTGCCCGACGAGGCGACCTCGACCGTCGAGATCGTCGCGTCCGCCGACCTCGAGATCGTCAAGGCACTCTCGGGCGACCTCATCGCTGGTGAGAACGCGACCTACACCCTCGACGTCACCAACCTGGGTCCGTCCACGGCTCGTGCCGACATCGTCGTCACCGACACGCTGCCGCCCGGCTCGACCTTCGTCTCGGCCGAGGGAGCGGGGTGGTCGTGCGCCGAGGACGCCGGCGAGGTGACCTGCCTGCGGCCCACCGACCTGCTGGCCGGCGACCCGGCCGGGCAGATCACGCTGGTGGTCGACATCCCGTCCAGCCAGACGGACGACGTGGTCAACACGGCCACCGTCGAGAGCACCGTCACCCCTGACGACGACCTCGACAACAACACCTCGCAGACCACCGACCCGGTGACGGTCGAAGCCGACCTGGTGCTGGAGAAGGAGTCGGTGCAGCCACCGGAGTTCATCGCCGGCCAGGACCCGGCGACGTACCGGTTCACCACGCTCAACGCCGGCCCGTCCGATGCCGTGGGGCCGCTCACGCTGACCGACCTGCTGCCGCAAGGGCTGACGTTCGGCCAGGTCGTCGCCCCGAGCGATGGATGGACCTGCAGCGCTGAGCCGCTGGACGCCGACGGTCGTCAACCGCTGACGTGCACCCGCCCCGACGGCCTGACGGCGGGCTCGCAGACCTCGTTCGAGATCGAGGTGGCCATCGACCCGAGCCTGGGAGTCGACCTGCCGCCCAACGCGGTGCTCGAGATCCTCAACAGCGCGACGGTGTCCTCGCCGACGACTGACCCCAACGAGGAGAACAACACCAACGACGACCTCGCTACGGCACCACGCGAGGCCGACCTGTCCATCGCCAAGTCGCACAGCCCCGAGCCAGTCGTGGCCGGACAGCCACTGACGTTCAGCCTCGAGGTGACCAACCTCGGACTGAGCACCGCAGCCGTACCGGTCGTGGTCACCGATGTGCTGCCGCGAGCGTTCGCGTTCGACTCATTCGGCACGACCGCCGGCTGGGAGTGCAGCCACGACGGCGCCGCGCTCGGCGGTCTCGTCCGCTGCGTTCTGGGAACGGTCGCCGACCCTGTCGATCTTCTGCCCGGCGCGGCCCCGCCGATCCTGGTCGTGGTGACGGTCGACCCGTCCGCGGGGCCCGCGACCGCGACCAACCGGGCGTCGGTGACCAGCACCACGCCTGACCCGGTGCTGGAGAACAACGTCGCCGAAGACCCCGTGACGATCGACGACGTCGCCGACGTGACCATCGTCAAGACCACGACCGGGGCGAACCCTGTCCTGGCCGGTGAGACCACCGCGTTCACCCTGCAGGTCAGCAACGACGGCCCGTCCGCCGCCGACAGCGTGAGTGTGCGCGACCAGCTTCCGCCCGGGATGACGGTCGAGGCGATCGACGCCCCGGCACCATGGGAGTGCACGGGCGTCGGCACCACCCGGGTGAGCTGTGAGCTGACCGAGTCGCTGCTGCCCGGTGATGCACCGGCGATCGTCATCACGGCGCGCGAGGCCACGGGCACCCCCGACGGCTCGTTGCTCACCAACGTCGCGACCGTCGCGACCTCGACCGACCAAGGTGAGAACGTGCTGCCGGACGAGGACTCGTCCAGCGTCGAGGTGCGTGCCGAGGCAGATCTTGAGCTGACGAAGACTCTTGTCGAGCCGACCGGCCAGTGCGCGCCGGCTGCCTGTGCCGGCGAGCAGGTCGAGTTCACCATCGCGGTGGCGAACAACGGCCCGTCCGACGCCGTCGCCGACGTCGAGGTGCTCGACAGCCTGCCTGCCGGACTCACCCCGGTTTCGGGAACGGGCAGCGCCGACGGACTCGAGTGGGACTGCACGGTCGCGGGCCAGGACGTGCGCTGCGTCCTCGTGTCGTCGGCCACCGGAGCCGAGGCCCCGCTTGTGGCCCGGGCCGATGCACCGCCGCTCACCTTGCTCGCGACGGTCGACTCCGACGTCGCCGACTCCACGCTGACCAACGAGGCTTCGGTCTCCAGCCCCACCACCGACGTCGACGAGACCAACAACAGCGACGACGCCGACGTGCCCGTCGAGACGCTCGCCGACCTGTCGGTCGTTAAGACCCACGCTCCCGAGCCGGCGACGGCAGGGCAGCAGGTCGAGGTCACCCTGACCGTGACCAACGACGGGCCGTCGGACTCCGCTGCCACGACCGACGACCCGCTCGTGCTCGTCGACGTGCTGCCGGACGGGCTCAGCTACGTGTCCTTCGCCAGCACGGACGGCTGGACCTGCACCGAAGACCCGGCGGGCACCGTCACGTGCACCGACCCCGAGCCACTGCCCGCCGGTGTCACCGAGGTCGTCACCCTGACCCTGCTCATCGACCCCTCCGCCGGCCCGGCCAGCATCGAGAACACCGCCGAGATCTGCCCGGACGGCTGCCTCACCCCCGACCCCGACCCCGACAACAACACCTCCACCGACGAGATCACCCTCGTCGACTCCGCCGATGTGGCAATCGCGAAGGCGACGACCGGTGACAACCCCGTACTCGCAGGCGAGACCACCGAGTTCACCGTCACAGTGACCAACAACGGCCCGTCGACAGCCGACGACGTCGTCGTCACCGACAGCCTGCCCGCCGGGCTGGCCTTCATCCCCGGCTCCCTCCCGTCCGGGGACGGATGGACCTGCGACGCCCCGGACGGGCGCGTGATCACCTGCACCCTGGACGACCCGCTGCTGCCGACCGGTGTCGACGGGGCTCAGCCGGCCGTGCTGACCGTCCCGGTGCGCGCTCTGCCAAACGTGCTGGACGGCACCACGCTGACCAACCAGGCCGACGTCACCACCAGCACCCCAGGCGACGACGAGACCAACAACTCCGCCACCGCCGACGTGCTCGTCAACGCCGAGGCCGACCTCGTTCTGACGAAGGACTACACCGGCGGACCCGTGCTCGCCGGCACCACGGGCGTGTTCACCATCACCGTCACGAACGACGGACCCTCGGATGCTCAGCCGGCGCTCGAGATCGTCGACACGCTTCCGCCGTTCGCCAGCTTCGTCTCCGCCTCAGACGGCTGGACATGTACTGCCGACCCGCTGGACCCAGCGCCGGAGTCCGGCCAGACCGTGACGTGCGTCCAGGACGGCACCGACCCTCTTGCGCCCGGCGAGTCACTGACGCTCGATCTCGAGGTGCTCGTCGACCCGGCCGCGCCGGCTGAGCCGCTGGAGAACTCCGCCGAGGTCTGCCCGGTCGAGGACGCCCCCGCTCCCGGTGACGGCGGCCTTCTGGCCCAGCAGGCGGAGAACGTCTGCCCGACGCTCGACCCGAACCAGGAGAACAACACCGACTCCGCCGAGATGCCGGTCGAGCAGCTCGTCGACCTCGGGATCACCAAGTCCCACGCCGGGCCGGTGCGCGTGGGTGACCCGCTCACCTTCACCCTCGAGGTCACCAACGCCGGGCCCTCGACGGCAACCGCCGTCACAGTCACCGACCTGGTCCCACCGGGGCTGAGCGAGCCGGTCGGGACCGGGGTCGACGGGGCCCCGTGGACGTGCGTGGCCGGTGACTCAGCGCCCGAGGGCACCGAGGTCGTCTGCACGCTCGCCGACCCGTTGCCGCCGGGGGAGACCAGCTCGATCGACCTGACGGTTCTGGTCGGGCCGGACGCGTTCCCCTCGGTCTCCAACACGGCCACGGTCAGCACCGAGACCCCGGAGTCGACCGATCCCGACGAGCTGCCCGACACCGCGACCGACGTGGTCGAGGTGCCGCCCCAGGCCGATCTCGCGATCACCAAGACCCACGAGGGCGACTTCACCGTGGGCGAGACAGGCGAGTTCGCGATCACCGTCACCAACAACGGACCCACCCCCGACCCCGGGCCGATCACGGTGACCGACCGGGTGCCCGTGGGGATCACCCCGGTTCGGGCCGTCGGCCCCGGCTGGGACTGCGACATCCGCGGCCAGCAGGTGACCTGCGTCGACGCCGACGGGCTCGCAGTCGACGAGACGAGCGAGATCACGCTCACCGTCGACGTGTTCGCCGAAGCTGTGCCGAGCGTGCGCAACTCTGCGAGCGTGAGCAGCCCGGCCGAAGACACCGACCCCTCCAACGACAGCGCCACCGACGAGGTCACGGTGCTCCCGGCCCCGACCGAGCCCGGTGGAGACCTGCCGAGCACCGGAGGCGACCTGGGGAGGTTCGTCGCGCTAGCAGCGGTGCTGATCGCCGCCGGCGCGACCGCGCTGGTCGGCAGCGGCCGCGTGCGGCGCCGCGGCGGTGCCGTCTGAGTCTGGCGACTACCCTGCCCGTCGACAGCACGTACGGGAGTGGACGGGTGTGAGCGGCGACCTGATCGACACGACGGAGATGTATCTCCGCACGATCTTCGAGCTGCACGAAGAGGGCGTCGTGGCGTTGCGCGCCCGTATCGCCGAACGCCTGCACCAGTCGGGCCCGACGGTCAGCCAGACCGTGGCCCGCATGGAACGTGACGGCCTGCTGCGTGTCGGGGACGACCGTCGCCTCGAGCTCACCGACGAGGGGCAGGCGTACGCCACCCGCGTGATGCGCAAGCACCGCCTTGCTGAGCGCCTGCTCACCGACGTGATCGGGCTCGACTGGGCGCTCGTCCACGACGAGGCGTGCCGGTGGGAGCACGTCATCTCCGACGACGTCGAGCGGCGGCTGGTCGCCATCCTCGACACGCCGACGGTCTCGCCCTATGGCAACCCCATCCCTGGTCTGGCCGAGCTCGGCGTGCAGCCCGACGAGGGCTCCGTCCGCTCGGCGGCAGCCGCGGACGCCGTCGCTCTGTCTTCCCTGCCCGGTGCCCGTGCCGAGGTGGTCGTGCGGCGCCTGGCCGAGCCGCTGCAGGCCCACCACGACGTGATGACCGCGCTGCGCAAGGTCGGCGCCCTCCCGGGTTGTCAGGTCACCGTCGAACCGATCGCCCTCGGCGTCCAGGTGCGCGGACAGGGTGCCACCGTGACCCTGCGCGAGGAGCACGCCCAGCACGTGTACGTCGACCAGGCACCTTGATACCCCAGGGGGTATAGTGACGGTCCATGCTCAGGAGGCCGCCATGCAGGTAGACCCCAACGTCGCACACGACGTCGCCACCCGGCTGCGCCGCGTGCGCGGTCAGCTCGACGGCGTCATCGCCATGATCGAGGACGGTCGCGGTTGCGCCGACGTGGTGACGCAGATCGCCGCAGCGTCCCGAGCCCTCGACCGGGCCGGCTTCAAAGTCGTGGCCAGCGGACTCGTGCAGTGCGCTGCCGCCGAAGACCGGGGCGAGAAGCCCGAGCTGTCGCGCCCCGAGCTCGAGAAGCTCTTCTTGTCTCTCGCCTGAGCAGACATCATGAGCAGTAGAAGGTCAGCATCGCCCGAATCCGTCTGTTCGTGAGGAGTACCAGGTGCATGTGACAGTGTCCGAGCTCAAGGCCGCGATGGCCGACGGTGGTGCGCACGTCGTCGACGTCCGTGAGCCCCAGGAGTACGAGGCCGGCCATGTTCCCGGTGCCGAGCTGATGCCGTTGGCGATGGTGCCGCTCAAGCACTCCGAGCTGCCCAAGGGCGAGACCCTCTACCTGATCTGCCAGACGGGCGGCCGCTCCTTCACTGCCGCCACGTGGCTGGCCCAGCAGGGCTACGACGTCCGCAACGTCACGGGCGGCACCAGCGACTGGATCACCTCCGGCTACGACGTCACGAAGGGACGGGATGCCTGATGGGACTCTTCTCCCGCAAGAAGAAGGACGAGGTCGACGCGGTCACGGCCCAGCAGATGGTCACGGACGGTGCGCTGCTGCTCGACGTCCGCGAGCCGCACGAGTGGCAGGCCGGGCACGCGCCGAAGGCCAAGCACATGGCGCTCTCCGTGGTGGGGCACCGCCAGGCCGAGCTGCCGAAGGACCGCACGATCGTCACCGTGTGTCGCTCGGGCCGACGCTCCGACACCGCCGCCACACAGCTGCGTGCGGCCGGCTTCACCGTCCTCAACCTCACCGGCGGCATGCAGGCCTGGGCGGCGGCCGGCCTTCCGGTGGTGGCCAAGGGCGGCAAGCCCGGCCGCGTGGCCTGAGCCCGGCGCCACCCGGGCCTCCGCCCGCCCCGGGCCTCCGCCCGCCCGGCCTCCGCCCGCCCGGCGCCGCCCGGGGCCCCACCCGGCCGGCGATCTTGGCGCTGGAGCCGCATGGCTCGAGCCGTGCGGCCGGTACGCCAAGATCGCGGTGGGATGGTCGTGGGTGCGGGCGGTCGGCCTAGGGTGAGGGTATGCACACCGGACTGGACGGCAAGGTCGCGATCGTCACCGGAGCCTCCCGCGGCATCGGCGCCGCCACCGCGCTCGCGCTCGTGCGCGAGGGGGCAGCCGTCACGCTCACCAGCCGCAAGCAAGAGGCGCTGGACGAGACGGCCGCCCAGATCAAGGCCGAAGTACCGGACGCGCGCCTGCTGGCCATGGCCAGCCACGCGGCGGACGCCGACGCAGCCGCGTCCGTCGTCGCCGCCACGGTGGAGCAGCTCGGTGGGCTGGACGTGCTCGTCAACAACGCCGCCACCAGCCCGTACTACGGGCCGATGGCCGACCTCGACAAGTCCCGGGCCGACAAGACGGTCGACGTGAACATGTGGGGCCCGGTCATGTGGGCGCAGCAGGCATGGAAGGCCGCCTTCGCCGAGCACGGCGGTTCGATCGTGAACATCGCCAGCATCGGCGGGCTGGCGACCGAGCCGGGCATCGGCTGGTACAACGCGACCAAGGCCGCGCTCATCCACCTGACCCGCCAGCTCGCCGTCGAGATGGCGCCCGGGGTGCGGGTGAACGCCGTCGCCCCCGGCGTCGTGCGCACGCATCTCGCCAAGGCCCTCTGGGAGCCCTACGAGGAGCCCCTGGCCAACGCCCTTCCGCTCAAGCGCATCGGTGAGCCCGACGACATCGCCGACGCAGTCGTGTTCCTCGCCGGCCACGCGTCGCGCTGGATCACCGGTCAGACCCTCGTCGTGGACGGCGGCACGCTGGTGCGCCAGTCCATCGGCTGACGTGCCATGAGCCCCACCCCTGACGTCGGCCCGCCCGGGCTCGACCTCGTCCGGCTGCGCCGCCACCTGTCCGCGGTGCTGGACGTCGGACCCGTCGGCCCCCTCACAGCCACCGTGATCGCCGGCGGACGGTCGAACGTCACCTACCGGGTCACCGACGCCCGCACGACCTGGGTGGTGCGCCGCCCCCCACTGGGCGGCGTGCTGGCGACCGCGCACGACGTCGCCCGTGAGGCGCGGGTGATGTCGGCGCTGGCCGACAGCGCCGTCCCGGTGCCCCCGGTGCTGCACCTGT
Organism: uncultured Actinomycetota bacterium; assembly: GCA_963714455.1. Classification (GTDB taxonomy): domain Bacteria; phylum Actinomycetota; class Actinomycetes; order Jiangellales; family Jiangellaceae; genus CAVQGZ01. Next base: position 36,040 of record CAVQON010000018.1, read on the forward strand.
GCGAGGACTCCGGCGTGATCGGCGCCCCCTTCGTCGTCATGGACTACGTCGACGGCGTCGTGCTGCGCACCGGTGCCGACATGGCCCCCTACACCGCCGACGACCTTCGGGGTGCGAGCCAGATGCTGGTGACGACCCTGCTCGCCTTGCACGACGTCGACCCGGACGCCGTCGGCCTGTCGAGCTTCGGCCGCCCGGAGGGCTACCTGGAGCGCAACCTGCGACGGTGGTCGACGCAGTGGGAGTCCAGCCGCACGCGCGACCTGCCGGTGCTCGACCGCATCGCCGCGACGCTGGGCTCGGACGTCCCGACGACCCAGCGCACGACGATCGTGCACGGCGACTACCGCCTCGACAACGTCATGTTCGCCCGCGACCTGAGCGACGTCGCCGCCGTCGTCGACTGGGAGCTCTCCACGCTGGGCGACCCGCTGGCCGATCTCGGGCTGATGCTCACCTACGTCGAGGTGTCCGACGAGGTGCTGGGCTCCACGAGGGTCGACGGGCTGCTCGACGCGAGGGCCACGCTGGCCGCCTACGCCGAGGGAACCGACCTCGACCTGTCGCGCATCACCTGGTACGTCGCGTTCGGCGTCTTCAAGCTGGCGGTGATCCTGGAGGGTGTGCACGCGCGCTACCTGGCCGGGGCGACCGTCGGTGAGGGCTTCGCGACGATGGGCGCCCACGTCCCCGTGCTCGCTGAGCGAGCCGCCGCACTTCTGGAGGTCTGATTCGATGGAGTTCGCTCTCTCCCCCCGCGCCGCCGAGCTGCAGGAGAACGCCACCGCCTTCCTGCGCGAGCAGGTCCTGCCTGCCGAGGCGGCGTTCCACGAGCAGTCGGCCGCCATGGAGCGCGACGACACCTGGGGCACGCCGCCGGCCGTCACCGAGCTCAAGGCGCTCGCCCGCGAGCGCGGGCTGTGGAACCTGTTCATGCCCGACCCGGAGCACGGCCCCGGCGTCTCGGTGCTCGACTACGCCCCGACGGCCGAGGTGAGCGGCTGGTCGCCGTGGCTCATGCCGGAGGCCATGAACTGCTCGGCGCCCGACACCGGCAACATGGAGCTGCTGGCCATGTTCGCCACGCCCGAGCAGGCCACCCGCTGGCTCGAGCCGCTGCTCGCCGGCGAGATCCGCTCGTGCTTCTCGATGACCGAGCCGGACGTCGCGTCCTCCGACGCGCGCAACATCGCCGCCACGATCGCCCGGGACGGCGACGAGTACGTGATCACCGGGCGCAAGTGGTGGTCGACCGGCGGCATGTCACCGGCCTGCACGGTCGCCATCGTCATGGGCGTCACCGACCCCGGCGCGCACCCCTACCGCCAGCAGTCGATGGTGCTGGTGCCGCTGGACACCCCTGGTGTCACCGTCGAGCGTTCCACCACCGTCTTCGGCTACACCGACCGTGCCCACGGTGGCCACGCGGTCATCAGCTTCGACGGCGCCCGCGTGCCGGTCGCCAACCTGCTGGGTGAGGAAGGGGCCGGCTTCGCGATGGCCCAGGCGCGCCTCGGCCCAGGCCGCATCCACCACTGCATGCGCCTGATCGGCATGGCTGAGCGGGCGCTCGACACCATGGTGCGTCGCGCGGCGGAGCGCACCGCGTTCGGACGCCCGCTCGCGGCCCAAGGAGTGGTGCGCGAGCAGATCTCCCGCAGCCGCCTGGCCATCGACCAGGCCCGGCTGCTCGTGCTGCGCACCGCGTGGCAGATCGACACGGTCGGGGCGAAGGAGGCCGCGGCCGGCATCGCCGGCATCAAGGCCGTGGTGCCGGCGATGGCCTGCCAGGTGATCGACGACGCGATCCAGGTGCTGGGCGGGCTCGGCGTCAGCGACGACGACGTGCTCGCCTACCTGTACGCGGGCGCGCGCACGCTGCGCATCGCCGACGGACCCGACGAGGTGCACCACCGCAGCGTCGCCCGGGCCGAGATGCGCCGGGTGCTGGGGGACGCGGCGCGGTAGAGCCCATGAGCGACGACGGGCCTGACGCCCTGCTCACCACCGATCCGGCGCGTGCGGCCGACGCCCTGCGCGCCGGCCGGCTGGCGGTGCTGCCCACCGAGACGGTCTACGGCCTCGGTGCCCTCGCCTCGCGCCCGGACGCCGTCGCCCGGGTGTTCGCGGTGAAGGGCCGCCCCGCCGATCATCCGCTGATCGTCCACCTCGCCGATGCCGCCCAGGTGGACGGCTGGGCCATCGACGTCCCCGACTACGCTCGTCGACTCGCTGCGCAGCTCTGGCCCGGGTCGCTGACTCTGGTGCTGCCGCGCGGGCCTCGCGCGGGGCTGCACGTCACCGGCGGGCAAGAGACCGTCGGCCTGCGGGTACCCGACCACCCCCGGACGCTCGAGGTGCTGCGCCTCGCCGACGACGGCGTCGCCGCACCCTCGGCGAACCTGTTCGGCCGGGTGAGCCCGACGACGGCCCAGCACGTGCTCGCCGAGCTGGCAGCGGCCCTCACCCCGGGGGACGACGTGATCCTCGACGGCGGGCCGTGCCGGGTCGGCGTGGAGTCGACGATCCTGGACTGCACCGGCCCGGCGCCCGTCCTGCTGCGCCCCGGCGCCGTCAGCGTCGAGACGGTCGAGTCGGTGGGCGGGGTGCCGCTGGGCCGCACAGCAAGCACGGTTCGCGCGCCCGGCACGCTGGCCTCCCACTACGCACCCCGCACCCGCGTCGTCCTGGTGTCGGCCACCGACCTCGCCGCGACGGCTGCCGGCGACGCCACGGCGATCCCGAGCACCGGGGTGCTGGCTCTTGCCTCGGTGGACACGCCACCGGGCATGGTGCGCCTCTCGGCCCCGCCGTCACCGGCGCAGTACGCGTCGGTGCTCTACGCCGCGTTGCGCGAGGCCGACGCCCTGGGGTTGGCTCAGGTGCTCGCCGTCGCACCGGACGGATCGGGCATCGCCGCCGCGGTGCGCGACCGCCTCACCCGAGCAGCCCACTAGCGCGCACCTCGAGCAGCCTGACGCGTCCCTCGCGTCGGAAGATGCTGCCGCTGAGCTCGGTGTCGAGGGCGCCGTCGCTGCCGGCCACCACTGTCCCGTCCTGCAGGTGCGCCGCGATGGCGATGTGCTCGCTGCGGTGCACGACGACAGGCACCTGGCAGAAGGTGACGCCGAACGAGTCCGGGGGAAGCTCGATCGAGGTCCAGCGGCCAGCGAGGTCGCGATACTCGAAGGTGGCGCCGGTCGTCCACTCGCTGGCGCGCAGCAGGGCGGGCCGGACGACGATCCGCCCGTCCTCCACGGCGATGCCCACCTCGCCGAGGCGGGTGAGCACCTCCTCCTTCACCTGCCCGGTCATGCCGGGCTGGCGGGCTCCGTGCCCGGCCGGGGTGTGCGAGTACGGGTCGGTGGGGAAGGCGCCGTACTCCGCTGGGGTCTTGCAGTAGCCCAGGCCGGTGCGGATGTCGTCGTAGGCGGCGCGCAGCGCCTCGGTCGTGGCCGGGTCGGCCTGCTCGTGCACCGCGCGCTCCAGCATCTCCTGGACGGCCAGGAGCAGCTTGGACACCATGTGCCAGTAGATGCTGCCGAGGCCCTCGAAGGCGAAGAACGTGCCGGAGCGTCCGGTGAACTCGGCGTGGTGGAACACGGTCTCGAAGAGGTCCAGCAGGCAGGCACGGTCGCGCTCGACGAGGTCGTGCCAGGCCGGGTCGCGGGCGAGCCGGTCGAGCTCGTCGCGGACGCCGCGGGCGTTGCGCAGGTGGGCGGCGAAGTGCAGGTCGCCGTGGATGTCCTGGCGCACCAGGCTGCGATCCCCGGCTGCCACGAGGGCCGCCACAAGGTCGCACCCCTCGGCATCGTCGGCTGTGAACCGGTTGCGGTCGAGAAAACCCGGCAGGTCTTTGTCGGGGTACAGCAGGTAGCTGTGGGCATCGGCGCGGTAGAGGTCGCTGGCGCGCAGGGCGCCCAGCAGCGTCACCGACTCCTGCGGGCTGAGCAGCCCGCTGGACAGCATGGCCACCTGTCCCTCCAGCATCGTCGAGAGCGTCCGGATCGACGCGCCCTCGTCGCCCAGCTCGAGCACGTTGTAGGAGTGGACGAGCCCGTCGGGGCGCCGGTTCGCCTGAAGGCTCGACTCGACGAAGCGCTGAGCGAGGCCCAGCAGGTCGACGACCTGTGCCGCCGGCATCGTGACCCGCTCACCGGAGAATCCCGCGTAGACCCGCGTGCGGTAGTCGGTGGCGACCCGGCCGAGGTCGTCCATGACCGTGCGGCGGCGACGGTCGTCGAACCCGGTGGCCAGCGCGTCGGCGTGCTGGGTGAGCACGTCGTGCAAGCCGTCGGCCAGGGCGGCGAGCTCGCTGGTGACCTCGACGTCGGTGGTGAGCATGGTGCGCACGAAGGCGAGGTAGCGCCGCAGGTAGGCCAGCGTCACGACGGACAGGCCGCGACCGACGAGAGCGTTGTTGGCGTCGTTCCACTCCGGCCGCTGGGTGTTCATCCAGATGCCGCCGTCCGGCACCAGGTTGACCAGCTTCGCCAGCGGGAGCAGCAGCAGCTTCTCGGCCAGGCTCACGCGCACCAGGTCGCCGTCGGGCGAGTGGACCAGACGGCCGTCGGCCCCCTCGCGACTCACCCGCTCGGTGACTGCGGCGTCGCGGTCGGCGTCGAAGGTGATGGTGTCGTAGGGGTCCGCCAGCGTCTCGGCGTAGGTCGCGATGCGGTACGGAACGTCGGCGTGGGTGAATCTGGCCTGGTTGAGAAGGCCGTCGAGCCGGCCGGGGTGGAAACGCTCGGAGGTCTCCAGCAGCTTGAGCAGGTAGATGATCTGGTGGTCGCTCCAGTAGCCGATGTTCGACCAAGGGTTGTCCGGCTCGGGCACCTCCCAGTCGATGCCGGAGCGTGAGATGCGGTAGGGGTTGTACCCGTCAGCCGTCGTGGCGTCGAGGAACACCGTCACCATCGACTCCACGTACTCCGGGAACGACCAGGCCAGCGCCTCCCAGTTCTGGAAGATGTCGCGCCAGTTGCCCTGGTAGTCCAACCGGGGGGCGCCGTGCTCGTCGCGAACGACGATCTCGAACTTGTTCCACGGCCGGCTCGGGTCGCCGTGGCGGCGGCTGAAGGTGAGCGGCAGGTACTCGCTGGCCAGCCGCCACAGGTCGGCGTCGCCATCGGCGTCGGCGATCGCCACCAGGTCGTCGGCCCGCAGCCGGTCGGGAAGGGCGGCCAGCACCTCGGCGCGGCGGGTGGCTGTGGCGGTGCTGCGCTGTGCGATGAACGCCCGGACGTCATCGGCATCGACGAGGTAGCCGTCGGCGGGGACGCCGCCACGCATGTCGTTGAACAGCACGTTCGCCAGGTGGTGGACCGTCGCGAGCTCGTCCCCGGTGCGCTGCAGCCCGTCGGTGGCAGCCACTAGTGCCTCGAGGTCGTTGCGGGTGCTAGCCACGTCCGCCTCGAGCTGCGCGGCCAGCTCGTCCGGGCGGCGCAGCCTGTCGCGCAACGCCACGACGTCTGCCGCGTCCTGCGCGACGTCGGCCACGATGCGCCAGTGCGAGGTCTCACCCGGGGCCAAGGTCAGCTCGGTGTGCACGAGGTAGGCACCCCGGACGCCGCGGGCGTCCGGCTCCGCGGTGATGGGGTGTCCTTCGACGAAGGCTCGGCACTGACGCGTCGACGTCAGGTGCTGGACGTCGCGCAGGCCCACCTGCCAGGCGACGTTGGCTGCCAGGCTCTCGCTCGGCTCGGCGAGGTCGGTGAGCGTCGAGCTGAGGGTGATCAGGCCCAGGCCGGTCTCGACGTCGACCTCGGTCCGCTTGTAGGCGTCCAGCAAGATGCTGAGCTCGTTCTGCACGGCCACGCTGACCCCCGCCGGCAGTACGTTGACCAGCCCGTCGAGCATCTGTACCTCGCGCGGCTCGTCAGCCAGGGACGTCAGCTCACAGCTGCGGACCACGCCGAAGCGCGCACTGGTCGCCCAGGAGACCCGCAGGCGCAGCCCCAGGTCGCGACGCTCCTCCTCGAACACCAGGGTGCTTCCCAGGACGTCCTTGTAGAGGGCTCGTTGCACCGCGGGGTCGCCGGGCCGTCGCTCGGCGAAGGGCAGCCAGAACACCGATGAGCCGTCCGGCCCCGTGACCCGCAGCATGCTCAGGCCACCGGTGCGTCCCGCGCTCTCGCTCACCTTGTCTTCGGTGTAGTACGGGAAGAGGGCACGCTGCGCGTCGACCCGCCCGGCGGTCAGCCCTCCGGAGCTCGAGACGAACAGCCACACGTCGCTCGCCCCGACGATCGTCATGAAGAACGCCGGCATCTCGTCGTAGCCCGAGATTCGGTAGAAGCGGCGACCGTCCAGGTCGACCAGGTCGCCGTCGACGTCGTGGGTCATGGGATCCTCCAGGCTAGGCAGTCGTGCGCACGGCACGACGCTAACGGCTGAGCCCGCTGGTGCTCAGCCGAGTGCTAGTCCGACGGAGTCGTCGGCCCCTGCTGGCGTCGCGCGGTACTGACGGGGTCAGGCTCGTTGGCGGTGGCGACGAACGCTGCTGCCACGAGCACGACCGAGGCCATGGCGAAGAAGAGCAGCAGCATGGCCACCGGCGCCCCGAACGACAGGTAGCGCGGGTTGGTGACGGTGAACGCCACGAAGTAGGTGGCGCCGAGCTTGACGACTTCGAGGGCGGCACCGGCGAGAAGGCTGGCCCGCCAACGCCACCGAGGGGGGCAGACGCCGCCGAGCCGGCTCAGCACGACCATGATCACGACTGAGTTCAACGAGATGCCGACGACAATCCCGGCGCCGATCAGGACGGCATCCGCGACCGGTCCGGTCAGGCCGAGCGAGTTCAGGACGGGCCGGAACAGGCCGGCCGCGGCGGAGCTGCCGACGTAGGAGAGCGCGACCAGCGGCGTGAGGAGCAGCAGGTAGCCGAGAAAGCGGAGGGTCTTGATCGCGAAGTTGCGTGGCTCGTACTGCACGCCGTAGATGAGCCGCACGCCGTCGTCGACGGCCCGGACGATGCCCACCGCGCTGTAGATGAGGATGGCGGCCCCGATCAGGCCGACGGTGCTTCCGACCGACCTGAGCTGGACGGGGTCGATGCCCTCCGGACCGATGAGGCCGGGGAGGGCCTCGTCCACCACGTCGATCAAGAGCTGCTCGTACTGCGGGATCAGCGCGCCGATACCGAAGGCGAGGGCGAGCCCGGACAGGACACCGAAGAACGAGTAGTACGCGATCGCCTTGGCCGACAGCGTCCCACGACCGTCTCGGAAGCGTTCCCACCAGCGCCAGCACCAGGCGGCGACGGGCGCACGGACGATCGCCCACCGCACGAGGGGTGGATCGACGTCTGCCGGGTCGAGGTTCTCGCCCTCGACCGCGGTGAGCGTCCGCGCGGTCGGCCCCGGGGGGAGGGGCTCGACCGCGAGAACGGGCTCAGGCTCGGCAGTCACCCGGCAAGGGTGGCATGCCCGTCGTGTGCGGCGTCAGGCAGAGCCGGTGGCGACCACCTCGGCCAGTGCCGCCTTGAGGTCGTCGACCAGCTCGGTCGGGTTCTCGACGGCGCGTTCGTCGATGTTGATGGCGAACTCCGCCTTGCCGTTGTAGGTGATCATGGCCACGTTGAGCGCTGCGCCCCCGCGCGGCGCGAACGGGAGCAACGCCGTCACCTCAGCGCCGGCGAAGTACACCGGGATCGGCGGGCCGGGCAGGTTGGTGGCGGCGAAGTCGGTGCCCTTCATCAGCCCGGCCGACAGCGCAGTCGACGCGGACGTGGGCATGCGCACGAGCAGCCGGTACACCTGGTCGGACAGCATGAGAGCCGGCTCGGTCGCGGCCTGTCGCAGCAGCGGGTGCAGAACCTTCATGTGCTGGCTGGCGTCGGGCTCGTCCACCGGAAGCACCACCCGCGCGGGAACCCAGCGGTTGCCGCCGTTGGCGTCCTCGGCGCCGGTGCGCAGGTTGATCGGCATGTTGACCCGCAGGCCGGGCACCGCCCCGCCGTGGCGCACGTGGTACCTGTGCAGGCCGCGGGTGACGACCGTCATGAATGCGTCGTTGATCGTCCCGCCGTTGGCCTTGGCTGCCTTCTTGACGTCGCCGAACGGCGCCTCGAAGTAGTCGAAGTAGCCGGACAGCGAGCGGGCGGTCATGAGCGGGCTCTCCGGCACGCCGGCGGGTGCGAGCAGGCGACCGGCCGACGACACGAAGGCCGCTGCGTCGCCTGCCGTTCCCCGGGGGTCCTTCACCGTGCGCAGCGCCAGGTCGCCGAGCCCGGTGACAGCGGCCTTGGAGGTGGTCGCGAACCGCTTGGCCTCGTAGGAGACACCGCTGGACAGTCTTCCCGACAATCCCAGTGCGGCAGCGCTCGGTGCGCTCGGCTTGTCGCCCAGGTCGACGTCGGTCTCCCGGGCGAGGTCGAGCATCGCCGCCCCCATCGCGAGCCCGCCCATGCCGTCGGTGATCGCGTGGTGGATCTTGATGATGAGCGCTGCCTGTCCGCGAGGCAGGCCCGTCATCAGCGTCATCTCCCAGAGGGGACGCTTGCGGTCGAAGTCCTGCTCGGCCATCGTCTGTGCGAGGTTGAGGGCCGGGCGCAACGTGCGGTCCTTGCGCGGCGCCGCGACCCAGCGCAGGTGGTAGGTCAGGTCGAAGTTGGGGTCGAGCTCCCAGCGCGGGGGAACCAGCGACACGGGGTTTCCCACGACCCGCTGGCGCAGCTTGGGCACCGCCAGAGTCATGCGATCGATGCGGTCCTGGGCCGCGTCGATGTCGGGCGCCTTGTCCAGCACCATCATCGCGACGATCACCGACCGCAGCACCGGGTCTTCTTCGACGTTCCACATGACGGCGTCGAAAGCCCCCATGCGCTCCTGCATCGTGGACGACATCGGTCCCCTCCCCAACTGGTTGCGCGGCACGCTAGCGGGCCTTGCACCCTCGCGCGGCGTGGACCTCGATTCTGGCCCGCCTACACTGCTCGGGCTGGTCAGCACGCCCCCGTAGCTCAGGGGATAGAGCAACGGTTTCCTAAACCGTGTGCCGCAGGTTCGAATCCTGCCGGGGGCGCCACGCGGCAGCTACCCCACGAGCACGGCACGCGGGGAGGGCGAGCGGACGGCGCGCACGACCACCAGCAGCACCAACCCGGCGGATCTCGCCGCCGGCGTACCCCGCAAGGCTGCCGTCGATACCGTGCCGTCGAGCCTGGGCGAAACCCACTCGCCGGGCGCACGCGCGCCGTGGCACGCTGGAACACACCGCGCGAGCCCCTCGCTGCGGGCGCAGGCGAAGGAGCAGCGTGATGAACGAGTCGAGCCCCGAGGTCCCCGAGTCGGACGACGCAGCCCAGCCCGACGACGACGTCAAGGCGCGCTTCAAGCAGGCTCTTGAGGCCAAGTCGGCACGGCAGAAGAACGACCGGTTGCACCCGGAGGGCGACTCAGCACTGCACGACACGCACGGCCGGTCGGGCGGCAAGCGAGAGTTTCGACGCAAGTCCGGCTGAGCGGCACGACCGTCGGTCACCATCGTCGGTATGTCGGCCGCGGCGCAGGGCACCATCCGAGAGCGCGAACGCTCGATCGACGCCTACCGGGCGTTCGCGATCCTCACGGTCATCGCTGGGCACTGGCTCGCGTTCGTGCTTCTCGACGATGCCGGACGCCTCGACGGCCGCAACCTGCTGGAGATCTGGCCACCGGCCCCCTGGCTGACGTGGTTCTTCCAGGTGATGCCCCTCTTCTTCGTCGTGGGCGGGTACGCCAACGCGGCCTCGTGGACGGGGCGTAGGCGCGAGGTCAGCCGCCTGGGCTGGGTCGGCGCACGGGTCTGGCGCCTGGTGGTCCCCAGCCTCGTGCTCCTCACCGTCGTCACCACGGTGTCGATGGCCTCGCGGTGGGCCGGCGCGGACGCCGCGACGGTCGACCTCGCGCTGACCATCGTCGGCCTGCCGCTGTGGTTCCTGGCTGTGTACCTCGTGGTGTCGGCCACCACGCCGTGGCTGGTCGAGGCCGAGCAGCGGTGGGGGCTGCGCGTGCCGGCCGGGCTGCTGGCGACGTGCGTGGCGGTGGACCTGCTCGCCAACCTCGGCGGCGTCCCCATCGGCCTGCTGACCTACCCGCTGTTCTGGCTCGGTGTCTACGCCGCAGGGGTCGCCTGGCGCAGCGGTCGGCTGCTGGAGGTGCCCTGGCTCGCGCCGGCGCTGGTCGTCGGCGGCGCCGCGGCGCTGGTACTGCTGGTGGTGGTGGGGCCGTACCCGGTCAGCATGTTGGCTGCGTTGGGCGAAGAGATCCAGAACAACGGCCCGCCGTCGTCCGCGCTGCTCGCCCTGGCCATGGCCCAGCTCGGCATCGTGCTTCTGCTACGGCACCGGGTGCGCCGCTGGTGCGAGCACCGGCGCGTGTGGGCAGGTGTCGTCGCGGTGAACCTGGTCGCCATGTCGCTGTACCTGTGGCACATGGTCGCGGCACTCCTCGCGTCCCTGGTGTTCTGGTTCACCGGTCTGGTCAGCGCCGCGGCGGCGTTGAGCACCACGTGGTGGTGGCAGCGCCCGCTCTGGTACCTGGTGTGCGCAGGGATGCTGCTCGTCATCGTGCGCGCCGTGCGACGCTTCGAGTGGGTGACACCGGTTGTCGAGCCGGTGCCGCAGACCCCACGCCGACTGATCGGCCTCGGCGCGGGCGTCACGCTGCTCGCCGCCGGGATGGTCGCGCTGACGGTCACCGGGTTGACGGCTGGACCCGCCGGCATCTCGGTGCTCGGCCTTCTCGCCTTCGTCGCCGGCGCCGTCACCGTCCGGGCTGCGACCGGCATCGTCGCTACCACGTCGACCCGTCGGACGAGGGCGCCCTCGGACCTGTCGTGACGGCGTGGCATCCGGCGGGATCAGCGACCAGCGCCCCGTCCGGGCTGTGGTGCCGAACGGGCAGGCCCCCCGTCACCAGTGGCCCACTACGATCCCGGCGGTCGCCCAGATACTCGACTCAGGGCTGGATCTGCCGTCGGGGGTGACGATCCTGGTCGGCGAGAACGGGTCGGGGAAGTCCACGGTCGTGGAGGCCGTGGCGATGGCCTTCGGCCTCTCCGCCGAAGGTGGGTCGACGTTCGCGCGGCACGGCACCCGGGCCACGGAGTCCGAGCTCTGGCGCTGGATCACGCTTCAGCGCTCGCCGCCACGCCCGGCGCGACCATCGTCGAGGTCGGTTCGTGGGGCCTGCGCGAGACGGGACACGACGACCTCGAGCTGGTCTGGCACTGGAAGGCGTTTCTCGACAACCCGATGCGCTACCTGCGCCATCTCGACCCGTCGTGACGTGACCCGTCGTGAGGTCAGGGGCGCATGCGGGCGACGCAGCGCTCGCCGGAGGTGGAGCGTGCCTTGACGACGATGCGGTCGCGTCCGGGGCGGTTGCGCAGGTAGCGGTAGGTGTCGAGCTCGCCGTCGCTGTCGCCGCGCAGGCGGACGGTGTGCTTGAGCCTGCCGTTCTGCTTGATCTTGATGGTCCACTTCTTGCGCGGTGGGCCGTAGATCTCGGCGTCGACCTCGAACCAGCGGCGGCCGTCGCGTTCGAGCTTGGTCTTCATGCGCGAGCCGCGGTTGCAGCGCACGTTCGCGCGGTCGAGAACTCGGCCGTACTGGCTGAGCTCGGCGCCTGATGAGGCGGGGGCGACGGTGGCGGCGGTCGCGGGTGCGACCAGTACGAGCGGAGCCACGAGGGCCCCGATGAGCAGGGGGAGGAGGAGGCGTAGACGCACGAGGTGCTCCTGACGGTGGAGAGTGGGGCATCGAGGACTGGTCCGTGGGCGGTCGGTCGGCCCTGGGTGGCTGGCAGCAAGGTAGTGACGAGGACGACCGCGGGCGGGGGGCCGAAAGTCCCTCATGATGTGCGGCACCGGGCACCAACGAGGTGACCAGGATGAGAGGACCTCTCATCTGCGTCTCACGGTGGTCTCATCTCGTGGCGGGACTCTCTTCTCAGCGACGGCTCGACGGGAGCCGTCACGACACGAAGGAGTCACCATGAGGGACACCCTGATCCGGACGGGCGTGGCAACGTTCTCCGGCCTGTTCGCCGTGAGCTTCTTGGCGTTCGTGCCGGGGACGGCGGCGACGGCGGCGGACTCGGCCTACATCAAGCGCGACGAGAGCGTGACGCTGCTGGCGACGGTCGATGACGACGACGACGAGCGGGAGAAGTTCACGCCGTTCTCGGTGTCGCGTGCCTCGGCCCCGAGCCGGGCTTCGCGCGCGTCGGTGTCGCGTGTGTCGCGTGTGTCGCGGGACAGCCGGGACGCGACTGCGAGCAAGAAGTCGCGCAACACCCGGGACAAGACCAACAGCCGGGTCACTGCGGTGAGCCGGGACCGGGACAAGTCGCGTTTCGACCTGACGCGTGACTGGACGATGGACGGTGGGGAGTTCACCCGCGACCGCACCGCGAACAGCACGAACGACAACAGCCGCAACGACACCCGGTGGGGCCGGCGCTGAGGCGCCGGATCGGGAGTAGAGGATCGCGCAGATGACGCACCAGGCGTGGGAGTTCACCGAGGGCGACCAGATCAGCGACACGTTGACCGTGTTGCGGCTGCTGGGCGGGGGCGAGCGGTTCGAGGCGTATCTGGCCTTCGACGACCACCGCTACTGCCCGGTGGTGGTGAAGGTGATCCGCCCGGACCAGGTCGCCGACGAGGGGGCGCTGCGCGGCCTTCGCCGGGAGTACCGGCTGGCGCGGTCGCTGGACCACCCGGTGCTGGTGCGGGCGTTCGACCTGGTGGAGGACGGGCCTCGGCCGCACCTGGTGCTGGAGCACCTGGACGGTCCACGGTTGTCCTCGCTGCTGCGGCGGCATGGCCCCCTGCCGCCGCAGCAGCTGCTCCCGTTGGGCATCGAGGTCGCCTCAGCGCTGCACTACCTGCACCGTGAGGACGTGGTGCACCTGGACGTGAAGCCGTCCAACATCATCATGGGCGCCCCGCCCCGGTTGATCGACCTGTCGATCGCCCGCCCGGTCGAGGCCGCCGCCCGGCTGGACTACACGGTGGGCACCGACCGCTACCTGGCCCCGGAGCAGGCCGACCCGCCCCGCTCCGGGGTGCCGGGCCCGCCGGCGGACGTGTTCGGGCTGGGGGCGACGTTGTTCGAGGCGCACGCCGGGTACCGGCCGTTCGAGGACGGTGTCACCGACCCGGACGCGCCGGTGGAGCAGCGCTGGCCGCAGCTGATGGACGACCCGCGGCCGCTGCCCGACGGCACGCCCGACGAGCTCGCCAAGCCGCTGCTGGCCTGCCTGGACCGGGCCCCGCAGAACCGGCCGAGCGCGGCGGAGCTGGCGGAGGCGTTCGAGCCGCTGCTGGCCGGGCTGCCGAAGCCGGTGCTCGGCGGTTTCCGTCCCGGACGCCGCTGACGTCGGCCTGCTGACACACTCATCCAACACGTGGAAGGACGAATCGACATGGTGTGGCGCATCGTCGTAGCCCTCATCGCCGGGCTGATCGCGGTGGGAGTCGCGGCTCTGGGCAGCTCGGGCGCGCAGCCGAGCGCACCGGACCTCGGGGAGTCGGTGGTGATCGTGCCCAACCCCACCGATGCCGACGCCCGGCGCGACGACAGCGCCACCGAGCTGGTCACCGAGGACGATGACGGGGCCGGCCCAGGCGAGCCCGACGGTGACGGCGAGGACACCCCGGTCACCGACGGCAAGGCGTCGTGGATCACCCGCGTCGGGGACACCACCGCAGGCGACCCGGTCGCCGAGCCCGCCACGGCGCCGACACGCAGTGCGGCCACGGCCCCGTCGGCCGACGACACCGGGGACTGACCCCTGACCCAGTCCGACGCCGGCCGCGACCGTCATCCCCCCGAGCCGCCTGAACGGCCGCACCGCCGCAGGTACGGCCGGGGGTCGGTGCGGGTTCGGGTGCTGGCGGCGATGCTGGGGCTGCTGGTGCTGGCCATGGTCGTCACTGGCATCGAGCTGACGGTGTCCCAGCTGGCCCGGGTGGACGCGGCGGTCACCGATGCGTTGACGACGCAGATCGCGGAGTTTCGCGGCATCCTCGAGAACGTCGACCCAGCCACGGGGGAGCCGTGGGCGGACGTCGACGCCGCGATCGCCGCCGGTGTCGCGCGCCAGGTTCCGAACCGCTACCAGGACGTCGCCGGTCTCGTCGACGGCGTCGTCGTCTACCGACCTCGCGAGTCCGAGCCACCACAGATCGAGGACGAGCCTGCCTTGCTCGCAGCCGTTGACGGGCTCAGCGAACCCAGCGCTGGGCGAGGTAGAGGGCAACGCCGGCCCGCTGCGGTGGGCAGCGCTGCCGGTGACGGTGCAGGGCGACCCGCGGGCCGGGCTGCTGCTCGCCGCGGTCGACGTGGGGCCGCAGCGCGCGGCGGTGTGGGAGCAGATGCGCACCTACGCCACGGCAAGCGTGATCACCCTGGTGGTCGTCGGCCTGGTCGGCTGGTTCCTCGCCGGGCGGCTGCTGCGCCCCCTGCGAGACCTGCGCGACACCGCTGAACGCATCAGCGAGACCGACCTGGCCCAGCGCCTCACCGTCGAGGGGTCCGATGAGATCTCTGACCTGTCCGAGACGTTCAACGGCATGCTCGACCGGCTGGAGACGGCGTTCGACGACCAGCGCCGCTTTCTCGACGACGCCGGGCACGAGCTGCGCACCCCGCTGACGATCGTGTCCGGTCACCTGCAGGTGATGGACAGCCACGACCCGGCCGACGTCGACGACTCCCGGGCTCTGGTGCTCGACGAGGTCGCCCGCATGAGCCGCCTGGTGAACGATCTGATCGTGCTGGCGAAGTCCGAACGACCCGACTTCGTCCAGCCCCAGCCGGTCGACCTCGCCCGGCTCGTGCCCCGCGCCCTGGACACCGCACGCGGCCTGGCTGACCGCCAGTGGAGCGTGCACCCCGGGCCGTCGCTGCTCGTCCAGGCCGACGGCGAGCGGGTCACCCAGGCGCTGCTGCAGCTGGGCACCAATGCCGTACGCCACACCACCACCGGTGACACCATCACATTCGGCTGGCACCGCGAGGCCGGGCACGCGGTCGTGTGGGTGGCCGACACCGGCCCCGGGTTCGGCGACCAGCACCCCGACGCCCTGTTCGAACGGTTCGCCCGCGGCAACCGGCCCCGCGGCGAGGGCACCGGGCTCGGGCTGGCCATCGTCGCCTCCATCGCCACCGCGCACGGCGGGCGTGCCACCGCCCGACACACCGACACCGGCGGAGCCCAGGTCGAGGTCCACCTGCCGCTCACGTCAGTGCAGGATGCCCCCGTGGAGCCACGATGAGCCAAGTCCTGATCGCCGAGGACGAGGAGCGCATCGCCTCGTTCATCCAGAAAGGGCTACGCGGGCACGGGTTCGCCACCGTCACCGCCACCGACGGGGTCACCGCCCTGGACCTCGCCCAGTCGGACATGGTCGACCTCGTCATCCTCGACATCGGCCTACCCATGCTCGACGGGTTCGAGGTGCTGCGCCGGCTGCGTGCGGCCGGCAGCACCGTCCCGGTCATCATCCTCACCGCGCGCGACACGATCCCCGACAAGCTCACCGGCCTCGGCGGCGGCGCCGACGACTACATGGTCAAACCCTTCAGCTTCGACGAGCTGCTCGCCCGCATCCGCCTGCGTCTGCGCGACACGACCGACACCTCCCAGGGGTCGGTGCTGCGCTGCGGCGGCTTCACCCTCGACCTCGACACCCGCCTGGCCACCGTCGACGGCAAGCGCGTCGAGCTGTCCGCGCGCGAGTTCTCCCTGGCCACCGTCCTCATGCGCAACCCCGGCCACGTCCTCACCCGCGAACAGCTCCTCGACCGCGTCTGGGGGTTCGACTTCGACCCCGGCTCCAACGTCGTCGACGTCTACATCCGCTACCTGCGCCAGAAGATCGGCGCCGCCCGCATCGAGACCGTCCGCGGTATGGGCTACCGGCTCGTCGAGGTGTGACGTGACCGCCGACAAGGGGGTCGGCCGCGCTGTCGAGTGGTGGCCGGCATCTGATCCTGTTAAACTTCTGTTTACCTAAGGAGGTGCTGATGTTCACTCAAGATGATCGTGACTTTCTCGACCGGCTCGGTCGCCGCGCGCAGATCCGACTGGCGACGACGGACCCGTCGATCGACCGGCTGCACGCCGCCATCGAGGGCCTGCGAGGCGTCCTGCGTGACCAGCGATCCGTGGACGACGCTCGACGAGCCGAGCTCGACGAGCTTCTCGACCTGATCTGGTGGGCCAGCTCGGCCGGAGACAGTGGAGTCGCCCGTGAGCGGGCCGCCGCTCTCGCGCACGGCGTGCGCAGGCTGTCGCTGGACGGGGTTCGGTCCATGACCATGGTGGACGCGGCGCAGCAGATCAGGACGTTGGTCGTGCTCGCGGCCTGAGCGGACTGGCGAACTCCCCTTCGGTGGGCAGGTATGACCAGTAGTTTGCTGCCGTGCTCACCGTTGCCACGATCACCATGTCGCCCAGCGTGGACTACACGCTCTCGATCCCACGCATGATGCCCGAGGAGAAGCTGCGGGCCACCGTCGACGCCACCGAGCCCGGCGGCGGGGGTGTACAGGTGGCCCGTGCCCTGCGGCGCCTCGACGAGGCCGTGGAAGCGATCGTCACCCTCGGGGGCAACACGGGTGCCACGTTGGAGAACCTGCTGCTCGCTGAGGGCGTCCCGGTTCACCAGATACCCGTCCAGGCCAACACGCGACCGAGCCTCACGATCTTCGTCGAAGACCAGCGGGTCAACTTCCGCGTCGTGGGCGAGGCAGGGGAGCAGACCGAGGACGAGTGGCGGCAGGTGCTCGACCGGCTCAACGAGTTCGAGTCGCTCCCGCCCTACATCGTGCTCTCGGGGTCGTTCCCCCCAGGCGTGCCCAACAGCCTCGTCGGCGAGATCGCCGACCTGTGCCGCCACCGCCGATCGAGGCTGGTGTTCGACGGGTCGGGCGAGGCGTTGCGCGTCGCGGTGGAGTCGAAGGTCGACCTGATCAAGCCCAGCAAAGAGGAGCTCGCCGACCTGGTCGACGAGGACGGCTACGACCCCGACTTCGACTACCGTGCAGCCGCCCAGCGCATCGTGGACTCCGGCGTCCCGCGTCTGGTGGTGTCGCTGGGCGGGGCGGGCACCTATGTTCTCTCGGCTTCCGGCGACGAGGCCCGCATGCGACCACCGAAGATCGAGGTGGCCAGCACCGTCGCGGCAGGGGACTCGACGGTCGCGGGACTGGTGGCCGGACTCACCCGAGGTCTGCCCCTGATCGACTCGGTGCGGCTGGGCACCGCGTGCGGCACGGGCACCTGCCTGCACCGCGGCTCGCAGCTGTTCACCCACGAGGACATCACCCGGATCCTTCCGCAGATCGTCGTCGAGCGGCTGAGCGAGGCCGTGCCGCGCTGACCTACCCGCCTGGCGCATTAGGCTCGGTCCGGCTCAACCGGGCAGCATCGCTGGCGCAGAAGGGTGTCGAGGGACGGTCGTGACGGGGCAGATCACCGAAGCCATCGGGCGCTGGGCCGACGAGGTCGCCTCGCTCGGGGGGAGCGACCCGTTGGTGCGGTTCCGTGACCTCAAGGTCGGCACGCTCGACCTGTCCGCGGCCGACGAGGTGCTGCGCAAGAAGCTGATCGACGGCGAGCCGGTGCGGGTGTCGCGGCTGTTCCCGCACGAACCGCTGCGCACCACCGCCAGCCGGTCGGCTGCCAAGCTCGCCGAGCGGCTGTGGCGGCTCGAGGCCGGGCACGGCATCGCCGCCGGCTATCTCGCGACCGGTTTGGCCTCCTGGAGCGACCCGGCCAGCACCCGACGCCCCAACGTGCCGATCATCCTGCGTCGACTGGAGGCGTTGCCCATCGGCTTCGCCGAGCCCGACCTGATGCTGCACGTCGTGGGCGAGCCCGAGCTCAACACCCGGCTGCTGGACGCCATGGCCGCACAGCTGGGTCTGCGCCTCACCCCGGCCGACCTGCTCGACCCGTCCGGCGACCTGCGCTACCCGGTGGTCGTCGACCGGCTGCGCGAGCAGGCACCGCCGCACGTCATCGACGGCTTCGCCATCTCGCACCGAGCCGTGATCGGGCTGATGACGCCGGTGGCCGACGACGTGGCCGCCGACCTGCGTGCCCACGCCCCGCTGGTGGCGTCGCGACCCCTGGTGGGCTTGGCTGCCGGATCAGCCGTGCTGCCACCGACGGCGTCGAGCACGCCCGGCAAGGCCGAGGCGGGCCCGCCGCCCATCGACCTGGACTCCGTGCAGGCGTCCGTGCTCGACGCCGCCCGGGCGGGCACGTCCCTGGCCGTGGCCACCCCGGCCGGAACTGGAGCGACGCAGGTCGCTGCGGGGGTGTGTGCGCAGGCAGTCGCGGACGGACGCAGCGTGCTCGTCGTCGCCGAGTCGTCGTCGCGCCTGCGTGGGCTGCGTCGCCGCCTGGCCGCCATCGGGCTCGGCGGCGCCACCCTCGACTTGTCCGACGGTCAGGTGTCGACAGCAGCGCTCGCGCGCACCGTCGTGTCCACGATCGACGCGGCTGCTCGTCCGGGTGCCGACCCCGCCGGTGACCCCACGCTCACCCCCGGCATCGACCTCGGGGTGTCGGCCCGCGACCGTGACCTGCTCACCCGCTACGTCCGGGCGCTGCACGAGCGGCGCCCACCCCGCGGCGTGTCCGCCTACCAGGCCATCAGCGCAGCGCACTCGGTGGCGGCCGACCAGCAGTCGTCAGTGCGCATCAGCGCTGACTCGTTGGCCGCCCTCGACGGTGCGGCGATGGCACGCCTGCGTGCCGATCTCGCCGAGTTCACCGACCTCGACGGTCTGCTGATCTCGGCAACGACCACGCCCTGGTTCGGTGCTGTCCCGCAGAACCCGCACGAGGCTGAGCAGATGGTCGCGCTGGTCGACCGGCTGCGGACCGAGCTGCTGCCCGCAGCCCGCGACCGCGCCGCGCGCGCGGCGGCCGAGGTCGGCATGCCGGCGCCGAGCACCGTCGCCGACCTTGACTCGCTGGCTGCGCTGCTGGATGACGTCACGCAGGTCGAGGCGGTGTTCGCCCGTGAGCTGTGGGCCGAGCCGGTGCACCGCATGGCAGCGGCCGTCGCCGACCGGCGCACACGGCGGTCGCTGGCCGACGGCCCGGGGCTGCGCGAGCGCCGCGCCCTGCGCGCGACCACCGAGCGGCTGGCCCGACCCGGGACAGCCGATGACGAGGCACTGCTGGCGCAGACCCTCGCCACGGCGGTCGACGTGCTGGACCGGTGGGCCGGTGCCGCGCACGACAACCGGCTGCCGCGCACCGGCGACAGCGCGTCCGCAGCCGTCGAGGCGTGGACCCAGACGTCGGCCGCACTGTCCGCCCTGCGCGCTCTGCACCCCCACGCGGTGCCCGAGGAGCTCGACCTGGCCGGGGTGCAGGCCCGGCTGGCCACTCTCGCCGCCGACGCCCACTGGGCCCGTCGGCTCCCCCGGCTGACCGCGGCCGCAGCCGACCTGGCCGACGCCGGGTTCGGTCCGGTCGTCGCCGACCTTCGAGAACGACGCGAGGCGGGCGAGACCGTGACCGGCGAGTCGGCGGTCGCGGTGCTCGACTCGGTCGTGGCGGCCACGCTGGCCGAGCAGATCGAAGACACCGACCCCGTTCTCGCCGACACCTCAGGCCCCACCCTGCGCGAGGCCTCGCAGCGGTGGCGGCAGGCGGACGCTGCCGCGTCCGTCGCTGCCGCCGACGTCGCCCGCGCGGCGTGGGGACGACGCGCGCGGGCCGCCGCCACCGCTCGCCCGGTGCAGGTGCGGGTGCTGCGCGACGCGGTGGTGGGGCGCGGCCCGTCGACGACGCGCGAGCTGCTGGCAGGCGCCTGGTCGACGGTGATCGCCGCCCGCCCGGTGTGGCTGGCCGGTCCGCTGCCGGTGGCTGCCGCGATGCCCCTGGACGTCTCGTTCGACCTCGTCGTGGTTCTCGACGCGCAGTCGGTCGCGCTCGCCCACGCCATCGGTGTTCTCGCTCGGGCCGAGCAGGTCGTGGTGCTGGGCGACCCGGCGCAGCCGCCGCCGTCCCCGACCCCGCTCAGCGTCGACACACCTGACCCCCGGGTCACCGGCCAGATCCCCGGCGCCGGCGTCGAGACGCCGTCGCTCTACGCGGTGCTGCGCGACCAGCTGCCCTCCCTCGACCTGCCCGCGCGCTACGGCTGCCGCGACGCACGCCTTCAGGTGGCGATGCCCGAGTCGCGCTCGGGTGCCGCTCCGGCGGTGCCCCCCGGGGCCTCGGCCACGCCGCCGCTGCTGTTTCGCCTCGTCCAGCAAGAGATGGGTACCCGCGAGCAGGAGGAGAGCGTCGACCGCGAGGTCGACGAGGTCGTCGACCTCGTGCGGGGGCATGTCACCGGGCGGCCACATGCCAGCCTCGCGGTGCTGACCCTGGGACGCCTGCATGCCGCCGCCGTCGAGTCGGCACTCGCGCGCGCCTGCCTCACCGACTCCGCCCTGGCCGCGGCGCTGGGGCCAGACGCCGACGAGCCGTTCCTGCTGCGTCCGGTCGACGACCTCAACGGCGAGCGCCGCGACGCGGTGATCCTCTCCGTGGGCTTCGGTCGCGCCCGCGACGGACGGCTGCTGTACCGCTACGGTCCGCTGAACAGGCCGGGAGGGCTGCGCTGGCTGACGTCTGCCGTGTCGACTGCCCGACGCGAGCTGATGGTGGTGTCGTCGGTGACGGCGTCGGACCTCGAGCCGCGTCGACTGGCCGCGGACGGGCTGCGAGGCCTTCGCCAGCTTCTGGCGACGGCGGAGGGGATAGCGGTCGAGGGTGCGGACGACCCGAACGCCCATCCGGCTCTGGCGCAACGCCCCCTCGACCCGTTGGAACGGGCGATCGCCAGCCGGCTGCACCAGGCAGGTCTGCCCGTGCTCAGCGGTGCCGGCTGCGGTGCGCTGGCCCTCGGGTTCGCGCTCGAGCATCCCGGCCGTCCGGGGCGCGGAGTGCTGGCCGTGGAGACCGAGGGCGGCACGTTCGCCTCTGTCGACGACCTGCGCGACCGCGAACGGATGCGTGCCGAGCAGCTCATGCGGGCAGGCTGGTCGGTCTACCGGGTGTGCGTGGCCGACTGGCTGCGCGACCCCGACGCCGAGGTGGCGAGCATCACGGCTGCCTGGCGCGACTCCGCCGCGCTGGCCGACGCGCTCGACGCAGCGCGCAACGCGCCGGCCCCGGCCGCCGACGCCCAGACGGGTGCGTCCGGCGACGAGCCGGCGGACAGCGAGGCCGAGCAGTCGTCGCCGCAGCCACGACCACCGATCGCCGTCGGACGCCCAGTGGAGGCCTACCCCGTCGCCGACCTGGTCGCGTTGGCCGCCTGGGTGGAGCAGCGCAACCCGGGACTTACCGAGGACGAGGCCGTCGCAGCTCTTGCCAGTGAGGTGGGGCTTGCCCACCCGACGGGTCGCTCAGACACGGTGCTGCGCCGCGCGGTCCGCGCCGCCACCATCGCCGCCAGTCCGGCGGGTCTGCCGCACCCCGCGGAGAGCACGGAGGGCGCGGAGCCGACCCCGCCACGCGTCGACGCGGGATCGGTGATCGACGACCCGTTGCCGACGCTGTCCGCCGGCGACGAGGCCGAGCGTGCCGCCGAAAGGGCTGGGGAGGACGCCGCCCGCGAGCAGTGGCTCAACGACGAACGTCCGCCGCACCACTAGAGCGGGTGCGGCGCGTCGCTCAGCTCGTGTCGACGCCTGACCCGCCGGGACGGCGCTCGGCGAGCAGGTCGCGGATCTCTTTGAGCAGCTCGACGTCGGCCGGGATCTCCTCGGGCTCGGGCTCGACGTCCAGCTTGGCCTTGACTCGCGCCTGGTAGGCGTTCATCGGGGCGACGACGAGGAAGTAGACGACGGCTGCGGTGATCACGAAGGTGATGGCCGCCGTCACGACTGCGCCGATGTCGACGAACGTGGCGTCGTTGCCGGCGAGGATCTGAAAGCCCCACCCGGTCGCGTCCGGTCCACCGAAGACCGCGATGAGCGGGTTGATGATGGCTTCGCCGAAGACCGCCACGAGTGCGGTGAACGCGCCGCCGATGACGACGGCGACGGCCAGCTCGACGACGTTGCCACGAAGGATGAAGTCACGGAATCCTTTGATCACTCGGTAATCGTAAGGGTCTACCTGCGAAGGCTGGCCCACAGCGGGCCCTCGGCGGCGCCGCCGACGATGTCGAGCACCTCGCGGTCGGTAGCGGCGACCACGACGAGACCGCCCAGCAGGTCGTCGGCAGCAAGGTCGGCGGTGGCGTCCGGGCCCGACGAGGAGCCCGCCGAGTGCAGGACGACAAGGTCGCGTCCGACCACCTGCACTCTGGCGCCGTGGTCGTCGGTGGCGACCGCGGCGAGCAGGTCGACCCGGTCACCCGGTCTCAGAAGCGCAGCCGCACCCGGGTCGGCCAGACGCACGGGCAGCGCCACGGTTCCCGGGGGCGTGCCGGCCAGCAGCCCCGACCCGGTCAGTCGCGCTGTCGTGATGGCCTCACCGGCCGCGACCGGTGCCAGCAGCACCCGGCCGAGAGCGCCCGAGCGGTCGAGCGCGGCCGGCGGCACGAGCGCGGCCGGAGCGGGGACGTCGCGCAGGTCGTCGGTGACCAGCCGAGCCCCAGCCGGCAGGTCGCGGGCCGCCACGGTCATCACCACCGTCGCGGCCGGGGCCGGTGCGAGAACGGACAGCGCCAGCAGCGCAGCCAGGCCGATCAGCCCCGCGCCGACCCATCGCTGGTAGCGCCGGGCGAGCCGCCGGGCGTCGCGCCACGCCCGGCGCATGCGACTCGACGACGTCGAAGGAGGGCGGCGGTCGAGCACTCGAGGACGGTACGAGAACGGCGGCGCGCCCGGCCGTTCTCGTCCACAGGCTCAGCCGGACGAGGAGGGCTTCGACCCCGTGCCGCCGGCGGAGCCTCCGGACGACCCCTTGCCGGACGACCCGCCGCTCGACGACCCACTGCCCGCGGAGCTGCCGCTCGACGAGGCTGTGGAGCCGGACTTCTCCGACGACGTGGCGCTCGACGACGAGCTGCTCTCACCCGACGTGGACGCGGCGTCGCTCTTGGCGCCCTTGTCCGACGAGCCGCCCGACGAGCCGGAACCTTTGGCCGCCTTGCTGCCCGAGCGGCTGTCGGTGCGGTAGAAGCCCGAGCCCTTGAACACGACCCCGACCGGGTGGAACACCTTGCGCAGCCGGCCGTCGCAGCGGGGGCACTGCGTCAGCGGGTCGGCGGTGAACGACTGCACCACCTCGAGCTGCTCGTCGCACTCGGTGCACGCGTACGTGTAGGTGGGCACGGTGTCCTCTCCGGCGGCCAGCAGGCGCTGGCACTCGCATTGTTCGAGTGCTAATGATGCTCCCGAGTACCGCCCGGAGTCCAGTCGTGGATGGCTAGGCTCCCGCCGTGCGTCGTCTCGGAATCGTCCTGGCCGTGATCGCCGGGCTTCTCGTGGTGGTCATCGTCGTCGGTGTCGGGTTCGGGTTCTGGCAGGTACGCCGCGGCTACCCGCAGTACGACGGCGAGGTGGCGCTGCCGGGGCTGACCGGCGAGGTTCAGGTGCTGCGCAACGCCTACGGGGTTCCCACCGTCTACGCCGACACAGCGGAGGACCTCTTTCGCGCCCAGGGGTTCCTGCACGCCCAGGACCGGTTCTGGGACATGGACTTCCGTCGCCTGGTCGGCGCGGGTCGGCTGAGTGAGATCGCCGGCGAGGACGCCGTGGAGACCGACACCTTCTTGCGGTCAGCCTCGGCTGGCGCGAGATCGCCGAGACCGAGGTCGGCCTGCTGAGCCCGCAGGCGCTCGGCTACTTCGAGGCCTACGCAGCCGGCGTCAACGCCTGGCTGGAGCAGACGCCGCCCGGTCAGCGCGGCATCCAGTACACGCTGCTCGGGGTGCAGGGCGTCGACCGTGAGCCCGAGCCGTGGACCGTGGCGGACTCGTTGACGTTCGTCCGGCTGCTGGGCTGGGACCTACGCCACAACGCCGACCAGGAGGCGGAGCGCGCCGTGCTCTCCGCGGTCCTCCCGCCCGATCGCCTCGAGCAGCTCTACCCACCGTTCCCCTACGACGAGATGGGCACCATCCTGTCGGAGGCCGACCTCGAGCAGTCGGACCTGACCGGCCGGGCGACCATCAACGAGTTCGACGAGATCCCGGACGCCGCGCTGGGCGCGGTGCGCTCGGCCGCTCAGGCGATCTCCTCGGTGCCGGGCATGTCAGCGGTCGGCGGAGTGGGCAGCAACTCCTGGACGGTCAGCGGCGAGCGCACGGCGTCGGGAAGCCCGCTGCTGGCCAACGACCCGCACCTCGGACCGTCCATCCCGGGTCTGTTCGACCAGGTGGGCCTGCGGTGCAGGGTCGTCGACGAGCAGTGCCCGTTCGACGTCCGGGGTTTCTCGCTGGCCAGCCTTCCCGGGGTGCTGGTGGGCCACAACCGCGACATCGCGTGGGGAGTCACCACGCCCTACGTCGACACGACCGACCTCGTCCTGGAGCAGGTCGAGGGGGAGGAGTACCTGACCGAAGACGGGATGGTGCCGCTGGAGACCCGTGTCGAGACCATCGAGGTCGCCGGGGGCGAACCGGTCGAGGTGACGATCCGCAGCACCCGCAACGGCCCGCTCATCAGTTCGCAGAACGTCTCGAGCTCCTTCGCCATCCCCGACCTGGAGCAGGTCGGGGCCGATGCCTCCGTGCCGCCGGACTCGCCGGAGCGAGGCGCGGGCTACGAGGTGGCCCTGCGGTGGCCCGGGCTGGAGCCGGGCCGCACCGCAGAGCTGCTGCCGATCATGAACGCGGCGACGAACTGGGAGGAGTTCACCGCCGGGCTGGAGCTGGCGACGGCCTTCAACCAGAACATCATCTACGCAGACGCCGAGGGCAACACGGGCTACTACATCTTCGGCGACATCCCGATCCGCAGCGGCTACGACGGCTCGTTGCCCGTGCCGGGGTGGACGGGGGAGAACGAGTGGATCGGCACGATCCCGTTCGAGAACAAGCCGCACGTCTACAACTCGCCTCGCGGCTTCGTCGCGACCGCCAACGAGTTCACGGTGCCGCAGGAGTACCCCTACCTGCTGACCACGGATGCCCAGTTTGCCTACCGGGGCGACCGGATCCGCGCGGCGCTGGAGGCCGACGACAGCCTCACCGTCGAGGACGCCGGTGCCCTGCAGATGGACTCGTGGAGCTGGCTGGCGCAGCGCATGGTGCCGCTGCTGCAGGAGATCGCCCTCGACGGCTACTACGCCGAGGGCCAGGCCCTGCTGGAGGGCTGGGACTTCGGGCACGAGCCCGACTCGGCGGCGGCGGCGTACTTCAACGCCGTGTACGCCAGGACGCTGGCGCTGGCCTTCCGCGACGAGCTGCCGGAGGAGTACTGGCCCACCGGGCGAGGCCGCTGGTTCGTGGTGCTCGACGACCTGCTGCAGGCCCCTGAGGACCCCTGGTGGGACGACGTCACGACCAACGACGTCGTCGAGACCCGCGACGCCGTGCTCCGCGAGGCGATGATGCAGGCGCGCGACGAGCTGACCGAGGCCCAGGGTAAAGATCCGCAGACCTGGGAGTGGGGCAAGATGCACGTGCTCGACCTGGTCGCCAACGCGTTCGGGGACTCCGGGATCGCGCCGGTCGAGTGGCTGTTCAACCGCGGGCCGTACGCCGCTGGCGGCGGCGGCAACATCGTCCTGGCGAACTCGTGGAACGCCGACGAGGACAGCTACGTGCTCACCAACATCCCGACGTTCCGCATGGTCGTGGACTTCGGCGACCTGGACGCCTCGCAGTGGGTCAACCAGTCCGGGCAGTCCGGTCACCCCGGGCACCCGAACTACGACGACCAGATCGCTGCGTGGCAGACGAACGAGGCTCCGCAGATGGCGTGGACCGACGAGGCCATCGAGGCCGAGACCGAGCACACGCTGACCCTCGTCCCCAGAACCGGCTGAGACCTCAGCGCAGGCGCACCAGCCCGGACGGGGTCGCTGCCGCGTCCACCGGCAGGTCGTGGGGCTCGGTCGGCACGGGCAGGTCCAGCAGCTCGCCGTCGTGCAGCAGCGCAATCACCTGCGCGTGCCCGCCGACGAGCCGGGCTAGCGCTCGGTCGTAGGAGCCACCGCCCCGGCCGAGCCGGTAGCCCCGGCGGTCCACGGCGAGCGCCGGCACGAGCACGACGTCGGCGCGGCGCACCGCGTCCGGGCCCAGACGTCGGGCCTGGGGCTCCAGCACCCCGCGGGTCGCCGGGGCAAGCCCCATGGGTCCGGTGTAGCGAGCCCAGTCGAGGTCTCCGTCGCCGGTCTGTACGGGTAGCAGAGTCTGTACCCCGCGCTCCTCGAGATCCTCCAGCAGCGACCCGGTTCCCGGCTCGGGGCCCACCGACACGTATGCGGCCACGGTGCGAGCCGCAGCGACCTCCGGTGTCGCCAGCAGAACCTCGCGCAACGCACCGGCCGCCTCGGCCAAGGTGCGTGGCTGCAGGTCGCGGCGTCGTGACAGCAGGCGCTCACGCAACGCCTGCTTGTCGCTGCCGACGTCGACCATGCGCCCACGGTAGAAGCACGCAGCGAAGAACCTGGCCAGCAGGCACGCACTAGGGTGGCAGCGTGCCTGCGCTCGATGCCGCCGCCCCCGTGACCAAAGCTGTGATCCCCGCCGCCGGGCTCGGAACCCGCTTCTTGCCGGCGACCAAGGCCACGCCCAAGGAGATGTTGCCGGTCGTCGACACGCCGGCCATCCAGATGGTGGTCGAGGAGGCGGTGGACGCCGGGCTCGACGACATCCTGATGATCACCGGACGCAACAAGCGTCCGCTCGAAGACCACTTCGACCGCAACTGGGAGCTCGAGCACACGCTGGAGCAGAAGGGCGACACCGAGCGGCTCGCTGCGGTCCAACGCTCCACGCACCTGGCCGACATCTTCTACGTCCGGCAGGGCGACCCGAAGGGCCTCGGGCACGCCGTGGCGTGCGCCGGCGACCACGTCGGGCGCGAGCCGTTCGCGGTGCTGCTCGGCGACGACCTCATCGACCCCCGCGACAAGCTGCTCACGCGCATGGTCGAGGTGCGTGCGCAGCTCGGCGGCAGCGTGATCGCCCTCATCGAGGTCGACCCGGCCACGATCAACCTCTACGGCTGCGCCTCGGTCGACGCGACGACCACCTCTGACGTCGTCGTCGTGCACGACCTGGTCGAGAAGCCCGACCCGGCCGACGCCCCGAGCAACCTGGCCATCATCGGCCGATACGTGCTCGACCCGGCCGTGTTCGACGTCCTCGCGCAGACCGCGCCCGGGCGTGGCGGCGAGATCCAGCTGACCGACGCCCTCAAGACCCTTGCCGGGATGGCCCCGTCCGAGGGGGGCGGCGTGCACGGGGTGCTGTTCCGCGGTCGTCGCTACGACACCGGTGACCGGCTGGACTACCTGCGCACGATCGTCCGGCTGGCCAGCGAGCGCGACGACCTGGGACCCGACTTCGTCGCCTGGCTGCGCGAGTTCGTCGCCGACCTGCCGGCGGCGCACGGGTGACCAGGGTCGCCGACCACCTCTCCGACGTGCTCGGAGCGGTCGGTGCGCTGGACCCGATCGACGTCGGCCTGCTCGACGCACACGGCGCTGTCGCCGCGGAGGACGTCATCGCCCCGTGGGCGCTGCCGCAGTACGACCACGCCACAACGCCGGGCTACGCCGTGCGGGCCGCCGACGTGGCGGACGCGTCGCCGGAGTCTCCGGTCTCGTTGCCCGTCGTGGCCGACATCGCGGCTGCCGACCACGCCGCCCACGCGATCGGCCCGGGTCATGCCGCCCGAGTCGCGTCCGGCGCACCGCTGCCGCGGGGCGCGGACGCCGTGGTACCGAGCGGACAGACCGACCACGGCGTCGCCACGGTCGCGGTCACGCAGGCCGTGGAGCGCGGCGCGTGGGTGCGTCGCAAGGCCGAGGACGTCAGCGAGGGCGACATCGCCCTGCGGGTCGGCACCTACCTGGGGGCGACGCAGGTCGGCCTGCTCGCAGCCGTCGGCAAGGACAGGGTCACCGTGCGGCCGCGTCCGCGCGTGGTGGTCGTGGCCGTCGGCAGCCGGCTGGTGGAGCCGGGCCGGTCGGTGGCGTTCGGCCAGGTGACCGACTCGACCGGGCACCTGCTCACCGCGGCGTCCCGCGAGGCCGGCGCCAGCGCCTTTCGGGTGGCGGCGATCCCCGACGACCCGAGAGCGGTGCGCAGCACCCTGGAAGACCAGCTGATCCGAGCCGACCTGGTGGTCACGGCCGGTGGGCTGTCGCACCCCGACGGCGTCGTCCGCACCGTGATCGGGTCGCTCGGCGACGTGCGCTTCGTCGACATCGACATGCAGCCGGGCGGTGAGCAGGGCTTCGGCGTCATCGGCGAGGAGTCGGTGCCGGTCTTCTGCCTGCCCGGACGCCCGGTCGACGCGTTCGTGGCGTTCGAGGTGTTCGTGCGTCCGGTGATCCGCAAGATGGTCGGGGTGACGCGGCTGCACCGCCCCACCGTGCGCGCGACGCTGACCCGCGACATCGTCTCCACCGCCGGCCCGCGCCAGTTCGCCCGTGCCCGGGTCGCGGCTTCGGGGGAGGAGGAGTACCAGGTCGAGCCGCTCGGCGACCTGGCCGCGCCGCACCTGACCGACCTCGCCCGCGCGAACGCGCTCGTCGTCGTGCCCGAGGCCGTCGACCAGCTGTCCGCCGGAGCCCAGGTCGACTGCCTGCTGCTGGAGCGGAGGCGTGGGTGACCCGCTCGTCCTGGCCGGTCACGCTGAGCGAGCCCCCGGTCGAGCTGCGGCCCCTGCGCTACCGCGACGCCCGAGCCTGGGACGAGGTGCGCCGCCGCAACCGTGAGTGGCTCGTGCCGTGGGACGCGACCTCGCCGGTGCCCGGAGCAGCCCCGGTCTCGTTCCGCGGCATGGTGCGCCGCTACAACGCCCAGGCGCGCCAGGGCGAGGCCCTACCCTGGGTTCTCGCCGTCGACGGGGCGCTCGCCGGGCAGGTCAACGTCGCGGGGATCGTGCGTGGCTCGGCCCAGAGCGCGCACATCGGCTACTGGATCGGCCGGGAGTTCGCCGGGCACGCCTACGTGCCCACCGGGGTCGCCATGGCGATCGACTACTGCTTCGGCGTGCTGGGCCTGCACCGCGTCGAGATCAACATCCGGCCGGAGAACGCGGCCAGCCTGCGGGTCGTCGAGAAGCTGGGCCTGCGACCGGAGGGCGTGCGCGAGCGCTACCTGCACATCGACGGCGACTGGCGCGACCACTTCTGCTTCGCTGTCACGGCCGACGAGGTGCCGAACGGCCTTCTCCGCCGATGGCGCCGCGACACACCGCCGCGCCTGCCGTCGTCGGAGCGCGCCGAGCCGTAGCGTTCGGCGACGTGGGTGGAAGCGGCCTAATCGTTGTCGTCATCGTTGCGGCGTGGGCGCTGTTTCTCGTGCCCCAGTGGATGCATCGTCGAGCCTCGGCGGCGCAGCATCTCGCCGACAGGATCCCGTCGACCGAGGACGCTGAGCACACGCAGACAGCCTCGCGTCGCTACGGCCGACGCGAGCTGTCGCGATCGCCGCGCCACGCCGAGGAGCGCGGTGGGCTGTTCTCGCGGTGGCACCTGCCTGCCCTGCCGTCGCTGCGCCGATCCAGGGGTGTCGAGGACGGGTTCGAGGCAACCGAGCCCACCGACGCCGCCGACCCGTCGGACATCGGTGACGGTGCTGACGTGGCCGTGACGACTCACCCGCCGACCCCGCGATCGGCTGCCGCCCGGCGTCGCCGCGTGCTCACCGTGCTCGCCCTCGCCACGCTGCTGACCGCGGCCGTCGTGGGCGTCGCCGCTGTGGCCGACGTGCCTGTGCCGACATGGCTCGTGGCCGTGCCCGGTGGGTTGATGGTCGCCTACCTCGCCCTCCTGGCCGTCGTGCGCCCGGGCGCTCGCGGAGCCGTGGGGCCCGTCATTCAGCGGAGTGCCGACTCGCGTGCCGCGACCGTTGCCGTCGAGGTCGACGCCGCGATCGAGGACGAGCCCGTGACGGTGGCGGCGATCGAGACGAGCACCGACGCGACCCCGGCTGCCGCAGCGCCCGCCGCACCCGCCGGAACCGGTGCGGACGCCACCTGGACGCCGGTTCCGCTGCCGACCCCCACCTACGTCACCGCTCCCCGAGCGCGGACGGTGCGCACCATCGACCTCAGCAACCCCGGCTCGTGGACGGCGGCCCCGGCAGCCTCTGCCGCGCACCCGGCCCCGCCCGTCCCGGCCCAGGCGGCGACAGACGACCACGTGGACGACTACCTGATCGAGCATCGGCGCGCCGTCGGCGACTGACGCACCGGTGTATCCTTGCGGCTCCACCAGGGGCTGTAGCGCAGGCCGGTAGCGCACCTCGTTCGCATCGAGGGGGTCAGGGGTTCAAATCCCCTCAGCTCCACCCACAAGATCTCCGGGGCTTTCTCACCGGGTTCTCCCGAACCCCCACGGCTCGTGTCGAACCCGAGGCCGTCCACCTCCAGGGGCGGGACCTCCGCCGCGGCGTTGACGTTGGCGGCCGAAGGGAGGACTCTTCGTTGAGGCGCGAGCCCGTGTCGCGCCGCTCAGGTGTGGGAGATCTCATGGCACTGGCAGGCCACTGATGGCGACCTCCGTGCGTGAGCAGCTGGGTATGGGCGCAGGCAGCCTCGAGAAGGTCCGGTCGGCGCTGGGGGTTGCGCGTCCAGCAAGTCTGCGAGCGCTTCTCTCCACGGTGAACGAGCCCATCGAGCTGGACGAGGAGCTGGTCACCGGCACTGCCCTTCGCGGGCACCACAGTCTGCGGCTGACACGAGACGGAACGTCGCGCCACGTCGGGCACGTGCGCGCGACCGGATTCCCCTCGTTCCAGTACTCGATACGAACCATGGTCGTGCCCGCCGGCGCCCATCCCCCCGTGGTGGTCGTTGCCGCGAACGGCCGCGTGCACGGCACCAATGAGGGGGGTGATCGCGAGCACACATGGGACGAGACCGCCGCGAGCAGTGCACTGGCTCTCAACTGGCTGGACTTCAAGGGTGCTCGCTTCAGGACTGAGTTCACCCGGGACGCCGACTGGTTCGGCGACGCGGGTTCGGCGCTCATGTCGATTGCTGAGCTCGCCAGTGGTGCAGCCCTGTCTGGTCCCCCGGGAGTTCTCCTGGTCCTGGGCGTGAACGCGTTGGACGGACTCAGCGACGAGATCGGAGTCGGCGGCCTCATCGGCGTACGACTGGCGGCCGGCACCATTCTGCTATTCGGTCCCGGCGTGGTGTACCCAGCGGTAGTGGCTGGTGCGGCCGTGGGGACGGTGATCGAAGCTGCTCTGGAACACCGCCGGATGGATGAGCACGAGGTGCAGTTCGCCGACGCCGTGTTCCAGAGCACCCTTCCTTTGGATCGGATCGTGCTCACGAACATGATCGGTCTTGGGGGCCGTCCCTTCACCGTTCCCAGCGTCGGGAACCAGATCCTCGTCAACCTCGGTGACGGCTTCACGGCGCCGACGACCTACCCGGGCTTCGGCAGCGGGAGCGCGACGCAGGCCCCGGGCCAGGTGTTCATCCACGAGCTGACGCACGCTTGGCAGATCGAGCACTCCACCTTCTTGCCCGGCGTGATGTGCCGCGCTCTGCTCGATCAGGCCACGACCGTCGGCGGCGACATGGGCGTCTACCAGTACGGCCCCGCCGGGCGTGCCTGGTCAGCGTTCAACCTGGAGCAGCAGGCCAGCATCGTGGACGAGTGGTTCGCTGGTGGGGGCAGACAGCACATGTTCAGGCCGATGACGAACGACGACACGAATCCGTACTTCCGCTACATCCGAGACAACATCCGCGCCACGATCACCTGACCGTCCGACGATCCGGCTCCGAGCCGGGCCAGGGACTCGGTCGCACCCATTGACCAGCGCGGACGCCTGGTCGTAGCGTCTGACACCTCTGCAATGGAGGGAGATGCTGCTGGCTCTCCACCGCTGATCAGCGTCACCAGGCCAATCTGCTTGCTGAGTGCCCGAGCTGAGCGACACGTTGCTGCACCGCTGTGGTGCCGCATCCCCGGTGCCGACCGCACCACGAGATCCCCGCCAGACGTCGGGCGTGGGTGACTATCTGGCAACACATACCTGCAGGAGCCACGAATGAGCGGCATCGATCCAACTGCCCGCGTCCAACCACTCAGCGGACCAGCCGCCAAGAAGGCCGAGCAGGCTGCTCAAGTGATCCAGGAGGACCTGAACCAGCCGGTTCGTGGGCGTAGTGCGGACCCTCTGGTACCCGGTGTCCGTGGCGAGCACTTCGGAGCCGGCGGACTGGCCGGGCAGTTCGACGGCGACGTGTCGGTGACCGGACGCTTCCAGGGAACAACTCGCTTCGATCGCTTGTCCGTCGAGGGCGGCTTCGACGGGACGACACGTCTGGGTGATGTTGTCGTCGACGGCGACGTGCACGTCACCGGCGACTTGATCCTTGCCGGAGCTGACTACGCCGAGGACTTCGAGGCGTCTTCTCCCCGTCCAACCGCTGGGACGGTCATGGTGATCGACGACGACGGCTTGGTGGTTCCGTGCACCAAGCAGTACGACACATCGGTGGCCGGGGTCATCTCTGGCGCGCGAGGTGTTCGGCCGGCCATCGTCCTCGACCGACACGACAGTGGGGTCACCATCGCGCTGATGGGCAAGGTCTGGTGCCTGGCCGATGCGGGTGAGTCGCCGATACGGCCTGGAGACCTGCTGACCACCTCGAACATCACCGGTC
This sequence comes from uncultured Actinomycetota bacterium, assembly GCA_963714455.1. Taxonomy (GTDB): domain Bacteria; phylum Actinomycetota; class Actinomycetes; order Jiangellales; family Jiangellaceae; genus CAVQGZ01. Next base: position 68,816 of record CAVQON010000018.1, read on the forward strand.
ACGCTCAGGCCGTTCGCGATCGGTCGCGGGCCACGGGAGCTTTGGTCGGCAAGGCGCTCACGGCTCTCCACGAAGGGCGAGGGATGGTCCGAATCCTTGTCGGGCCGCGCTGAGCTGACGACATGCGTCCGCCAAGCCGCCATCAGCCGCGACCGTCGGGCCGGTTCGAGCGACAATCGGATCGTGAGTCGTCCGTGCATCGCGTCGGCATGTCACGACGCAAGCCCGTCGATGACCCCGTCCGGCAGCCTCAGCCCCGGTAGTGGCGGCGGCTTGGGTGCGGGATCGTCGTCACGGGTCGCCGGCCTCGCGGCGGCATCTGGGTGGGCCGAGCTTCCTGAGCCGCACCTAACTGCACGATGCGCAGCCGGGCTGCCTCGGATGCTGCGACGACGCTGCTCGTCAACGGGGAACAGTGGTCGCCGCGG
>CAVQON010000019.1:0-260110 GCA_963714455.1 uncultured Actinomycetota bacterium
GATAGCGTTCATGTCCCAGACCACCCAGGACGAGTGCTACCTGCTTGGCGCGGACGACGGTGCGGTGGAGGCGGCGGGACAGGGCGCTTCGCCGAGGCCGAGGGCAGCGCTGACATGAGCGTGAGCGTCACCCAGACCGCCGCCGACCCGTTCGTTCCGTGGGATGCCAGTGGGCGCTGGGTGGATGGAACGGTGGCCTACGCCGCTGAGTGACCGGACGGAGCGACCGCTGTCGGGGTCGGGATCGGATACGACCTACGTGTTCATAGCGGCGAACGGGGCACCAGGCTCGTGGTCACGATCGACGTCAGACCCAAAGTGACGTGCCACGGTCCTCTCTCGCTTCTCCTGCAGTTCTTGCGACGTGAGCCGGCGATGGTGAACGGCTTGGTGGTGGCGCAGGTCACGGCAGCCTCCTCAGTGAGGGGCGCCTTGCCGGCTCTCGAACCCGCGACGTTTCGCCCCCGTGCGAGCGTTGGATGGGGAGCGGACCCCGCGACACCGGCATCGCAGCCTTGACACTGCAAGCTCCGGCACTGCCGGCTGCCCGCCGCACCCGCCGGCGTCTTGTCCGCTCCGACTACTGCGGTCCGAGCGCGGTCGCCAAACCAGGGGCCGGGGCGTTCTTGAGCTCGACGAAGATGACGTGGGTGTCGGTGTCGCCGGTGTTTTCCCCGTGGTGCCGCTGCGCCGGCAGCCAGTACGCACCCCCGGCCGCGATCTGCACGTCACGGAACGTGTCGTTGGCGTGCAGGCGCCGGGTGAAGGAGCTGAGCGTGTACATGACGCTGTCGGGGTGATCGTGCGGGCTGGTCACGTCACCCGGTCTGTCGGTGTACTCCAGTACCCGCACCTGCTCGTTCTCCATGATCACCGTGTAGTGGTCGGGGTTGGTGGTTGCCGGGTCTCGCCACATGGCTGCCTCATCCTGTGCCCGCTCGCCCACGATGTTCGTGGGGTCACCACGTCCGTCGAGAGAGGGGATTGCGGCGGTGATCGAGTGCATCGCCGATAGTCGCTTCATAGCACCGCCGGCCCTTGCGTGACTACAGGTCGACCCAACCGGGTGCCGCCCATCGCCGCGCGGGCACCCGCGGGCGCGACACTGGCCGCTGGCTGGTTCATCCATCTACCCGTCGGCGTCCCACACGCCTTCCTCTTCACCGGCGACACCCCCGCCGGCGAACGACGGATACCCGGCCCTGACGGGCAACCCATGGCCACCGAGATCGCCCGCTGGAACGACCTCGGCCCCCGCTACGGATTCCGCGTGATCGGACCACCCCTCCCCGCCGAGCCCACCAGCACGGGCCTCCCCGACGCGCAGCGCCACCGGAGCCATCCAGCCCGAAGCCAGCGTGCGCAGGAGCAACGCCCGCACGGTGGTCGGAAGGCTCGAGGCGATGGCATTGGTCGAGGTGTTGGCGTGTGACCGCCGGACTCGGCTTCCGGAACGACGCGCCGATCGTCAGAACCGCGAGCCCGGAGATGGTCCCGGGCGCTTCGACTGTGCCCCACACCGCGCCTGCGTGCGCACCGCGAGTGCGATCGTCGACCTCGGCGGGTCAGGACCCGAAGCGCTGGTGGGGCGCGCTACGACCGTTCGCGCGGAAGCATCCCGGTCACCAGGCCGCCGTCCACCACGAACTCGCTGCCGGTGGAGTAGGTGGCCCCGCTCACTATGAACAGCACCATGCGCGCGACCTCGTCAGCGGTCCCGAAGCGGGGGATGGGCTGGTTGCCGGTGATCCTCGCCTCGTCCCAGTGGGCCGTCATCGGCGTGTCGATCGGGGCCGGGTGCACGGAGTTGACGCGAACGTTCTCCCGCGCGAGCTCGAGCGCAGCCGCCTTGGTGAGCCCGCGCACGCCCCACTTGCTCGCCACGTACGACGACAGCAGGCCGTAGCCGGCGAGTCCCGCCGTCGAAGAGATGTTCACGATGCTGCCGCCGCCTGCCCGGCGCAACGACGGGATCGTCGACTTGATGCCGAGGAACGTGCCGAGCAGGTTCACGTCCAGCACCCGGTGGAACGACTCGGTCGTCGTCGTCTCGATCGGGGACGGCTCGACGATCCCGGCATTGTTGACCACGATCGAGACCGGCCCGAACGCTTCTTCGGCAGCAGCGACAGCCGCCGTCCAGTCGGTCTCGGACGTGACGTCGAGGTGGACGGCGCGGCAGGCCGACCCGAGGGAGTCCGCGGTGGCCGCGTTCTCGGCGTCGAGCACGTCACCGATGACCACGCTCGCACCCTCGGCCACGAAGAGCGCGGCCTCAGCGGCACCCATACCCCGGGCGCCACCGCTGATGAGCGCGACCTGTCCGTCGAGTTGTCCCATGCCCCCACGGTAGGCGGGCGCCTCCCGCGGGGGAGGTGGCAGTCAGTCGATCCCCTGCTCAAGGAGGCCGCCGCCAGCAGCGTCCTGCCGGGTGAAGGGCGGCGTCTGCACGCGGCATGGGCCACCACCCTGGAGCCCGACGTCCCGCGCGACCCGACCGCCGCCATCGCCGTGGCTCACCACTGGACCGCCGCCCACGACCCTCGACGCGCCATCCGGTGGTGCCTGCAAGGGGCGGACGTGGCCGCCGCCCAGTACGCCCCGAGCGAAGAGCTCATGCTGCTGGCCGACGCGCTGTCCATGTGGGACGCCGTCGACGACGAGCAGCGGGCAGCCGTGGGCGGACGGGCAGCCCTGCTCGAACGCGCCGCGCAGATCGCCTGGGTGCTCGGCGACCTCGCACGAGCCTGCCAGTGGGCGGACGAGGCGCTTGCGCAGGCGCCCACGGACGACCCCCGGCGTCGGTCCACCCTGCTCACGCTGCGGGCGAAGGTCTCACCGGACTGGGCCTCACCCAGGGTGGGGGACCTGCTGACGGAGGCCGTCGAGCTTGCCCGCCCTGGTGAGCCGTCGCCCGAGCTGGCTCAGGCACTGATGCACCAGGCCATCTGGCACAGCATGCGAGGCGAGGAGGCCGCCGCCGAGCGCGGGGCGCATGCGCTGATCGACATCGGGATCGCAGCAGGAGTCGCAGCCCAGCCCCGCGATGACAGCCGGGCGGGCGTGGTGCGCGTGCCACGACGTCGACTACCCGATGCTGTGCGGGAGGAGTCGTTGTCATGCCCAGACCGAAGGAGCATGCCGTCACGCTGACGGCTGGCGACCGGGCGAAGCTGACGCGGGTGGTGTCGCGGGGGCCGCATCCGGCTCGGATGATCGCCCCGCCCAGTCGTTGCGCTCGAAGGCAGGTACCGCGACCAGCCCGCGCAAGCGGGTGGCCCAAGCCCTCGCCGACGCAGAGCTCGCCGGACTCCGCGGGCGGCCCGTCCTGCTCGCGTGGCGCGCGGTTCTCGACCTGGAAGACGCGCTGCCGGCCTACGAGCACGCCTACGCCTTGCTGCGGTGCGCCACGGCCGGCCTGCATGCCGCCGACCTCGACGGTGACCGCGTCGATCGGGACGAGATCGCCTCGTGGATGAGGCAGGCGGGTCGGCTCGCTGAGCAGATGGGCGCAGTGCCCCTGCTGGCCCAGCTGAGGACGCTGGCGCGTCGCCACCACCTGTCCGAGGCGGCGATCCCACGCCAGCGCACCGGCTCTCCGGCGTCGGCCACGTCGGCACGCGGCCTGACCGAGCGCGAGCAGGAGGTGCTGAGGCTGGTGGCCGCTGGGCGGAGCAACGCCGAGATCGCCCGCGAGCTCTACATCAGCCCGAAGACGGCCAGCGTCCACGTGTCGCACATCTTGGCCAAGCTCGATGTCGCGACCAGAACAGAGGCGGCGGCCGTGGCCTTCCGGGAGGGGCTGGTTGCACCAAGCGGCTCGTAGCCCAGCTCGCCGCGGATGTGCGCCATCCGGGTGTGAGGTGCCCTAGGCTGCCCCGTGTCTGAACGGGCGGTGAACGAGGCATGAACATCCTGGCGTGGGCACGCGGCTACGACCGCACCTGGCTGCGCGGCGACATGACGGCCGGGGCCATCGTCGCCGCTCTCGCCGTGCCGCAGTCACTCGGGTACGCGGCCATCGCCGGGGTCCCCGTCCAGGTCGGCCTGTACGCGGTCCCGACCGCGCTGCTCGCCTACGCCATCTTCGGCACCTCCCGACAGCTCGTCGTCGGCCCGGTGTCCACCGTGTCGGTGCTGTCCGGATCCCTGGTGGCCAGCCGAGGTGCGGAGTCCGAGGCCGAGGCCATCGCCTACACGGTGGCGCTGGCTCTGGGGTCCGGCCTGGTGCTGATCGCGCTCGGGCTCGCACGGATCGGGTGGATAGCGGAGTTCTTGTCCAAGCCGATCGTCACCGGCTTCGTCTTCGGCCTCACCGTCCTGGTGATCGTGGGGGAGATCCCCAAGATGGTCGGCGTGCCGGTCCCGGACGAGGACGTGCTGGGTCGCATCGCCGCCCTGGTCCGCGGCTTCCTGGTGGACTGGAACCTGGCGACCGCCGCCATCGCGCTGGTGTCCCTCGGTGTGCTGTTCGGTCTTGGTGCTCTCTGGCCTCGCGTGCCATGGGCGCTGGTGCTGGTCGTCGGGGCCATCGTGGCGTCCAGCGTCGCCGACTGGGAAGGACTCGGTATCGCCGTGGTCGGCGAGGTGCCGGCCGGGCTGCCCGTGCCCGGCATCCCGGACGTCGGCCTGGCCGACCTCGGCTGGCTCGTGGGGGCCGGTGCCGCGCTGGCCCTGGTCGGCCTGGCCGAAGGACTCAGCGCCGCCCGCCTGTTCGCCTCCCGCGGGGGCTACCGGATCGACGCCGACCAAGATCTGGTCGCCAGCGGCGCGTCCAACCTCGCCAGCGGCCTGTTCGGTGGACTGGGGGTCGCCGGCAGCCTGTCGAAGACGGCAGCAGCCGCCACCGCCAAGGGACGGACGCAGGCCACGGGCGTGACCACCGCCGTCCTCGCGCTGGTCGTCATCGCTGCGTTCGCCCCGACGCTGTCGCCACTTCCCTTGGCGGTGCTCAGCGCGATCGTGGTGCACGCAGTGTGGGGACTGCTGGACATCGGCGCCCTGGCGCGCTACCGGCAGGTGCGTCGACTCGACTTCGTGGCAGCAGTCGCTGCCGGCGTCGGTGTGCTGGCGCTGGGGCCGCTCCCCGGGCTGGGCCTGGCCATCGGGATGTCCGTGCTCGGCCTGGTGTATCGAGCCAGCCGGGTGAAGGTCGACGTGCTGGGTCGAATCGAGGGGGAGAAGGCCGCCTGGGGCAGCCTGGCCGACCATGCCGAGCGACGAACGATCGCGGGCATCCTGGTGCTGCGGCTCGACTCACCCGTCTTCTGGGTGAACGCGATGACCTGTCAGGACGAGGTGCTGGCGAAGGTCGACGAGGCCGAGGGCGTGCGGGTCGTCATCGTCGACATGGAAGGCACGAACGTGCTGGACACGACGAGCGCCGACATGCTGTCCGAGCTGGTCGATTCCCTGCACACGAGCGGCATCGACGTCTACTTCGTCCGGGTGCGCTTCCCGGTTCGGGAGCTTCTGCGACGATCCGGGGTCATGGCACAGATCGGCGAGGACCACGTCTGGCACTCGATCTCCCAGGGCGTGAAGCGGGCTCGCGCCGACCACGGGATCGTCGACAAGCCGCTGCCGTCACCGGACTACGACCCGAAGCTCAGCTTCATCCCGCCGTCCGGCGAGGACGAGTTCGGCCACCGGTGGAGCCCGTTCGGTCTGTGACCTCGTCACTCCAGCCCCCCGGCCTGGTGTCGCTGCGCGGCTACCAGCGCTCGTGGCTCCGCGGGGACGTCGTCGCCGGGGTCACCGTGGCGGCCTACGCCGTCCCGCAGGTGATGGCCTACGCCGAGCTGGCCGGGCTGCCGGCCGTCGTGGGGTTGTACGCGATCCTCGTGCCGCTGGTCGTCTACGCCCTGCTCGGCTCGTCCCGCCAGCTGTCGGTGGGCCCCGAGTCGACGACGGCCTTGCTCACCGCTGCCGCCATCGCGCCGCTGGCTGCCGGCGACCCCGTCCGCTACGCCGCGCTCGCAGCGCTGCTCTGTCTGCTCGTGGCCGGCTACTGCTTCGTCGCGTGGGGGCTGCGACTGGGCTTCGTCGCCGACCTGCTCTCCCGCCCGGTGCTGGTCGGCTACCTCACCGGCGTGGCGCTGACGATGATCGTCGGGCAGCTCGGCACGCTGACCGGCGTCGACGTCGAGCGTGGCTCGGTGACCGAGCGACTCTCGTCGTTCGTCGCCCAGATCGACACCCTCGATGTGGCGACGACCCTGCTCTCCCTGGGCACACTCGCCCTTCTGCTGGCGATCCAGCACTGGTTCCCGAGGGCGCCGGGTCCACTCATCGTCGTGCTCGGCGCCTCCGCCCTGGTCGCCGCGCTGGGCCTCACCGACCAGGTCGCGGTCGTCGGCAGCGTCCCCTTCGGCCTGCCGGACGTCTCGGTACCGGACGTGGCCGCCTCGGACATCGGGCTGCTGGCGCTTCCCGCGCTCGGGCTGATGATCGTCGGGTACACCGACAACGTGCTGACCGCCCGCTCGTTCGCGAACCGTCGCCGCGAGGAGATCGACGCCAACACCGAGCTGCTGGCGCTGGGCGCGTCCAACCTGGGGGCTGGGCTGACGCAAGGCATGCCGGTCAGCAGCAGCGGGTCGCGCACGGCACTGGGCAGCGCCGCCGGCAGCCACACCCAGGTGTACTCGCTGGTGATGCTGGCGGCAGTCGTCGTCACGCTGCTGCTGTTCCGCCCGGTTCTGGAGTACTTCCCCCTCGCCGCCCTCGGGGCGCTCGTCGTCTACGCCGCACTACGCCTGATCGACCTGCCCGCCTTCGGCCAGCTCTGGCGCTTTCGGGCCACCGAGCTGGCGTTGGCACTGGCCACCACCGTTGCCGTGCTGGCCCTCGACATCCTCACCGGCGTGCTGGTGGCCGTCGGGCTCTCGGTCGTCGAGCTGCTCTACCGCGTGGCTCGGCCCCACGACGCCATCGAGGGCCTGGTACCCGGGCTCGCCGGCATGCACGACGTCGACGACTACCCGGACGCGCAGACCGTTCCCGGACTTGTCGTCTACCGCTACGACAGCCCGCTGTTCTTCGCCAACGCCGCCGACTTCCGCCGCCGCGCGGTGGCCGCGGTCGACGAGGTGTCGGCGAACGACGGCCCGGTGCGGTGGCTGCTGCTCAACGTCGAGTCGAACGTCGAGGTCGACAGCACCGCGTTGGCCGCCCTGGAGGAGCTGCGGCTCCAGCTGGCCGACCGTGGGGTGCTGCTGGCGCTGGCGCGCGTCAAGCAAGACCTCGCCGTGCAGCTCGCCCGCGGCGGGTTCTTGCAGCGCATCGGCACCGAGCGCATCTTCCCGACGCTGCCGACTGCGCTGACGGGGTACCGCGCGTGGGCTGAGCAGCTACCGTCGGAGTGATGCGCCTGAGTGACACGCTGACCTGCTCGGCCGACGGCTGGACGTTGGTCGAGACCGGATGGGACGCCGAGCACGCGCTGGCCGTGGGATCGAACTTCATGGTCGGCAACGGCTACCTCGGCTACCGGGGGACGTCGCCCGACGAGAGTGCCGACGGCTACGTCGCCCTGGTCGTGAGCGACACCTACGACATGGCCGACGGTCGGTGGCGCGAGCTGTGCACCGTCCCGAACCCGCTGGTCGTGCGGGCGAGCGTGGACGGGGTGCCGGTGACGGTCGCCGATGCCGAGCAGGTGCAGACCAGCCTCGACCTGCGCACCGGTGAGTTCCGCCAGACGTTCGCGTGCCGAGCCGGCGAGGCCCGCATCGGCGTCACGGTGCGGCGGGTCGCCAGCGCCGTCGACTTGCACCTGCTCGCCCAGCGGTGGGAGGTGACCAGCGACCGCACCGTCGACGTCGTGCTCGACACCGACCTCGACACGCAGGTGTGGAGCCTCAACGGCGACCACTTCGCCGAGATGGAGGTCGGCGACGGCGTCGCGGTCGGGCACACCGTCGAGCGAGGCACCACCGTCGTCGTGGCCGCGCACGTCGACGGCCCGACGGTGGCAACGCTGACTCCGGAAGGGGGAGTGACCGTCGAGACCGTGGCGTCGATCTGGACGTCCAGCGACCACGACGACCCCGCCGGGCAGGCGCAGGCGGGCCGCAGCGCCGCCGCCGCGCAGGGGTACGCCGGGGTCGCCGACGCGAGCGCGCGGGAGTGGCGCCGCATCTGGGACCGCATGGACGTGGTCATCGACGGCCCCGTCGTCGACCAGGCCGCGCTGCGATTCTGCGCCTACCACAACCGCATCGCCACGCCGGCGCACACCGACCACCTGCCGGTCGGCGCCCGCGGTCTGTCGTGCCAGGCCTACCAGGGTGCGGCGTTCTGGGACCAGGAGGTCTACAACCTGCCGGCGTTCCTGCTCACCGAGCCGGAGATCGCGCGCCGGCTGCTGGTCTACCGGCACAAGACGCTGGACGGCGCCCGGCGCAAGGCCGCTCGCCACGGCTACGACGGAGCCTTCTACGCGTGGATCTCCGGAGACACCGGGGACGAGCTCTGCCCGGACGTCTTCTTCGCCGACGTGCTGACCGGCCGCCCGATCCGCAACCACTTCAACATCTGGCAGATCCACATCTCACCCGACATCGTCACCACGATCGACCAGTACGTGCGGGTGACCGGAGACGACCAGTTCGTCGTCGAGCACGGCGCCGAGATGGCCTTCGAGGTCGCCCGGTTCGTTCGTTCGCGCGTGCTGTTCGACGAGCGCCACGGCACCTACCACTGCATCCGGCTGCTCGGCCCGGACGAGTGGCACGAGAACGTCGACGACAACGCCTTCACGAACTACCAGGTGCGCTCCGCGCTCGACGTCGCGGTGCGGATGCATGCGTGGCTGGCCGAGAACGAGCCGGCGGCCCTGGACGACCTCATGGCTCGGCTGTCGCTGGAGCCCGACGAGCCGGCAGCGTGGGCGCGTGTGCGCGATGCCATGCTGCTGCCGCAGCCCGACCCCGACACCGGGCTCATCGAGCAGTTCACCGGCTTCTTCGAGCTGGAGGACGTCACTCCGGACGAGCTTCGCGGCCGGCTGCTTCACCCGCAGGAGTACTGGGGGTGGCCCAACGGCGTGGCCGTCCGCACGCAGGTCTCCAAGCAGGCCGACGTCCCCGTCCTGCTCTGGCTGCACCGAGACGAGTTCAGCGACGACGTGGTCGAGGCGAACTACCGCTACTACGAGCCCCGGTGCTCGCACGGGTCGACCCTGAGCCATCCGCCGTTCGGGTTCGTCGCGCTGCGAGCCGGTGACGTCGACGCAGCACTCGCGCACTTTCGGGCGACCGCGACCGTCGACCTGCTCACGACGGCCCACGCCGTCGTCGGCGGCACGTTCATCGGCGGCATCCACACCGCGGCGTGCGGCGGGGCGTACCAGCTGGCCGTCAACGGGTTCGGCGGGCTCGACGTGGTCGACGGATCGCTGTCGATCAACCCCGTGCTGCCGGCGGAGTGGTCGGGCGTCACCTACCCGGTGGCGTTCCGCGGCCGCTCGCTGCGCGTGAGCGTCCGTGGCGACGACGTCGACGTCGAGCTGCTGTCCGGCGACCCGCTCGAGGTCACCATCCGAGGCGAGCGGCAACCAGCTCGGTCATGACCTCGCTCGCCCCGCCGCCGATGCCGAGGATGCGCGCGTCGCGGTAGTGCCGCTCCACCTCGGTGCCCCGCATGTACCCGAGGCCGCCGTGCAGCTGGACGGCCTCGTCCACGACGTGGTCGCAGGTGGCGACGGCGGTGTTCTTCGCCATCGCCGCCTGCGCCACCACCTCGTCACCCGCGACGTGGCGCAGCACGACCTGGCGGGTGTAGGTGCGGGCCACGTCGATCTGGCGGTGCATCTCGACCAGTCGGTGCCGCACGACCTGACGCGACGCCAGCGGACGGCCGAAGGTCTCCCGGGCACGCACCCAGGCCACCGTCAGGTCGAGGCAGCGCTGCGCGGTGGCGTAGGCCTGGACGGCCAGCGCGATGCGCTCGTCCACGAACTGGGTGGCCACTTGGACGAAGCCCGACCCTTCGGCGCCGACGAGGTTCGCTGCGGGCACCCGGACGTCGGTGAACGCGACCTCGGCGGTGTCGGAGCACTGCCAGCCCATCTTGGCCAGCGGTCGTCGGCTCACCCCGGGGGCGTCGGTCGGCACCACCAGCAACGACAGCCCGCCGTGGCCGTCGCCCCCGGTGCGCACGACCGTGGTGACGTGGTCGGCGCGCATACCGGAGGTGATGTAGGTCTTCACGCCGTTCACGACGTAGGCGTCCCCGTCGCGCGTCGCACGCGTTCGGACCGCCGCGACGTCCGAGCCACCGTCCGGCTCCGTGACGGCGAGAGCGGCGACAGCCTCACCCGCCAGCACCGGGCGGACGAAGCGGTCGATCTGGGCACGGTCCCCGGCGGCCACGATGTGCGGGAGAGCGATGCCATGGGTGAGCAGACCGGCGAGCAGCCCGCCCGAGCCGCCGGAGAGCATGATCTGCTCGGTCACGACCAGGGAGTCGAGCGCGCTACCGCCGCTGCCGCCCACCGACTCGTCGAAGCCGACACCCAGCAGCCCAGCGGCGCTCGCGGTGCGGTGCAGGCGACGGGGGATCTCCTCGTGCTCCTCCCACTCGTCCAGGTGGGGCAGGACGTCGCGGACCATGAACGCGTGGACCGTGTCGCGCAGGGCACGACGCTCCGGAGTGGCGAAGGGATCGGTGAGCACGCTGCCATCGTGCCAGCAGGGGAGACGCCGACGATCAGGGGCGAATCAGGGACGTCCCCGATGGTGTGTGCGCGGCTCGGGGCGGAAGATGGACGCATGAGCAGCACACGATCGACTGGACTTGTCCGCCCGCGCGACGACCGCATGATCGCCGGCGTGTGCGCCGGTCTTGCGCGCCGCTTCGGCCTGTCGGCCACCACCGTGCGCTTGTTGTTCGTGCTGTCCCTGCTGCTCCCCGGAACCCAGGTGCTGGTGTACTTGGTGCTGTGGGTAGTGATGCCGGAGGAACCCTGGGCCTGACCTTCGAGGTCGTCCCGATCGCCAAGCCCGAGGGTCTCAACGTGATCATCGGGCAGGCGCACTTCATCAAGACCGTCGACGACGTGCACGAGGCGCTGGTCGGCACCAGTCCGCAGCTGAAGTTCGGGGTCGCCTTCTGCGAGGCGTCAGGGCCGCGACTGGTGCGACGCTCGGGAAACGACGACGTGCTCGTCGACCTGGCCGTGCGCGCCGCGCTCGACATCGGCGCCGGGCACAGCTTCGTCATCGTCCTCGACCACGGCTTCCCGCTCAACGTTCTCAACACAGTCAAGGCCGTCCCTGAGGTGTGCGGGATCTTCGCCGCGACGGCAAACCCGCTGCAGGTGGTGGTCGCGGTCACCGACGCCGGTCGGGGGGTGCTCGGGGTGATCGACGGCGGCTCGCCGTTGGGTGTGGAGACCGCCGACGACGTCACGGACCGTCGCGAGCTGCTGCAGGTTCTCGGCTACAAGCTGTGACGGTGTTCGACCCGGTCGACCCGCCGGTCGACGACGCGACGGTCGGCGACGTCGCGAGGCGACTGGGGCTGCCCGGCATCCTCGACATCCACGTCCACCTGCTGCCGGAGCGGCTGCAGGCCCGCATCTGGGCGTACTTCGACAGCGCCGGCCCGCTGCTCGGACGGCCCTGGCCCATCCGATACCGGTGGGCCGTCCCCGCCCTGGTGGCCCACCTGCGAACCATGGGTGTGCGGCGGTTCAGCACGATGCCCTACGCGCACAAGCCAGGTATCGCGGCGGGCCTGTGCCGGCACTCTCTCGATCTCGCCGACGAGTATCCCGAGGTGCTGGCGACCCTGACGTTCTTCCCCGAGCCGGACGCGGCCTCGTACGTGGCGGACGCCCTGGCCGCCGGGGCTCGGGTCGCCAAGGTGCACCTGCAGGTCGGTGACTTCGACCCGCGCGAACCAGTGCTCGAGCCCGTCTGGGGGATGCTCGCCGACGCCGGTATCCCGGTGGTCATCCACGCCGGCTCGGGACCGATGCCCGGCCGCTACACCGGCCCCGAGATCATCGCGCAGACGCTGTCCCGCCATCCCGGGCTCGTCGCCGTCATCGCTCATCTCGGGGCACCGGAGACCGGCGGCTTTCTCGACCTGGTCGAGTCGCGAGACAACACCTACCTCGACACCACCATGTCGTTCACCGCGTTCATGAACCAGATGCACGCGGTGAGCGACGCCGAGCTCGAACGCCTCGCCGCCGTCGGTGACCGGGTGCTGTTCGGCAGCGACTTCCCCAGCATCCCGTACCCCTACGAGCACGCCGTGAGCGCGCTGGCGGGGCTGCACATGGGCGACGACTGGATGCGCGCCGTCCTCTGGGGCAACGCCGCACGGCTTCTGGGACTGACTGCTCTGGACGACCCTGCTGGGTAGGCACACGATCGAGTCGGAGGTGGGTCTCGTGGCGAGCACTCTCGTGCGTTGCCCTGTCTGTGGTGCCGAGCTGACGCCGGCGATGGTCGACCCGGTCACGGGAATGGTCGAGTGCACGTGCGGCCATCGTGCCGACGCCCACTTCGTCAACGAGGCGGCCTACCTGCAGGCCCGTCTCGACTGGGTGCTCGACCGCATCCGTGACAGCGACGTCGCGCCGCGCGCCGGTGGTGCGGCTGTCCCCACCGCACCGATCCGCATGCCGGTGCAGACGATCTTGCTGAGCATCGGGGCGTTCCTGCTGGTGGTTGCTGCCTCGGTGTTCACGGCGGTTGCCTGGCCCCGACTCGGACCTGCCGGGCAGGTGGGCATCGTGCTGCTCGTGACCACGGTGGTCACGTCGCTCGCCGTGCGCCTGCGCACCCGCCTGCACGGAACCGCGGAGGCTCTGGCGGCGCTGGCCTTCGGGCTGGTGATCGTCGACGCCGTCGCCTTGTCGGCGCTCGGGCTGGCGCCCGAGGAGTGGCTGGACGCCGGCTCGGTGTTCTGGCTGGTGCTCTTCGCCACCCTGGCCGTGGCCGGTGTCGTGGCCGGGCGGTGGACGGGGCTGCGGTCGTGGTCCTGGATGGGCTGGGGGAGCAGCGCCGCCGTCCTCGGGGCGGTGGCAGCCGTGCTGATCGGTCCCGACGAGAGTGACTCGCCTGCGCTGGCGCTGGCGATGTCCGTGCTCGCTGTCGGTGGGGCGCTTCTGCTCACCGGCTCGTACGTCGTGGCGTGGACGCGGGTCGATCGTCGGCCGATGGTGCTGGCCGGGACCGTGGCGTTCCTGCTCGGCATGGGCGTCTCGGGGAGTCTCGCCCTGGCTGGAGAGGCCGTGGGGGCCGTCGCGTTCACGACGGCTCTCACCGCGGCGACACTCGCTGGCATGGCGGCGGTCATCCCGGTTGCTGCCGGCAGTCGCCATGCCCGGCAGACGTGCCTTGCCGTGGCGGTCGTCCTGACGTCCGTCGCTGTCGGGCTGCTCGCGAGCCTGCTGCCACGTACTGCCGTGGTCGCTGTCGGGGTCGGTGCTCTCGGTGGTGGTCTGCTGCTGGCCGGCATCTCGCGCGGCAGGGGAGTCGTCGGCCTGCTGCCCGCCGGGGCGCTGTGGGGGACGTGGGCGGTGATGGTTCTGGCGGACGTCGACCAGGGCCTGGTGGGCGCGTTCGCGCTCGCCGTGTCCGCGTCGCTGCTGACGGCGGCGTGGATAGGTGCCGGGGACGCGGGCGTGACCTGGCTCGCGTGGCCTGCGGCGATCGTCGCCTACGCCGCGTTCGCGCTGCTGGTCCCGGAGTCGTACCCCTCGCTCCTGGAGGCATGGACGCTGCCCGGTGCGCTGCTGCTGGCGATCGCCGGTGCGGTGGGCTGTCGGGGGCGCGCGGCGTCGTCGTTGGAGACGGTGGGTCCGGCGCTGTCGGTGGCACTGCTGCCGAGCGCGCTCGCCACGTGGTTCTCGCCGTGGGTGTCGAGCCTGTCCGGCGACACGACCGAGCACGTGGTGCGCCTGGTCGTCGTGCTGGTCGTCGGCGGTGTGCTCATGGTGGTCGGCGCGCGTCAGCACGCTCTCGGGCTGCTGCTGCCCGCCTCTGGCGCGGTGCTGGTGGCCGGCTCGGCGCAGGTGTGGACGGGTCTGGCTACGCTGCCCCGGTGGATCGCACTGGCGCTGGTGGGAACGCTGCTGGTGCTGGCCGGGGCCCGGTTCGAGTGGGTGCGCGACGAGGGACGCCGCGCGCGGACGTGGATGCACCAGATGAGCTGACCGCAGCCGTCGAGATCGACAGGGCGCGGCGGGACGAGCTGGCCAGGGTCGCATCGTTGGTGGCTGACACGTACGTCGACGGCGGGTTCGTCGCTCCCGACAGCCCCTACCTCGCGCAGCTGCTCGACGTGACAGCGCGGTGGCACGAGGCCGACCTGCTGGTCGCTCGGTCGGCGACGGGAGGTGTCGTGGGGACGGTCACGTTCTGCCTGGCCGCAAGCCGATGGGCGAACATCGCTCGTCCCGGTGAGGCCGAGTTCAGGATGCTGGCCGTCGACCCCCTCGTCCAGGGTCGGGGAGTCGGACGTCGACTGGTGGGGGAGTGCTTGGCCCGAGCCGCGGCGGCCGGGGCTAGGACGACGGTGATCTCGACCGAGCCGGAGATGTCGGTCGCCCAACGCATGTATGAAGCCATGGGCTTCGTGCGCTCCCCCGACCGCGACTGGGCACCGCGACCAGGCATCGACCTGCTCACCTACCGCTACGACATGGCGCGCTAGAGAACGAGCAGACCCCGGTCGCGAAAGATGTCCCCGGCCGCCCTGACCTCGTCCTTCGTGGGTGGCTCGACGCCGGCGAGCGGGTAGTCCCAGTCCAGCGCCTCGTACTTCTGCTCGCCGAAGTCGTGGTACGGGCTGATCTCGACCCGGTCGACGCCCCTCAGGGTGGTGACGAAGTCGGCCACAGCGGCGACGTTGTCGGGCTCGTCGGTGACGCCCGGAACCAGGACGTAGCGCACCCACATGTGGCGCCCGGCGTCGGAGACTCGGCGGGCGAAGTCGAGGGTCGGCTGCAGCTCCCACGACGTGACGCGCCGGTAGGCCTCCGGCTTGCCCGACTTGATGTCGAGGAGCACGAGGTCGGTCAGCGACAACAGCTCGTCGGAGGCGCGTTCACCGAGCGACCCGGCAGTGTCCAGGGCGGTGTGCATCCCGAAACGCTCTCGCACGCCGCGGAACAGCTCGGTCACGAACCTTGGCTGAAGCAGCGGCTCGCCGCCGGAGACCGTGAGCCCGCCGCCGGAGACCGAGATGAACCGTGCGTACTTGCCGATGTCGGCGAGCACGGTCTCGACATCGACGTGCTCACCCATGCGCATGTTCCACGTGTCCGGGTTGTGGCAGTAGAGGCAGCGCAGGGGGCAGCCGGACAAGTAGACCGTGTAGCGGACGCCGGGGCCGTTCACCGACCCCACCGTCTCGGTGGAGTGCAGGTAGCCCTTGACGCTCCCGTCGGCCTGGGCTGCGTCCTCGTGGTCGAGGACAGGAGCGGGCTGGTGGACGCGCGCGTCAAGGTCCAGCGGCACGGGGCGGCTCTCGGTCACTGACCTATCGTCGCCCACGACGCCGCTGGACCCAAACGCAACGTTCGCTCAGGACCGTCTCAGACGGACTCTTTCGCTCCCCGACGACGCGACGAGACGACCAGAGCGGTTCCGCCGGCCAGCAGACCGCCACCAGCCACCAGCAACGCGGCGGTCTGCGCGCCGGTCGCCGGCAAGCCTGTCGTGGTCGTGGTCGTGGTGGGCGGCGTCTCCTCACCCGGAGGTGGCGTCTCCTCGTCCGGGGGCGGCGTGTCGGAGTTCGGCGGGTTCGCGCAGGCCACGGTGGCCGGCGGGTAGGTGGCCGAGATCGTCTGCGTCGGGTTCACCTCGAAGGTGGCCGTGATCGTGCCGCGCGCCCACAAGAAGCCGTCGTCGGCCTCGACCCAGTCGCCATCCTCGTTCAGGATCCAGCCCGGCCAGTCCGGCGGGTTGTCGTTGGCGCCCGGCCACAGGATGTTGTTGCCCGACAGGGTGCCGTTGGCGTCCAGGGTGCGGACGTAGACGAAGTCTTCGCCGTCGGGGTTCTGCAGCGTGATCGTCACGGTCTCGCCTGCGAACTCAGGACCGAAGTCGACCTGGAAGCTGAAGTAGGGGATGTCCCCGATGCACTGCGCGGACGCGCTGGCCGGGATCTCCGGTGGATAGGTCGGCTCGGGGGTCTCCTGCGCCATCGCGGTGCCAGCCGTCGCCGACAAGGCGAGGGCGGAAACCCCTACTAGTGCCATTCGGCGCAGCGCGCCCGTTGCTCGCATAGTCATGCTTGTTCGCCTCATTCGTCGACAGTGGCCCAACCGATTCGAGAGTACGCCGCCGGACGGGCGTCGGGGGTCCTCCGATCACCCGACCCGCCGGCGGCGTGGCCGCGCTACAGGTTCATGTGGAAGGTGCGCCCGATGACGTCCTTCTGCTGCTCCTTGGTGAGCCGAACGAAGTTCACGGCGTAGCCGGAGACCCGGATGGTCAGCTGCGGGTAGTTCTCCGGGTGCTCCATGGCGTCGAGCAGGGTGTCACGGTTGAGGACGTTGACGTTCATGTGGAAGCCGTCGGCGGACATGTACCCGTCCATGATGCCGACCATCGTCGCGGTCTTCTCCGCCGGTGTCTTGCCCAGAACGCTGGGCATCAGGGACGCCGTGAGCGAGATGCCGTCCTCGGAGTCCTCGTACGGCAGCTTCGCCACCGACAAGGCCGCCGCGACCAGGCCCTTCTTGTCGCGTCCGTGCATCGGGTTGGCGCCCGGGGCGAACGGCTCGCCCTTGCGCCGACCGTCGGGGGTGTTGCCCGTCTTCTTGCCGTACACGACGTTGGAGGTGATCGTCAGCACCGACTGGGTGTGGGTGGCGTTGCGGTAGGCCGGGTGCTCGCGCACGTGCTCCATGAACCGCTCGACGATGCCGACGGCGATCTGGTCGACGTCGTCGTCGTTGTTGCCGAAGCACGGGAAGTCTCCCTCGGTCTCGAAGTCGACGATCAGCCCCGTCTCGTCCCGGATCGGTCGGACAGTGGCGTACTTGATGGCCGAGAGGCTGTCGGCCAGCACCGACAGGCCGGCGATGCCGCAGGCCAGCGTGCGCGTCGGTGCGTAGTCGTGCAGCGCCATCTCGATGCGCTCGTAGGCGTACTTGTCGTGCATGTAGTGGATGACGTTGAGCGCGTTCACGTACACGCCCGCCAGCCAGCCGACGGTGTCGTCGAGCTTGGCCAGTACCTCGTCGTAGTCGAGGACGTCCGCGGTGACGGGGTCGCCGACCTCGGCGATGTGATCGCCGGAGATCTCGTCCCGCCCGCCGTTGAGCGCGTACAGCAGCGCCTTGGCCAGGTTGACCCGGGCACCGAAGAACTGCATCTGCTTGCCCACCGGCATCGCAGACACGCAGCAGGCGATGGCCGTGTCGTCTCCGAAGCGCGGCCGCATCATCTCGTCGTTCTCGTACTGGATCGACGAGGTGTCGATCGACACCTGGGCGGAGAAGTCCTTGAAGCCCTGCGGCAGCTGCGGTGACCAGAACACGGTCAAGTTCGGCTCCGGCGCCGGCCCGAGGTTGTACAGCGTCTGCAAGAAGCGGAACGAGGTCTTGGTGACGAGCGTCCGGCCGTCCTCGCCCATGCCGCCGATGGCCTCGGTGACCCAGGTGGGGTCACCGGAGAACAGCTCGTCGTACTCGGGCGTGCGCAAGAACCGGACGATGCGGAGCTTGATGACGAAGTCGTCGATCAGCTCCTGGGCGAACTCCTCGGTGATCGTGCCGTCGGCGAGGTCGCGCTGCATGTACACGTCGAGGAAGGTCGAGACCCGGCCCAGCGACATCGCCGCGCCGTTCTGCTCCTTCACCGCCGCCAGGTAGGCCATGTACAGCCACTGCACCGCCTCGTGGGCGGTCGCGGCCGGCCGGCGGACGTCGAACCCGTACGAGGCGGCCATCTCGACGAGCTCACCGAGGGCGCGGATCTGCTCGGAGAGCTCCTCGCGGTCACGGATCACGTCGTCGGTGGAGTGCAGGAACGCCAGGGCGTCCTTCTCCTGCTTCTTGCGCTCGAGCAGCCGGTCTACGCCGTAGAGGGCGACACGGCGGTAGTCGCCGATGATGCGTCCGCGACCGTAGGCGTCGGGCAGGCCGGTGACGATCCCGGAGCGGCGCGCTGCCATGATGTCCGGGGTGTAGGCGTCGAAGACCCCGTCGTTGTGGGTCTTGCGGTACTTGGTGAAGATCTCGGTGATGGCCGGGTCTGGCTCGTAGCCATACGCCTTGAGCCCGGCCTCGACCATGCGGTAGCCGCCGTTGGGCATGATGGCGCGCTTCAGCGGGGCATCGGTCTGCAGCCCGACGACCAGCTCGTTCGGCTGGTCGATGTAGCCCGGCGCGTGGCTCGTGATCGACGCAGGAGTGTGCACGTCGACGTCGAGGATGCCGCGCTCACGCTCCACCACCATGAGGTCGCTGAGCTTCTTCCAGATGCCCAGCGTGCGCTCGGTGGCGCCGGTCAGGAACGACGCGTCGCCGGTGTAGGGCTCGTAGTTCGACTGGATGAAGTCGCGGATGTCGACGGTGAGCCTCCACTGGGTGCCGACGAAGCCACGCCAGGGGTCGGTGCCGGGGTCGGTGTGAGTGCTCGCAGCAGCGGTGTCGGTCACGATCGTCCTTCGAGGGTAGGCAGTGGCGTCCAGGTGGGAACCCGTCGTGCCAATCATGCCCCAACCTGCGGCATCGAAACCCCGCCATTGGTCCGTTGTTTGCCGTCTGGACGGCCTGGCCGCGACCAAATCGGGAACGGTTCCCATGTCCAATGGCCCTGGCGGGCCGCCCCCTGCGCCTGTTCGATGGATGAGGACAGACGAACGGAGGTGTCTCATGAGCCGTCGCATCGTTGTCGGAGTCGACGGGTCGCCGGACAGCAGGGAAGCCCTGCGATGGGCGCTCGCGCAGGCCGAGGCCACCGGCGCGGCAGGTGCACGCGGTGTGCGCGTGGGAGGTGCCGGTGACCGTGCTGCTGATGCCCACGGCCACGGAGCAGGACTACGCCGACCGCGCCGTGCAGGTGCTCGACCAGACGCTGGCGGAGGTGGTCGGCGACGCCCCGCCGGTCGTCGTTCGCGCCGAGGCCCTGGAGGGTCGTCCGGCACGGGTGCTCGTCACGCAGGCGGCCGGGGCCGACCTGCTGGTGATCGGCAGCCACGGCCGCGGCGAGCTGCCGGGCATGCACCTGGGATCAGTGGCGTCGTACTGCGTGCACCACGCCCCGTGCCCTGTCGTGCTGCTTCGACGCACCGCCCCGTGACAGAGTGAGGGCGTGAAGTCTGGTATCGACCTGCGCCATGTCGACGCGTCCGTGCGCCCCCAGGACGACCTGTTCCGCCACGTCAACGGTGGGTGGCTGAGCACCGCCGAGATCCCGGACGACAAGGCCCGGTACGGCGAGTTCATGCGGCTGCGCGACGAGGCGGAGACGCACCTGCGAGAGATCGTGGACCGGCTGGCTGCCGGGTCGTGGGAGGACGGCTCGGACGAGCAGAAGATCGCCGACCTGTACCGCGACTTCATGGACACCGACCGGGTCGCGGCCCTCGGAGCCGAGCCGCTGGCGCCGCTGCTGGCTCGGGTCGACGAGGTGGACGGTGTCGAGTCGCTCGTGACCGTGGTCGGCGAGCTGGAGCGACGGGGGACGTCGGGGCTGTTCGGCAGCTACGTCGACACCGACCGTGGCGACTCCAGCCGCTACCTGGTCTACCTCAACCAGGGTGGGCTGGGCCTGCCGGACGAGTCCTACTACTCCGACGAACGGTTCGCGCAGATCCGCGTCGACTACGTCGCGCACGTGCAGCGGCTGCTCGACCTCGCCGGCGTCGGCGGCGACGACGACGCGCACCAGGTGATGGAGGTGGAGACCCGGCTGGCCACCGCACACTGGGACCGGGTGGCCACCCGCGACGCCACGGCCACGTACAACCTGATGACGTCCGCCGACCTGACCGAGCTGGCACCCGCGATGCCGTGGGGCGCCTGGCTGGCGGCGCTCGGGGCGGGCGAGTCGACGCTGGCCGAGGTCGTGGTGCGCCAGCCGAGCTTCTTCGCCGCACTGTCGGGCGAGCTCGGTGACGTCGACCTGGCCGCGTGGCGGGCATGGCTGCGCTGGAAGGTGGTGCACGCGGCGGCTCCCTACCTGAGCGAGGCGTTCGTCGTGGAGAACTTCAGCTTCTACGGGCAGACGCTGAGCGGGGTCCCGCAGATCCGAGAGCGGTGGAAGCGGGCCGTCTCGCTCGTCGAGTCCGTGCTCGGGGAGGCCCTGGGTCGCCTGTACGTGGCCGAGCACTTCCCCCCGCACGCCAAGGCCCGGATGAACGACCTGGTGGCCAACATCGTGGCCGCCTACCAGCAGAGGATCACCGACCTGGCCTGGATGACACCGCAGACCCGTGCGCGGGCCCTCGAGAAGCTCGCCGCCTTCTCCCCGAAGATCGGCTACCCGGACACCTGGCGTGACTACTCCGCGCTGACCGTCGTGCCCGGCGACCTTCTCGGCAACGTGGCCCGGGCAGCGGCGTTCGAGACCGACCGTGAGCTGGCCAAGATCGGTAGCCCGGTCGACCGCGGCGAGTGGTTCATGACCCCGCAGACCGTCAACGCCTACTACAACCCGGGGCTCAACGAGATCGTCTTCCCCGCCGCGATCCTGCAGCCGCCGTTCTTCGACGCCGACGCCGACGACGCGGCCAACTACGGTGGCATCGGCGCGGTGATCGGTCACGAGATCGGCCACGGGTTCGACGACCAGGGCTCGAAGTACGACGGCGTCGGCAACCTGAACAACTGGTGGACCGACCACGACCGCACGGCGTTCGACGCCCGCGCTGCGGCGCTGATCGAGCAGTACGACGTCTACGAGCCGGCGAACACGCCCGGCCACACCGTCAACGGCGCCCTCACGGTGGGGGAGAACATCGGCGACCTCGGAGGTCTCGCGATCGCCGCGCACGCCTACCGCATCGCGCTGGACGGGACGACCGCCCCGGTGCTGGACGGGTTGAGCGGCATGCAGCGCCTCATGTTCGGCTGGGCGCAGGTGTGGCGGGAGAAGTCCCGCAGCGAGGAGGCCATCCGGCTGCTGGCCACCGACCCGCACAGCCCGCCGGAGTTCCGCTGCAACGGCACGGTGCGCAACGTCGTGGAGTTCCACGAGGCGTTCGGGACCGCCCCCGGCGACGGACTGTGGATGGAGCCCGACGCCCGAGTCGGGATCTGGTAGCGGGGGCCTCGCGATGCAGTGGCTGTCCCGCGGTGAGCCCCACCTGCCCGAGGGAACTGACTGGCTCACCCCGTTCGAGGCGCGCCGGGCGTCGTCCATGCGCTACACCAAGCGGCGCACCGAGTACCTCGTGCGCCGGCTCACCGCCAAGCACGCCGTGCTCGCCACCCTCGGCTGGACGCCGGACGTCGCGACGCTGGCCCGGGTATCGGTGCCCAACCGGCTCACCGGCGCGCCGTACGTCGAGATCGACGGGGAGCCGCTGGGCCTGGACGTGTCGCTGACCGACCGCGCCGGCTGGGGGGTGTGCCTGGTGGGCTCCGACATCGGGGCGGTCGGGTGCGACGTGGAGATCGTCGAGCCGCGCTCGGCGGGCTTCGTCTCGGACTTCTTGACACCGGGGGAGGCCGACGTCGTGCGCTCGGCATCCGACGAGGAGCAGCGGCAGGTGCTCGCCAACCTCTTCTGGTCGGCGAAGGAGAGCGCCCTGAAGGTGCTGCGCACCGGTCTGCGGCGCGACACCCGCACCGTCGAGGTGCTGCTCGACGACCCGGGGCTGCGCAGCCAGGGCGTCTGGTCGCCGTTGCGCGTCGTCAGCACGCACGCCGACGGCCGGGCGGTCATGCCGGGGTGGTGGCTGCGTGACGGCGTCTGGCTGCTGTCGGTCTGCTACGCCGAGCCCGCCGCGGCGCCGGTCGCCCTTGAGCAGCCCTCGGCCCTGAGACGCGCCACCCCGGTGCACTCGTGGATGGCGCGTCCCCTGGTCGAGTAGCTCGTCAGTCGAACTGCGCCATCCCACGCTCCAGCGCCTCGATCACCCAGGGCCGCAGCTTGTCGGCGGGGATGATCGCGTCGACCGAGCCGACCTGCTGCGCCCGCTGGATGGTGTGGATCGCGTCGAACTCGCCGGCCACCTCGCCCAGCTTCTCCGAACGCACCTGCTCGGTGAGGGCCGACAGCTCGGCGCGCAGCGCGGCCACGTCCTCAGGGACTGCGTCGGCGACATTCTCGCGCATCGCGACGACCCGGGGGTCGCTCTCGGTGCGCACCTTGACGTCGCGGGCGAACACCGTCGCGGCGGCAGGAGCCCCGCCGATCACCGAGGCGAACGAGCCCTCGACGGCGGCCACCGTCATGTTGTCGTTGAGCTTCTTGGAGAACACGACGAACGCTCCGCCGTGGTAGCGCGAGACGACGACGAACACGATCGGGCCGTCGAAGTTCGTGATGGCCCGGCCGATCTCGGCGCCGTACTCCAGCTGCCAGCGACGCATCGACTCCGGCGACCCGTCGAACCCGGACAGGTTCGCCAGCACGACGAGGGGGCGGTTGCCGCTCGCTGCGTTGATGGCGCGCGCCGTCTTGCGCGACGACAGGGGGAACAGCGTCCCGGAGGTGAACGTGGTCGGTCCGTCACCGGGCACGTACCCGCGACGGGCGAGCGTTCGTGACTCCAGGCCGAGCATCGCGACGGGGATACCGCCGACGGTCGTGTCCCAGACCACCGAGATCTCGGCCTCGCGCCAGTCCTTCCATCGCTCGAGCGGCTCGTTGTCGGTGTCGGAGACCGCACGCATCACCGAACGGATGTCGAACGGCTTCTTGCGCTCGGCGTTCTTCTCGTTCGAGAAGACATCGCCCACGACGGTGAAGTCAGACCCGGGCACCGGCTCGTGCGGAGACGTGCGGACGTCCCGGTCGGTGGCGTCGACCGTGGCGCGACGGCGTGGGAAGCGCTCGCCGGGCACCACGTAGGCGTGGTCGTAGTGACGCAGCAGCAGCCGGCAGGCCGCGGCCACCGTCGGGGCCCAGTACTGGGCCTGACCGTTGACACCCATGATGTGGTCGTAGCCGCCGATGCCGAAGTTGTCGTCGGCCGACACGCCACCGGAGAAGTCCAGCGCCTGCTTGCCGGTGAGCACCATGGCACTGCTCGGCGTCATCACGAGGATGCCCTTGGTGTGCATGAGCATCGTCGCCTCGGAGTTCCAGTACGGCTGAGCACCGACGTTGATGCCGGTGACCACCACGTTGAGCTCGTGGCCGCGCTGGGTGTACTCGATGATGCGGCGCAGCACCGCCGAGATCCAGTCCATGTTCTCGCTGCCGGAGTCCATCGCGATGCGGGCGCCGGACGAGACGGCGAACCACTCCGCGGGAACGTTCAGCTCTTCGGCCAGGTCGAGCGCAGCGATGATGCGTCGGCACTCATCCTCGGCCAGGTTGCCCAGACCCGTGGTCGGGTCACCCAGGATGGCCACCCGCGTCATCCCCTCGGGGACGGTCTCGGTGTAGTTGGTGATGAGCCCGAACACGATGTTGGCGGTGTTGCTGCCCAGCTCGCGGGTGCCCACCTCGATGATGGCGCCGTCGGCGTCCAGGTCGTGCTCCACGAACTTGCCGTCGGGGAAGTCGGCCTGGGCACCCGGCCGGGGTGCCAGCATGCGGATGAGCTCGTAGGGGTAGGGAACCCCGAAGCGCTGCGCGGTGAGCACCTTCTGCCGGTACCGGGTGAGCGGGCGGATCGGCTGGTCGCCGACCTCGCGCACCCGCACGGTGACGCCTTGTCCGGTGGCGCCCTCCACGTGCAGCACGGCCTCGTCCGTCCCGCCGTCTGCCGTCGGGATGCTGACCCGCAGGACGAGCTTCTCCAGCCCGGTGCCGGCCGCCAGCGGGGCGAAGTGCCGCGCCATCTGCGGCCACTCGGCGCGGGGGATGTCGAACGGCGGACGCACGTAGAGCACGAGCCGGTTGCCCGACGGACGCCGCCGGGCCGGGTAGTCCGACAGGGCCGCCCGCATGGCTGCCAGTGCGGTCAGGCCGACGCGCTCCAGGGCGGGGTAGTGCGTCGCCCCGCCGTCACTCTCCGGCGACGGAGCCAGGTCACGCACCTCGCCCACGGCGAAGAGCCGCTCGTCCTTCGGGTTGTCGTGGGCTCGGCCGAGGAACAGGTAGACGTCCTCGGGGGAGGCGAGACGTTCCAGGGCGAAGTTCGACAGCCGCCACAGGTCGAACCGCTTGGCCAGCATCGGGTGCAGGTTGCGGTAGAGCATGTCTTCGGCGTACGAGCCGTCCTCGCTCGGGCGGAACGTGAAGTGCTGGGTACGCAGGTGCTCGGGCAGGTCCCCGCCGGTGTGCGTCAGCGTCACGTCGAAGCGGTGCACGTGACGGCCGAGGTCGCAGGAGTCCAGCATGCCCGTCAGCTCGGCCGACATGTCGTCGGCGTCGGGCTGCGTCCCGTCGCGCCACGAGACGACCTCGACCACGAGCTCACGCTCGGCCGGGACGTCGGCAACCGCCGAGCGCAGCGCCTCGCACACGTCGGGCAGGCCCGACAGCTCGCTGTAGGCGACCGCGAGGTGCACCTTGAGGTCGTTGTGCTCGTAGTCGGCACGGGCCACCAGGTGCCCGTCGTAGGCCGCGACGCTGAAGTGGTGCAGGTTGCGCGTACGGAAGAACCGCCGTGCATGCACCTCCAGCAGGGCCGAACGGGTCTGCTGGTCGTCCGTGGCCTGCCAGCGGCGCAGCATCGTCCCGCGCAGCGGCTGGGGGCAGGCCACGAGCTCGGCCATGTTGTCGGCGGCGTCCTCGCCCTCGGGGTCGGCGACCAGCGCGTCGAGGCGGGCGTCCATCTCGGCGAGCACCTCGTCGGTGCGTGCCTGCATCTGCGGCTCGTCGACGAAGCGGAAGCGGACGTCGCGAGCCAGGTCGGAGATCACCTGGAGCCGTCCGCCGGTGGCAGCGGCCAGGTGGTCGAGCCGACTCCGCAGGTCTGAGCCCGCGCTGGCACGCAGCGCGTCGGCGTTGTCGAGCCAGCGGGTCAGGATGGTGGTGACGACGGGGGCGAGTGCCCCGACGCGGCTGAACGAGCGGAACATCCAGACGACCGCAGCCTCGGTGGCCGGGCTGCGCTCGGCGCTGTCGACGCCGTAGCGGGCCAGGGCGCGCTCGAGGCGCTCGGTGAACTCGTCGGGCAGCCCGGCGCGTTCGGGGTCGAGCCACTGCAGGTAGCTGAGCAGGTACTCCTGGGTGCTGGTGACCAGCGCGTCCTCGAGCCCGTCGGCCGGGCGCGGCCGGTACATGGCCGCGATCTCGGTGAACAGGTCGAGAAACTGGTTCTCGCAGTCGAGCAGCGCGGGGTCGTCCGGCGCGCAGTGCGACTGCAGCGCCTTCTGCTGGGCCATCAGCCGCTTCGGTGCGCCGGGGTCGAGGTCGTAGCCCAGCAGGTAGGTCTGCAAGGCGCCGTACACCGGCCCGCACACCTTGGCCTCGATCGATGACTGGCTGGCGAGCCCGGCCAACGACACGCGGGTGGCGGTCGGCGGGGCTTCCTCGGTCTCGCTGGCCTTGATGCGCATCAGCGCCGCGCCGGCGTCCACCTGCGCCTTGGCGGTCACCTCGACACCGGCCACGATCCCGCTGAACGGGGCGTTGACGGTCGTGGCCATCTTCATGCTCTCCAGCACGATGATCGGGTCACCCTCGGCAACGTGCTGACCGGGTTCGACCAGGATGCTCACGACGAACGCCGGGCCGCTGGCCCGCACGACCCCGCCGTCGTCGCGCAGCACCAGGTGCGAGGTGCCTTCGATCTCGACGCGGGTGACCGGGCCCTTGCTCACCGAGACGACGCGGTAGCGACGACCGTTGGCGGTGACGACCCGCTGGAACTCGTTGACGTACTGCACCTTCAGGTCGGCGACGTCGCCGTCGGAGACCACGCGGTAGTTGCCCGGGGACGTGCAGAACACCTGCAGGCGGTACGGCTCGTTGCGGTAGCGGAGCACCACGGTGTGCCCGACCTCGTCCGGCACCTCCGGGCGGGCCTTGGCCGCCTGGCTCAGAAAGACGGTCTGTGCCGCCTCGTGCTCGACGTTGTACGCCTCGACCGCTGCCACAAGAAGAGCGAGGGGGTCGGGGTCGAGGATGTGCCCGCCGACGGCGGTCATCCGGTCGAGCCAGCGGTTGTCGACGTCGCCGGAGAGCACCTCCGGACGGCTGAGCAGGTCGAGCAGGAACGACTTGTTGGTCGTGCCTCCCTCGACGACGACGACGGACTGGGACAGCCCGCGGGCCAGGCGTGCGATGGCCTCCTCGCGGGTGAAACCCCAGGCGATGACCTTGGCGATCATCGAGTCGAACTCCGAGGCGATGGTGTCGCCCTGGCGGATGCCCGAATCGACGCGCACCCCGGGGCCCTGCGGCGGACGCCACATCGACACGAGGCCGGGAGCCGGGGAGAAGTCCTGCTCCGGGTCCTCGGCGTTCAGGCGAGCCTCGATGGCGTGGCCGAACACGGCCGGCGGCTCGCCGGTCAGTCGGGCACCCTCGGCGACGCGAATCTGCATCTTGACCAGGTCGAGGCCGGTGGTGGCCTCGGTGACCGGGTGCTCGACCTGAAGGCGGGTGTTGACCTCCATGAACAAGAAACGGCCGCCGTCGGGGTCGACCAAGAACTCCACCGTGCCGGCGTTGCGGTAGTTGGACGCCTCGGCGAGCCGGACTGCCGCGTCGCGGATCTCCTGCTCCTTCTCCGGCGTGAGCGCCGTGGAGGACGACTCCTCCAGCACCTTCTGGTTGCGTCGCTGCACGCTGCAGTCGCGGACGCCGACGGCCCACGTGGCGCCCTGGCCGTCCGCGATCACCTGCACCTCGACGTGGCGTGCCGCCGGCAGGAACTCCTCCATGAACACCGTCGGGTCGCCGAAGGCCAGCTGCGCCTCCGAGCGGGCCGACTCCAGCGCGGCCTCCATGTCGGCGGGCTCGCGCACGACGCGGATGCCGCGGCCCCCGCCGCCGGACGACGCCTTGAGCACGACGGGGTAGCCGAGACGCTCCCCGTGCTCGAGAGCCTCCTCGACGCTCTCGACCGGACCCCCGTTCCACGGCACGACCGGGACGTCGGCCTCCTCGGCGATCCGCTTGGACGTGACCTTGTCGCCCAGGCGACGGATCGTCGCCGCGCTCGGGCCGATGAAGGTGATGCCGGCGTCCTCGCAGCGCTGGGCGAACGACGCACGCTCGGACACGAAGCCCCAACCGACCCACACCGCATCGACGTCAGCCTCGTTCAGCGCGGCCATGAGCGTGTCTTCGTCGAGGTAGCGCACCTTGCGGTGCCCGTCGGCCGGGTCTTCGAAGGTGGCCGTGCCCAGGTACACCGCCTCGTCCGCCTGCCGCACGAACCATGACGAGGCGTCCGTGTCGGTGTACAGCGCGATGACGGTGATGCGCTCGTCCGCGCCACGCTCCAGGTTGAGCTCCGACACGGCGGCGAGCAGGCGCATTGCCGGCTCTCCGCGGTTGACGATGGCCAGCCGCTTGATGGATGTCACCCGTTCTCCTTCTGTTTCACGAATGCTACTTCGTCATTACCCCGGCGAGTGCTAGGTGGCCATTACTCCGGCGAGCAAGGCTGCCTGGTCGTCGGGCAGGGGATTGGGGGTTACGACCGTCCAGTACTGCGTCATGCGCGCGACCACGGTGCCGTTGCTCCTCTGTACCAGGCACTCGAAGCCGTCGTCGGTGGGGCGGGCGGTGCAGACGAGCGCACCGTCCTCGCTGGGCGTCCCGAAGACCTCCCACGACCCGACGTGCAGCGGCAGGGCGTTCTTGCCCTCCCGGCCCATCTCCTCCATCCCTGCGGTCTGGAAGCAGAGCTCGGCGAGGCGGGGACCGATCAGCAGCGGCGCGTCGGCCGGCACGTGGTTCGGCGGAAGGTCGTCGGCGAACCGGCCGACGGCAGCGCCGTCCTTGGTCCGCCACACCGAGTCGAGCACCTGGTAGGCGTCGCCGTGGAAGTAGACCGAGTAGATCTGCTCGTCGTTCAGCGACGACTTGGGCTTGCGGCCGGGCTTGGCCGCCTCCGGTGCCGGGCGGGGAGTCGCGCTGAGCCGCACGACGCCGTTGCCGTGGACCGTGCGCACAGGCGTGTCCTGGCCGGGCAGCGTGCGCTCGGCGCTCAGGGTGCACTCGGCGACAAGGTCGTCGGGGTGCTCGGCATCGGGTCGGATCAGCGCGGTCACGGTGATCGTGCGGGGCTCGTCACGGAAGAACTTCAGCGCGCCGAGGTAGTCGACGTGCTCGACCGAGACCACGTGCCAGCCGGGAAGCAGCAGGCTCGACACCTCGGAGAACGCCTCCATGTACATGACCCCGGGGAACACCGCGGTGCCGTTGATCCGGTGGTCGTTCAAGAAGGGCTGCTCGGTCGGGTCGAGCGTGGTGCGCACGGTGATGCCGTCGAGCACGCTCGCCGAGACGACCTCGCCCACCATCGGCCCGGTGCCTTCGGTGCTCAGGCTCGCCAGGTCGAGACCGCCCGTGTCGTGGGGCTCGGCGGCCATCATGCCGAGCGTCCCGGCGACCACGACCTCACCAGCAGGCGTGCCAGCGGTGATCTCCCGGCGGATCCAGGCCACACCGGCTTCGGGCGGCAGCATCTGCACACCGGCCATCTCCATGATCTTGGCGACCGATCCGCGAGTGGCCATGCCGATCCCGCCCCACGCCGTCCAGTCGAGCGAGAAGCCCCGGGTGTCGGGTCGGTTGGTGCGGAAGGCGCTGGTCGTCTTGCACAGCAGGTCGTTCGCTGCGGCGTAGTCGGTCTGCGCGCTGTTGCCGAAGCGCCCGGCGACCGACGAGAACGCAACCGTCGCCCCGATGGGCAAGTCGGCAGCCGCGGTGAGCAGGTTGAACCAGCCGTCGCTCTTGACGTCGACGACCAGGTCGAACATGCGTGGTTCCTTGCTGGGCAGCGGGCGGTCCTGAAGTGCACCGGCAGCGTGCAGAAGCAGGTCGATTCGTCCGCTCTGCTCGCGGATCTCGTCGACGACCGCGCCCACCTGTGCCGGGTCGGTCAGGTCGATCGCGTGGTAGCGCGCCGTCCCTCCCGCGTCCTGCACGGCCTGGATGGCGGCCAGGGCAGCCTGCGAGCGCTCGTACTTGGCGAGCTCACGCTCGATGGCGACGGGCGTCGCCCGCTCGCCCCGCTCCTTGAGCTCACCGGCGACCTGCAGCTTGAACGCGTCGACATCGGTGATGTACGCCTTCAGGTTGGGGTCGTTCGGGTCGGGCTCGGGCGTGAGGTCGAGCAGGTGGAACGTGCCGCCACCGGCGCCCTCGGCGAGGTCGGCGACGATCGCCGAGACGATCGACCCAGCGGCACCGGTGACCAGGGCGACGGTGTCCGGGGACAGCCCCAGGGCACCTTCGTTCGGCTCGGCCGGGAAGGGCCGCTCGACCAGACCGATGGTCCAGCGAGCGTCGTCGGCGTGGCCGACCTCGACGCAACCGGGGTCGCGCAGGGTCTCCTCGATGAGCACGTCGGCCAGCGCGGAGGTCTTGCGGCTCGGCGCGAAGTCGACGGCCTTGACCAGCGGTCGGACCTCGAACCGCTCGCGCTGGTAGGCCTTGGTGAAGCCGGTGACCGACCCACCCATGGGCGAGGTCGCGCCGGCGTCGTTGTAGCCGTGGTAGCCGCCCAGTCGGGTGGCACTGACGAGGAACGGGTTGTGCTCATACAGCGCCCGCATGGTCGCGTACAGGGTCTTCACGCGACGCCGCAGGGCCTCCCGCCAGCCGGCGAGATCCATGCTGTCGAGGCTGCCCTCGTCGTCCATCGCGGCCAGCCAGTACACGCCCTGCACCGCACCGTCGGCGGCGAAGGCCTCGACAGCGGCGATCAGGTCGTCGGTGGCGACGCCCGGCTCGAGCTCGAGCACGGTGGCGCCGAGCTTGTCGAGCTTCTTCACCAGCGCCTTGCCGATGCCCGAGGCGTCCTTCATCACCACGATGCGGCTGTCGCCGTCGAGGCTGATCCCCGTCGGGACGCACTGCTCCAGCGACGGACGCAACGAGGGGACCGGAACTCGGCGAGGCAGCGTGTCCGTGGCGGCCAGGTCACCCTTGGCTGCCGGCGCAGCGTGGACGCCGCCGTCGGCGCGGGCCTGCCCGCTCGGTGCGACGCTGTCGGTGCTTGCCGTGGACTCAACCGTCGGTACCGTCTCGACTCCGGCTGCGGCGGCAGGCTGCAGACCGGTCTTGTCGCGGACCCAGCCGACGACGTGGGTGAGGGTGGGGAAGTCGCGCAGCTGGAGGTTCGGGTCACGTTCGACACCGAACCGCTCGCGGACGGCGGCGAACACCTCGGCCTGCTTGACGGTGTCGACGCCCAGGTCGGCCTCGAGGTCGAGGTCGGGGTCGAGCAGCTCGGTCGGGTAGCCGGTCATCTCGGCCACGATCGCTACGACCGCATCGACGACCTCGTCGCCGCCCGCTGCTGCCGCAGCAGGTACCGCGGCTGCCGGGGCTGCCGGCGCTGCCGGAACCGGGGCGGGGGCGGCACCCGGGGCGGCGATGCCGGTCTTGTCGCGGACCCAGCCCACGACGTGGGTCAGGGTGGGGAAGTCGCGCAGCTGGAGGTTCGGGTCACGCTCGACACCGAACTCCTCACGCACCGCGGCGAACACCTCGGCCTGCTTGACGGTGTCGACGCCCAGGTCGGCCTCGAGGTCGAGGTCGGGGTCGAGCAGCTCGGTCGGGTAGCCGGTCATCTCCGCGACGATCGCCACGACCTTCTCCACCACGACGTCCGCTGCCGGTGCAGCCGGGGCGGCAGCCGCTGGTGCGGCGGGTGCGGCTGCCGGGGCTGCCGCGGGAGCCGCGGTCGGGGCGGCGATGCCGGTCTTGTCGCGGACCCAGCCCACGACGTGGGTCAGGGTGGGGAAGTCGCGCAGCTGGAGGTTCGGGTCACGCTCGACACCGAACTCCTCACGCACCGCGGCGAACACCTCGGCCTGCTTGACGGTGTCCACGCCCAGGTCGGCCTCAAGGTCGAGGTCGGGGTCGAGCAGCTCGGTCGGGTAGCCGGTCATCTCCGCGACGATCGCCACGACCTTCTCCACCACGACGTCCGCTGCCGGTGCAGCCGGGGCGGCAGCCGCTGGTGCGGCGGGTGCGGCTGCCGGGGCTGCCGCGGGAGCCGCGGTCGGGGCGGCGATGCCGGTCTTGTCGCGGACCCAGCCCACGACGTGGGTCAGGGTGGGGAAGTCGCGCAGCTGGAGGTTCGGGTCACGCTCGACACCGAACTCCTCACGCACCGCGGCGAACACCTCGGCCTGCTTGACGGTGTCCACGCCCAGGTCGGCCTCGAGGTCGAGGTCGGGGTCGAGCAGCTCGGTCGGGTAGCCGGTCATCTCCGCGACGATCGCCACGACCTTCTCCACCACGACGTCCGCTGCCGGTGCAGCCGGGGCGGCAGCCGCTGGTGCGGCGGGGCGGCGCCGGGGCTGCCGCGGGAGCCGCGGTCGGGGCGGCGATGCCGGTCTTGTCGCGGACCCAGCCCACGACGTGGGTGAGGGTGGGGAAGTCGCGCAGCTGGAGGTTCGGGTCACGCTCGACACCGAACTCCTCACGCACCGCGGCGAACACCTCGGCCTGCTTGACGGTGTCCACGCCCAGGTCGGCCTCGAGGTCGAGGTCGGGGTCGAGCAGCTCGGTCGGGTAGCCGGTCATCTCCGCGACGATCGCCACGACCTTCTCCACGACCGGGTCGCCGGCCGGTGCAGCCGGGGCAGCGGCCGGGGCGGCAGCGGCCACCGGGGCAGCCGGTGCCGCGGCAGCAACGGGGGCTGCTTCGGGGATGCCGGTCTTGTCGCGGACCCAGCCGATCACGTGGGTGAGGGTGGGGAAGTCGCGCAGCTGGAGGTTCGGGTCACGCTCGACACCGAACTCCTCACGCACCGCCGCGAACACCTCGGCCTGCTTGACGGTGTCGACACCGAGGTCAGCCTCGAGGTCCAGATCGACGTCCAGGAGCTCCGGCGGGTAGCCGGTCATCTCCGCGACGATCGCCACGACCTTCTCCACCACCGCATCCGCAGCCGGCGCCGGGGGAGCGGCGGCAGCGGGTGCGGCAGGCGCCGCCGGGCCGCCGCGGGAGCCGCGGTCGGGGCGGCGATGCCGGTCTTGTCGCGGACCCAGCCGACGACGTGGGTGAGGGTGGGGAAGTCGCGCAGCTGGAGGTTCGGGTCACGCTCGACACCGAACTCCTCACGCACCGCGGCGAACACCTCGGCCTGCTTGACCGTGTCGACACCCAGGTCGGCCTCAAGGTCGAGATCGACGTCGAGCAGCTCCGGCGGGTAGCCCGTCATGCCGGACACGATTGCCACGACCTTGTCGACGACCGGGTCACTCACCGCGACCGGCTCGGGGGCAGGCGGTGGCGGGGGAGGCGGTGCCGGCGCGGCCGCCGGCACCGGGGCGGGCGGGGGTGCTGGGGCGGGCGTGGCTGCCGGGGTGGGCACAGCGGCCGGCGCGGGCGGTGCGGCGGGCCGGGCGGCTGATGCGACGTTGTCCACGACGCGCAGGCGACGGTCCACCACCTCGAGCGTCGACCCAGGCTTGCCGGTGACGAGGTCGAGCCACTGCTGCCACACAGCAGCGTCCAGGATGCGGGACTGGTAGCCGAGCTGGTCGAGCGACGGCCGCTGCCCGCTGGGCATCGGTGTCCAGCGCAGCAACGCCATGGCGATCTGCGAGCCGAAGCCGGCGGCGAGACGCAGGGCGTAGCTGACCGGGTACGAACCACCCCTCGACAGGTTGAGCTGGCCCAGGTCAGGGTCGGGCTCACGGTAGTTGGGCACGGGCGGGACGATGCCGGTCTCCAAAGCCTTGACCGCGACGACGTCCTCGACGCCTGCGCCCATGGCGTGGCCGGTGAAGCCCTTCGTGTTGGTGATGACGATCTTGTCGGCCTGGGCCCCGAACACGTGGCGCAGCGCGGTGATCTCCGCGGCGGCGCTGCCACCACGAGCCGGCGTGTAGGTCTCATGGGACATGAACATGGTGTCGGCGGCGATGTCGCTGCGACGGATGCCGCGGCGCTCGGCCTTGGCAATGAGCTGCTCCATGGTGTCGGCGACGTGCGTGACGTCGAGCCGGGTGCCGTGGAAGGCGCTGTTCAGCGTCACCGTGGAGAGAACCTCGCAGATGGGCTGCAGACCTCGCTCGCGGGCGGCCTCGGCCGACTCGACGACGAGGGACGCTGCGCCCATCCCGACGATCATCCCGTGGCGGCGACGGTCGAACGGAGTGGCTGCGTCCTCGACGTTCTCGTCGGTAGCGGCAGCTCCGCTGGCGAGGAATCCCGACCCGACCCAGGGCAGCAGGGTGTCGGAGGAGACGTCGTCGGCGGAGACCACGACCACGCGACGGCAGCGTCCCGTGGCGATCCAGTCCTCGGCGATGGCTATGGCCTGCGTCGTGCTCGCGCACGCGGCGTTGACCTGCGTGTTCGGTCCCCGCGCCCCGACCAGCTGGGCGAACTGCGAGTGACCCATCGACAGCGCACGGAAGATGAAGCGGCGGTCGAACGTGAACGGCTCAGCCGCCAGCACTCGCCGAAGGTCGGCGATGCGCCGGTCGACCTCGGCCGCTGCCGGCTCGACGCCGGTGAGACGCGCTCGCACGGCCTCCAGCGCGAGCAGCTGCTCGCGACGCCCACGGTCGACGTAGTAGCGCTCGAGGTCGTCGGCGAACTGGTCGTACCCCGGGAAGGCCGAGGCGAACACCACTCCGGTGTCGTCGCGCAGCGCGTCCGGCAGTCCCCAGCGCTCGGGCAGCTTGGTGCCCAGCGTCGTGGTGCGGTAGCGCATCACGAGCGGGATTCCGGCGTCGCGCATGGCGTCGATGCCGGCACCGATCGCCAGCCGGGTGGTGTCGTCCAGGGCGGCGTCCAGGGCGGCCTCGACACCGAACTCCCGGACGACGTCCAGGGGCGCGGCACGACCGGCGAGCTTGATGACCTCGGCGTCGTCGGTGATCTCCTCGAACGTCGCGTCGCCGATCTCACGCTTCACCAGACGGGTGATGTGGCGGTCGACCATCTGCCGACGCAGGTGCATGGGGATGGGTGCGATGAACTGCTGCCCGGACAGGATCCGGGCGATGTTGGCGTCGTCGAAGACCTTCTCGGTACCGGGCAGCCCGACGGACGCTCCGGTGATGACGACGGGCTCAGCAGTAGCCGGGGCACCGGCACCGTTCGGGGATGCCTGCGGACCGGCGAGGGCCGCGAGACCCCGTTCCACCGCATCGGCGAAGATCTGACCGATCTCGGTGACCTTCTCCGCGACGCCAGCGAAAGGCTGCTGCGGCGACGAGGGGGGCGGGCCGGCGGTCGTGGCGGTCTCCTGGGGACGTGCTGTGGGGGCCGGCGCCGACACCGGCGCGGCAGCAGGCGCCGCGGCGGGTGCAGCGGCGGCGACGGACGCGGGTGCAGCCGTCTCGGGGGCAGAGTTCTGGCCGGTGAAGCCGAGCCCGGACGCGTACAGGCCACACAGCGCCTGGTTGAACGAGGCGATGTCGCCCTGCTTGGGGTGGTTGGTGAAGAGCGCGAGCACGTCGTCGTGCTTGCTGCCGAGCACGTCCTCGACGAAGCCGTGCAGGGCCTTCTTCGGACCGACCTCGACGAAGACGCGCGCTCCGGCGTCGTACAGCGTCTGCAGGCCCTTGACGAACTGGACGGGGGAGGCGACCTGCTGGCCGAGGATGTCGACCATCGTGTCGACGGTCGCGCCCTGCGGGTAGAACTCGCCGGTCACGTTGGCCACGATCGGACGCACGGGCGGCTTGACGTCGAGGCGACGCAGCACCGCACGCAGCGGGTCGCTGGTCGGCGCGACGATCGCGGTGTGGAAGGCGTGGCTCACGGGGATGCGGGCGGCGGTGATGCCGGCCGCGCTGAACGCTTCGATGGCGCGCTCGACGGACGCGGTGTCGCCACCCACGACGGCTTGGCTGTTGGAGTTGATGTTGGCGACGACGACGTAGCCCTCGGTCGAGTCGACGATCTGCTGGATCTGGTCCAGCGGCCCGAACACGGCCGCCATGGCGCCGTTGTCGCCGACGTCCAGGCTGGCCATCTCGGCACCGCGAGCTGCGACGGCCTCGAGTGCGGCGGCGAACGACAGCGACCCAGCGGCGACCAGCGCCCCGTACTCGCCGAGGCTGTGGCCCATGCACATGTCGGGCCAGACGCCGTAGGCGTTGAGCATGCGAGTCATCGACAGGTCGGTGGCCAGCACGGCGGGCTGGGTGATCTCGGTCTGCAGCAGCTGCTGCCCGAGCTGCTTGACTGCCGCGGCGTCGTTGGAGTCGATGAAGATGTAGGACGTGAGGGGACGGCCCAGGATCGGTGTCATGACCGCGTCGGCCTCGGCGAACGTGTCGGCGACGATCGGGTCGTGGCGGCGCAGCTCGTCCATCATGTTGACGTACTGCGAGCCCTGTCCGGTGTAGAGGAAGGCAACCTTGGGTGCCGGACCGCGTCCGACGTAAACCCCTTGCGCGCGAAGCATCTTCCACATGGCCGGGTTGTTCGCGGCGAAGGCCTTCAGCGCCTTCTCGGCCTTCTTCGCCAGGTCTGCCGCGTCGGCGTAGTCGATCGCCAGCCGCACGGCCGAGTCGGCCAGCGCCGGGTCGGGTGCTGCCACTGGGGGAGCGGTGCCGGCGGCGGCGTCCGCGGCCACCTTGGTCAGCTGCGTGACGACCTCGGCGTCGGTGGCGCCGCCGAGCACCAGGGCACCGCGGGCAGGGGTCTTCGGCGCGGCGGTCGCCGGCGCAGCTGTCGCGGCTGTCGCGGTCTGCTGCGGCACGGCGGCCGAGGCGAAGGACCGCGGGGCGGACTCCTCCTTCAGCCGGCCCGGGACGTACTCCTCCACCACGACGTGGAAGTTGGTGCCGCCGAAGCCGAAGGCGCTGACACCTGCGCGGCGCACACCGTCGGGTCCGGCCGGCCAGTCACGAAGCTCGGTGTTGACCCGGAACGGGCTGGCGTCCCAGTCGACCTTCGGGTTGGGGTCGTTGAAGTTCAGGCTCGGGGCGAGCACCTTGTCGTCCAGGCTGCGGATCGCCTTGAAGAAGCCGGCCGTGCCGGCCGCGGCCTTGAGGTGGCCGATGTTGGACTTGACCGAGCCGAGTCCGATGGTGCCGGGCTGCGCACCGGCCTTGAGGAACACCTCGTTCAATGTCGTGAGCTCGGCGGCGTCACCGACGCGGGTGGACGTGCCGTGCGCCTCGATGTATCCCGCGGTCGTGGGGTCGGCCTGCGCGGCAGCCCAGGCTCGCTCGACGGCGATCTTCTGTCCGACCGGGTTGGGCGCAGTGATGCCCTTGCCTTTGCCGTCGGACGACCCAGACAGGCCACGGATGACGCCGTAGATGTGCTGCCCGTCGCGCTCGGCATCAGCGAGGCGGCGAAGGACGAACAGCGCAGCACCCTCACCCATCACGAATCCGTCGGCGCCGGCGTCGAAAGGACGGGTGCCGGTTGCCGACAGCGCACCGATCTTGCAGAACTTGACGAACGCCGAGATGCCCATGTTGCGGTCGACGCCACCGGTAACCACGGCGTCGTAGGCGTGGGACTGAAGGCCCTGCACTGCGGCGGACATCCCGGCCAGACCCGAAGCGCACGCGGCATCGGTGGTGAAGTTCGGCCCCCGGAAGTTGAACAGCGCCGCGACGCGACCGGCGATGATGTTGGCGAGCTCGCCGGGCATCGTGTCTTCGTTGATCGGCGGTCGGCCTGCCATGAACGCCGCTCGTGCTTGTGCGAGCAGCTCCGCCTGGGCCGCCGGGGGCATGGCGCGGAAGGCGTCGGTGGACGACAGCGCCCGGAAGAACTCAGCCGACTCGATGCGCAGGTTCGAGGCGTAGTGCTTCTCGCCGCCGATGGCGTTGCCGATGATGACGGCGACCCGCTCGGGGTCGATGCCCCAGTCGGGGAATCCCGCGTCCATGAGCGCCATCCGCGAACCCGCCACCGACCACTGCTGGCCGATGTCGAGCTGCTCGGAGACCTTCGGCGGGATCGGCAGACGCCACGCCATCGGGTTCCAGTCGAAGTCTCGCACCCAGCCACCGATGTTCGAGTACGTCTTGTCCGGCGCGGATGGGTCCGGGTCGTAGTACAGCGCCGGGTCCCACCGCTCCGTCGGGGTCTCGGAGATGCTGTAGCGACCGTTGCGGATGTTCGCCCAGAACGCGTCCGCACTCGGTGCGTCGGGCATGATCGCCCCGATTCCGACGACGGCGACAGGTGTGAACGGGTAGTCACTCATCTTTGGGGATCCTCAGGCGTTGTCGTAGATGGCGGCGGCGATCGCGTCCATGTCGGCGATCAGTCCGGCTTGCGCGGCCCTGATCTCGTCGATGTTCAGCGTCGTGGCCAGTGTGCGCGCCAGCTCGGCGCCGTCGACCCCGGCGACCGCGGTGCCGCCGGCCACCCAGCGCACCCCGTCGTCGGCCACCTTCAGAGCGGCCTCACGGGCGTAGACGCGGCAGATGGTCGCCAGAGTCTCGGCGGAGAACCGCTTGTCGGCCTTCGGCGAGATGGTCTCGTCGCCCTTGGCCGCGGCACGACGACAGAGCGAGCCTGCAGCCTCGACCATCGCGGCGAGCTCGCCGAGGCGGAAGAGGATGTGCTGGTTGCGGGTGAGCCGTCCGGTCTGAGCGGCGGCGAACACCCCGGCCAGGGCGTCGGTGGCGAGTGCGGCGACGTCCGCGCCGATCGTCGGGTGCGCGGCGTGCACGTGGCGAAGCTCGGCCGCCTGGACGTGGTAGTAGTCGCCCTTGCTCTTCAGGTGGTGCTGCCAGCGGTCGCGGCCGATGGTCATCTCCATGATCTCCGAGGTGCCCTCGTAGATGCAGGTGATGCGCACGTCGCGCTTGATCTTCTCCACGATGTAGGGACGCGTGTAGCCGTACCCGCCGTGCACCTGGATGGAGGCCTCGGCGGCGGCGTTGCCCCACTCGGTGGCGAGGTACTTGGCGATGGCACCCTCGGTGTTGAGGGCACCGTTCTCGCCCTCGCCGTTGTCGATCCGGGTCGCCGTCTCCTCGATGTAGGAGCGCGCGGCCTCGAGACGCACCAGGTGGGGGATGATGAGCTTGTGGGTCAGGCCCTGCTTCTGTGACAGCGGGGCCCCGCCCTGGATGCGGTTGACCGAGTAGGTGATGGCCCGGTCGAGGGCTTCCCAGCCGCCGCCGAGACCGAACGCCGCGACCATGAGGCGCGTGTAGCCGAACACCTGCTGCGCCTGGACGAGGCCTTGGCCCTCGACCCCGCCGACGAGGTTGCCGACCGGCACCTCGACGTCGTCCAGGAAGAGGGCGCAGGTGTTGGACAGGCGGATGCCGTGCTTGTCCTCGTGCGGAGCGGCCTCGAAACCGGGGGTGCTCTTGTTCTCGACCACGAACCAGGTCGGCCCGCCGTCGGTGAGCGCCAGGATCGTGGTGGCGTCGGCGATGCCACCGTTGCTGATCCACTGCTTGCGCCCGTTGATGACGTAGTGGGTGATGGTGCCCTCGTCGTCCCGCTTGGCCACCGCGGTCGTGGTCAGCGAGCCGAGGTCGCTGCCGGCCTCGGGCTCGGTTGCGCCGTAGGCGAAGAGGATGCCTTCTTCGGCGATGCGGCCCATCCAGTGCGCGCGCTGCTCCTCGGTGGCTCCGACCAGGATCGGGTCGGACCCGAGGAAGGTCGCGAGAACCGAGGTGGCAAGCCCGATGTCGATGCGGCCCATGCGCTCGCACACGCGGTAGATGTCGAACGCGCCGCCACCCATCCCGCCGTACTCCTCGGGCAGGAAGACCAGCTGGACTCCCAGCTCGTCGCTCTGCATGGCCCGGACGAGGTCCTCCGGGCAGATGTCTTCATGGTCGAGCTGCAGCATCCTGTCGTCGTCCATACCGGCGGCGACGAAGTCGGTGAGCGCTTCGAGCATGAGGTCGAGAGTCTCGAGATCGAGTCCGCCGCCACCGATGTGACCGGTGGTGGGCAGGGCCGTGTCCGTCATGGGCTGACCTTCCTTGCGGTTCGGCTGAGAAGTGGATATTCGGTTGTGGGTGGTGCGGGTCGGGCTACCCCCCGGGTGGGGCGGCAGGGGCGGTCGCTGGGCGCACCGAGCGCAGCAAGAGCTCGGAGATGTCGGTGACCTCGACAGGCTTGCCGCCGTCACCGTTGCGCGATGCCTGCACGGCGGTCGTTCCGTCGGACAGCATCACGATGCAGAAGGGACATGCCGCGGCGACCACGTCGGGCTTGAGGTCGAGGGCTTCGGCCGACCGGTTCTCGTTGACGCGCGAGCCGATGCTCTCCTCCATCCACATGCGGGCACCGCCGGCGCCGCAGCAGAACGACATCTCGGAGTTGCGCGGCATCTCCTTGAAGGTCGACCCCGGCAGGGCCTCGAGGATCTCCCGCGGCGGGGCGAACACCTGGTTGTGCCGACCCAGGTAGCACGGGTCGTGGTAGGTGATCGTGGTGTCCAGCGGCGTGACCGGGGTGAGGCGCCCGTCGGCCACGAGCTGGTTGAGCAGCTGGGTGTGGTGGACGACCTCGTAGTTGCCCCCGAGCTGGGGGTACTCGTTGGCCAGCGTGTTGAAGCAGTGCGCGCAGGTGGCCACGATCTTGCGAGCACCGATCTCGTTCAGCACCTCGACGTTCTGCTGCCCGAGCATCTGGAACAAGAACTCGTTGCCGAGTCGGCGTGCCGGGTCACCGGTGCAGGTCTCGCCGTCGCCGAGCACCATGAACTCCACGCCCGCCTCGTGCAGCAGGCTGGCCACGGCCTTGGTGGTCTTCTTCGCCTTGTCGTCCACCGCGCCGGCGCAGCCGACCCAGAAGAGGTACTCGACGTCGGCGGGCACGGTGTCTTCACCACCGGCGCCGAACACCCGGACGTCGAAGTCCATGTCGTTCATCCAGGTGGTGCGGGCCTGGCCGCCGCCGCCCCACGGGTCGCCCGCATGTTCGAGGTTGCGCAGCATCACGCCGGCCTCGCTGGGGAACTCCGACTCGATGAGCACCTGGTAGCGGCGCATGTTGAGGATGTGGTCGACGTGCTCGATGTCGACCGGGCACTGCTGCACGCAGGCGCCGCACGTCGTGCACGACCACAGCACGTCGGGGTCGATGACGCCGCCGACCCCCTGGTCGCCGGCGTGGGCGTAGCCGTTCTCGTTGGCGCCGATGAGGGGACGCTCGACCTCGGCCTTGACCTCGTCCGAGACTGCTTCGCGCTTCTCGTCGCTGTCGGCGATCAGGTACGGACCCTTCGCGAACGCGTGGTCGCGCAGGCCCATGATGAGCAGCTTCGGGCTCAGCGGCTTCTCGGTGTTCCAGGCCGGGCACTGGCTCTGGCAGCGGCCGCACTCGGTGCACGCCATGAAGTCGAGCATGCCCTTCCAGGTGAAGTCCTCGATCTTGCCGATGCCCAGCGGGGCGTCCTCGTCCAGCTCGTCGATGTTCTCGAAGTCGACATCCTTGCCGTCGACCCGGATCGGCTCGAGCGCGCCGAGGGCGATCGGCTGGCGCTTGAAGAACACGTTGGGCTCGGAGGTGAAGATGTGCAGGTGCTTGGAGTAGACCACCAGCACGAGGAAGCCCAGCAGCACGCCGACGGCGAAGAGCACGAAGATGTGCTCGAGCAGCTCGTTGGTCTCCGGTCCGAGAGGAGCCAGCAGCGAGCCGACCCACTCCGAGGCGAACGCGCCGCCGCTCTCGTAGAAGGGGAAGGTGGGGGGCTCGACGTTGATCTGCGTGCCGCGGTAGAGCAGCAGGCTCAGGAGCACCATCGTGATCATGACCAGGACGACCCACGCGGTGCTCAGGTGCGAGCCGAAGAAGCGCGACTGACGTCCCAGCTTCGCCGGCGACTTGACGAACCGGATGATCGCGAAGGTCAGGATGCCGAGCAGGACGCCGACGACAGCCACGTCCTCGATGAATCCCAGCCATGCCTGCTTGCCGATGAACGGGATGTGGAAGTCCTCGTCGAAGATGGCCCCGAAGCCTTCGAGCACCGTCGGGAGCAAGAAGATGAAGCCCCAGAACGTCACGAAGTGCGCGACGCCCGGGACCGTGAACTGCAGCAGACGCACCTGCCCGAACACCTCGGCGAGGACGGACTTGACTGCGGCGCCGCGGTCAGCGGTGCGGTCCGGGGAGACCTTCTGCCCGCTCATGGCGAGCCGGTAGAGGTACCACAACCGGTTTCCCGCGATGCCCAGCGCCAGCACGATCATGATCACGCCGATGGTTGTCCGGATGGCCACCTAGGACTCTCCTCCTTGTTCCGTGCTGACCGATGGGTTGTCGGGTCTAGCGCACCTTAGTAGCGCGTTACCGGTCTTCAGTAGCGTGTTATCGGTTTCCGAGCTCGTCTGCCAGGGTGGGCAGGATCGAGTTGAGGTCACCCACGACACCGAAGTCGGCGATCTCGAAGATCGGCGCCTTCGGGTCTTTGTTGACCGCGACGATGGTCTTGCTGCCCTGCATGCCGGCTCGGTGCTGGATCGCACCGGAGATGCCGGCCGCGATGTAGAGCTGCGGGGCGACGGTCTTGCCGGTCTGGCCCACCTGGAACTCGTGGCCGTACCACCCCATGTCGGTGGCCGCGCGCGAGGCGGCGACCGCTCCGCCGAGGGCGTCGGCGACCTTCTCCACCATCGCGAAGGCGTCCCCCGAGCCCATGCCGCGGCCGCCGGCCACGACGATGGCGGCGTCGGTGAGGTCGGGACGTCCGGTGCTCTGCTTCGCCGTGCGTCCGGTGACCTTGGCCGAGCGGGCCAGGTCGGAGAACGCGACGTCGACGTTCGTCACCGGGGGCTCGGTGGGAGCCGGTTCGGGGGTGACGGAGTTCGTGCGCACCGTGATCACCGGCGTGCCTGCGGTGACTGCGCTGTCGGCGAGCCACGTTCCGGAGAACACGGACTGCGTCACGACCGGGGCGCCGTCGCCGGCCTGGACGTCGACGGCGTCGGTGATGATGCCGGAGTCGAGCGCGACCGCGACCCGGGCCGCGATCTCTTTGCCGTCCGGGCCGGACGTGACGAGGACGGCGACGGCGTCGGCCACTCGCGCGACCTCGGCCACCGCCTCGGCGTGCGGCACGATGAGGTAGTCGTCGAGCTCAGGGGCGTCGACGACGTAGATGGTGGTGGCCCCGTACTCCGACAGGGTGGCGACGGTGGCGTCGTCGGCTGCGCCCAGCACGAGCGCGACAGGTTCGCCGAGGCGACGGGCCAGCGTCAGCGACTCGAGAGTCGGCTTGCGTACGGCTCCGTCGACTCGCTCGACGAGAACGAGAACTGCTCCCACGGTGTATCCCTTTCCAGTCGTCTTGCGAGTCAGATGAGCTTGCTGGTGGACAGGTACTCGACGATCTTGCTCGCGCCGTCGCCCTCGTCGGTGATGACCGTGCCGGCAGCCTTGGGGGGGCGGGTGTCGGCCGAGCGAGTGACCGAGCGAGCAGCGCCGGAACCGACGGCAGCGGGCTCGACCCCCAGGTCGGCGAGGCTCATCGTCTGCACCGGCTTCTTCTTTCCGGCCATGATTCCCTTGAAGGAGGGGTATCGGGCCTCACCCGTCTGGTCGGTGACCGACACCACGGCCGGCAGGGTGGCCTCGACGGTCTGCGATCCCGTGTCGGAGTCGCGGCGGATCGTGACTGTCGACCCGTCCACCTCGATGAGAGCGGCGAAGGTGACCTGCGGAAGTCCCATGCGGGCGGCGATCATCGCCGGCACCACCGACATCTCGGCATCGGTCGAGGCCATGCCGGTGAGCACCAGGTCGACACCGCCGATGGCCTCCAGGGCCTTGGCGAGCACCAGTGACGTGGCCATCGCGTCCGACCCGTGCAGGGAGTCGTCGACGATGTGGACCCCGCTGGTCCCGCCCATGGCCAGCGCCTTGCGCAAGCCGTCGATGGCTTTGGCCGGACCCATCGTCACGTAGACGATCTCGGCGTCCAAGCCCTTCTCGGTGAGCTGGAGGGCTTGTTCGACGGCGTACTCGTCGAGCTCGGACAGGCGTCCTTCGACGCCGGCACGGTCGAGAGTGAGGTCGTTGGCGTAGGTCCACGTGGCCGAAGGTTCGGGCACGTGCTTGACGAGGACGGCGATCTTCATGGGCATGAACGCTATGCAACCAGGAGAAGCAGGTGATTCGCCATAGTCCCTCGCCAAGAAGGACCTTTGACTCGCTACCGGCCAGTACGACGACGATCGCGTCTGGCGCCCTACTCTTCGCGGTGCACACCGATGTCTTGGAGGTCACACGTGGGATGGCAGTCGTCGGCGCAGGCCGTAGGCACGCTGCGCGACACCTGGTCGGTGCTGGTGGGCGCCCAGGACAGGCTGCACGACGTGCGCGAGCGAGACAATCGCAACCATGACGGCGGGGACGCCGGGCACCAGTGGGACCACGGTCTGGTCGTGCGCCACGCCGTCAACTACGCCGCCGCGGTGGCCGCGGCCCGATCGGTGGCCGACGCCGGACCGCTGGTCGACGTCGGAGCCGGGGCCGGCGGCTTCTCGGTGTGGGCCGCAGCTGCCTTGGACCGTCGGCTCATCATGGTCGACAAGGACGCCGGGCACCGTGAGCTCGCGAGCCGCGCGTTCGGCGAGGTCGAGGTGCGTGCCGGCGTCGACGGGCTCGAGCCGGCTCCGGTCGTCATGGTGATGGAGGTGATCGAGCACGTCGAACGCTCGGCGCAGGCCGGCTTCGTACGGGAGGTCGCCGCAGCGGTGGCCCCAGGCGGGGTGCTGGTGATGTCGACACCGGACGAGTCGGGCTACTGGGGTGGCTGGTCGGGCTACCCGCCGCACATCGCAACCCTTGACGCCACCGGGCTGCGCGACCTGCTGCGCGAGCAGCTGCCCGGCTGGGACGTCGAGGTGGCGAGGCTGAACGGCCCGGAGTTCGCGCTGTCGGGGCTCGCCCGCGTCGGCGTGCCCGTGGCGAACCGGGTCTGGGGAACGATGGACGCCCGGCTTCCCCGAGTGACCCACGAGCTCTCCCATCGGGTGAACCAGCTCGGCAAGCGGCGCAAGGCTCCCACCCCGCCGGCACCGAGCGACTACCGCATCGACCCCGCCGGCACCGGTAACGGGACTGGGCTGCTGG
Organism: uncultured Actinomycetota bacterium; assembly: GCA_963714455.1. Taxonomy (GTDB): domain Bacteria; phylum Actinomycetota; class Actinomycetes; order Jiangellales; family Jiangellaceae; genus CAVQGZ01. The sequence goes on from CAVQON010000019.1 coordinate 44,218, forward strand.
CCCGCGCCCAGCGGCCGCGCTCGAGCTGAGGCGCAGGGTCAGCGGCGGATCGTCACCGCGTCGGTGAAGGTGCCGGGGCTGGTGCCGACGAAGCGGGCGGTGAGCCGGCCGGCGTCGATGTCGACGGCGAGCAGGCCGTGCCGCGGCGAGGCGTTGCGGCCCGACCAGGCGGCGAAGTAGCGCTTCTGCCGGTCGTTGCGGCTGACCGGGCGCAGGTTCGTTCCGCCGGTGCCGACGGTGACGAACACGGTGCCCGCGCCCTTGCGCAGCGACGAGGAGGAGCTGGCGATGCAGTCGCGGTCGACCCGGCCGGTGGGTACCCGCGAACAGCCGGGGCCGGTGGTGATCTGCTTGGAGCGCTGGTACATGTGCTCGTGGCCGGTGAGCACCAGGTCGACGCGCTGGCGCACCAGCAGGTTCATGAGGTCCGAGCCTGCCGTGCAGCCGTAGCGGCCCATCGACAGGCACGGGTGGTGCATGCCGACGACCACCCAGTCGATGCCGGCGGCGCGCGCCGACCGGATGGCCCGCTGGGTCCAGCGATACCGCGGCGTTCCCTTCGTGTACCGCCACGTGCCGTTCTCGTAGCGCAGCCCCGGGGAGATCATGACGATGCGCGCCACCGGGTTGGCCGCCGGCACGTCGACGTACCACTGACGCCCGTAGCGGCCTTTCACACCGGGCAGCCGGTTGGGCAGGCAGCGGGTGAAGCGGTCGATGCGCCCGTCACGCCCGGACGACTCGTGGTTGCCGCTGAGCAGCTGCACCGGGTAAGTGCGTCCGACGCGGCTCTTCACGAACGAGCACCACGCGGGCTCGGTCGCGTCGTCGTAGGCCAGGTCGCCGAGTGCAAGCAGGAACGACCCGTTGCTCCTCGCACGGTCGAGCACCTTCGCGGTGGCCCGGGTCTTGCCGAAGTCACCCGCCGCGGTGAACCGCACCGAGCTGGCCGCGGCTGCGGCAGCCGGGGGCGGGGTGCCGGATCGCACCGGTGCCGGTGCCAGCGCCGCGCCGACGAGCAGGGCAGCCGACAGGCTCAGCACCGTAACCGCCCGTGCACGCACGACAGGTGAGGCTACTCGTGGAACCCCCGGTGGTAGGGAAACGGCTTGGTCTCGTGCACCGCAGCCACCCGTCCCGGATGGACGTAGACGAGCAGCGGAGCGTTCGGCGGCGCGTCCTTCGCCGTGTCCGGCGCCTCCCGCAGCGCCTGCTCCGAGGCGTGGGCGGCGACGACACGTCCGACGATCAACGCGCTGTCGTCCAGGTCGTCGATCACGCGCTCGAGGCGGCACTCCAGCTGCACCCGGCAGCCGTCGACGACGACGCCGTCCACGACGCGTGCGGGGGAGAGGCTGACCATGTCGAGCGTGGGCTTGCCGCCCTCGGCGTCTCGGGGGCCGGCGGCCAGACTGGCCTGCAGCACCATCGCCGGCGAGGGGTACCCGACGGTGAACGACGACGTGGCGACTGCGTTGCGGTAGGTGGCGTGCTCTGGTCGGCAGACGAAGCCGAACAGCGGGCCCCGGCTCAGAGGCATCGCAAGGTGCTTCGGCGCCACGTCGGGGGAGCCGTCCACCTCGATCGTGCCGATGAGCACCAGGGGCGCCACGGAGTAGTAGTCGTCCCAGACCGCGCCCTGCAGGCTCAGGGGCACATAGCGGCTGGGTTCGATCGCGCTCGTCATCGCACGCTCCTTCGCGTCGTCCAACGAACCTAGCCCGCCGTAGCGCCCGGTCGCGGCGTCGACGCGTGCGCGTGTCGTGCCACCGCGTCGAGCTGGCGCAGCAGCGAGGGCAGCACGCTCGTCCAGCCCTTGTACCCGGCGAGGTCACTCGGGCACGTGCGCAGCGTGGCGGCGAGGTCGGCGGCACGCTCGGGGCTGGCCACGACTTCGGAGAGCCGGTGGCGGTAGGTGCGGATGGTGAACACGATGTCGCCGGAGAGCGGCAGCCGGCGCAGCGTCTGGCGCTCGACCCGAAAGGTCGCCTCGGCCAGGTCGAGGCGGCCGCCGCGCCCGCGGTGGTCGCCCGCCGGCTGGAAGAGGGCGTCGTCGTCGAGGATGCTCCAGTTCAGCCGCCACACGGGGCGGTCGGTGCGCAGCCGGTCGAGCGTCGTGTCCACCACGGGGCCGATCGTGTCGTGGTAGGCGGGCACGGGGTCGTGGATCGCCCCGACCGAGGTGCCGATCTTGTCGGCCAGCCGCCAGCGTGACGGGAAGCAGACGGAGGCTGCGGTGAGCACCCACTGAGCGTCGACGCGGGTGAGCACGCACAGGTCTTCCTGCACGAGACGGCCCGCCTCGTCGATGGGGTGCAGCCCGACGGGCACTGCGGGCAGCACATCGGGGTGGCGTTCCTGCATCCAGCCACGCACCGTCGTCAGGCACTCACGCGCCCCGGCACGCCCGGCCGGCACGTGGGCGAGCACGTCGTGGGGGCGCTCGGTCAGCAGGCGGTTCTTCTGCGCCATCTCGTCCGGGTACTCCTCGTCGACCTCGAGCCACCGGTCGAGATCGAGACGACGCAGCCCCAGGGTCAGGCGCAACGGACGGCCGTCGACCACGACGTAGGGGTGGCGCACCGGACCGGTCATCCCGGAAGCCTCGGCGGTGCAACTGTCGCGGGTCAACCTCTCGACGTGGTCGAGCAGATACCGTGCGAGCCGTGAGCGCGAAGAAGGCACCGGAGCCTGGACCGTCGCGCCGCGAGCTGGACCTGGAGCGCTACGACGTGACCAGCGACCGGGTACTGACGATCCCCAACCTGCTCTCGTTCGGGCGCATCGCCCTCGTCCCGGTGTTCCTCTGGCTTCTTCTCGTGCCCCGCGAGACGTGGTCGGACCTGCTGGCGCTCGTCATCCTCGGCCTGTCGGCATTCACCGACTGGCTCGACGGGTACCTGGCTCGGCGGTGGAACCAGATCACCCGTGTCGGACAGCTGCTCGACCCTGTCGCCGACCGGCTCTACATCGTGGCGACGGTCGTGGCCTTCGTGCTGCGCGACATCATCCCGTGGTGGTTCGCCGCGCTCATCGTGGCGCGCGACGTGGTGCTGGCGCTGGTCATCCCGGTGCTGCGGCACTACGGGCTCGGCCCGCTGCCGGTGCACTTCCTGGGCAAGGCGGCGACGTTCAACCTGCTGTACGCGCTGCCGCTGCTGCTGCTCGGCGAGTTCGACGGGGTCTTCGGGACGGTGGCGCTCGTCTTCGGCTGGGCCTTCGCGGTCTGGGGGGCCGGGCTGTACTGGGCAGCCGCCGCGCTGTACATCGAGGAGGCACGCCGCCAGATCCGCGCCCAGCGCGCGCTGCCCCGGGCGGTCGACGAACCGTGATCCCCGCGGTCGTCATGGCCGGTGGCGAGGGGACCCGGCTTCGACCGTTGACGACCAGCCTTCCCAAGCCGTTGCTGCCGGTGCTCAACCGGCCGATGCTGCAGCACGTCCTGCGGCTGCTGCAGCGCCACGGTGTCACCGACGCAGTGATCACCGTGCAGTTCCTGGCGTCCCTCGTGCGCTCCTACACCGGGGACGGGTCCGAGCTGGGCATGAATCTGACGTACTCCTCGGAGGAGGCGCCGCTGGGCACTGCGGGCAGCGTCAAGAACGCCGAACAAGCGCTGAGCGACGGCACGTTCCTGGTGATCTCCGGCGATGCCATCACCGACATGGACCTGACCGCGCTGATCGAGCACCACCGCCACGTGCGAGCGCTGGTGACCGTCGGCCTGGCACACGTCGACGACCCGGTCGAGTACGGCGGTGTGCTGATGGACGACGACGGGCGCGTCCGGCGCATGGTGGAGAAGCCGAGCTGGGGGCGGGTCGTGTCGGACCTGGTCAACACCGGCATCTACGTCATGGAGCCGACCGTGCTCGAAACCATGCGCGGCGGCACCAGGCTCGACTGGGCGGCTGACGTGCTTCCCCGGCTGATCGAGGCGGGGGAGCACGTGGCAGGCTTCGTCAGCGACGCCTACTGGGAGGACGTCGGCACCCTGGACCGGTACCGATCGGTGCAGGTCGATGCCCTGCAGGGCAAGGTCGACCTCGGGATCGACGGGTTCGAGGTCGCCCCCGGCCTGTGGGTCAGCGACGGCGCCGACATCGCCAGCGACGCGAGCGTCAGCGGACCGGTGCTGCTGGGACGCAACGTCAAGATCGAGGACGGCTGCGTCGTCCGCGGCCCGACAGTGGTCGGCGACAACACCGTGATCCGAGCCGGGGCGGACATCTCGCGATGCGTCGTCGGCGACAACGCCTACGTCGGTGAGCAGGCCTCGCTGAACGGGGCTCTGGTCGGCCGCAACGTCGAGCTGATGCGGGCCGTCCGCCTGGAGGAGGGCTCGGTCGTCGGCAACGACTGCGTCATCGAAGAAGAGGCTGTGCTGGGCACGGACGTGCGAGTGTTCCCGGCCAAGACGATCGAGGCCGGCGCCGTCGTGCGCCAGAGCGTGATCTGGGAGGCACGGGGACGCCGCTCGGTCTTCGGGGTGAACGGCGTCAGCGGGATCCTGAACGTCGAGATCACCCCCGAGCTGGTCGTGCGCCTCACCAGCGCGTTCGCGTCGACGTTGCGCAAGGGCGCCACCGTCGTCACCGCCCGCGACCTGTCGCGCGGAGCGCGCTCGCTCAAGCGGGCGGTGATCGCTGCCCTCACCGCTGCGGCGTTGGACGTTCGGGACCTCGAGCACACCCCGGCACCCGTCGCCCGCCAGGTGACGGCGTCGACCGCGGACGCAGGCGTGATCGTGCGCACCACCCCGGGGGAGCCGGAGAGCATCGACATCGTGCTGCTCGACGGTGCCGGGATCGACATCGACGAGTCCACCCGCCGGGTCGTCGACCGCGTCTTCGTCCGCGAGGAGTTTCGCCGTGCCTTTCCCGGTGAGATCGGCGAGCTCTCGTTCCCGCCGCGAGCGGTCAGCAGCTACGTCGACCACGTCGTGGCCTGCCTCGACCTCACCGGCGTCGCACAGGCCCGCGTGCGCGTGGTCGTGGACGCCGGCAACGGGGCGGCCGGGCTGGCGCTGCCGAGCCTGCTCGGCGCGCTCGGTGCCGACGCGTACGTCGTCAACTCCGGCCTGGACGAGGCTCGGCCCACCGACACGCCGGCGGAGACCGCGCAGGCCCTGCAGCGGCTGGGCGAGCTCGTGCGCTCGTCGCGCGCAGCGTTCGGCGTGCGGTTCGACCGCACCGGCGAACGGCTGCGGGTCGTGGACGACCGCGGGCAGCTGGTGGCCGACGACCGCGCCCTGCTGATCATGCTCGACCTCGTGGCCGCCGAGGCGGGAGGCGGCAGCGTCGTGGCTCTCCCGGTGTCGTCCACGCGGGTGGCCGAGCAGGTGGCCGGCTTCCACGGCACCCAGATCCGGTGGACCGGCGTGGGGCCCGACGCGTTCGCCCGCATGCCCGCCGGTACCGACGACCTGCTGCTCGCCGGTGACGGCGCCGGCGCGATCGTCATCCCGGCGGTGGCGCCGACCCCGGACGCGCTGGCCGCTTTCGCCCGGCTGGTGTCGCTGGTGGCCCGTACTCGACTGACCCTGGGAGAGATCGACGACCGCATCCCGGACAGCCAGGTGGTGCACGCCCGGGTGCGGACGCCGTGGGCGGTGCGGGGGACGGTCATGCGCGAGATCTCGGCGTTGGCCCACCAGCGACCCGACGCGACTATCGACCTGACCGCCGGGATCAAGGTGATCGACGCCGACGGCTCGTGGTGCCTGATGCTCCCCGACCCGGCCGAGGCGCTGCTGCACCTCTGGGCCGAGGGGAGCACCGAGGCGGAGTCGTCCTCGCTGCTGGCGTCGTGGAGCGCCGCCGTCGAACGTGTCGGTCAGTGACACCGGACGGTAGGTGACACCATGAGCCAGGTGTCGACGACCACCACGCAGCCGTCGGTCGACCCGTCGGCCGCGCTGGTCGAGCGCATCGCCTCCGAAGCGCTGAACCCGGGTTACGCCCAGCGGGCGGCGACCCGAGCGCCGAAGGCGCGTGGTCGGGGCAACGCCGTGCTGACGATCGTCATGCTCGCCCTGGTAGGGCTGCTGGTGAGCGTGCTGGTCGTGGCCTCGCGCCAAGGCGCGGCATCGGTGGACTCCGAGCGCAGCAGCCTGCTCGCGTTGGCCGAGGAGGCACAGGCGGAGGTGACGGCGCTGGGGGACCGGGCCGCCGCGCTCGACGCGGAGGTCACCGCCCTGCGCGACGAAGCTCTGGGGTCGCAGGCCGTCGGTCGCGACCAGGCGGCGCTCATCGCCGAGCGCGGGATCGCAGCCGGATCTCTTCCCGTCGCCGGGCCGGGCGCCCGCGTCACCGTCGACGACGCGGACGTCGCGCTGGAGGACGCCGACCCCTCGTTGTCGCGGGTGCTCGACATCGACCTGCAGCAGGTGGTCAACGGGCTGTGGGAGTCCGGCGCCGAGGCCGTGGCCATCAACGGTCAACGTGTCGGGGCGCTCACCGCGATCCGCTCCGTCCAGGACGTGATCCTGGTCAACTACAACGCGGTCGTGGCCCCCTACCAGGTGAACGCCATCGGCGACCCGCGCAGCCTGCCGACCGACTTCTTGCGCTCGTCGGGCGGGCAGTGGCTGCAGGCGGTCACACTGTCCGCCGACATCACGTTCTCCATCGACAGCGTGAACGACGACATCGAGATGCCGGGGGAGCCTGCAGGGGCGCTGCGCCATGCCGTGCCGGTACCCGGTGACCAGGAAGGTGCACGATGATCCCTGTGCTCGGCCTCGTGGCCGGCATCGTCCTCGGGGTGGCGCTGGGCGTGTCTGTCCCGCCCGCCTTCGAGCCGTACCTGCCGATCGCTGTCATCGCTGCGCTCGACGCGCTTCTCGGCGCCGGGCGCGCGACGCTGGAAGGCGTCTTCGACGACCGGGTGTTCGTGGTGTCGTTCGTGTCGAACGTGATCCTGGCGACGATCATCGTGTTCCTGGGCGACCAGCTCGGGGTGGGCGCCCAGCTGTCGACCGCGGTGATCGTCGTGCTCGGCATCCGGATCTTCACCAACGCAGCAGCGATGCGCCGTCTGCTGCTGGGGGCGTGAACCCGTGAGCCAGACGACCCCGGCGCAGGCACGAGCCCGGCTGCGCGAGGCGCTGAGCTGGGACGTCGGCAGCGGCACCGTCATCAGTGCCGTCCTCTTCGCGATCGTCGGCTTCGTCGCTGCCATCCAGATCGCCGCGCCCGACGACGCGCTCGGGCAGGCCAGCCGCGCCGACCTGGTGCAGATCCTCAACGGACTGAACACGCGCGCCGACCAGCTCGAGGAGGAGTTGGCCCGGCTGGAGGAGGCCCGCGCCGGCCTCGTCGCCGGCGCCGGCGACAGCGAGGCCGCGTTGGCCGAGGCTCAGGAGCGGCTCGACACCTTGGGGATCCTGTCCGGCGAGGTGGCCGCGACGGGGCCCGGCGTGCGCATCGTGGTCTCCGACCCCGGCGGTGGTGTCGATGCAGCGGGGATGCTCAGTGCCGTCCAAGAGCTGCGGGACGCCGGCGCCGAGGCCCTGCAGGTCACCGGTGGTCTCGGTCGGTCGGTGCGCATCGTGGCCAGCACTGCGTTCGTCGACCTGCCGACCGGGGAGATCGCCGTGGGCGGGGTGGGAGTCACCTCGCCGTACGCGATCGTCGCGCTCGGTGACCCTTCCACGCTGGCCACCGCCCTCGGCATCCCCGGCGGTGCTCTGTCGTCGCTGGAGGGCTCCGGAGCGAGCGTGTCGGTGAACGAGAGCAACGACCTGCTGGTGGACGCGTTGCACAGCGCGACCGAACCCTCCTACGCTCGGCCCGCCGTGCCCGACGACGCCGAGTCAGGCTGAGACGAGAAGAGGACCTCCATGGTGCCCGACGACCGTCGCTACACCGCCCAGCACGAGTGGGTGCTCCCCACCGAGGCCCCGGGCCGCGTCCGCGTCGGCATCACCGACTTCGCCCAGGAGCAGCTCGGGGACGTCGTCTACGTGTCGCTGCCTGACGTCGGGGAACAGCTCGGCGCCGAGGTGACGTTCGGCGAGGTGGAGTCGACCAAGAGTGTGAGCGACCTCTACGCACCCCTCGCCGGCACGGTCGTGGCCCGCAACGACGACCTGGACGCGGCTCCCGAGCTCGTGAACACCGACCCCTATGGCGCCGGCTGGATGATCGAGCTGGAGCTGTCCGACCCTGCGCTGCTGGGGTCGTTGCTCGACGCCGAGGCGTACCGCGCGCAGACGGGTTGACGCTGCCGCAGCACCCCCCGACACACCGGCTCGACACTCCGGACGCCTTGACCCGTCCGGAGCACCTCTCTAGCGTTTCAGTCTCACCCTCAACTACGCATCGAGGTAGCGGTCCGCCGGGCCGTTCCTCGCCCAGGAGGCCTTGTGACCACGTGTCCGCAGTGCGGCCGTGACATCCCCGACGAGCTCGCCGAGGGGGCGAAGTTCTGTCCGTTCTGCGGCGCCCGCATGCATCGGCCGGCCGCCGACCTGGTGGACTCCACCACCACGTTCGCGCTGCCCTCGCACCACGCCGAGCACTCCGCCCCGGTGGCCGAGGAGCCCGAGGCCGGGCACGAGGCGCTGGACGACGACTCCCGCGCGGCCGTCGCGGCGCTGCCGCAGGGGTCGTCGATGCTCGTCGTCCAGCGGGGGCCGAACGCCGGGTCGCGCTTTCTTCTCGACGCCGACCTGGTGAGCGCCGGGCGCCATCCCGACTCCGACGTCTTTCTCGACGACGTGACGGTCTCGCGGCGTCACGCGGAGTTCCGTACGAGCGCCGACGGTTACGTCGTGCGCGACGTCGGCAGCCTCAACGGCACCTACGTCAACCGCGACCGGGTCGACGAGGTGCTGCTCAGCAACGGCGACGAGGTGCAGGTGGGCAAGTACCGACTCGTGTACTACGCCGCCGCCGACGACCTCATGGGCGACTCCGCCCCGGCATGAGCGCGACGGCCCCGGCCCCGTCGGGCCGCTCCGGCACCCTGTCGATCGGGCAGGTGCTGTCCGGCCTACGCGAGGACTTCCCCGACGTCACGATCTCCAAGATCCGGTTCTTGGAGACGGAGGGCCTCGTCGAGCCCGAGCGCGCGCCGTCCGGGTACCGCCGGTTCACCCCGACCGACGTCGAGCGGCTGCGCTACGTGCTGGCCGCCCAGCGTGACCACTACCTGCCGCTGAAGGTGATCCGCGAGCACCTCGACGCCATCGACCGGGGGCTGAGCCCGGCGGCGCCGCTCGGGCGCCCCGGCGTGCCGCGCGAGGTCGGGCAGGTGGACGCGCCCGCTCCCGTCGAGCTGGCCCGCGACTCCGCCGACGTGATCCTCACCCGGGCCGAGCTGCTGGAGGCCTGCGGAGCGACGGAGAAGCAGCTCGCCGCCCTGGAGGGGCACGGGCTGGTGAGCGCCACCCGGTCGGGTCACTACGACGCCGACGCGCTGGCGGTGGCCCGCGTCTGCATCGACCTCGCCGCCTTCGGGCTGGAGCCTCGCCACCTGCGACCGTTCCGCACGGCGGCTGACCGCGAGATCGACCTGGTCGAGCAGGTGGTGGGGCCGCTCATGCGCCGCCGCGACGACGACGCCGCGAGCCGCGCGGAGGAGACCGCCCGTGAGGTCGCCGTCCTCACGTTGGCGCTGCGCACCGCTCTTGTGCGAGCAGGCGTGCGACGCGTGCTGCACCGCTAGGGTGAAGGGGTGCTGCCTCTCGAGGTGATCGGTGTCCGGGTGGAGATGCCGTCCAACCAACCCATCGTGCTGCTGCGCGAGACCGACGGAGAGCGCTACCTGCCGATATGGATCGGCGCGCCCGAAGCGTCCGCGATCGCCTTCGCCCAGCAGGGCGTGACCCCTGCCCGGCCGCTGACCCACGACCTCTTCGCCGACGTCATCACCGCCCTGGGCACGTCGTTGGCGCAGGTGCGCATCACCGACCTGACCGACGGGGTGTTCTACGCCGTGCTCGAGTTCGCCAACGGCGTGCAGGTGAGTGCGCGGCCCTCCGACGCCATCGCGCTGGCGCTTCGCACCGGGGCCGCGGTGCTCGGCGCCGAGTCGGTTCTCGACGAGGCCGGGCTGAACCTGCCGCACGAGGACGAGGACGAGGTGGAGAAGTTCCGCGAGTTTCTCGACCATGTGTCGCCGGAGGACTTCGACCCGGACGAAGGGCCCGCACCAGGACAAGCCGGGCTGACCTGACCCTCAACATAAGGTTGAGGCATGCGCGTGTTGCGTTGACCGCAGCCGCCTCAGTCCCTACCGTCACGGACGTGGGTGGAGGAAAACCCGTCACCTGTAGTTCCACGGCTGTGAGTCGGAAGGGCGTGCGATGGCTGAGACCCAGGAGGTTCGCGGCTCGGGTGCCGCGCGCTCTGCCGCTGCGGACCAGGGCCTGCTCTTCGACGAGCCCGTGACCCCGCTGCCGGAGAACGAGGGCTACCGAGGCCCGGTGGCCTGCAGCGCGGCCGGCATCACCTACCGCCAGCTCGACTACTGGGCCCGTACCGGCCTGATCGAGCCGACCATCCGAAACGCGTCAGGGTCGGGCACGCAGCGGCTGTACTCGTTCCGTGACGTGCTCGTGCTGAAGGTCATCAAGCGTCTGCTCGACACCGGCGTGTCGCTCCAGCAGATCCGCACGGCCGTCAGCCACCTGCGTGAGCGTGGCGTCGAAGACCTGGCCGCGATCACGCTGATGAGCGACGGTGCGACGGTCTACGAGTGCACGTCGCCGGACGAGGTCGTCGATCTGGTGCAGGGTGGCCAGGGAGTGTTCGGCATCGCCGTGGGCCGGGTCTGGCGCGAGGTCGAGGCCGACCTGGTGCACCTGCCGGCCGAGGCGGCCGACCCCGCGCCGTCGCCGAACGACGAGCTGGCGGCGCGCAGGAAGCGCCGAGTGGCCGAGGCCGGGTAATCTCGCTCGGCGATGACCCTCTTCGCCGACCGCCACATCGGACCCCGCGCCGACGAGATCGCCAGCATGCTGGCGAGCGTCGGCTACGCGAGCCTCGATGCGCTCACTGACGCTGCCGTCCCCGGCTCCATCCGCATGCTGGGTGCGCTGGACCTTCCCCCGGCGCTCGACGAGCGACAGACGCTGGACGAGCTGCGCGCGCTGTCTCGACGCAACGAGCGCCCGGTCTCCATGATCGGTCTGGGCTACTACGACACCGTGACCCCTCCGGTGGTCGTGCGCCGGCTGCTGGAGAGCCCGGGCTGGTACACCGCGTACACGCCGTACCAGCCGGAGATCTCCCAGGGCCGGCTGGAGGCCCTGCTGAACTTCCAGACCATGGTCGAAGACCTCACCGCACTTCCGATCGCGAACGCCAGCCTGCTCGACGAGGCCACGGCCGTAGCCGAGGCCATGACCCTCATGCACCGAGCGGCCAAGGGACCGGCAGCGGCGAGCCGGCGTCTGCTCGTCGACGGCGACGTGCTGCCGCAGACCCGCGCGGTTCTCGCCACGAGGGCCGAGCCGCTGGGCATCGAGCTGGTCGAGCTCGACCCCGACGCGCAGGCGCTGCCGCCCGGCGACGCCTTCGGCGTCGTCCTGCAGTACCCGGGAGCCTCGGGTGCGCTGCGCGACCACGCAGCGCTGGTGGCCGACGCGCACTCGCGGGGTGCTCAGGTGACCGTGGCCGCCGACCTGCTCGCGCTCACGCTGCTGCGCCCGCCCGGCGAGATCGGTGCCGACGTCGCGGTCGGCAGCACCCAGCGCTTCGGCGTGCCGCTGGGCTACGGCGGCCCGCACGCGGCATACATGGCCGTGCGCAAGGGCCTGGAGCGACAGCTGCCGGGACGCCTGGTGGGCGTGTCGGTGGACGCCGACGGCCACCGCGCGTACCGGCTGGCCCTGCAGACCCGTGAGCAGCACATCCGTCGCGACCGGGCGACCAGCAACATCTGCACAGCGCAGGTTCTGCTGGCCGTCGTGGCCTCGATGTTCGCCGTGTGGCACGGCCCGGACGGGCTCACCGCGATCGCCCGGCACGCGCAGCGCCACGCCCAGCGCCTGGCCGACGCCCTGCGTGCCGACGGTGTGCGCGTGCGCAGCGACCACTTCGTCGACACCGTCGTCGCGGTCGTCCCGGGCCAGGCGGCACAGGTGGTGGCCGCGGCCGCGGCCGACGGCATCAGCCTGGGGTTCGTCGACGACGACCACGTCCGGGTCGCGTGCGACGAGACGACCGAGGACCAGCACGTCGACCGGGTGCTCGCCGCGTTCGACGTTGCGCAAGCAGCGGGCGTCGACACCCACCACGACGGGCCCGACTCCATCCCCGTGCGGCTGCGACGCACGTCGGCGTTCATGACCCACCCAGTGTTCTCGTCCCACCGCTCGGAGACCGCGCTGCTGCGCTACATGCGTCGGCTCTCCGACGCCGACTACGCGCTGGACCGCGGCATGATCCCGCTCGGCTCGTGCACGATGAAGCTCAACGCGGCGGTGGAGATGGAGGCCGTCACCTGGCCGCACTTCGCCGGCCTGCACCCGTTCGCGCCGATCGAGCAGACCGCGGGGTACCAGCAGCTCATCGATGACCTGTGCCGCTGGCTCGCCGAGATCACCGGCTACCACTCGGTGTCGCTGCAGCCCAACGCCGGCTCCCAGGGCGAGTTCGCCGGGCTGCTCGCCATCCGTGCCTACCACCGCTCGCGCGGCGACGCCCAGCGCGACGTGTGCCTGATCCCGCAGAGCGCGCACGGCACGAACGCCGCGTCGGCCGTGATGGCCGGCATGCGGGTGGCCGTGGTCGCCTCGGCAGCCGACGGCACGGTCGACCTGGACGACCTGCGTCGGCTCGTCGTCGAGCACGGCGACCGGGTTGCCGCCGCGATGGTCACCTACCCGTCCACCCACGGCGTGTACGAAGAGGGCATCAGCGAGCTGTGCCGCATCGTGCACGAGGCCGGCGGCCAGGTGTACGTCGACGGCGCGAACCTCAACGCGCTGGTCGGCGTCGCACGACCCGGCGACTTCGGCGCCGACGTCTCGCACCTCAACCTGCACAAGACGTTCTGCATCCCGCACGGCGGTGGCGGCCCGGGGGTCGGCCCCATCGGGGTGCGCGAGCACCTCGCGCCCTTCTTGCCCAACCACCCGCTGGTGGCCCAGGCCGGGCCCGACACCGGCATCGGACCGGTCTCGGCGGCTCCGTTCGGCTCGCCCGGCGTGCTGCCGATCTCGTGGGCCTACATCCGGCTGATGGGCCCCGACGGGCTACGGCGCGCCACCCAGGTCGCCGTGCTGGCCGCCAACTACGTCGCCCGGCGGCTGGCCGAGCACTACCCGATCCTTTACACCGGCGCGCACGGGCTCGTGGCGCACGAGTGCATCATCGACCTGCGTCCGCTCACCAAGCAGACCGGTGTGAGCGTGGACGACGTGGCCAAGCGGCTGATCGACTACGGCTTCCACGCCCCGACCATGTCGTTCCCGGTGGCCGGAACGCTGATGGTCGAGCCCACCGAGTCAGAAGACCTGGCTGAGCTCGACCGCTTCTGCGACGCGATGATCGCGATCCGGGCCGAGGTCGACCTGGTGGCGTCCGGGCACTGGCCGGTCCAGGACAACCCGCTGCGCAACGCGCCGCACACCGCCCGCTCAGCGCTGGGGGAGTGGACCCACCCCTACTCGCGGGAGGTGGCGGTGTACCCAGCCGGTCCGGGCCAGGCCGGCGACAAGTACTGGCCGCCCGTGCGTCGCATCGACGGCGCGCACGGCGACCGCAACCTGGTGTGCAGCTGTCCGGAGCCGGAGGCGTTCGCAGCCGCCGAGTGAGGCTCGGCAGCCATGGGCGGCGCTGCGCTACTGGGCGTCGCTGGCGGTGGAGAAGTGGAAGTCGTCGACCGTCAAGGCCGGCATCGCCGTGCGGCAGAACCACTCGCCCCACTCCCGGCTGAAGGTCGCCTCGGTCGTGCCGGCGGCTCGGACGCGTCCGAGCACGTCGATCGGGCTCTCGTTGAAGCGGAAGTTCGGTGCCAGGCCCACGACCTCGCCACCGGACACGACGAACACCCCGTCCCGGGTGAGCCCGGTGAGCAGCAGCGTCTGCGGGTCGACCTCGCGTATGTACCACAGCGACGTGAGCAGCAGCCCGTTCTCGAGCCCGACGACAAGGTCGTCGACGCTGCCGCTGCCACCCTCGACCTCCAGCACGAGGTTGTCGACGGCCGGCGTGACCGGCATGTCGGTCAGCGACGCGGAGTAGCGGGTCTGCACGAGGGCGTCGAGGCGACCGCGCTCGATCCAGCGCGTCGCGGGCGCCGGCAGGCCGTTGTCGAACACGCTGCTGATCGGGCTGGACGCCGCCGCCGTCACCAGCGGCGCGCACTCCAGCCCCGGGTAGGCAGGGTCGGATCGCAGCGTGACGCGGGGGTCGACGACCTGCTGGCCGACCCGGGTGCGCCCGCCCGGTGCGGAGTAGACGCTGCGGCCGTCCTGGGCGTGCAGCGCCGCCATCTCCCAGTACGCGTAGATCGCGAGGTCGGCGACCGACGTGGGCGGCAGGATCGCCGGGTAGCGCCCCGGGGCGAGGTCGACCCGTCGTTTCGACCACTCCAGCCGGCGGCGCAGGTCGCCGTCGACGGCATGCATGTCGACGTCGGTGAAGTCACGGCTGGCCAGGCCGGTCCACGTGGACGCGGAGAGGTCGGCGGTCTTCGCGGTCACCGTCAGGTGCCCGGAGGGCTGCACGTGGCGGTGGCGCAGGCCGGTCGAGGTGCCGAGGTACGTCGTGTCCAGCATGTGCTCGGCGTAGCCGTAGGTCTCCACGCCGTCGGCGCGTGCGCCGGCGAGCACGTCTCCCAACGCCTCGGACACCGTGCCGAACACCTCGATGCCGCCGACGACGGGTGGGTCGGTGAAGTCCGGGGCCGCCGGGCCGTCCGGCAGCACGTGGGCGCTCTGCTCGGGCGGGGTCTGTCGGGCCAGGGCCTCGGCGTCGGCGACGAGGCCCGCGATGTCGTGGGCATCGGTGACGGTGCGGGTGAGACCGCCCGCCGACGACTCCGGCGGCGTGCCGTGCATCGCGACGACGGTCATCGTCCGGCTGCGGGTCTGCCCGTTCGTCGTCAGCGTGTTGGAGGCCCACCGCATGTTCGCCTGGCTCGACACCGTCACGAGCACGACGCACGCGTCGCTGACCGACCGGGCGAGGGCCACCTCGACCATCTCGTCCGGACGCAGGGCGGCGCTCATCGCTGTCCCTCCGCCTCGGTGTTGAGCACGTTGACCCCGCGGAACAGCGTGGCCGGGGCCCCGTGGCTCACCGGTGCCACCTGGCCGGGCTGGGCCTTGCCGCAGTTGAACGCCCCGCCGAGCACCCACGTGGAGGCGTCGCCGAGCCCCGCGAGGGACCCCCAGAAGTCCGGCGTGCGGCCCTGGTAGGCCGCGTCGGTCACCTGCCCGGCGAGCCGGCCGTCACGGATGCGGTAGAAGCGCTGGGCGGTGAACTGAAAGTTGTAGCGCTGCATGTCGATCGACCACGACTTGTCGCCGACCACGTAGAGCCCGTCGTCGACCTGGGCGATCAGGTCGTCGACGGTGCACGGCTGTCGTCCGGGCTGCAGCGACACGTTCGCCATGCGCTGGATGGCGACGTGGCAGGGGGAGTCGGCGAACGCGCACCCGTTGGAGCGCATGTCACCCCCGGCGAGCAGGGTGGCCGACGACCGGTCGAGCTGGTAGCCGACGAGGCGGCCGTCCTTGACGATGTCCCAGCTCTGGGCGGCCACCCCTTCGCTGTCCCAGGCGACGCTCGCCAGCCCGTGCGGCGTCGTCCGGTCGCCGGTGACGTTCATGAGGTCGCTGCCGTAGCGCAGGGTGCCGAGCTTGTCGGGGGTGGCGAACGAGGTGCCGGCGTAGTTGGCCTCGTAGCCCAGGGCTCGGTCGAGCTCGGTCGCGTGCCCGATCGACTCGTGGATGGTCAGCCACAGGTTGGACGGGTCGATCACCAGGTCGTAGGTGCCAGGCTGCACGCTGGGCGCGGCGAGTCGCTCGGCCAGCAGCTCGGGCAGCTCGGCCAGCTCACCGGCCCAGTCGTGCACGCCGTCGGCGCCGGTGACGTACTCCCACCCGCGAGCCACGGGTGCGGCGAGCGTGCGCATCGTCTCGAATGCGCCGCTGGCGCTGTCCACCCCGAGCGCCTCGACCTCCGGGTGCAGCCGTACTCGCTGCTGCAGCGTGCGGGTGCCGGCCAGGTCGGCGTAGAACGTGGTCTCGCGCACCTGGTGCAGCGAGGCGGTCGCGTGCTGCACCCGCGGGTCGGCGAGCAACCGTCCGGCGTAGTCGCCGAGCAGGGCGACTGCCTCGGACACCGCGACGTCGAACGGGTCGATCACGTAGTCCGACACCCACGTGCCCTGCCAGACCGGCTCGTCGGCCAGCGTCACGGCGCGGGTGCGCAGCGGGCGCGAGACTCGTGCCACGGCCAGGGCCTGCTCGGCGGTGTCGCGGGCCGCGTCGGGCGTCAGGTCGGCGGTGGCGGCGAAGCCCCAGGTGCCGTCGAGCACCACGCGCACCGCGAGCCCGAGGTCTTCGCCGTCGTGCATCCCGGCCAGCTGGGTGTCGCGGATGGCCACGGTGCGGGTGCGGATGCGCTCGACGCGGACGTCGGCATGCGCGGCACCGAGGGAGCGGGCGGTGCTCAGGGCCGCGTCGGCCAAGGCATCCAGGCCGAGCGCGACGAAGGACGGGTCGACGGAGTGCCGAGAGGCGGAGGGGGCAGCGTCGGCACTCACCTGCGCGAGCCTAACGGCGCGACGACGGCACGCAGCCGGTTCACGTGCGACCGCGGTCTTCTTGCGCACGCCACAACGTCTCCGACTCTGCTGCCCAGGTGGCCTGCACCACGCTGTAGCCCCGCTGTCGCAGCGCCTCGCACACCGACGCGTCGTCGTCCACGACGAACGCGATCGACCCCTCGGCCGCTACCTGGGCCAGCAGCGCGGGCTTGAGCACACGTGCCGGACGGCGGTCGCGAGCCCCGCGCAGCACCAGCCCCCCGGCGGGCAGCTTGTGGCGCTCCAGCCACTCCTGCGTCACCGTTCGCAGGTGCTCGGGGCGCCCGGACAGGTAGATGAGGGCGTGGTCGAGCGCGGCGTCGGTGGCGCGGCGGTGTCCCTCGAGGAGCAGTGGGTCGTCGGCTGCGTCGGCGAAGAAGCCCGCCCAGTCGCGGCGTCGTCCACGGATGTGGTGCAGGCGGTGCGTGACGTCGGCGAGCACGCCGTCGATGTCGAACACCGCGAAGCTCGGCCGGGTCACGTCGCCACCGGTGGGGCGGCGAAGCCGGGCAGCAGGCGCGCGAGCTCGTCGGCGACCGGGACGCGAGCCTCGAGCTGGGCGAGCACGCCGACGACGCCCAGCCAGACGCGGTGGGTGAAGAGCTGGTCAGGCGGGATGGTGAGCTGCAGGGCAACGGCGAAGTCGGGGTTGCGCGGGTCGTTGACCTTGCCGAACTCGGTGCGCAGCCAGTCACGCGTGTAGTGGAACACCTCGTGGCGCGCCGGCTCGCTGAACGGAGCGAGGTAGTCCATCAGCTTCGCCGTCTCGATGTGCTGGCCAGGGCGCACGAGTCCGGCGTCGCGCAGAGCGTGGGTCACCTCGTCGACGTCGTCACTGCGCAGGGCCGCGATCAGGTGACCGAAGGTCTCGGGAAGGCCGTCGGGCAGCTCCAGGGACGACCCGAAGTCGAGCACGCCGAGACGCCCGTCGTCCAGCAGCCTGAAGTTCCCCGGGTGCGGGTCGGAGTGCAGCAGCCCCGTGCGCATCGGGGCGCCGAGCATGAACCGCTGGTAGCGCACCGCGACAGCGTCGCGCGTCGGCTGGTCGGCCGTCTCGGCGACGCGTGCCAGCGGCATCCCGTCCATCCAGTCGCTGACCAGAACACGTGGCCGGGCGAGCACCACGTGCGGCACGACCACCTCGTCGTCCTCGGTGTAGGCGGCGGCGAAGCGCTGCTGCACCCGGCCCTCGTGGACGTAGTCGAGCTCGTCGAGCAGTCGCACCCGCATCTCGGCCACGAGCGGCGGCAGCGCGATGCGTGGAGCCAGCCGCGCGACGGCCCCCGACGCGATCGCGAGTGCGCGCACGTCGGCGGCGAGCGCCTCGGCGACGCCCGGGTACTGGATCTTGACCGCTACCTCGCGGCCCTGCGGAGTGCTCGCTCGATGCACCTGGCCCAGCGACGCCGCCGCAGCCGCGGCCGGGTCGAGGCCGGGCAGCAGGTCGCGCCACGCAGGGCCGAGCTCGTCGACCAGCACCGGCTCGACCTGCTCGAAGGGCAGTGCCGGCACGTCCTGCTGCAGCCCGGTCAGGGTCTCGCGCCACGTCCGCTCCGGGTCTTGCGGGAAGAGCATCTCGACGGTGGAGAGAAGCTGACCGGCCTTGAGGGCGCCGCCCTTCATCTCGCCGAGCGTCCGCCGGGTGCGGGCGGCTGCGCCCTGGCGCAGCTCGCGGCGGACGACGTCGGGGTCGTGGCCCGCTGCTCGACGCACGGCGCCGCGGGCGCTGTCGACGATGGCCCAGGCCGGCAGGCTCAGCAGACGCACCGTCCGCACGGGGGAGTGGGGGGAGAGCCTGGTGCGTCCTGCCGATGGCACGTCGGCGAGGCTACTGGAGGACGACCGTCGCGCTTCGGCCGACGGCGTGCGCACGCGAGGGCAGTGACACGGCGCGGAAGGTTCCGGCCTCGTTCACCCGGAAGGCGACGTTGCCGCGCGGACCGGTGCGACGGGAGTCCACCTTGACCCAACGGTTTCCGACGCGCTGCTGAAGAGCGACGCGGTGCCCTGCCCAAGCGGGCGTCACGCTGGCCCGCACCCGCGTCGACGCCGAGGCGGTCGCCACGCCGGACGTGGTCGACGGCACCGCCACCGACACGACCGTTCGCACGCGCACCGTCCGAGCCCCGGAACGCTTGGGGGCGTGCTTCGTGGTTCCGGAGAACGTGGCCCACACCTTGGTGGTGCGCTTCGCTGAGCCGGTGGTGTGCGCGACGACGCCACGCGCGTCCGTCTTGTAGGTGCGGCACGACGTCGATCCACCGACGGGACGCTGGCAGACCTTGAGGTTCTTGCGCGCCAGCGGCTTGCCGCTGCGCTCGGTCAGGCGAAAGCCCGAGGTGACCGACGAGCGCAGCGGTACGACGACCTTGCGCTGCTTGGTCACCTTGACCGGCGTGCGCCGGTCGGCGCCGCGCGAGGCGGCAGCACCGCCCCGCAGGCTGGCGGGCGTGCCGGCTGCCTGCGCAGAACCGAGCCCCAGCTTGCGCGAGCAGGCCGGCCAGGCGCCCCAGCCCTGGATGTCCAGGAGCCGTTCGGCGGCCGCCACCTGCTGGGCACGCGTGGCCAGGTCGGGCCGCGGTGCGTAGCGGTTGCCGCCGACCGCGTTCCAGCTGCCGAGGGAGAACTGCACCCCGCCGTAGTACCCGTTGCCCGTGTTGATCTTCCAGTTGCCGCCCGACTCGCACTGGGCGAGGCGGTTCCAGGTGGTGTCGGACGCCGCGTGCGCAGGTGCTGTCAGCCCGAGGGCTCCGAGGGTCACCGCAGCGACGCCCACCACCAACGCACGCACGCTGAAGCGTGCACGCATGTGTTCTCCCGTAACGCCTCCGAGGTGAGCTGTCGGGTTCGGAGCGGGAGTGCCCCGGCCAGGTCTGGCTTCACCCCTGACGAGCCAGGCTCGTCGTGGTTCCCCCGGCGTCTGTCCGTGTGTGCTGAGGGGCCGTCCGGGCCGACAGACGTTCGGCGAAGCCCGGGAGGTCGCGCGGTTGCGCTGAACGACGTTACCAATTCGTGACGTTACGAATCAAGTTCGCTCGAGCGAGGCTCGGTGTCGCGCCGGCAGGGTCTGCTCGGAGTCACCCGGCCTCGTCGCGGTGCGGTTCGGGTCGCTGTGGCGACTCGGATGCCGCCTTGATCCGCATGAAGGGCGGGGCAGAGGTCGGCCGTCTCGTTGCTAGCCGGCCAATGCTGCGAACGCCTCGTACACCATGAAGGCGGGCCAGACGAGGCCCTGCAGGACAGCGAGCACGTACTCCCAGAACGTGTCCGCCTGCTGCCAGAAGAAGACCCAAGCCCCGAAGATGCCCAGTCCGTACAGGGCTCCGCCGCCGGCGGCGCCTGCATTGCTGTCAGCCATGACGACTCCTCTCGTCCTCGCCAGTCTCGGCCGTTTGTTGGCGCTGCACAACCAGACCTCGACATCGGTGGCGGCGGGGTTCAGCGGTCGGCAGACTGGCCCCGCACCACCGACGGTGCTCCGTGACGAGAGGAACGACATGACCGACGACGACATGACCATGGACGAGATGGCGCACGGTCCGCAGGACGGTGGCGCGGATGGCGGCGCGGACGGCGGTGCCGATGGCGGCGCGGACGGCGGTGCCGATGGTGGCGCGGACGGCGGTGCCGATGGTGGCGCGGACGGCGGCGCGGACGGCGGTGCCGACGGGGGTGCGGACGGTGGCGCTGACGGCGGGGCTGACGGCGGGGCCGACAGCGGAGCGTGAGCCTCGACCAGCTCTGCTCGGCACCTGCTGACGTCTTCGCCGACAAGGTCTGGGGCCACCGGGCCTGGCTCTCCCGCGCCGACGACCTGCCTGGTGACGTGGCGGAGTGGTTCTCCGTCGACGCCGCAGACGAGCTGCTGAGCCGACGCGGTCTGCGTACACCGTTCGTACGGCTGGCGAAGGGCGGCCGCATCGTCGCGCCGAGCCGCTACACCGGGTCCGGGGGAGTAGGGGCGACAATCGCAGACCAGGTGATGGACGACGCGGTGCTGCGGCTGTTCGCAGACGGCACCACTGTCGTTCTGCAGGGCGTGCACCGCACCTGGGCACCGGTCGGCCGGCTGGCCGCGGGGCTGTCGGCCGACCTCGGGCACCCCGTGCAGGTCAACGCCTACATCACGCCGCCGCAGTCACAGGGCTTTGCCTCGCACTACGACACCCACGACGTGTTCGTGCTGCAGGTCGCCGGCCGCAAGCAGTGGCGGGTGCACGACCCCGTGTGCGACGCGCCCATGCCGGAGGAGCCCTGGGACCAGGTGGCCGACGCCGTGGCGGCCCGTGCGGCCGAGCCGCCGGTGATCGAGGAGGTGCTCGATCCGGGGGACTGCCTCTACCTGCCGCGCGGCTTCTTGCACTCGGCTACGGCACTCGGGGGCACGAGCATCCACCTGACGTTCGGCGTGCACGCCGTCGTCGAGCGCGACGTGGTGAACGCCGTGCTGGCGGCGGTACGCGACTCGGGTTGGCGCTCGTCGATGCCAGTGGGCTGGGATCCGACGGCGGAGTCAGGGGTCGCCGAGATCGAGTCGGTCGTGGCCGGGGTCGTCGACGCCCTACGCGGGCTTGACCCGACCGCCGTCGCGGCGGTGCTTCATGACGAGCGGAGCGCCCGTCAACGACCCGAACCCCTGTCGCCCCTGGCGCAGGCAGACGCCGCCGCCCACGTGGCCGCGCACGACGTCGTCCGGCTTCGCGACCACCTCGGTGCGAGGATCGACCGCGGCCCGGAGTCAGGCACCGACCACCTGGTGCTGAACGGGCGTCGACGCGTGGCCATCGAGGCGGGGGAGAGGTCCGCTCTCGACGTCCTGCTGGCCGGCGAGCCGGTGAGCGTCGCCGCGCTGCCGTTGCCCGGCGCGGCCGAGGCGGTCGCGTTGGCTCAGCGGCTGCTACGTGCGGGCGTGCTCGTCGTGCACCACGCGGCCGACTCGCCGTCACCGCGGTGACCCGGTGCTCGATCGCCGCGGACGCCCGCGGCGACAGCATGGTCGCGACCGCTCCGCCGGCGCAGCGCTGGCTGCTCATCGAGCACGAGGGTGCATGGCCCGTCAACGCTATCGACGTGTTCGACCGACCGGTCGCCCGGGCGCTGGCCGCGCGCGCGAACGCGATGCATGCGCGCATCTCGCTGATCCGCCGCCCGGGTCGCCATCCGCGTGAGCAGGCTCCGCTGCGCTGGGCGCTCGCCGACACCCGTCCCGGTCGGGAGGGCATCCGGTGGGGCGTGGTCGACGGCCATGACGAGCTCGTGGACCTCGACTGGGACGTGACGCCCGGCGAGGGTGAGCCGGTGGCGATCGTGTGCGCCCACAGCCGCCACGACGTCTGCTGCGCGTTGCGCGGTCGACCGGTCGCCGCCGCGATGAGCCACCGCTGGCCCGGCCGCGTGTGGGAGTGCTCGCACCTCGGCGGGGACCGTTTCGCCGCCACGATGGTGCTGCTGCCGCACGCGCTCTGCTACGGCCGGGTGACCGACGAGGTCGGTGGGCAGATCCTCACGGCCTTCGAGGCGGGCCGGCTCGTGCCCGAGAACCTGCGGGGACGGTCGTTCTTCACCCGCCGCGAGCAGGCCGCCCAGGCCCTGGCGCGAGCGGCTGGCTTCGGCAGTGACGGCGTCGGTGACCTGGCTCCTCGACGCAGCCTGATGCTGGGGGAGGACGTCGCGCAGGTCGTGCTCAGCCACGATGACGGTCAGGAGGTCGTCGTGACGCTGCGTGAACGCACCGTCCATCTCGGGACGCCGGCGACGTGTCGCTCGACCGTCGAGGCGCTCGCCTACGAGTACGACCTCGTGTCCGTGGATTCGTTGGCGGATGCGGCCCGAGGCTAGAGAGATTCCCGAACCGGCGGTCGCGGACGCCGGCGGATGTGGCTCGACCCGCTGGGTTGGGACGAAACCGGCCAGAAGGAGCGCAGGCCCGGCGGGGAACAGGGTGACTTGTCATAATGCTGCTTATCGGACAACAGCAAGCGTCAGGCAACCAGGGTCAGGTGACGACCCGGTGCCTTGGGTTCACGCGGACTTGTCGCTCACGGGGGCGACGAGGAAGCAGTGTGCAGGGAGTCTCTCGGCAAGTGCCTGGTCGAAGGTCGCAAGGTGCCCCGACGAGGCGCCGGCCATCGCGGCCAGGTAGGTGTCGGTGACCTGGCGATGTCCACGAACGCTGGTGCCGTCGATCCTGGCGTACGAGAGCGAGTCGGGCCAGAAGGCGTGTCGCTCGTGCGTTTGCACGCCGGCGAGGATCGATGAAGCGGTGGCGAAGGATTCCCCCATCCGCACCAGGAACCGAACCAGGGCACCTTCGACCACTGGGCACGTGGCGAACTCGTCGACGGTCGCCAGCCACTCAGACGCCGTCTCATGGTGCTCGTGCTCCGCGACCGTCAACGCGATCAGCACGTTGGCGTCGAGAAGGTAGGTGGTCACTCGTCGTCCAGGGCGTCCGCGACCTCCCGGGTGGTGATTCGCCGCCCCAGAGTCAGCACGGGCAAGCCAGACCGGCTGTCCGTGCGCAGGGACACCGGTTCGTCGAGCTGTGCGAGGCCGCGGATCGTGAGCTCGGCGAGCACGCTGGACAGCGACGCTCCCCTGCGCTCGGCGATCTCCCGGGCTTGCCGATGCACGGCGGGTGGCAGGTCAACGGTTGTCCGCATGTGACGCATCATAGGTGATGCAACACATGATGCAACCGGGGTGGTCCCAGCCGTGGCGCGTGGGTAAGGGCAAGAGATCGAGCCCTGTGTCAGGTCGGTCGCGGACGGTGGCTCCGGGAACAGAATGAGTGTCCTGACCACTCCCCTGTCTGCCAAGATCACGCCCCGTGAGCCCCACCAGCACCGACACGACTGAGACAACGGACCGACGGCCCTGGTTCGCCCTGGCCGTCCTGGTCAGCGCGATCTCGATCAGCCTGATCAACGGCACGGTGCTGGCCGTCCTCATGCCCGAGATCATCCAAGACCTCGACATGACGCTGCTGGACGCGGAGTGGGCCAACGCCGCATACACGCTGACGTTTGCGGCCCTTCTTCTGCCGGTCGGATGGTTCGGCGACCGCTTCGGGCGCCGGCGCATGCTGCTCATCGGCCTTGTCGTGTTCACCCTCGGCAGCGCGCTGGTCGCCGGGGCCGGTTCCGGCGGCGCCCTGATCTTCGCCCGCTTCGTGCAAGGGATGGGTGGCGCGATCATCAGCCCATCGACGCTGTCGACCATCAACGCCACGTTCCACGGACGTCGCCGCACGGTGGCCTTCGCCATCTGGGGCGCGGCGATGGGTGGCGCCGCTGCGATCGGACCCCTGCTGGGTGGCTGGCTCGCCCAGGTCTCCGACTGGCGCACCGCCTTCTGGATCGTCGTCCCGGTCGCGATCGCCGCGTTCGTCGGCACGCTGATGTTCGTCGACGAGAGCCGCGACACGGCACAGGCGCCCCGGTTCGACCTGTTCGGTGCCCTCTTGTCGATCGGCGCCATGGTGCTGCTGGTCTTCGGGCTGATCGAGGGTCACTCCTACGGGTGGGTCACCCCGACCGCGGACTTCGCGCTGCTCGGGATCACCTGGGGCGTCGACTCCCCTGTCTCCGTCGTGTTCGTCTCACTGCTGCTCGGCGCAGCTCTGGCGGCCATGTTCGTCCGCCACGAGCTCGCGATGTCGGCGAGCGGGCGTGAGCCGCTCGCCGACCTTCGGCTCTTCCGCTACCCGTCCTTCCGCTACGGAAACATCACCGTCCTGATCGTGATGCTCGGCGAGTTCGGCGTCATCTTCACCCTCCCCCTCTTCTTGCAGGTCGTGCTCGACTTCGACACGTTGACCGTCGGCTGGACGTTCGTCGGGCTCGCGTCCGGCGCGCTCGTGGCCGGCGGCGTCGTCCCCCAGCTCGCCAAGAGGATGCCCGTCTCGAGGCTCATCGTGGCCGGCATGGTGGTCGAGGGCAGCGCCGCGCTCGTTCTCGCCCTCACGCTGAGCACGACAAGCACCCTCGGCACCCTGGTGCCGATCCTGTTCTTCTACGGTCTGGGCGTCGGCACCGCGAGCGCCCAGCTCACGGGGGCGATCCTGTCCGACGTGTCGCCCGCGGAGTCGGGTCAGGGCTCGGCCATCCAGAGCACGTCACGCCAGCTCGGCTCGGTGCTGGGCACTGCCCTGCTCGGCTCGATCCTGTTCGCGACAACCGTGACTCAGGTCGGCAACTCACTCGAGGACGTGCCCGGGTTGCCCGAGGATCGCGTCAACCCGATCGCCGAGGCCATCGCCCAGTCCGGGGGCACCGCCGTCATCACGCTGCGCGACGAGGTCGCGGCCGGCTCCTTCGAGGGCACCCCGCAGGAGCCCTTCACCCAGCCCGTGATCGAGGCCAGCACGGCCGGCTACACGCAGGCGACGCGCATCACGATGGGAGCGGGCGGGGCGATCATCCTGCTCGGTGCCGTGTCGGCCACCCGGCTCACCCGCGCGCCGTCTCGACGACAATGACGGTTCGGCTGGTGCCGCCTCACGAGACGACGACGGCCCAGGCCCGATCGAGGCGCAGGTGGCTCGAGGGCGGGCGACCATGGTCAGGCCGGCGATCCGTGCTCGTCGTAGCGGCGCGTTCGGGCGCTGCGGGCTTGGCTGATGGACATGCGGCGATCGGCCACTCGCCCATGCGGTCTCATGTGCACCACTGCTCGGCCTGAGCACGGATCGCCTCGGCCGCCTCGCGGTCGTCCTCCTCGAGAAGGTCGGCCACCGCAGTGAGCGCCAGCCACAGGTCGCCCCGGGCAGCCTCGTCGTCCGGACGGGCGTCGTGCACCTGCGTCGCGGTGATCACCGACTCCCGGTACAGCGCAAGGGCCGTGCGCGGATCGCTCGGCGCCAGGTGCTCGGCGGCGACCATCAGCACCCAGCCGAGCTCACGGGTGGCCTCCACATCGTCCGGACGGGACGCCAGGTGAGCCCGAGCCAGCTCGACGGCCTGGTCGAGCAACGCTGCCGCCTCGTCCGGGTCACCCGACATCAACGCGCCGGCGTCGCGCAGCGTCCACGACAGCTCGAGGCGCACCTGGTCGACGTCCGCGGTGAGCGCCAGGCGGCGCTGGCCCACGACGGCCGCTTCCCAGTAGGCCGCGACGGCGGCCGTGCGGTCGCGCGACGAGAGCAGCTCGGCCTGCGCGTGCAGGGTGAAGAAGAGCTCGGTCAGCACGTCCGGGTCGTCAGGCAGCGCAGCGCACGCCCGGCGGCAGAGCCCGACCGCCTCGTCGGCGAAGCCCAGGGCCTGAGCATGCCCGAGGTCGGCGGCGTCACCCACGACGAAGTCGAAGGCAGCACTGCGCAGCAACGCGGCCAGCTCGCGGACGGCGCCGAGGTCGTCCGGGCCGGCCACCACGTCCGAACGTGCTGCGGCGAGCCGTCCGCGCCAGTCCGACCGCTCCCCTCGCACAAACCTGACGCTACGCCTGGCCCGGTGCCGTGACGAAGTCGATCAGCTCCTCCACAGCGCGCAGCATGTCCGGCTCCAGGTCGGCGTAGCTGCGCACCGACCCACGGATCCGCCGCCACATCTCCTGCTCGTCGCTCACCCCGAGCGCCGCGCAGATGCCGGCCTTCCAGGGCGTGCCCTTGCCGATCACCGGCCATGCGTCGATGCCCACGGCGCGCGGCCGCACGGCCTGCCAGACGTCGACGTACCGGTGGCCGGTGATCAGCACGTGCGGCGAGCGCACCTCGGCGGCGATGCGCTGCTCCTTCGTACCCGTCACGAGGTGGTCGACCAGCACACCGAGCCGACGCTTCTCGCTCGGACGAAACTCCGCGACGATGCCGGCCAGGTCGTCGATGCCGTGCAGCGGCTCCACCACCACGCCCTCGACGCGCAGGTCGTGGCCCCACACGTGCTCGACGAGCTCGGCGTCGTGCACGCCTTCGACGTAGATGCGCCCCGCCCGCGCGACCCGCGCCCGGTGGTCGCGCACGACGGTCGACCCCGACCGGGTGCGCCCCTGACCCGAGGGCGCGGCGACCGCCGGACGTCGCAGCGTCACCGGCCGGCCGTCGATGGCGAACGCCGCGGGCTCCCAGGCGAAGATGCGCCGAGTGCCATGGCGGTCTTCGAGGGTCACACCGTCCTTCTCCGCCCGGACGACGGCCCCGCACCAACCGGTAGCCGCGTGCTCCACGACGAGGTCACGCTCCGCGTCGACCTCCGTCACGACCGGACGGCTCCGCCGGTGCGGGTCGTCGGCCAGCACGTCGCGTCCGTACCGGTCAGCTCTCACGTCGCCTCTCACGCCGGCCGACTCTGCCACGACGACCCGCCAGGTCTGCTCCCGGACTCGCCGTCGCGGCAGCCATGATGGGCACGTGCCTGACCTCGCCCGCTGGTCGTACCTCGACTCCCCCGGACCGATCGCGCTGGCCCACCGCGGCGCGCACGGGACCGGCGTCACGGAGAACTCCACCGCAGCCTTCGCCCGCGCAGTCGAGCTGGGCTGCACCTACGTCGAGACCGACGTGCACGCCACTGCCGACGGCGCGCTCCTGGCCTTCCACGACGCCACGCTCGACCGGGTCACCGACAGGACTGGCGCCGTATCGCACCTTCCGTACGAGACGGTCTCGCGCGCCCGGCTGGCCGACGGGTCGCCGATCCCCCTGCTGGAAGACCTGCTCGGCACCTGGCCCGACCTGCGCGTGAACATCGACGCGAAGGACGACCACGCGGTGGGGCCGCTGCTGGACGTGCTGGCCCGCACGCGGGCCTACCGACGCGTCTGTGTCGGAGCCTTCTCCGACTCCCGCATCCGCGCCCTGCGCGCAGCCCTGCCCCCGGGGACGGCGACCGCGCTCGCCCCGCGCGAGGTGGCAGCACTGCGGCTGCGTCCACCCGGGCGGCTGGGCCGTCGCATGCTGAGCACCGATGCACCGTGCGTGCAGGTGCCGCCACGGCTGGGTCGGCTCACCGTCGTCGACGAGCAGTTCGTGGACCGGGCCCACGACCAGGGCCGCGTCGTCCATGTGTGGACGATCAACGACGCGCGCGCAGATGCACCGCCTGCTCGACCTGGGCGTCGACGGCATCGTCACCGACGACGCCGCCGGCCTGCTGCGGGTGCTGGCCGAGCGGGCTGCCGCGCCGTGAGCCGCCTGGTCCCTCCCGGCCCCCTCGCCGACCCGACGGCGCGACGGCGGGAGTGGCGCTCGTGGTACTTCTACGACTGGGCCAACTCCGCGTTCGTCACGACCGTCGGCACGGTGCTGCTGGGCCCCTACCTCACGGCCGTCGCCGAGCGAGCCGCATGTGGGGACGTGAGCGCCCCGGGCGACCCGTGCACGCAGACCCTGTCGGTGCTCGGTGTGCCGGTGGCCGCCGGGTCGCTCTCGTCCTACACCGTCACGTTCGTCACGCTGCTGTCGGCGGTGCTGCTGCCGGTGATCGGCGCCGTCGCCGACCGGAGCAGCCGCAAGCGGCACATGCTCGCCGGCTTCGCCTGGGTCGGGTCGGGCGCGGCGTGCCTGCTGTTCTTCACCGGCGGTGACTCATGGCAGCCGATCGTCGCATTGATGCTGGTGGCGGGCATCTGCCTGGGCGGCTCGGTCGTGGTCTACGACTCGATACTCAACGACATCTCCGCCGAGGACGACCGCGACCGGGTCTCCAGCCGTGGCTGGGCGCTGGGCTACCTCGGCGGCGGGCTGCTGCTCGCGCTCAACCTCGGCCTGCTGCAGCTCGCCGACTCCTTCGGGCTCAGCACCGAGCAGGCCGTGCAGGTCAGCTTTCTCTCCGCCGGTCTGTGGTGGGCGATCTGGACGCTGGTGCCCTTCGTGGGCCTGCGTGACCGTCCGGCCCAGAACGTCACCCCCACGCAGGGCGGTCTGCTGCGCAGCTCGTTCAGCCAGCTCGTCACCACGCTGAAGGACCTGCGCCACTACCCGCAGACGCTGCTGTTCCTGGTCGCCTACCTGTTCTACAACGACGGCATCCAGACGGTGATCGCGTCGGCTGCGCTCTTCGGCAGCCGCGAGCTGGGGCTGCCGGATGCCTCCCTCGTCCTGGCGATCCTGGTGGTGCAGCTCGTCGCGTTCGTCGGCGCACTGGCGCTGGGACGCCTCGCCGGGAGCATCGGCGCCCGGCGCACCATTCTCGGCGCCATCGTCGTCTGGGGCGCGGTGTCGAGCGGGGCGTACTTCTTGCCGGCCGGGCAGCTCGGGCCGTTCCTGCTGCTGGCCGTGGCGATCGGGTTCGTGCTCGGCGGCAGCCAGGCGCTGTCGCGCTCGCTGTACTCCACGCTCGTCCCGCGTGGGCGGGAGGCGGAGTACTTCGGGCTCTACCAGGCCGCCGAACGGGGCACGAGCTGGTTCGGCACGCTCACCTTCGGCGTGGTGTTCCAGCTCACCGGCTCCTACCGGTTCTCGGTGGTGGCGCTGCTGGTGTTCTTCGTCGTCGGGTTCGTCCTGCTGCTTCGCGTCGACGTCGCACGGGGCATCCGCGAGGCGGGCAACACGGTGCCCTCAGTGGTGTGAGCGGCTCGCTCGCGCGAGTGCCACGGCCGTCAGCGCCTCCGGCACCGCGCCGGAGAGCGCGAACCAGGTCGACCGGCGCGCCTTGGCCCGCTCGAGGGTGCCGAGCTCGGCCAGCAGCTCGTACACGACGGCGTCGAACGCGTCCGACCCCGCCATGGCCGCCACCCAGAAGGCGCCGCTGGTCCCCCGCCGGTAGGCCGCCAGGGCACCGACGCCGATCACAAGCTCGCGCAGAGCCAGCGCCCGGACGTAGGGCACGGCCGCCTCTCGTTGCTCCGCCGACACCCCGACCCCGTCGGCGACGTTGCGTGGACGCGCGGCAGCCCAGCCGGCGATGCCGAGCCGCAGGCCCCCCAGCACCGCTACACTGGCACGCAACGCCGCGGACGGACCAGCGAGAACCGGTTCTTGGGCCATCAACGAACCTCCTTCTCCGCAGACGCCGCTTGGCGCGGTTGTCGCGAATGTTTGCCGTCGCGGAACAACGGGAACAGTCTGATCGTTAACCATCGTGTCACGGGTCGCCCACCAACGGCGGCATGAGGAGGATGAGTCGTAACCATGGCTGAGCGTTCAACGCTCCGGGGCTCCCGGCTAGGGGCTGTCAGCTACGAGGACGAGCGCGGTGTCGTGCTCGCCGAGCGGCAGAACGTCGCGTACGACTGCCCCAACGGGCACGACATCTCGGTTGTCTTCGCCACCGAGGCCGACATCCCGGCCCTGTGGGAGTGCCCCAAGTGTGGTGCCGAGTCGTTGCTCGTGGACGGGCAGGAGCCCGACCGCAAGTCGACCAAGCCGGCCCGTACCCACTGGGACATGCTGCTGGAGCGCCGCAGCATCGACGAGCTCGAGGCCCTGCTGAGCGAGCGGCTGAACCTGCTGCGCGCCGGCTCCCTCTCCGGCTTCGACCTGACCACGCACGTCTCCCCGACGGTCCCGACACGTCGGGGCCGCAAGACTGCCTGACCGCTGGGTCGCCGTCCCCCCTCGGCGGCGCAGCGCCGGCTGAGTCGCGTCGTACCCGTCCCCCGGGTCGGCGCGGCTCAGTCATACCCGGTCGACGCCGCCTGATGAGCGCCGCGACCTGATCGCCCGTCGTGCGGCGTCCAGCCGGTCGCGAGCGCCCCACTGGGTGACCCGCCACAGCGCCTCGCGCACGATGTCGGAGCTCATCTTGCTCTCCCCCACCGAGCGCTCCGTGAAGGTGATGGGTACCTCGACGATCCGCAGCCCGGCCAGGGCCGTCCGACGCGTCATGTCGACCTGAAAGCAGTAGCCCTGCGACTCCACCTGGTCCAGCCCGATGGCCTCCAGCGTGTGGCGGCGGTAGGCCCGGTACCCGGCCGTGGCGTCGGCGACCGGGAGCCGCACCGCCAACCGGGTGTAGAGGTTGCCGCCGCGGGAGAGCACCAGCCGGTGCCCCGGCCAGTTCACCACGGCGCCTCCAGGGACGTAGCGCGACCCGATCACCAGGTCGGCCCAGCCGAGGGCGCCCAGCAGCCGGGGTAGCTGCTCGGGGGCGTGCGAGCCGTCGGCGTCCATCTCGACGAACACCTCGTACCCGCGTTCCAGGCCCCAGCCGAACCCCGCGACGTACGCCGCACCCAGCCCGCCCTTGCCGGGTCGGTCGAGCACGTGGATGCCCGGGTCGTCGGCTGCCCGCGCGGCGGCGATCGCTGCCGTGCCGTCGGGCGACGCGTCGTCGACGACCAGCACGTCGGCGCTGGGAACCGCGGCCCGGACGCGGTCGAGGATGCTCGGCAGCGTCAGTGCCTCGTCGTAGGTAGGGATCACCACCAGCACCGGGTGCGGCCACGTCACCTCGGCTGCCTCGCTCACGCCGGCTCCCTCCTGCGCCTCGCGCGACGACGTGCCGCGGCACCGCCGATGATGCCAGCCACCCCGAGCCCGGCGAGCAGCCACGACACGACGGCCCCGCTGCGCGTCGCCCACGCCAGGTCGTCGCGCAGGTCGACGGTGTCTACGAGCACCTCTTGGGTGAACTCCTCGGTCACCTGCTCGAGCGTCCCGTCGGCCCGGATGACGGCGCTGATGCCGCTGGTGGAGGCGATGAGCACGTCGCGTCCATGCTCCACCGCCCGCAGCCGGGAGATGTCGAACTGCTGGTTCGGCTGGCCGGTACGACCGTAGGTCGCGTTGTTCGTCTGGACGACGAGCATCTGCGCACCGGTGGTTACCGTGTCGCGCACCTCGGCGTCGTAGGCGATCTCGAAGCAGATCACCACCCCGGCCTCGGTCGGTCCCAGGGTCAGCACGCCGGGGGCGTCACCGGCCCGCATGTCGCGGGGGATGCGGTCGAGCCGCCCGATGATCGGGGTGAGCAGGGCGCGGCCCGGGATGTACTCCCCGAACGGCACCGGGTGCCGCTTCACGTAGCGCTCCCCCGCCCCGGTGACCGGGTCCCAGACGATCGCGACGTTCTCGACCTGCTCTCGGTCCGGCGTGCCCACCAGTACTCCCACAAGCGTGGGAGCGCCCACGTCGGCGACGGCTGCGTCGATGCGGGCCTTCACCGAGGGATCGTTGAACGGGTCGATGTCGCTGGAGTTCTCCGGCCACAGCACCAGGTCAGGCTGCGGGACGCGGCCAGCGCGGACGTCGTCGGCCAGGGCGCCGGTGGCCTCGAGATGGTTGGTGAGCACCGCTTCACGCTGACCGAAGAAGTCAAGCCCCAGCCGGGGGACGTTGCCTTGCACGATGGCCGCGACCGCGGTGCCGACGACCGGTGGCGGGCTGACCAAGGCCCCCGCAGCCAGCCCCACGCCGACCAGCGCGGCCACGATCGCGACCGCGCCTGCGGAGCGGCGCACGTCGCGATCGAGAAGGGCGAGCACGAGGCCAGCCAGAAGCGTCCCGACGGTCGCGCCGATCGCCGACAGCAGTGTCACACCGCCGAGGTGGACGAACCCCAGCAGCGGGCTGTCGACGAGGGCGTGGGCCAACCTCCCCCACGGGAACCCGCCCCAGGGCACCACCGAGCGCAGCGCCTCGACCAGCACCCACACGCCGGTCGCCCACAGCGGCCACCCCGGCAGGCCGGCGACCACGGCCAGCCCGGCTCCCAGCCCGGTCCAGAAGAGGGCCTGCAGCAGGGCGAGACCCAGCCAGGCGTCGGTGCCGATCACCTGTATCCAGTCCAGCAGTGCGAGGAAGAACCCGAGGCCGCCGAGCAGGCCGACGAGTGCCCCGCGTGCCGCCCCGACCCCCGTGCAGGCCAGCGTCAGGCCGGCCACGGCGACCGGGAGCAGCCACCACAGGCCGTAGGGGGCGAACGCGAACGACAGCGCCCATCCCGACACCGCGGCGAGGAGAAGCCGGAGCGGCAAGGGCCAGGACACGCCGGGCACGGTACCTGCACACAGTTCGAGGCCCGCGCGCCCTTCGGGCCGTCATCGACCGTTGCGATGCCGTTGTCTACTGAGCGCGCGAGCCTCGTGTGCTGACCTCTGCGACCCCTCCGCAACCGTGCGGTGGAGTCCAGGGGACTGATGAGTAACAAACCGGTAAAGGGCGCACGCTGTCAACTGTGGTTCGGGTTTGTCTTCGTCGCCCCTGGTTGGGCTCGGCGTGTCAGGTGCCCGGCGTGTCGTCGGTGTCGGCGTCGAAGACGGTGCGCCCGGCGACGACCGTGCGCCGACAGCGCGGCCGAGGCGCATCGAGGCTGAGGTCGGGCAGGCCGGGCACGCCCGAGCGAGGGTCGGTCGACCAGGCGGCCACCCGCTCGTCCGGTGTCTGCACCACGAGGTCGGCGTCGACGTCCCAGATCGCGTAGGAGGCAACCGCCCCCGGCACGAGCACCCCGGAGTCGTCCACACCGGCCGCCCGCCACCCTCCGCGGGTGTGGGCGGCGAACGCTGCCCGCACCGTGACGGCGCTCGCGGGCGTCCGGTGCGTCGCAGCGGCGCGGACGCTGCCCCATGGGTCGAAGGCCGTGACGGGGCTGTCGGAGCCGAATGCGAGCGTGACGCCGGCCCGGGCGAACGCGGCCAAGGGGTTCAGCGTCAAGGCACGGGCGGCGCCGAGGCGCTGGGCGTACATGCCCGACGGGCCACCCCAGGCGGCGTCGAAGGCGGGCTGGACGCTGGCCACGATGCCCAGCCGGGCCATCTCGGCGATCATGGCGTCGCTGATCATCTCCACGTGCTCCAGGCGGTGGCGCGCAGCCTGGACGCTCGCCAGACCCAGCTCGTCGGCCACCGCGGCGACCGCGGCCACGGCCGTGTCGACGGCGGCGTCCCCGATGCAGTGGAACCCCGCCTGCAGGCCGGCCTGCGTGCAGGCGCGGACGTGCGCGACGGCCTGCTCGGCACGGACGTAGCGGGCACCGGAGGTGGTGGCGTCGTCGTCGTACGGCTCGTGCAGGGCAGCCGTGCGCGACCCGAGGGACCCGTCGATGCACAGGTCACCGGCACACCCACGGGCACCGAGCGCTTGAGCGGTGTCGACAGCGTCCAGCTCGCCCCAGTAGCCCACGACCTGCGCGACAGCGGCCTCGCGGGTCCACTCCAGCAGCAGGGCGAGGTCGTCGGGTCCGGCGATGTGCGGCGCCGCCATCTCGTGCACCTGCCCGATACCGCAGGCGGCGGCCGCGCGCAGGGCCTCGGCCTGCAGGTCGCGGCGCTGCGACGGGGTCAGCATGTCCCGCGACGCGCGTCGGGCCGCGGCGTGGGCGTCGCGGCGCAGCAGACCGGTGTCGGTGTAGCCGTCGAGCCCGGTGACGGCGGGCACCTGGTCGAGCAGCGCGCTGGACACCAGCGCGGAGTGCACGTCGACCCGCGACAGGTACACCGGCGCCCCGTCGCCGGCCCGGTCGAGCTGCGCCCGGGTCGGGACGCCCGCGTCGGCCGCGGCGGCGTCGTGCCAGGCCGAGTCGTCCCAGCCGTGCCCGAGCACCGGGCTCCCCGGGTGGGCGCGTGCTGCGGCCTCGACAGCGAGCAGCACGTCGTGCGCGCCGCGGGCCGCGGACAGGTCGACGCCGCGCATCGCCAGCCCCGTGTCGGTCAGGTGCGCGTGCGCGTCGACGAACGCTGGCGTGACCAGCGCCCCGTCCAGGTGCACCGTGCGCACGCCGGGTCCGGCAGCAGTGTCTGCCGCCCCCTCGGAGCCGACCCACCCGACGCGCCCGTCGGCGACGACCATGGCGGTCGCGAACGGGTCGGCCGGGGAGTAGACCACTCCCCCGCGCAGCAGGACGGCGTCGCCGCTCACGCCCGCAGCGCCCGTCCGATCACGACGCGCTGGATCTGGTTGGTGCCCTCGACGATCTGCAGCACCTTCGCCTCCCGCATGAGCCGCTCGACCGGGTAGTCCTTGACGTAGCCGTAGCCGCCGAGGACGCCGACCGCGTCGGTGGTGACGGCCATGGCCGTGTCGGTGGCGACGAGCTTGGCCATGGCGGCTGGAACGCTGAAGTCGTCGCCCCGGTCGCGACGCCGGGCGGCGTCCAGGTACAGGGCGCGCGCCGCCGCGACGGACGCGGCCATGTCGGCGAGCTGGAACTGCAGACCCTGGAAGTCGACGATCGGCTGGCCGAACGCGGTGCGCTGCTTGGCGTAGCGCACCGCCTCGTCCAGGGCGGCCTGCGCGATGCCCACGGCCACGGCGGAGATGCCGAGGCGTCCGGAGTCCAACGCCGACATCGCGATGGCGAACCCCTCGCCCGGAGCGCCGACGAGCGCTGCCTCGTCGACCGCGACGGAGTCGAGGAACACCTGGGTCGTCGGCGACGCGGTGAAGCCCATCTTGCGCTCCGGCGGTGCGAACGACAGACCCGCGGCGTCCTTGCCGACGACGAAGCACGAGATGCCACGCGGGCCGCTGCCCGAGGTGCGGGCCATCACGTTGTACAGGTCGGCGACCCCGCCGTGGGTGATCCACGCCTTCGTCCCGGTGAGGCGGTAGCCCCCGTCGCTCGGCTCGGCCCGGGTCGTGAGGGCGGCGGCATCCGACCCGGCGTGCGGCTCGGACAGGCAGTACGCCCCCAACGTGTCGCCGGCAAGCATGGACGGAAGCCACCGCCTTCGCTGCTCCGGCGTGCCGTAGCGGTCGAGCGGGTAGCACGACAGCCCGTGCACGCTGACCGTGAGCGCCACCGTGCCCCAGGCCGACGCGATCTCTTCCAGCACCTGCAGGTACACCTCGTAGGGCTGGCCTCCACCGCCGAGGTCGGGGTCGTACGGCAGGCCGAGCAGCCCCGTCCTCGCCAGCAGGGCGACCTGCTCGGCCGGGAACTGGGCGGCGTCCTCGGCGGCGCTCGCCCGGGGCGCCAGCTCGTCGCGGGCGATCTGGCGGGTGAGGTCGAGCAGGGCACGGGCCTCGGCGGTGGGCAGGTAGCGGTCGACGGGCATCACGCCCTCCACTCCAGCACGGCGAGCGAGCGGGGGCGGTTGTTCAGCCGGCGCACCCCGCTGTCGGTGACGGCCACGATGTCTTCGATGCGTGCCCCCTGGTGGCCCGGGTCATAGATGCCGGGCTCGACGGAGAACACCATGCCCGCCTCCAGCGGACGCTCGTTGCCGGTGACGATGTAGGGGTGCTCGTGCGTCTCGACCCCGATGCCGTGCCCGGTGCGGTGCACGAAGAGGTCACCGAAGCCCGCGGCGGCGATCACGTCGCGGGCGGCGGCGTCGACCGCGTGCGCGCTCACCCCGGGCGCGACGGCCGACACGGCGGCCTCCTGTGCCGCCTGGAGCACGTCGTACTGCTGCTGCGCGGCCTGCGACGGGGCCTGGAAGGCGTACATCCGGGTGCTGTCGGAGCAGTACCCGCTGGGCATCGTGCCGCCGATGTCGACGACGACCGTGTCGCCGGGCTCGATGATGCGCCGCGAGGGGGCGTGGTGCGGGCTGGCGCCGTTCGGGCCGGCGGCGACGATGACGAAGTCGACCCGCTCGTGGCCCGACTCCATGATGCCCCGCTCGATCGCGAAGGCCACCTCCCGCTCGGTGCGCCCCGGGCGCAGCCACTCCCCCATCCTGGCGTGCACCGCGTCGATGGCCGCGCCTGCGGCGGCGAGGTGCTCGACCTCGGCGGCATCCTTGACCATGCGCTCCTCGGCCAGCAGCGACCCGGCTGCCACCTGGCTCGCGTCCGGCATGGCGTCGCGGAACCGCAGCGCCTTCTCCGCCCACATGCGATCGTCCACAGCCATGGCGGTGATGCCCGGCCCCAGGTGGCGCGCGCACAGCGCGACCGGGTCGTCGGTCTCCCCCCACGAAAGCACCTCGAGGTCGGCGGCCGGGCTGGCCAGCGCCGCCGGGCGTTCGAGCTCGGGCACGACGAGCACCGGGTCGCCGCCGGCGGGCAGCAGCAGGCAGGTGAGCCGTTCCAGCGGGATCGCGTCGTAGCCGGTCAGGTAGCGAAGGTCAGGCCCCGGGGTGACGAGCACGACGTCGATCCCGTGGGCCGCGGCTGCCGCAGCCACCCTGCGGCGCCGCTCGGTCAGCGCGGAGTCGGGCACGTCAAGCAGCGTAGCCGCGCCGTACGGCATCATCGGCCCGGTGCCTTCACCGCTGATGCTCACCGACACCGCGTCGCTGTACTTCCGCGCGTTCTACGGCGTGCCCGAGTCGGTGCGAGCCCCGGATGGCGCGCCCGTCAACGCCGTGCGCGGCCTGCTCGACATGCTGGCCCGCCTCGTGGACGACCACCGACCGGGCCGGCTCGTGTGCTGCCTCGACGCCGACTGGCGCCCGCAGTTCCGCACCGCCGCCATCCCCTCCTACAAGGCCCACCGCGTGGCCGCCGACGGCGGGGAGGAGGTCCCGCCCGCACTGGTGCCGCAGGTGCCGGTGCTGCTCGAGGTGCTGGACGCGCTCGGCATCGTCACCCTGGGAGCACCCGGGTACGAGGCCGACGACGTGATCGCCACGCTGGCCGCCCGCGAGCCCGGGCCGACCGAGGTCGTCACCGGCGACCGCGACCTGTTCGCCGTCGTGGACGACGCCCGGGGGGTACGCGTGCAGTACGTGGCTCGCGGGGTCGCCCGGCGAGAGGCCGTCGACGCTGCCGAGGTGCGCCGCCGCTACGGCGTGGAGCCCGAGCAGTACGCCGCACTCGCCATCCTGCGCGGCGACCCCTCCGACGGGCTGCCCGGCGTCCCGGGCGTCGGGGAGAAGACCGCGGCTGGCCTGCTGACCCGGTTCGGCACGCTGGACGGTCTGCTGGGCGCAGTCGAGGACGGCACCGACGGCGTCGCGAAGCGGGCCGCCCTGGCCGCCAGCATGGACTACCTGCGGGCGGCGGCCGAGGTGGTGCCAGTACGTCGGGACGTCCCGCTGGCCGCCGAGGTGTCCACCGATCTTCCCGCCGAGGTCGCCGACCCCGAACAGCTCGTCGAGCTGTCGACCCGCTGGGGGCTGGACGCCTCGGTCAACCGGGTGCTGGGCGCGCTGGAGCGGGCCCGGTCCTAGTCGAGCGTGTCGTAGGCGACGACCCCGCGGCGCACCGCGGCCACAGCACGCCGCGCCACTCCCGCCACCCGCGGGTCGCCCGTGCCGGCCACCTGGTCGAGCATGTCGAGCAGCTGGCGCATGGCACGCACGAAGTCGCCGGCCGTCAGGTCGCTGTCGGCCAGCACGGCGGCCAGGCTGTGCCCCGACGCCCATCGGTACGCGGTACGGGCGAGGCCCACGTCGGGTTCGCGCAGGTAGGCCACCCGGTGCCGGGCCTCCAGGGCGTGCAGGTCTGACCAGACCGCCACCATCATCTCGATCGCCGCCCGACCGGGCCCCGAGGGCAGCCGGGGGCTGGCGGGTGGCTCCCCGCCCCGCGACTGGAACGTCAGCATCGACACGCACGCGGCCAGGTCGGCCGGCGACAGGTCGTCCCACAGACCCTGGCGCAGCGACTCGGCAGCCAGCAGGTCGAGCTCGCCGAAGAGCCCGCGCAGGCGTTGGCCGTCACCGGTGACGGTGTCGCCGTCGAGATACCCCATCTCGTCCAGCACAGCGCAGACCTGGTCGAACGCGGCGGCGATGGAGCCTTGGCGACGGGCCAGCCCGGCGGTGAGCCGGGAGAGCTCCCGCTCTGCCTGCCACGCCCGCTCCACCCATCGGGCGTGCTCCTCGCGGTCGGGGCACCCGTGGCAGGGATGGGCTCGCAGCGCCGCGCGCATCCGCTCGATCTCGTCGCCGCCGGCAGGCGCGTCGGGCACCGGTGTCGCGCCGCTGCGATCGGCGGCCGAGGCCGCGGCACGCATGGTCGAGACGAGCTCGCGCCGCGCCGCCGGAGCCTTGCGGTCGAAGCCGCGTGGCAGGCGCACGGAGGCGACCCGGGCCGGCGCCTGGCGCAGGTCGGCGGGGGCGAGCCGGCGCACCTGGCGCGCCTCGGTGAGCACGAGCGGAGCGGCCGTGCGCCCGTCCCCCACTGCCGCGTTGAGCACGACGGCCAGCCCCCTCGAGCGTCCGGACGGGATGTCGATCACGTCGCCGGGGCGCCAGCTCGACATCTCGGCCTCACGCGCCGCGCTGCGATCGGCGCGGCGCTGCCGCGACCAGGCTCGCTCGGCGTCGCTGATGCTGCGGCGCAGCGCGGCGTACGCGGCGAAGTCCCCGCGGTCGCAGGCCATGGCCTGGGTGTAGCCGGACACGGCCTCCTCCAGCCGGGCGCGACGGGCGGCCTGGCCGACCGCGGCCCGGTCGGTCTGGAACTGGGCGAACGACGACTCCAGCAGACGCCGCGCGCGCCTGCGTCCCACCTGGTGCACCAGGTTGACGGCCATGTTGTAGGACGGGCGGAACGAGGAGCGCAGGGGGTAGGTGCGCGTCGATGCCAGGCCACCGAGCGCGACGGGGTCGAGCCCGGGGTGCCAGGTGACGATGCCGTGTCCCTCGACGTCGATGCCGCGCCGCCCGGCGCGGCCGGTGAGCTGGGTGTACTCCCCCGGTGTGACGTCGGCGTGCTGCTCGCCGTTCCACTTCACCAGGCGTTCGAGCACCACCGAACGCGCGGGCATGTTGATGCCCAGGGCGAGGGTCTCGGTGGCGTAGACGACCTTGACCAGCCCACGGCTGAACAGCAGCTCCACGGCCTGCTTGAACTGGGGAAGCATGCCGGCGTGGTGCGCGGCCACCCCTCGGCGCAGGGCGCCGCGCCAGGCGTCGAAGCCCAGCGCCGCCCGGTCGTCCGGCGTGAGTCGAGCACCGACGGCGTCGACCACCTCGCCGATCTGCCGGGCCTCCGGCGGTGAGGTGAGTCGCACGCCGGCGGTGACGGCCTGCTCCAGCGCCGCGTCGCAGCCGGCGCGGCTGAAGATGAACACGATCGCGGGCAGCAGCCCGGAGCGTTCGAGTCGCTCGATCACCTCGCCCCGGCGTGGCGTGAGGTGGCTGGGCGCGACGCGCGGTCGCTTGTCTCCGCGTCGGGGACGCCGGTCCCCGGACTTGGCGAGGCGATCCGCCTCGCGCGCCAGCCGCACCAGCTCGGGGTTCACGCGCTCCTGCGCCTCGTCCACGAACAGGTCGTGCAGCCGGGTCGACACCATGACGTGCTGCCACAGCGGCACCGGTCGCCGTTCCTCCACGACGACGTCGGTGGCGCCCCGCACGGTGCCCAGCCAGTCACCGAACTCCTCGGCGTTGGAGACCGTCGCGGAGAGCGAGACGAGACGCACCGACTCGGGCAGGGCGATGATCACCTCTTCCCAGACCGGGCCGCGCTCCTTGTCGGCGAGGTAGTGCACCTCGTCCATGACGACCGAGCGCAGCCCCGTCAGCGTCGTCGAGCCCGCGTAGAGCATGTTGCGCAGCACCTCGGTGGTCATCACCACCACGGGTGCCTCGGAGTTGATGCTGAGGTCGCCGGTGAGCAGTCCGACGACGGCGTCGCCGTAGCGCGCCACGAGGTCGGCGTACTTCTGGTTCGACAGGGCCTTGATCGGGGTGGTGTAGAAGCACTTGCCGCCCTCGGTGAGCGCCAGGTGCACCGCATACTCACCGACGACGGTCTTGCCCGCCCCGGTGGGCGCGGCGACGAGCACGTCGCGACCGGCGTCCAGGGCACGGCAGGCGTGCTGCTGGAACGGGTCGAGGTCGAAGGGGTAGAGGGCAGCGAACTGCTCGGCGGCGTGCGCGCGCGGCGGGAGGCTCACAGCCACCCGGCCCGGCGCAGCATGCGGTAGAGCGCGGTGACGGTGCCGGCCATCAGCAGCAGCACGGCCGGGTACCCCCAACGCCACTCGAGCTCGGGCATGAACACGAAGTTCATGCCGTAGAGGCTGGCGATCACGGTCGGCACGAGGGCCAGAGCAGCCCAGGCGGCGATGCGCCGTTGGTCCGAGCTCTGCGCCAGCTCGATCTTGGAGTTGGCAGCCGACATGAGCGCCAGCAGCAGCGTGTCGGTCGCCTCGGCCTGCTCCCACACGCGCAGCAAGTGCTCACCGATGTCACGGAAGGCAGCCCCGAGGTGCTCGGGCATGTCGGGCTGGGTCTCGTGCGCCAGGCTGGCAGCGACGCCGACGAGTGGTCCGACGGCGCGACGCACCTCGAGGTTCTCGCGCTTGAGCATGTAGATCGGGGCGGACAGGTCGACGCCACGGGGCGCGAACACCCTCTCCTCGAGAGCCTCCACCTCGTCCTGCACCTGCTCGCCGACGACGAGGTACCCGTCGACGACGTAGTCGACGATGCCGTGCAGCACGCCGATGGGTCCGTGGGCGAGCATGGCCGGTCGACGCAGCAGCCGGTCTCTGATCTCGCGCAGGTCGCGAGTGGTGCCGTGGCGCACGGTGACGAGGTACGACGGGCCGAGAAACACCGCGACCTGCCCCACCTCGACCTGCTGGGTCTCTGCGACGAACGTCAGCACCTTGAGCACGACGAACGCCTCGTCGCGGTCCAGGTCGACCTTCGCGCGTTGATGGCTGTTGCCGGCGTCCTCCAGCTGGTGCGGGTCGAGGCCGAAGATGGCACCGACCGTGGCGAGCTCGGCCTTCGTCGGCTGGAAGACGCCCACCCACACGAACGCGTCGGCGTCGGCCTCGGCGGTGTCACGGGCAGACTGCAGGGCCCGCGTGACGGCACCGACCTGCGGGGTGTCGAAGATGACGTCGGAGAGGCCCTCCACCACCACGGGCTCACCGCCGCGGTAGTAGCCCATGCCTCGGATCACGAGGTCATCATGACGGTGCGCCGGTCCCGCGGCGGCGTCACGACAGTGGCGAGGGCCGGTCGTCGTCGGAGGTGGACGCTCGGTCGTCCTCCGGCGAGCTCGGCCCGTCGTCCAGCGGCGACGCCTCGTCGTCGTCCAGGCCGGTGAGCCCCAGCGCGGCGTCGCGCTTGGCCCGGCGCTTGTCGTTGATGCGGCAGACGACGACCGCGGCCTCGAACAGCATCCACATGGGCACCGCGAGCATGAGCATCGTGATCGGGTCGCCGGTG
The DNA here is from genome assembly GCA_963714455.1 of uncultured Actinomycetota bacterium. Classification (GTDB taxonomy): domain Bacteria; phylum Actinomycetota; class Actinomycetes; order Jiangellales; family Jiangellaceae; genus CAVQGZ01. Next base: position 85,891 of record CAVQON010000019.1, read on the forward strand.
GGGGTCGCGACGGCCGCGAAGACGAAGACACCGATGATGATCCAGCGCCGTGCCGACGACAAGGCAGCCCCGCTGAACACCCCGACTGCGTTGAGCAGAACGACGAACACGGGAAGCAAGAACGCCAGCCCGAAGACGAGCAGCAGTCGCACGACGAAGGAGAAGTAGCGGGAGAACGAGACGAAGTTGCTGACGCCGTCGGGTGTGAACCCCAGCAGGACGGTGAGCCCTTTCGGCAGCAGCCAGTAGCAGAGCACGACGCCGGCGACGAACAGCGGCACCGCGGTGACCATGACCGCGGCCGCCCAGCGCTTCTCCTTGCCGTAGAGGCCGGGGACGATGAACGCCCAGAGCTGGTAGATCCACACCGGGGCGGCGAACACGATGCCGGCGAGGATGGCCAGGCGCAGCGGCACGGTGAACGGGTCGGCGATGCCGTCGAAGTTGATGATCGCGTCGATCTGTTGCTCGGCCGCCAGCCGCTGCGTCGTCTCGGTGAAGGGACCGATGAACAGGTCCAGCAGCGGGTCGTAGAAGAGCAGCCCGAGCGCCATGCCGACCACGACCGCGGCGGCAGCGATGAACAGGCGTCGGCGCAGCTCGCGCAGGTGGTCGGCCAGGGGCATGCGTCCGCCCTCGCCGGACGGGCCGGCTGAGAAGCGTCCCCGGGTGATCGTGGCCATGGTCGTCAGCGCCCTAGCCGGGCGCCGATGCGCCTAGGAGCGCTCGTCGGCGGAGCTGGGTGCGGGCCACGACGCCTGGTCGGCCGACGCGGTCGGCGGCTGCGCCGGTGGGGCGGCGATCTGCTGCGGTGACTGCTGGGGGGCGACCTGCTGGGGGGCCTGCTGCGGCGCGGGCTGCTGCTGGGCCGCTGGTGCCGCCTCGTTCTCGTCGTCGGTCAGGCCCTTGGTCTCGGCCTTGAAGATGCGCAGCGAGCGCCCCAGCCCGCGCGCGGTGTCGGGAAGCTTCTTCGCGCCGAACAGCAGCACGATGATCAGCAAGATGATCAGCAGCTCGGGTCCGCGGATGTTCTGGAAGAATCCCATTCGTCGTCTCCTCAGCGTTCGACTTGCTGCCGACTGTACGCGCTGCGCGTGTACTTCTCAGCGAGGCGACTCGATGACACCGGCGATCAGTACGACCCCAGGACGTCGATGACCAGCACAAGCGGCTCGTCGCCCTCGTTGTCGGCGGAGGAGATCAGCGTGATCACGCGAGTGCCCGCCGCTGCGCCGTCGAGTGCCTCGGCCAACCCGGGCAGCGCCTCGGCCGACAGCCCGACCGGGGCGTTCTCCCAGGTGGTGAAGAGCACGTCGCCGCTGTCCAGCGAGGCCTGGACGGCGTGCGCAGCGATGGCCTCGGTCGCGTCGATCGGCTCGCCCGTCCCCTCGATGACGACGGTGCTCGAGCTCGTGTCGGGTGCGGTGGCGCTCGACACGTCGATCGTGGGCTGCGTGCCGGGGTCCCCGGTCACGGTGGGCAGCCCCGCGGGCAGGTCGCTGACCGGGGTGCCCTCGCTCGCGTCGGCCGCGGAGAACGTGCCGCGGATGTCGACGACGAACACCAGCGTGGCGCCACCGGGGATCTCGCCGGAGCCTTCGTCGCCGTAGCCCTGCTCGGGTGGGATCACGAGCAGCACGCGGCTGCCGACCCGTTGGCCGACGAGGCCGGAGTCCCAGCCGGGGATGACAGCCCCGACGCCGATGCCGAACGCTGCCGGCTCACCGCGGCTCCAGGAGGAGTCGAACTCCGCGCCGGTGTCCCAGAGGACGCCTGCGTAGTCGGCGAGCAGAAGGTCGCCGGCCATGACCTCGTCGCCGTCCCCCTCGACCACGGTCTCCACGAGCAGCTCGGTGGGCGGCTCGGTCTCTGGGACGGTGATCTGCGGGGCCGTCTCGGTGTCCGTGGAGACCACGACGCCGCTGGCGCCACCGTCGCTGGTGGCGGTGGCCTCGTCGTCGGCGCTCGCGCATCCGGCGAGAAGGGCGAGCAGGCCGAGCAGCACGGCGAGGGGAAGAAGACGAGACAACGACACCGAGAACCTCTCAGAAGGGGCAGATGACAGGTGATGAGACGACGGCCAGGTTCTCACATGCCGGCGATCAGCCGGTCCACGCGCTCGTCCACCGACCGGAACGGGTCTTTGCACAGCACGGTGCGCTGGGCCTGGTCGTTGAGCTTGAGGTGCACCCAGTCGACGGTGAAGTCGCGGCGCTTCTCCTGGGCCGCCGCGATGAAGTCGCCACGCAGCTTCGCGCGCGTCGTCTGCGGCGGCTTCGTCTTGGCCTCGAACACCTCGACGTCGTTGGTCGTGCGCGCCAGCGCGTCGCGGCCCTGAAGCAGGTAGAACAGCCCACGCTGGCGGTGGATGTCGTGGTAGGCCAGGTCGAGCTGGGCGACCCGGGGGGAGGCCAGGCTCAGGTTGTGCCGCTCCCGGTAGCGCTCGATCAGGCGGTACTTGATCACCCAGTCGATCTCTCGCTCGACCAGCGACAGGTCACCGGACTCCACGGCCTTCAGCGCCCGCTCCCACAGGTCGAGCGCGCGACGGGTGACCGGGTCGTCCCAGCCCTCCCTGTCGACGAGGTCGCGTACCCGGCCGAGGTAGGCGTCCTGCAGCTCCAGCGCGCTCGCCTCGCGTCCGTTCGACAGCTTCACCTTGCGGCGACCGGTCGGGTCGTGGCTGATCTCGCGGATCGCCCGGATGGGGTTCTCCAGGCCGAGGTCGCGCATGCCGATGCCGGCCTCGATGAGTCGGATGACCAGGTCGGTGGAGGCCACCTTGAGCATCGTGGTGGCCTCGGACATGTTGGAGTCCCCGACGATCACGTGCAGGCGGCGGAACCTGTCGGCGTCGGCGTGCGGCTCGTCGCGGGTGTTGATGATGGGCCGCGAACGGGTGGTCGCGCTGGAGACCCCCTCCCAGATGTGCTCGGCGCGCTGGCTGACGGAGAAGACCGCCCCGCGTGGGGTCTGCAGCACCTTGCCCGCCCCGCAGATGATCTGGCGCGACACCAGGAACGGGATGAGGACGTCGGCGAGGCGGGAGAACTCGCCCTGACGGCCGATCAGGTAGTTCTCGTGGCAGCCGTAGGAGTTGCCGGCGGAGTCGGTGTTGTTCTTGAACAGGTACACCTCACCGGTGATGCCCTCGTCGGCGAGCCGGATCTGGGCGTCGGTGAGCAGCCCCTCGAGGATCCGCTCCCCCGCCTTGTCGTGGGTGACGACCGCGGCGATGTCGTCGCACTCAGGTGTCGCGTACTCGGGGTGGCTGCCGACGTCGAGGTAGAGCCGGGCACCGTTGCGGAGGAAGACGTTGCTGGACCGGCCCCACGACACCACCCGGCGGAACAGGTAGCGCGCCACCTCGTCCGGGGACAGGCGACGCTGGCCACGAAAGGTGCACGTGACGCCGTACTCGGTCTCGATGCCGAAGATGCGCCGCTCCATGCGCCCACGGTATGCGTAGACGGCCTCGGCTACCCGCTGGCGGCGAGCAGGTCGTCGATCTCGCCCGCATAGATGCGGCGGAACGAGCGCCGGGGCCGGTTGCGGGTCAGCACGGCGACCTCGAGCTGGGAGGAGTCCAGCGCCCGCGTAGCACCGCCCGCGCCGTCGCGACCGAGGCCGTCGACAGCCAGGCGCAGGGCCCCGTCCAGGCTCATCTGCTCGGTGTAGTGCTCGGTCAGGTAGCCGCCGATCACGTCGGAGGACCCGCCCATGACGGCGACGCCGTGCTCGTCGGCCACCGACCCGTCGTAGGTCAGTCGGAATATCTGGTCGGAGCCGGCGTCGGCGCCCACCTCGGCCACGATGATCTCGACCTCGTACGGCTTGGGCTCGGTCGTGAAGATCGCACCCAGGGTCTGGGCGTAGGCGTTGGCCAGGCCCCGCCCGGTCACGTCGCGTCGGTCGTAGGAGTAGCCGCGCAGGTCGGCGAGGCGAACCCCGGCCACCCGCAGGTTCTCGAACTCGTTGTACTTGCCGACCGCAGCGAACGCGATGCGGTCGTAGATCTCCGAGATCTTGTGCAGCGACGTCGACGGGTTCTCCGCGACGAACACGATGCCGTCGGCGTACTGCGCGACGACGACGCTGCGCCCCCGGGCGATGCCCTTGCGGGCGAAGTCCGCCCGGTCCTTCATCAGCTGCTCGGGCGAGACGTAGAACGGCATGGACACGGGGCTGGCTCCTCTACTCGCTCGCCGACGCGGACGGGCCGTCGGGGCGGCGGGCGCGGGCGGCGACGACGGACCGCACGACGACCCCGGCCGCCTCGTCCTCGAGACGTCGGTAGCCGTCGGCGTCGACGATCGCGACCACCGGGTAGATGCCGCGGGCGAGATCGGGACCGCCGGTGGCGGAGTCGTCGTCGGCGGCGTCCCACAGCGCCTCGACGCACACGCGCACCGCCGCGTCGGTGCTCATGCCGGACTGGTGCAGCTTCTTCAGCGACCCACGTGCGAACAGCGAGCCGGAGCCGACCGAGTAGTGCTCGTGCTCCTCGTAGCGTCCGCCGGTGACGTCGTAGGAGAAGATGCGTCCCCGCTGCGCGTCGAGGTCGTAGCCGGCGAACAGCGGTACCGCGGCCAGGCCCTGGAATGCCATCGGCAGGTTGCCGCGGATCATCGTGGCCAGCCGGTTGGCCTTGCCGTCCAGGGAGAGCTGGACGCCCTCGATCTTCTCGTAGTGCTCCAGCTCGACCTGCAGCAGCCGAACCAGCTCGGTGGCGATGCCGGCCGAGCCGGCGATGCCGACGCAGGTGAAGTCGTCGGCCGCGAACACCTTCTGGATGTCGCGCTGGGCGATGATGTTGCCGACGGTGGCGCGTCGGTCACCGGCCATCACCACACCGTCGGTCGAGGTCACCGCCACGATCGTGGTGCCGTGCGGCGGGGTGACCCCGGCGGCGGCCGCCTCACCGAACGTCCGAGCGGCGACGTCGGGGGCGACGTTGCCGAGGAAGTCGGTGAACGACGACCCACCGGGGGTGAAGAACGCGGACGGGAGCCTGCTGTCGGTCACTGGCCACCCTTCTGCACGAAGCCACGGACGAAGTCCTCGGCGTTCTCCTCCAGGACGTCGTCGATGTCGGCCAGGATCGAGTCGACGTCGTCGGCCAAGGCGTCCTGGCGCTCCTTGAGCTCCTCGGAGACCTCGGGCGCGCTCGCCTCGTCGACCTCCTGGTCGCGCTGGGTCTGGCGTTGCTGGGCAGGACTGGGCTCTCGTGTGGCCATGGGTGCCTCCTGATCGCCGGTGGGCTGCCGATGCGTACGGCGAGGTTAGCCGTTGGGTTGGCTCAGGCGCGCGAGCAGGTCCGCTGCCGTCGGTGCCGAGTCGAGCAACGCCCCGACGTGGGCCTTCGTTCCCCGCAGCGGTTCCATCGTGGGCACCCGTTGCAGCGCGTCGCGCCCGGGCACGTCGAAGATGACGGAGTCCCAGGAGGCGGCGGCCACGTCCTCGGCGTACTTGTCCAGGCATCGGCCGCGAAAGTAGGCGCGCGTGTCGTCCGGCGGCGCGGTGACGGCCGCGAGCACCTCGGCGTCGCTGACGAGGCGCTGCATGCGCCCGGTGCTCACCAGGCGCTGGTAGAGGCTGCGGCGGGGCCGCAGGTCGTGGTACTGCAGGTCGATCAGCGCGAGCTTCGGTGACGACCAGTCCAGGCCGTCGCGCTGGCGGTAGCCCTCCAGCAGCGCGAGCTTGGCGACCCAGTCGAGCTCACCGGCCAGCAGCATCGGGTCGCGGCCCAACCTGTCCAGGACGTCGCTCCACCGCGACAGCACGTCGGCGGTCATGGCATCCACGTCGTTGCCGTAGGTGTGTCGGGTGTAGGCGTGTGCCTGGTCGCAGTAGTGGCGCTGGATGTCGAGGCCGGTCATCTTCGACCCGTCGGCCATCGGCACGGCCATCTGCAGCGTGGGATCGTGCGAGACCTGGTGCATGGCCTCGACCGGATCGGCCAGCGCCGGCGGCTCGTCCAGCCAGCCGTCCTCGATCATCGCCAGCACCAGCGAGGTCATCCCCACCTTGAGATACGTGGCGACCTCGGACAGGTTCGCGTCCCCGACGATCACGTGCAGGCGCCGGTAGCGGTCGGCGTCGGCGTGCGGCTCGTCGCGGGTGTTGATGATCGGACGCTTCAGCGTCGTCTCCAGGCCCACCTCGACCTCGAAGAAGTCGGCCCGCTGGCTGATCTGGTAGGCGTGGCTGCGCGTCTCCTGGCCGACGCCGAGCCGGCCGGCCCCGGTGATCACCGGGCGGGACACGAAGAAGGGGGTGAGGTGCGCGACGATCCGCTCGAACGGCGTCGCCCGGTTCATCAGGTAGTTCTCGTGCGTGCCGTACGAGGCGCCCTTGCCGTCGGTGTTGTTCTTGTACAGCACCAGGGGCACGCCGTAGGAGGCGCTCGCCAGCTCGCCCGCCTCGGTGATCACCAGGTCGCCGGCCTTGTCCCACACCACGGCGGCGCGCGGGTCGGTCACCTCCGGGGTGGAGTACTCCGGGTGGGCGTGGTCGACGTAGAGCCGCGCACCGTTGGTGAGCACGACGTTGGCCAGGCCGACCTCTTCGTCGGTGAGCAGGGTCGGGTCGGCGACCTCGCGGGCCAGGTCGAACCCGCGGGCGTCGCGCAGCGGGTTCTCCTCCTCGAAGTCCCACCGCGGTCGGCGCTGGCGTGAGTGCGCCGCGGCGTAGGCGTTGACCACCTGCGACGACGACGTCATCGCGTTCGCCGTCGGGTTGCCGAGGACGGAGATGCCGAACTCCGTCTCGAGCCCGACGACGCGGCGGACGGTCACTACAGGTACTGGCCCGTGTTGGCCACGTTCGCGATGGAGCGGCCGGCCTCGGTGCCCTGCTTGCCCTGCACGAGCGTGCGGATGAACACGATGCGCTCGCCCTTCTTGCCGGAGATGCGCGCCCAGTCGTCGGGGTTGGTGGTGTTGGGCAGGTCTTCGTTCTCCTTGAACTCGTCCAGGCAGGCGTCGAGGAGGTGCGCCACCCGCACGCCCTTCACGCCGGTCTCCAGGTAGTCCTTGATGGCCGACTTCTTCGCCCGGTCGACCACGTTCTGCAGCATGGCGCCGGAGTTGAAGTCCTTGAAGTACAGGATCTCGCGGTCGCCGTTGGCGTAGGTGACCTCGAGAAACTGGTTGTCCTCGGTGTCGGAGTACAGGCGCTCGACGGCCCGCTGGATCATCCCGGCCACCGTCGCGTCCCGGTCGCCGGCGTGCTCGGCCAGGTCGTCCGGGTGCAGCGGCAGCTCGGGCAGCAGGTACTTGCTCAAGATGTCACGCGCCGACTCGGCGTCGGGGCGCTCGATCTTGATCTTCACGTCGAGCCGGCCGGGGCGCAGGATGGCCGGGTCGATCATGTCTTCGCGGTTGCTGGCGCCGATGACGATGACGTTCTCCAGCAGCTCCACGCCGTCGATCTCGCTGAGCAGCTGCGGGACGATGGTGTTCTCCACGTCCGACGACACACCGCTGCCGCGGGTGCGGAACAACGAGTCCATCTCGTCGAAGAACACGATCACCGGGGTTCCGCCGGACGCCTTCTCCCGCGCCCGCTGGAACACCAGACGGATGTGACGCTCGGTCTCCCCGACGTACTTGTTGAGCAGCTCGGGGCCCTTGATGTTGAGGAAGAACGACTTGGACTGCGCCTGGCCCGTCTTCTCGGCCACCTTGCGCGCCAGCGACGCGGCTACAGCCTTCGCGATCAGGGTCTTGCCGCAGCCTGGCGGTCCGTACAGCAGCACCCCCTTGGGCGCCTTGAGCTGGTGCTCGGCGAACAGGTCTTGGTGCATGAAGGGCAGCTCGACGGCGTCGCGGATCTGCTCGATCTGGGCGAACAGCCCCCCGATGTCTTCGTACTTGATGTCGGGGACCTCCTCCAGGATGAGCTCCTCGACCTCGGACTTGGGCACGCGTTCGAGCACGAAGCCCGAGCGAGGCTCCAGCAGCAGGGAGTCCCCGGCGCGGAGCACCACGTCCCGCAGCGGGTCGGCGAGGCGCACGACGCGCTCCTCGTCCGCGCGTGACAGCACCAGGGCGCGGTCGCCGTCGGCCATCAGCTCCTTGAGCATGACGACCTCGCCGACGTCCTCGAACTCCATGACGCCGACGACGTTGAGGGCCTCGTTGAGCATCACCTCGTGCCCGGGTCGCAGCGTCTCGACCTCGACGCCCGGGCTCACCCGCACGCGCAGCTTGCGTCCGCCGGTGAACACGTCGACGGCGCCGTCGGGGGCCTTGTTGAGAAAGACGCCGAACCCGGACGGGGGCTGTGCGAGACGGTCGATCTCTTCTTTGAGCGAGACGATCTGGTCGCGCGCCTCGCGCAGGGTGCCGGCGAGGCGCTCGTTCTGGGCGGTGAGCGAGGCCACTCGGCCCTGCATCTGGGCGAGCCGGTCCTCGAGCATGCGGCTGGTGTGGATCGACCGGCCCGGCGTGTCGGCAGGCTGGTCGGACGGCGTGCGGCCCTGCGGGTCCTGAGTCATCTCGCCACCTCCACCTCGACGTGTGCGTCGTGATCGACCCTACCCGGCTTGCGCGGACTCACCACTGCGGAGCGCGCCGGGGGCGGGTCGTCGTGCCCGCATCGGGGGCGTGGTGCCCGGGGCCAGACGACGCGTGGTGACCAGAAACCCGGTGTGGCCGACCATCCGGTGGTCCGGACGCACCGCCAGTCCTTCGACGTGCCACGAGCGCTGCATGGTCTCGGCGGCAGCCGGCTCGGTGAAGCACTCGCTGTCGCGGGCGGCCTCGACCACTCGGGAGAGCTGCGTCGTGGTGGCGACGTAGACGCACAGCAGCCCGCCGGGGACGAGCGCGTCGGCCACCGCCCCCAGGCACTCCCAGGGAGCCAGCATGTCGAGCACCACGCGGTCGACGGACCCGGGCTCGTGGTGGTTGCCCAGCTGCTCGGCCAGGTCGCCCACGGTGAGCGTCCAGTGTGTCGGGCGGTGACCGAAGTAGCGCTCCACGTTGCGCGCGGCGACCTCGGCGAAGTCGTCGCGGCGCTCGAACGAGTGCACCAGCCCGTGCTCGCCGACGGCTCGCAGCAGCCACATCGTGAGCGCACCCGACCCGGCACCAGCCTCGACGACGGTGAGGCCCGGACCGATGTCGGCCGCGCCGAGGATCGCCGTGGCGTCCTTGGGGTACACCACTGTCGCCCCGCGTGGCATCGACAAGGTCACGTCGGCCAGCGTCGGCCGCAGCGCCAGATAGGCGCTGCCGCTGCTGGAGGTGACGACCGATCCCTCGTGCTTGTCGATCAGGTCGTCGTGGGCGACCTGGCCATGGTGGGTGTGGAAGATCTTGCCGGGCTCGAGCCAGAGCGTGTGCTTGCGTCCCTTGCGGTCGGTGATCTGCACCCGGTCGCCCGGCTGGAAGGGTCCGCTGCGCAGCGTGCTCGGCTGGTTCACCGGCGAAAGGCTAGGCGAGGCGGCTCCGCACGTGATCTGTCGGACCCGCGGCCTACCGTGTCGGTCATGTCGAACTTGGCGGCGTCCACCCACCTCGACCAGCCCGGGTCTCCCCCGCTGGATCCCCCGAAGCGCTCCCCGCTGGACTCCCCGCTGGCCCTCTCGCCCTCAAGGGTGGCCGACTTCAAGTCGTGCCCGCTGCTGTACCGCTTTCGGGCCATCGACCGGCTGCCCGAGCCGCCGAGCCCGGCAGCGATGCGGGGCACGTTGGTGCACACCGTCCTGGAGCGGCTGTTCGACGCCCCGGCCGCCGGACGCACCCCAGCGCACGCCCACGACCTGGCCGCGGCCGGCTTGGCCGAGATGCTGGCCGAGGAGCCCGAGCTGGCCGCCCTGGTGGGCGAGACGGACGAGGCCACGCAGCAGTGGTTGAGCGAGACGGGGGCGCTGCTCGACCGCTACTTCGCCCTGGAGAACCCGCAGGCACTCGAGCCTGCCGAGCGTGAGCTGCTGGTCGAGGTGCCACTCGACGCCGAGACCCTGGTGAAGGGCATCATCGACCGCGTCGACGTCGCCCCGGGCGGGCAGGTGCGCATCGTCGACTACAAGAGCGGCCGCGCCCCCAACCCGCTGTTCGAGCAGCGGGCACTGTTCCAGATGCGGGTGTACGCGCTGCTGATGTGGCGCCAGAGCGGGCACCTGCCCGACCTGCTGCAGCTGATCTACCTGGCCGACTCGCAGATCGTGCGGCTCGAGCCCGACGAGGACGACCTGCGGGCCCTGGAGAGGACGCTGCGGGCCCTGGCCGCAGCGATCACGAAGGCCCGCGAGACAGGCGACTTCCGGCCCAGCCCGAGCCGGCTGTGCGACTGGTGCCAGCACCGGGCGCTCTGCCCCGCCTGGGGAGGCACTCCGCCGCCGTACCCGCCGACCGCTTAGGGTCGTCCGCCATGGATAGGTCCCCTGGCGGTCTGGTCGCCGAAGCCGTCGACCTGGTGAAGGTGTACGGCGACGGCGGCACCGAGGTGCGCGCCCTGGACGGCGTCAGCGTCGGTTTCGCGCAGCGTCACTTCACCGCGATCATGGGCCCGTCCGGCTCGGGCAAGTCGACGCTCATGCACTGCATGGCCGGTCTGGACACGGCGACGTCGGGGCAGGCACGCCTCGGTGAGCACAACCTCACCGAGCTCTCCGACGATGCCTTGACCAAGCTGCGCCGTGATCGGGTCGGTTTCGTCTTCCAGGCCTTCAACCTCGTGCCGACCCTGTCAGCCGCCGAGAACATCACGCTTCCCCTCGACATCGCCGGGCGCCCCGTCGACCCAGCGTGGATGGACACGATCGTGTCGGCCGTCGGCCTGGCCGACCGGCTCGACCACCGACCCAGCCAGCTGTCCGGTGGGCAGCAGCAGCGGGTCGCCTGTGCCCGGGCGCTGGTCACCCGTCCCGACATCGTCTTCGCCGACGAGCCCACCGGCAACCTCGACTCCCGCTCCGGCGCGGAGGTTCTGGGGCTGCTGCGCCGCTCGGTCGACGAGTACGACCAGGCGGTCGTGATGGTCACCCACGACGCGAACGCCGCCTCGTACGCCGACCGTGTGCTGTTCCTGTCCGACGGGCTGATCGTGGACGAGCTCGCCGACCCGACAGCGGAGACGGTACTGGCCGCGATGCTTCACCTCGACCCCACCCACGGCGGCTGAGGTGCTGCGAGCCACCTTTCGCACCGCTCTCGCGCACAAGGGTCGACTGGCGCTCTCGGCGCTCGCGGTCGTCCTCGGCGTCGCCTTCGTCGCCGGCACGTACGTGTTCACCGACACGCTGCAGCGAACCTTCACCGAGCTCTTCGACACGGTGCAGCCTGACGTCGCGGTGTCGCCGGCCAGCGCCGACGGTCAGGCGGCTGTCGGCGTCGCCGCGACACTGCCCGCCGATGCCGCCGACGTCATCGCCGGCGTCGACGGGGTGGCCGACTCCGGTGGAGCCGTGCAGGCCACCGGGGTCACGCTGATCGGCAGCGACGGGGAGCCGGTCGGCACCGTCGGCCCACCGACCTTGGGCGTCGGCTGGGACGACGCCCCCGAGCTGTCCCCGCTGAGCCTGGTCGAGGGTCGCGGCCCGGCGTCCGACACCGAGATCGCGATCGACAGCGAGGCCTTCGACACCGGCGGGTTCGCCCTCGGCGACACCGTGCGCGTGCTCACCCCGGGGCCGTCGATCGAGGCCGAGCTCGTCGGGGTGTTCCGCTTCGGCACCAGCGGCAACCTGGCCGGCGCCACGCTCACCGCCTTCGAGATGTCCACGGCCCAGGAGCTGTTGCTCGGTGGGGATAGGTGGACCAGCGTCCAGGCTGTCGCCGAGTCGGGCGTGAGCCAGGAAGAGCTGGCTGCCCGGGTGCAAGCCGCGTTCGACGAGCAGCCCGACATCGGCGCGGTGCTCGTGCAGACCGGCGACGAGGTGCAGGACGAGTCGGCCGCCGCCATCACCGAGGGACTCGGCTTCATCTCCACGTTCTTGCTGGTGTTCGCCGGCGTCGCCCTGTTCGTGGGGGCATTCATCATCGTCAACACGTTCGGGGTGCTCATCGCGCGACGCACGCGCGAGCTGGCGCTGCTGCGCGCTGTCGGCGCCAGCCGCCGTCAGGTCACGTGGTCGGTGCTGATCGAGGCGCTGCTCGTCGGTCTGGTCGGCGGCGTCGTCGGCCTCGGGCTGGGCATCGTGCTCGCGGTCGTTCTTCGGGCACTGTTCGGCGTGATCGGGTTCGACGTGCCCACGGGATCCCTCGTGATCGCACCACGCACGGTTCTGCTGTCCGTCGGCATCGGTGTGGTGCTCACCATGGCCGCAGCCTGGTTCCCCGCACGGCGTGCCGGCACCGTCGCGCCGATCGCCGCCCTGCGCGACGACGCCGTGCTGCCGTCTCGCACCCTTCACCGGCGCACGGTGGCCGGCTCCGTGCTCGCCGTGCTCGGTGCTTCTCTGCTCGCCCTGGGCCTGCTCGGCGAGGTGCCCAACGGCATCGCCCTGGTCGGCGCCGGCATCCTGCTGGTCTTCGTCGCCGCAGCTCTGCTCTCGGCGGTGATCGGTGGTGCGGTCACCGGGCTTCTCGGGCTGCCCTTCGGCCGCACGACCGTCGGACGTCTCGCGGTGCGCAACGCCCAGCGCGACCGCCGCCGCACCGCTGCCACGGCGGGCGCGCTGATGATCGGGCTGGCTCTGGTCACGATGATCGGCGTGCTCGGCTCGTCGGCATCGCGCTCGGCGGAGGCGACGATCTCCGACGTGATCCGGGCCGACTTCATCGTCTCCTCGGCGACGTTCGAACCCTTCACCCCCGAGGTGGGTGACGCCGTGGAGGCCGTCGAAGGCGTGGACGTCGTCTCGCGCCTCGCCATCACGCCCGCGTCGCTCGCCGGCGACGAGGCGGGCGCTCCCACCGGGGTACCGGGCGGCGGCTCGTTCGCCACCGGGGTCGACCCCGAGACGATCGATCGTGGCGTCGCCCTCGAGGTGGTCGAGGGCTCGTTGGCCGGCCTCGCCGACGGGGGGGTCGCCGTGGACACCGACACCGCGGATGCTCGGGGGCTCGGCATCGGCTCGCAGGTGGAGATCACCTGGTCGACCGACACCCGGGCGTACGAGGTCGTCGCGCTGTACTCCGCGGCCGGCCCGCTCGTCGGACCGGTCGTGTCGCGCGACGAGCTCGCCGACCTCGGGGTGCCGCCGCAGGACAACACGCTGTACGTCGTCGCTTCCGACGACGTGGCCGCCGCGGAGCTGCGACCTGCGGTGGAGGACGCGCTCGGCCCCTACCCGATCGTCACCCTGCAAGACCAGACCGAGCTCGCCGAGCAGGTGCGTGGCCAGGTCAACCAGCTGCTCAGCCTCGTCTACGCGCTGCTCGGGCTCGCCGTGGTGATCGCCGTGCTCGGCATCGTCAACACGCTGCTGCTCTCGGTGCTGGAGCGCACCCGCGAGATCGGCCTGCTGCGCGCCGTCGGCACCGACCGACGCCAGGTGCGCCGCATGGTGCGTATCGAGGCGCTCATCATCGCGCTGTTCGGGGCGCTGCTCGGGGTGGGGCTGGGGCTGCTCTTCGGGGTCGCCATCCAACGCTCCCTCGTCGACGAAGGAATCTCTGCCCTGGAGATCCCGTGGGGCCTGATCGCCGTCGTGATGCTCGTCTCAGCCCTGGTGGGGGTGCTCGCGGCCATCCTTCCGGCGCGTCGCGCGGCCAACCTCGACGTCCTCACGGCCATCGCCACCGAGTAGCGACGCCAGCCGCGTCACGTCGAGCGCGACGAGGCTCTCGACCTCGTGCCAGGCATGGTCGGCTGGCATCGCGGCCGTGTCGGGCACCACCACGACGGTGCACCCGGCGGAGTGTCCGGAACGCGCTCCCGTCGGGGAGTCCTCCAGCACCACCGCCGTCTCGGCCCGTACCTCGAGCAGATGCAGCGCCCGCAGGTACGGCGCCGGGTGCGGCTTGGTGTGCGAGACCTCGTCCCCGGCCACGCTGGCGGCCATCGCCCGGGACGGCAGCTGGCCCAGCACGACGTCGACGAGGCGCCGGTGCGACGACGAGACCAGTGCCGCCGGCACACCGTGCCGGCCCAGCTCGTCGATCAGCGCGAGCGCCCCCGGCTTCCACGGGGCGCCCGCTCCCATCCGGGCCACCATGCCCTCGACGAGCCACCCGGCCACCTGCTCGACACTCGTCGACGTCGGATCGGCGTCGGCACAGTGGAGGATCTCGGCCGCGGACACCTCCAGCGCCTTGCCCACCACGCGATGGGCGTCGGCCGGCGTCCACTCCCGCCCAGCACCCAGGCGGGCGAACACGTCGCTCTCGACGCTGAACCACGTCGGCTCGGAGTCGACCAGCAGGCCGTCCATGTCGAACAGGACGGCGCCCAGCTCGGTGACGCTCATCGCCGGCGCGCTCAGCCGGCGTTGAAGTAGATGGCTTCGGGGTGGTGCACGACGATCGCGTCGGTGGACTGCTCAGGGTGCAGCTGCAGCTCCTCGGAGATCGCCACCCCGATGCGCTCGGCGCCGAGCAACCGCACCATGTCGGCCCGGTACTCCAGGTCGGGGCAGGCGGGGTAGCCGAAGGAGTAGCGCGCCCCCCGGTACTCCAGCTTCAGCAGCCCGGCCAGCGAGGCCGCGTCCGACCCGCCGATGCCCAGCTCGTCGCGGACCCGCGTGTGCCAGTACTCCGCCAGAGCCTCGGCGAGCTGTACCGACAGCCCGTGCAGCTCGAGGTAGTCGCGGTAGGCGTGCTGGGCGAACAGCTCGGCGGCGGCCTCACTGACCCGGTTGCCGACGGTGACCAGCTGCAGGGCGATCACGTCCAGCTCGCCGGACTCCTTGGGCCGAAAGTAGTCGGCCAGGCACAGGTAGCGGTCGCGGTGCTGGCGCGGGAAGGCGAACCGGGCCACCTCGTCGCCGGGGTCCCGGGTCGCCGGGTCGAGCAGCACGAGGGTGTCACCGTCGGCGTAGCAGGGCCAGTAGCCGTAGACCACGGCCGCCTCCAGCATGCCCTCGGCCTGCACGCGCTCGAGCCAGCCGCGAAGCCGCGGACGGCCCTCGGTCTCGACGAGCTCGTCGTAGCCGGGACCGTCCCCGCCCCGCGTCGGCTTGAGCCCCCACTGCCCGAGGAACGTCGCCCGCTCGTCGAGATACTTCGCGTACTCCGCCAGGGCGATCCCCTTCACCACGCGACTGCCCCAGAAGGGTGGCGTGGGCACGTCGACGTCGGTGGCCACGTCGGAGCGCGCCGGCAGCACCACCGGCTCGGTGCGCGCCGGTGGGCGGCGCGCGACCCGACGGCCGCGGCGCTGCGGCAGCGCGTCGGCCAGGTCGTCGGCGCCGGAGCGCTTGGCGGTCACGATCGCGTCCATGAGGCGCAACCCCTCGAATGCGTCGCGGGCGTAGCGCACCTCCCCCTCGTACAGCGACGCCAGGTCGTCGTCGACATAGGCACGGGTCAGCGCGGCCCCGCCGAGGATGACCGGCCAGCGGGCGGCCACGCCGCGCTGGTTCATCTCCTCGAGGTTCTCCTTCATGATCACCGTGCTCTTGACGAGCAGGCCCGACATGCCGATCACGTCGGCGTCGTGCTCGGCAGCGGCGTCCAGGATCGCGTTGACGGGCTGCTTGATGCCGATGTTCACGACGCGGTAGCCGTTGTTGGTCAAGATGATGTCGACGAGGTTCTTGCCGATGTCGTGCACGTCGCCCTTGACGGTGGCCAGCACGATCGTGGCCTTGCCCTCGGACTCCTCGCCCTCCACCCGGTCCATGTGCGGCTCCAGGTACGCCACGGCCGTCTTCATCACCTCGGCCGACTGCAGGACGAACGGCAGCTGCATGGCCCCGCTGCCGAAGAGCTCCCCGACGGTGCGCATGCCCGACAGCAACGTGTCGTTGACGATGTCGAGCGCCGGGCGCAGGGCGAGCGCCTCGTCCAGGTCGGGCTCCAGCCCCTTCGGCAGGCCGTCGACGATCCGACGCTCGAGCCGGGCGAACACGCCCAGCCCGGCCAGCTCTTCTTCGGCGTCGGCGGCCGAGAGGGTTCCGGCATCGCCGGCGAACGCGTCCAGAAAGGCCGTCAGCGGGTCGTACTCGCTCGTGCGGCGGTCGTACACGAGGTCGAGGGCGAGCTGCGCCTGCTCCTCAGGTATGCGCGCCAGCGGCAGGATGCGGGCCGGGTTGACGATCGCGGCATCCAGACCAGCCTTCACGCACTCGTGCAGGAACACCGAGTTCAGCACCACGCGGGCCGCCGGCGCGAGACCGAACGACACGTTCGAGAGCCCCAGCACCGTCTGCACCCGCGGGTGGCGGGCCTTGATCTCGCGGATCGCCTCGATCGTCTCGATGCCGTCTCGGCGCGTCTCCTCCTGACCGGTGGCGATCGGGAAGGTGAGCGGGTCGATGAGGATGTCGTCCGGCCTCATGCCCCACTCGCCGGTGAGGTCGCCGACGAGTCGATCAGCCACGCGCACCTTCCAGTCCGCGGTGCGGGCCTGGCCCTCCTCGTCGATCGTCAGCGCCACGACGGCGCAGCCGTGCTCGGACACCAGCGGCATGATCCGCGCGAAGCGCGACCCGGGTCCGTCGCCGTCCTCGTAGTTGACCGAGTTCACCACCGCGCGTCCGCCCAGTCGGGCCAGGCCGGCGGCAAGCACGTCCGGCTCGGTGGAGTCCAGCACCACCGGGAGCGTGCTGGCGGTGGCCAGGCGCGACGCCAGCTCGGTCATGTCGGCGACCCCGTCGCGCCCGACGTAGTCGACGCACAGGTCGATCAGGTGCGCGCCCTCGCGCGTCATGCTGCGGGCGATCTCGACGCAGTCGTCCCAGCGCTGCTCCAGCATCGCCTCGCGAAAAGCCTTCGAGCCGTTGGCGTTCGTGCGCTCGCCGATGGCCAGATAGCTGACGTCCTGGCGGAACGGGACGTGCGCGTACAGGCTGGACGCGCCCGGCTCCGGGCGGGGCCGTCGTGGGGCGGGCGCGCGCCGTCCCACCCGTTCCACGACGTGGCGCAGGTGCTCAGGGGTCGTGCCGCAGCAGCCGCCGACGAGGCCGAGCCCGTAGTCGGCGACGAAGCGCTCGTGCGCGTCAGCCAGCTCGACCGGGCTCAGCGGGTAGTGCGCACCGTCGGAGGTGAGCACCGGCAGCCCGGCGTTGGGCATGCACGACACCCCGATGATCGCGTGCTGGGAGAGGTGGCGCAGGTGCTCGCTCATCTCTGCCGGCCCGGTTGCGCAGTTCAGCCCGATCATGTCGATGCCCAACGGCTCCAGCGCCGTCAGGGCGGCACCGATCTCGGTCCCGAGCAGCATCGTGCCCGTCGCCTCCACGGTCACCTGGACGATCAGCATGACGTCGCGACCAGCCGCCTCGATGGCTGCCCGGGAGCCGGCGATGGCGGCCTTGGCCTGAAGCACGTCCTGCGCGGTCTCGACGAGCACCGCGTCGACCCCGCCGGCCACCATCGCCTCGGCCTGGGTGCGGTAGGCCTCGCGCAGCTCGAGGTAGGTCACGTGCCCCAGCGACGGCAGCTTGGTGCCCGGGCCGACCGAGCCGAGCACGTAGCGCGGCTGGTCCGGGGTCGAGAACGCGTCGGCGGCCTCGCGGGCGACGCGGGCACCCGCCCCGGCGAGCTCGGCGATGCGGTCGCTGATGTCGTACTCGCCGAGGTTGGCCAGGTTGGCCCCGAACGTGTTGGTCTCGATGCAGTCCACCCCGACGGCCAGGTAGGCCTCGTGCACCGAGCGCACCAGGTCGGGCCGGGTGACGTTGAGGATCTCGTTGCAGCCCTCGTAGGAGTCGAAGTCGTCCAGGGACGGGTCGCCGGCCTGCAGCATGGTGCCCATGGCGCCGTCGGCCACCAGGACGCGGTGGGCCAGGGCATCACGCAGAGAGATCGGCACGACGCACAAGGGTAAGCGGTCGGCACCACGGCGACTGCGTAGTCTGACGCGCGTGAAGATCACGCTCAGCCGGCCGCTGGACCGGCCGATCGTCGTGGCCGCCTTCGAGGGCTGGAACGACGCAGGCGAGGCCGCCTCCAGGTCGGTGGCACACCTGAGCGAGATGAGCGACGCGAGCGTCGTCGGTGAGATCGACCCCGAGGACTACTACGACTACCAGGTCAACCGCCCCACCATCACCCTGGACGAGGGCGGGGTGCGTCGCATCGAGTGGCGCACCACCCGGCTGCTGGCCGGTCGGCTGGGCGAGTCGGGCCCCGACCTGCTGCTCGTGCGGGGCATCGAGCCGAGCATCCGCTGGCGGGGGTTCACCCGTGAGCTCACCGAGGTGTGCCGGGCGGTTGACGCCGCGCAGGTGGTGCTGCTCGGGGCGCTGCTCGCCGACACCCCGCACGGCCGGGCCTTCCCGGTCACCGGTGTGAGCAGCAGCGAGGCTCTTGCCGCGCGGCTTCAGCTCGAGCCCGCCTCCTACACCGGGCCGACCGGCATCATCGGCGTCCTCGCCGAGGCCCTGCACGACGCCGGCCTGCCGGTCGTGTCGTACTGGGCCTCCGTCCCGTACTACGTCGGCCAGCCGCCGAACCCGAAGGCCACCCTCGCGTTGCTGCGACGGGTCGAGGACGCGATCGACACCCCGCTCGACCTGGCCGAGCTGCCGGACGAGGCGGCCGCGTGGGAGCGGGCCGTCGACGAGATGGTCGGCGACGACGAAGAGCTGGCCGAGATCATCGAGCAGCTCGAGGAGCAGGCCGACTCCGAGCGCCTCGAGTCGGCCTCCGGTGACTCCATCGCCGCGGAGTTCGAGCGCTACCTTCGCCGGCGCCGCCCCGACAGCCCAGGCTGAGCCTCAACCGGTACGCAGGTCGAGCCCGAGCAGGGCGTCGGCGGCGTCGGCGACGAGCCCCGGCGCGGTCGGGTCGTCGCCCTGCCGCAGGTGCACCGCGTCGGCCCACCGGTCGAGCGCGCGCAGCGCCCGCGGCGCGTCGAGGTCGTCGGCGATGGCCGCGCGCACGGCTTCGCGCACCTCTGCCGCGGGTGGTCCTGCCGGGGCGGCCACGGCCTGCGACCAGCGGCGTACTCGCGTCGTGGCCGCGCAAGGTCGTGCTCGCCCCACTCCCAGTCGGTGCGGTAGTGGTGGTCGAGCAGGCCAGCCCTGATCGTCGTGCCGCTCACCCCGTCGGCCAGCAGCCGCGACACGAACACGAGGTTGCCGCGTGACTTCGACATCTTCTCCCCGTCCAGACCGACCATGGCGGCGTGCACGAAGCGGCGGGCGAACGGCCACGACCCGGTGGCGACGTGCGCCAGGGACGCACACATCTCGTGGTGGGGGTAGGCCAGGTCGCTGCCGCCACCCTGGACGTCGAACGACATGCCCAGGTGCTCCAGGGCG
Organism: uncultured Actinomycetota bacterium; assembly: GCA_963714455.1. Taxonomy (GTDB): domain Bacteria; phylum Actinomycetota; class Actinomycetes; order Jiangellales; family Jiangellaceae; genus CAVQGZ01. The sequence continues at coordinate 105,212 of CAVQON010000019.1, forward strand.
ATCGCGGTGCACTCCACGTGCCACCCGGGCCGACCGTGGCCCAGCGCGGTGTCCCAGGCGGGCTCGTCGGGGCGGGCGGCTTGCCACAGCAGCGGGTCGAGCGGGTGACGCTTGCCCACCCGGTGGGGGTCCCCGCCACGCTCGGCGCACAGCCTCTCCATCTGTGCGGCGTCCAGACGGGCGACGCCGCCGAAGCGCGGGTCCGACGACAGCGAGAAGTAGAGGTCGTCCTGCACCCGGTACACCGCACCGGCAGCGTCCAGGCGTCCCACGGCGTCGACGACGAGGTCCATCGACTCCACGGCGCCCACGTACCAGGTGGGCGGCAGCACACGCAGAGCGGCCATGTCGGTGCGGAACAACGCCGTCTCGCGGTCGGCGAGGGCGCGCCAGTCCTCACCCGTCGCGACAGCGCGTTCGAGCAGGGGGTCGTCGATGTCGGTGACGTTCTGCACGTAGTCGACCCGGTGCCCGGCGTCACGCCAGGCCCGGTGCAGCAGGTCGAAGGTGATGTAGGTGAAGGCGTGGCCGAGGTGTGTCGCGTCGTACGGGGTGATGCCGCAGACGTACATGCGGGCGAGCGCTCCGGGTGTCACGGGTGCGAGGCGGCCCGCCGGCGCGTCGAAGAGACGCACGGGGCGACCCGCGCCCGGCAGGTCGGGGCGGTCCGGTGCGGTCCAGGTCTCCACGAGACGACGAGCCTAGGGCGTGTCCCGCCATGGGTTCGGGGTGGGTTGCGGCAGTCGCGGGGGAGTGCATGATCGTCACGTCATGACCGATGAGCAGTAGGCGTTGCTTGAGCCGTTGCTTCCGCAGCGCCAGCGCGCCAGGTGGTCAAGGTCCCCCCTGGCTCCGATGAACCACGAGACACGCCCTTGTCGCGGATAGGATCCCGATGTGTCCGAGGCCGCGACGGAAGACCGACAGAAAGTGCTGTCTTCCACCTACGCTCTGCTGATCGGGCAGTCGGTCGAGCTCACCCATATCGCCAGCACCACCCTCGGTGAAGGCAACACCGGCAACAGAGCCATTCAGATTCTTCTCGCTATCCACGCTGACCCCGGCGCAAGCCCGAGCAAGCTCGCCGACCGTCTCGGCCTAGCGCGCAGCGCCGTGGCTCGAGCGATCAGCACCCTGGAGGACCGTGGCTTGGTCTTGCGTAGGTCGGATCGCCAAGACCGCAGGGTGATGCACCTGACGATCACTGACGCGGGTCGGGGACGGATCGAGTTGTTCGAGCGCGAGCTGGCGCGGTACTTCGGTTCCGTGGCCCCGAGCGTTCAGGAGCTGCTGGATGCCTGGCAGGGGGAGCGGTTGGTACTCGCCAAGGGCCACGTGGCCCCGTTGGCCGCAGCCTCTGCGCTCGCCAGCACGGGAGGCGCCTACGTGCAGGACGTTCAGGCTGCCCTGGAGCCTTTCGGCATCAGCCACGCCGCTGACCGATTCGCGATATCGCTGCTGAACGAGCGCAAGGGGCTTCAGCCAGTCCAGCTCGCCAGGGCACTTCGCCTCACGACCGGCGGCGTCAGCCAGCTCGTCGACCGCCTCGAGGCCAGGAACCTGGTACGCCGCACCCATCTCAGCGGTGGGGATCGGCGTGCCGTGGTCATCACCCTGACCGACCGGGGCGACGAGGCTGCAGCGGTCATGCTGGATGCCTTGGACGCCCACGCGCCCGCCATTCGCGAGGCGCTGGCCCTGATTACCCGAGTCGAGCAGATTCCGGGCGCCGCCTGATCCTTGACGGGCCACGCGCTCTGGACGATGGCTGGCGCAGATTGCCTGTGTCACCCGTCTGCGAGTGTTCCGGCGCGAGCAAGCACCACACACTGGCCCGCATCCGCGGGCAGGTCTCCCGATGCGCTCCACGTCACCGTCTCACCTGACGGCACACCCTTCTCGGTAACGGCCAGCTGCATGAGCGAGTCAGTCGAGTTCGGGGCGTTCCACGAGATGACAATCGCGATGTCACGATCGCCATCGGCTGAGTTGACGACCGTGCCCTCGGCCGTCACCCGCCCCGCCTCCGTGGGGCAGGAGTCGACTGAGACGTCGGCAACGATGCCGTCCCAGCCGTCGACGAGGGCCGGCACCTGCTCGATCTCGCCATCAGGCGTCTCCTCGTCGGTTGACGGCGCGTCCGGAGTGAACCCGACTGTCGGCGAAGCAGGCGCTGCCTCCTCGCCGCCTGAGTCCGAGGCGGCTGAAGGGTCGGTGGATGCTGTGCAAGCGCCCATCCCGCCGAGCGCCGCAAGGGCAGCGATCACGTGCCACGCTCGGTTCCTCACGCCGACTCCTCTTCCTCCCTCGATCTGACGGTGGGGCTACGCGAGCCTCCTGCTGGGACGCCTTGCCCCGAGCTGAAGGAGAAGGCCCGTCACCATCAGCAGGATCGCGACGGGGACGATCGGACCCAGCCAAGGACTCGGTCCCGTTGAGGGGAGCGAGGGTGGCGTTGACGTCCCTGGCGTGATTGTCGCAGGCGTCGGCGGGACGACCACCGTCACCGTGTCGGTCGGGGTCAGCGGCGGCCCCGTCGGCGGTGTCCCCGTCGCCGTGGCCGTGTTGTTCACAGCGCCGGCATCCAGGTCAGCCTGGGTCACCGCATAGGTGGCCGTGCACTCCAGCACCGCACCCGGCGGCAGCGTCACCGGGGTGGTCACCGAGGTGCCCACCGGCGACTGACAGCTCAGCGCCGACAACCCGGGTAGCGGGTCAGTGATGTCCGCATCCGTCAGCGTCACGTTCCCGGTGTTCGTCGCGGTGAACGTGTAGGTGATCGTCTCGGCCACCCTCGACACCGTGGTCTTGTCGGCCACCTTCTCCAGAGTCAGGCCCGGGGACTGTGTCCCGGGCACCGTCACCGTGTCGGTCGGGGTCAGCGGCGGACCGGTCGGGGGTGTGCCCGTCGCCGTGGCCGTGTTGCTCACTGCCCCGGCATCCAGGTCCGCCTGCGTGACTGCATAGGTGGCCGTGCACTCCAGCACCCCACCCGGGCCCAGCGTCACCGGGGTGGTCACCGAGGTGCCCACCGGCGACTGACAGCTCAGCGCCGACAACCCGGGTAGCGGGTCGAGTGATGTCCACATCGGTCAACGTCACGTTCCCGGTGTTCGTCGCGGTGAACGTGTAGATGATCTCATCGCCCACCATCGACACCGAGGTCACGTCGGCCACCTTGTCCAGGGTGAGCGCCGGCGTCTGCTCCACCGGCACTCCGACTGTGTCGGGAGGCGTCAGGCGCGGACCGGTCGGCGGGGTCCCGGTCGCGGTGGCGGTGTTGAACACCGCACCGGAGTCCAGATCAGCCTGGGTCACCTCATACGTCGCGGTGCACTCCAGCACCTCGGTCGGCGCCAACGTCAACGGCTGGACAGGCGCGCAGACCAGATCCGACAACCCGGGTAGCGGGTCAGTGATGCTCACATCGGTCAACGTCACGTTGCCGGCGTTCTCAGCGGTGAACGTGTAGGTGATCACATCATCCGGCGCCGCCACCGACGTCACGTCGGCGACCTTCTCCAGGGTCAGATCCGGCGTCTGCGCACCCGGCACCCGCACCGTGTCCGTCGGGGTCAACGGCGGACCCGTCGGCGGTTGCCCAGTCGCGGTCGCCGTGTTGCTCACCGAGCCGGCATCCAGATCAGCCTGCGTCACCGCATACGTCGCCGTGCACTCCAGCACCTCGGTCGGCGCCAACGTCACCGGCTGCGTCACCGACGTGCCCCCCGGCGACTCACAGCTCAGCGCCGACAACCCGGGTAGCGGGTCGACGATGCTCACATCGGTCAGCGTCTGGTTCCCGGTGTTCGTCGCGGTGAACGTGTAGACGATCTCATCGCCCACCATCGACACCAAGGTCACGTCCGCCACCTTGTCCAACGTCAGCGCCGGCGTCTGCGCCACCGGCACTCCGACCGTGTCGGGAGGCGTCAGGCGCGGACCGGTCGGCGGGGTCCCGGTCGCCGTGGCCGTGTTGAACACCGCACCGGAGTCCAGATCAGCCTGGGTCACCTCATACGTCGCGGTGCACTCCAGCACCCCACCCGGGTCCAGGGTCGTCGGCTGGCCCGGTGTGCAGCTCAGCGCCGACAACCCGGGTAGCGGGTCGTCAATGCTCACATCGGTCAACGACACGTTCCCCGTGTTCTCCGCGGTGAACGTGTAGGTGATGGTCTCCCCCACGATCGACACCGAAGGCTTGTCCGCCACCTTGTCGAACGTCAGATCCGGCGTCTGCGCACCCGGCACCCGCACCGTGTCCGTCGGGGTCAACGGCGGACCCGTCGGTGGAGTTCCCGTCGCCGTCGCGGTGTTGCTCACCGAACCGGCATCCAGATCAGCCTGCGTCACCGCATACGTCGCCGTGCACTCCAGCACCTCGGTCGGCGCCAACGTCAACGGCTGGCCCGGCGCGCAGACCAGATCCGACAACCCGGGTAGCGGGTCAGTGATGCTCACATCGGTCAGCGACTGGTTGCCGGTGTTCTCCGCGGCGAACGTGTAGGTGATCGTCTCCCCCACCATCGACACCGAGGTCACGTCGGCCACCTTGTCCAACGTCAGCGCCGGCGTCTGCGCCACCGGCACACCGACGGTGTCGGGAGGAGTGAGGCGCGGACCGGTCGGCGGGGTCCCGGTCGCGGTGGCGGTGTTGAACACCGCACCGGAGTCCAGATCAGCCTGGGTCACCGCATACGTCGCCGTGCATGCCAGCACCCCACCCGGGTCCAGCGTCGTCGGCTGGCCCGGCGTGCAGACCAGATCCGACAACCCCGGCAACGGGTCGTCAATGCTCACGTCGGTCAGCGTCTGGTTCCCGGTGTTGGTCGCGGTGAACGTGTAGCCGATCTCATCGCCCACCATCGAGACCGACGCCACATCGGCCACCTTGTCCAGGGTCAGATCGGGAGTCTGCGCCACCGGCACCCGCACCGTGTCCGTCGGGGTCAACGGCGGACCTGTCGGCGGTTGCCCAGTCGCGGTCGCCGTGTTGCTCACCGCACCGGCATCCAGATCAGGTTGCGTCACCGCATACGTCGCCGTGCACTCCAGCACCTCGGTCGGGTCCAGCGTCACCGGCTGCGTCACGGACGTGCCCACCGGCGACTCACAGCTCAGCGCCGACAACCCGGGTAGTGGGTCTGTGATGCTCACATCGGTCAACGTCACGTTCCCCGTGTTCTCGGCGGTGAACGTGTAGACGATCTCATCGCCCACCGTCGACACCGAGCCCACATCGGCGATCTTGTCCAGGGTCAGCGCCGGCGTCTGCTCCACCGGCACGCCGACCGTGTCGGGAGGCGTCAGGCGCGGACCGGTCGGCGGCGTGCCCGTCGCCGTGGCCGTGTTGAAGACCGCACCCGAATCCAAGTCCTCCAGCGTCACCGCATAGGTCGCGGTGCACTCCAGCACCCCACCCGGGTCCAGCGTCGTCGGCTGGCCCGGCGTGCAGACCAGATCCGACAACCCCGGCAACGGGTCGTCAATGCTCACATCGGTCAGCGTCTGGTTCCCCGTGTTCTCGCGGTGAACGTATAGGTGATCATCTCCCCCACCATCGACACCGAGGTCTTGTCCGCCACCTTGTCGAACGTCAGATCCGGCGTCTGCGCCCCCGGCACCCGCACCGTGTCCGTCGGGGTCAACGGCGGACCGGTCGGCGGGTGCCCGTCGCCGTGGCCGTGTTGCTCACCGCACCGGCATCCAGATCAGCCTGCGTCACCGCATAGGTCGCCGTGCACTCCAGCACCCCACCCGGGTCCAGCGTCGTCGGCTGGCCCGGTGTGCAGACCAGATCCGACAACCCCGGCAACGGGTCAGCGATGCTCACATCGGTCAGCGTCTGGTTCCCGGTGTTCGTCGCGGTGAACGTGTAGGCGATCTCATCGCCCACCATCGACACCGACGCCACATCTGCCATCTTGTCCAGGGTCAGACCTGGGGTCTGCGCCCCCGGCACCCGCACCGTGTCCGTCGGGGTCAGCGGCGGACCCGGTCGGCGGGGTCCCCGTCGCGGTCGCCGTGTTGCACACCGCACCGGCATCCAGGTCCGCCTGCGTCACCTCATACGTCGCCGTGCACTCCAGCACCGCACCCGGGTCCAACGTCGTCGGCTGGCCCGGCGTGCAGCTCAGCGCCGACAACCCGTCCAACGGGTCCGCAATGCTCACATCCGTCAGCGTCTGGTTCCCCGTGTTGGTCGCGGTGAACGTGTAGACGATCTCATCGCCCAGCACCGACACCGAGGTCACGTCGGCGACCTTCTCCAGCATCAGATCGGGGGTCTGGGTGCCACGGCACTGTCACCGTGTCGGTCGGGGTCAACGGCACGACCGGTCGGCGGGGTCCCCGTCGCCGTGGCCGTGTTGCTCACCGCACCGGCATCCAGGTCAGCCTGCGTCACCTCATACGTCGCCGTGCACTCCAGCACCCCACCCGGGTCCAGCGTCGTCGGCTGGCCCGGCGTGCAGACCAGATCCGACAACCCGTCCAACGGGTCGGCGATGCTCACATCCGTCAGCGTCTGGTTCCCCGTGTTGGTCGCGGTGAACGTATAGGTGATCGTCTCCCCCACACTCGGCAACGAGTCCACATCGGCGACCTTGTCCAAGGTCAGATCGGGGGTCTGGTGCCAGGCACTCGTCACCGTGTCCGTCGGGGTCAACGGCGGCCCGGTCGGCGGCGTCCCCGTCGCGGTCGCCGTGTTGGTCACCGCACCGGCATCCAGATCGGCCTGCGTCACCTCATACGACGCGCTGCACTCCAGCTGCTCGCCCGGGTCCAGTGTCGTCGGCTGGCCCGGCGTGCAGACCAGAGCCGACAGATCCGGCAGCGGGTCGGCGATGCTCGACATCGGTCAGCGTCACGTTCCCGGTGTTCTCGGCGGTGAACGTGTAGACGATCTCATCGCCCACCGCCGACACCGAGGTCACGTCGGCGACCTTGTCCAGCGTCAGGCCCGGGACCAACGCAGTGTTGGTGAATGTGCACGTGACATCGGTCGGATCGAGTGGGACCTGGTAGGTCCCGGTCAGGTCACCCGAGGTGTACGAGAGGCCATCAGCATCGGTGCAGGTCAGCTCTGTCGCAAAGGCAGTACTCCCCGACAGCGTCTCGGAGAGCGTCGACTGTCTCTCCCGCCAAGACCGGGACCGTCACGCTGTTCGAGTCAGTTGGCGCATCAGGTGCATTCGAGGTGGCGGTGCCGTCCGTCGACCCCTCGACCGTCAGAACCGCCGAATCACCGGGCTGGCCGCCTATCCACGCCTTCTCCAACGTGAGGTCGGCCCTCTTGATCGAGTTGTAGAGGCTGCAGGTGACGATCTCTTGCCCGATGCGAGGGATGTCGAAGCTGGGGCTCTGGCCGAAGTCACCGCTGACGATCCGGACATCGCCGTCCTCGTTTCGCAGTTCGCAGACGTAGTCGTCGTCCCCAGGTCGACCGGCGGCGAAGCCGTCCTCAAGTGTCTCGGTGACGGTGGCCCGCGAGTCCGACTCCTGGGGGTCAGGCTCCCACTGGAACTGCGCGAAGCCTTGGCCGTTCGTGGGCTCGGTCTTGGACGTCGCCGGAGCAGTATCCGGGAGGATCCACGAGAACGAACCGTTGGGAACCTCGGGCTCGACGGTGATGTCCCAACCAGGAGCAGGCAGGTACTCGCCCGGCGTAGTCGTCTCCGTGAACTTGCGCACCGTGAGGGACGGCGAGCAGAGCTCCAGGACGATGGAACGCAATGCCTGGGCCAGGTCGCCGAAGTTGCGGACGGCTGCGACGTCGATGTCGTTGATGCTTGTGATCGCGCCGAGGTCAGCGTCGGTGACCAGTTGAGGGCCGGACACAGCCTTCAGTCGATCCTGGCTACGGGAGTTGCTGAGACCACTGCCGACCCCGACAGCGAGAACGCGGCTGCCCTGCGCCTTGGCTGCGTTCGCTTCCTCGATGGCACGGTTGACGGTTCGGTCGGCCCCCTGGCTGCGGAACGTGTTCCAGCCGGTGCCGCCGACTGTCTTGGGCGCGTCTTCCCCCTGCCTGTCCAACTGGAGGGCTGTGGGGTCACCGTCGGTGATGAAGACTACGAGCTGCTGCTGACCGTCGTTGGCCTGGTCGAGGGCGGCATCCCAGTTGGTGTACTGGTCGGAATCGCGAGTGCTCCAGCGATCGTCATCACCCCAATTCCGTTGGAGGTATTCCCAGGTTGACGCGCTGCTCACGGGAGGGCGGGGGTTGTAGTAGCCGGCCAGTGCGGCCGCCAGAGGACCACTGGGCGCCAGGGCAGCGTCGTCGATGGTTGTCGTCGGCGCGAGCTGCTCGGTGGCCGTGCCGAACTGAGTGACGCGTGCCTGTGAGTTCGTGTTCCGCAGGGCGTCGAGGAAGCTCTCTGCTGCAGATCGAACGGTCTCGACCGCTCGAGAGGACTGGATCGAGCCCGATGCGTCCAGCACCAGCGTCAGGTCGATCCCGCAGCTGTCGGGGATCTGCGGGTTCGCCGCGGACTCGATGTAGCCCCGGACGGTGAAGTCGAAAGGCTGGCTGTGGTCGTGTCGCCCTCGGGCTCGTCCGCGGGATCCTCGGTTGCCAGGATGTCGTCGACCGTGAGCGCGGAGACGATTCGCGCGGTGTACGTCTCCTCGTTCTCCAGGTCGAGCAGGGTCACTTCGTTGGCGGCGTCGATCGGGCCCTCAGGATTGCCGGGCTGGTATGGCTCGGTGTCCGTTGTCACCGTCGTCCATGTCGTTTCCGTCTCCTGGAACTGGACGCCGTACACCTCCCCGGGCGGGAAGTCGGGCCAGTAGATCGTCGCGGCGCCATCCACGGCAGCTACTTCGATTCCCTCGACGAACTCCTCCACAGGCGCCGCGAACAACTCGATCACCGGATCTGCGGCATCCTGCTCTGCGACCGGCGGGTCCTCGTCGAGCGTTGCCTCCCCTTCGGCGGGGGACTCTCCCTCGGCGGGGGCTTCTGCCTCGCCGGGCGCTTCCCCCTCAGCGGGGGGCTCTCCCTCGACCGGGCCCTCTCCCTCAACCGGAGTCTCGCCCTCAACGGGGCCCTCTCCCTCAACGAGGGCCTCCCCCTCACTCTGTTCGTCGGCCTCCTCGGGCTCGACCGGCGCGTCGACTGTGATCTCGATTGCGTCGGGGTCCTGCGGAACGTCCACGGCCATGGCAGCGGATGCCGCGGCCTGGCTGACGAGCACAAGGGCGGTCGTCGCAGCAAGCAGGCGGGAGCGGCTGAGCCGGGTCAAAGACCCTTTGTTGCGCATGGGGCGGCAATATTCCACAGCAGCAAGTGGCTTATCAAGGTCAACCATGTCCGGGTGACCTGGCCCGTGAGGTACTGCCCACCGTGCCAGTGCCTCCTCCGCGCCCCGCAAGGTCACGAGCAAGAGCCATGCCGACGCGCCGACAAGAGACGCTGACAAATGACCGCGGCACGGATAGCCCAGCAGAGCAGGCCGAGCTCACGGCGGTGGTGCGTGCGGGCAGGTAGTTGTCGTCACTGAGTAATCCGATACGGTACGCACGCCTCGACCCGCTGCACAACGGCGCGGACCGCCCGCCGGAACGGAAGATGTGATGGATACCACTGAGCAGACGGCAGCCGCATGAGCGTCACGACCAACACCGCAGCCGAGCCCCGCCTGGGCCGACAGCTGGGCTGGTACTTCGGTGGGCTGCTGGTGGTGTACGCGATCGGCCTGGTGGTGTTCTGGCCGCCAGCGGGTGAGCAGCCCAGCGATGCGCTCTTCCTTGTTCTCATGTTCGCTCCGACGGTGGGGGCGCTGCTTGCCCGGTTCGTCCCCAAGGGGCGTATCCAGTGGGGACGGCCGAGCTTGTGGCTGCTGGCCGGGTTGCTGCCCGCGGTGGCGGTACTGGGTGCCTATCTGTTGGGGGCTGCTCTGGGGTGGGACACCGAGGACCCGGACGTTCTGCGCGCGGCCCTGGTCGGGGCTCCAGCGGCGATCGCGGTTGCTGCGCTGTCGGCGGTCGGCGAGGAGATCGGCTGGCGGGGGTTCTTGTGGCCGACGCTGCGGTCGCGGTCCGGGTTCTGGCGGGTCAGTCTGATCGTCGGGGCGATCTGGTGGGCCTACCACGTGCCCCTCATCCTGCTGGGCTGGTACGGCAGCCTCGCCGGCCTCGCCGCCTTCACCGTGGCCATCGCCGGGTTCACACTGTTCGTGGGGGTGCTGACCGACCGGTCGAGCTCACTGTGGCCCAGCGTGGTGGCTCACGGGGCGTGGAACGGGCTGGTGGCTACCAGCTTCGCCGCGACCGAGGGGGTAGACCGGGTGCCGGCGTTCTCCGGCAGCGACGCGCTGCTCGGGGAGTTCGGCTGGCTGGCGGCCGTCACCATGTTCGTTCTTGGGCTGGCCACAGCCTGGTGGCACACCCGTGGGGAGTAACCGGATAGCAGAAGGCGCGTGGTCTGCTCAGGCGGCGAAGCCGCGTCGGTGGTGCACGGCCTACGCTCCGCGCAGGTTCGCGCGTGCTGGCTTGTTCGTGGTGATCGCGGCCATGGTGCTGGTCGGTGGGTGTTCCTCGGGGGAGGAGTCGGCGGCACCGAGTCCCACCCCGACGGCGGACGAGACGGGCGAGCCGCTGTCGTTGCCGCAGTTTGCGATCGTGCCGCCCGGCCTGATCGAGGGACTGGACACGCGGGTGGAGGAGGACTTCGGGCCGGGGCGGCTGACGTTCGCGACGGTGCCGGAGGTGCCGGGTGCGGAGGGTTTCACCGATGAGATCCAGGCGGTCGTGGATGCCGACATCGAGCGGTTCCGTCAGGACACCGACCCGGTCGATACGGCACCGTTCCCGGAGCTGCTGGTCAGCTGGGACCTCGTTGCAGCCTCGCCACAGGTTCTGGGGGCACGAATCCTGACTACCGAGCTCAACGCGACCGGGGACGACGGCCGGGTGACGACAGCCTGGTACGACGTCGCCGCCGGGACGTCGGTGTCATCGGAAGCGTTGCTGGCCGACGGGGCCCTCGGCGAGCTCGAGGCCCGCGTGCGTGAGGCCGGCGAGGCCGACCCCCGTGTCGACGCGGCGCTCCTGGCTGACGAGCTCGCCACCGACGAGCAGGTGTTCGACGCGCTCGCCTTCGACACCGATGGGCGGCTTCTGGTGGAGTTCGACCAGGGCACCATCGCCGACGACCTCGCCGGCCCTCTCGCTGTTTCGGTGGACCCGGACACGCTGCTGTCAGAGCTCGGGACCGCGGCGCAGAGCGCGGCCGTCGCACCCAGTGATCCGGGCCTCACGCCACCCGAGCCCACGGCCACTGCGACACCCAGCGCGGTGATCCCACCTGCGGACACCGCCGGTGTTGACTGCCAGGTGCAGCAGTGCGTCGCCTTGACGTTCGACGACGGGCCCGTGGGAGGCACGGCCGATCTGCTCGACACGCTCGCGGCGAAGGGAGTGCGGGCCACGTTCTTCGTCGTCGGCAGCAGCGCCGCCGCTCAACCCGACCTGCTGGCTCGCATGGTCGCTGAGGGCCACGCGGTGGGCAACCACACCGAGGACCACCCTGACCTGTCCAAGCTCGACGCCGCGGCGGTCCGGGCAGAGATCGAGCAGGTCAACGACATCGTCGAGGGCGCGACAGGTCAGCGACCTGTGCTGCTGCGGCCGCCGTACGGCGCGACCAACGACACGGTTGCCGGGGTGGCCGCCGAGCTCGGCATGGCGCAGATCCTCTGGAACGTCGACCCCGAGGACTGGAGGGACCAGGACAGCGCCATCGTGCAGGAGCGCGTGCTTGCCGCCACCGGTCCAGGCGACATCGTGCTGTCCCACGACATCTACGAGACGACCCGCGATGCCTACCCAGCCATCGTCGACCAGCTGCAGGCCGAGGGCTACGTGCTCGTCACCGTTCCCGAGCTTCTCGGTGCGGCCCTGCAACCCGGCCAGAGCTTCTTCAGCCAGTGACCGCCCGGGCATGGCTCCTCGTCCTCATGATGCTGGCCACCGGGTGTGCGGTCGGAGCGTCGCCGGCGGCCGTGCAGGACGGGACATACCGGCTGTTCGCCACGTCGGACCAGGGTGGGCAGGTTGCCGCCGGAGCGCCCGTGCTGACCATCGCCCTCGACAGGGTGACCCTCACCGAGGGTGCGGACACGACACCAGCGGCTATTCGGTGAGGCGACCGAGCCGCTGGTGGTGTGCCCGCCGTCCGGGCGAGGCTCCCCGGTGAGTCTGGACGCACCGCTGAGCGTGGACGGAGTGGTGTTCACGCGGCCGGCGCTGGTCGGTGACTGCGGGCAGACCACACCGGTGCGCGTGACACTGGTCGACCTCGACGCCACCGACACCAGCCTCAGGTTCCCGTTCACCCGCTGGGCGGAGTTCTGCGACCTGACCGACCCGGACTGCTGACCAACGGCAGGCGGCGACGAGTTGCACTACCGGGGAGGGCGCCCAGCCCGGCGCGAGCCTGCGAGCGTCCCCACCTCTTGTGTGACCACGACGCCTTCCGGACGTCCCACCCCACAGCACCGCAGCAGCTTCGACCAGCCGACCGTGGCGGCTTCGGCATCGTCTGCGCGCAGTCCGTACTCGAGGAGATGGAGAAGCAGGCAGCCACACTCAACGCCGACGCCGTCCTCTCCGTCGACGTCGACACGAGACCGTCGGCACGAACATGCTCATGGTCAGCGTGTCCGGAACAGCCGTCAAGCTCACCTGATGGGCGAGATCGTTCAGAACGCCGGCCAGGGGATCGCCGGGGCCGTGCGCGGCGGCCGCGGCAGCACCCCCCGCGTCCCGAGCACCGCCACCCGCTCGGTCAGCACATCCACCTCCGTCGGCGTCAGAAGGCCCCCGAGCGCCGCACGGCCCTCGGCGCCGAGCCAGGAGTCCAGGCGCTGCAGGTTCGCGACGTCGACTGGGGTGAGCGGCGTTCCCGCGTAGCCCCACAGCACGGTGCGCAGCTTGGGATCGGTGTGCAGGCACAGCCCGTGGTCGACTCCCTGGAGCCGGCCGTCGGTGGCACGCAGCAGGTGCCCGCCCTTGCGGTCGGCGTTGTTGAGCACGGCGTCCATCACGACCATGGCGCGCACGGCGGCGTCGTCGCGGTGCACCAGCACGACGGGGCGGCCCGTCTCGTCCTGTCCGCGCAGCACCTCGAGCCAGCCGTCGGCGACGGCCTCGTGGGCGTCGAGCACCTCCACCCAGGGTCGGTCGTCGTCGGTGACGACCCACTGCTGGCACATGCCCGGGCCCAGCGGACCGTCACGCAGCACCGTGTGGGGCACGAGGTGCCACCCGCCCGCCTCGGAGACCAGGTAGGCCGCCCGCTCGCGCTGCGCGAGGGTGCCGTCCGGGAAGTCCCAGAGCGGACGCTCGCCAGAGACCGGCTTGTAGACGCACGAGGTGCTGGCACCCTCGGCGTCGTCGACGCGCGCGTACAACGTGAGGTTGGACGCCGCGACGACACGGCCCTCGACGGTGAGCACGCCGTGCTCGAGCAGGTCGGCGGTCACGACCGGCGATGGAACCCGTTCTGCCGCGGGCAGATGTGCCCTGCGGGGTCCAGCGGTTGCGAGCAGATCGGGCACGGCGGACGCCCCGCGGACACGACGGCGCGGGCGCGTGACACGAACGATCGTGCCTGGGAGCCGGTGAGGTGCACCGTCATCGACGTCAGGTCGGCCTCGTCCGCTTCTTCCGGGCCGGCCTCGGTCGCGATCAGCTCGAGGCGTCCCTCGTCCGACAGCCACGCCATGGCCAGGGTGCCGACGCGGAACTCGTCCTCGAGCGGCAGGTCGAGCGGCCCCAGGTCGTCGACCTTCGTCGGGGTGACCGCAGGCACGGGTGCCTGGCCGCTGGAGCGGCGCACGACGGAGTCGAGCATCTCCTCGATGCGGTCGGCGAGGGCGGCCACCTGCGCCTTCTCCAGCACCACGCTGGTCAGCATGCTGCCACTACGCGCTTGCAGGTAGAAGATGCGCTGGCCGGGCTCGCCCACCGTGCCGACGACGCAGCGGTCGGGGCTCTCGTGCCGAAACTCTGTTGCGCCCACGCCGCTCACCCTACGAGGATCCCGCTCCGCCGCCCACGTCCGCATCGCTGCTGCGGCGTGGCCGACGGCGGCGACGACGGGGAGCCAGCGCCGACAACGCACCTGCCGTGTCGTTCACCCGCACGACGAATGGTCGAAGCGGGGTGTACCGGACCACCGATACCGAGCAGGGGTCGACGACGATGCGCTGGAAGTGGTCCAGGTGCATGCCGAGCGCGTCCGCGAGCACGGCCTTGATCACGTCGCCGTGGCTCACCGCCACCCAGATCGCCCCGTCGCCGTGCTGGTCGAGCACCGCCCGGTCGTGCTCGCGAACCGCAGCAACCGCTCGGGCCGCCACGGCGGCCATGGCCTCGCCGTCCTCGCCCGGGAAGACCGCGGCGGACGGGTGGTCCTGCACCACGCGCCACGTCTTGTCCTTCGCGAGCTCGCGCAAGGGCCGTCCGGTCCAGTCGCCGTAGCGGGCCTCGGCCAGTCGCTCGTCGGTCGTACACGGGACGCCCCTGCTCCCCAGCAGAGCATCGGCGGTCTCGACGCACCGCGGCAACGGGCTGGACACGGCAGCGGAGACGGGCACCATCTCGAGCCGCTCGGCGAGGGCGGCTGCCTGCTCACGTCCGGCGTCGTCGAGGTGGACGTCGGGCATCCAGCCGGCCAGCACGCCCGACGCGTTTGCCGACGTACGCCCGTGCCGCACGAGCAGGACGGTTGGCACCCCCGCAGGCTAGTCGACCGTTCGGAGGATATCCTGTGCGACCAGGGCACAAACCCTGGTGTTGGCCGTTCTGGTCGGGTACAAAGAACAGTAGAGATGCTGCGCGAGCAGCCCAAGGGGAGTGACGTGACAGCGGTCAGGGGCCGGCGAGTGCTGGCCACCGCAGTGGCTGCGGCTCTTCTCACGGGGGGGATGGCCGCATCGGCCTTCGGCCAGGGCGATGCTGAGGGCGAGCTGACTCCTGCGACGGGTGTCGAGGCGACGCCGGAGCCGACCCCGGTGCCCACACCGGTGCCGACCCCGACGCCCAAGCCGACCCCGAAGCCGACCCCGACGCCCAAGCCCACTCCGAAGCCGGAGCCGGTGCCGGCGCCCACTACGACCCCGGCCCCGACCCCGGCCGGGCCCGAGAAGCCGCGCGTGCCCAAGGCGAACAAGAAGACCGCTGCCGACGCCACCGCACCGGGGCTGCCTCCACCGGACACCGAGTCGCTCGACCTGGTCGGTCCGGTCGAGTCCGAGCCGCCCGCGAGCGACGCCGAGGTAGACGACTTCAACCGGCAGCTGGAAGAGACCGCGGCCGCTGTGCAGGCCGCCCAGGAGGCGCTGGCCAGCGCGGAGACGCAGCTCGCTGCAGCCACCGCGCGGCTCGAGGAGGCCAAGAAGGCCCGGGCAGCCGCCCTGGCGGTGCACGAGCAGGCCAGCCGAGACGCGGCGTCGGCCGCCGTGGCCGAGCAGCAGGCCGAACGCGCCCTCACCGAGCGGGTCGGCTCCCTCGACGCCCAGCGCGACGCTCTGGGCACGTTGGCCCGGGAGGCCTACCGCTCCGGCGGTCCACTCAGCAGCCTCAACGTGATACTCGAGTCGACCACCCCGCAGGAGTTCGCGGCAAGCCTGCGCGGCGTCGAGGCGGTGCTGCGCAGCGAGGACGTGGTGATCGCCGGGCTCGTCGCCGAGCTGGCCGACCTTGCCGAGGCCGAGGCCCGCATGCAGGCCGCGCGGGAGGAGCGCGAGCGTGCCGAGGCAGTGGCGGCCCGCGCTCTCGACCTGGCGACCCAGGCCCAGAAGACCGCCCGGCTGATCGCCGACGAGACCGAGTCGCTCGTGCAGCGACGCGCGGACGCCTTGGACGCCGCCCAGGAGGCGCAGTCCGCCGACCTGGCCGAGTACCGCCAGCTGCTCGCGGCCAGCCAAGCCGTGGGCTACTCGCTCACGGGGTGGGCCGAGGTGCTCGACGACCCGTCGGCCGTCAGCGGCACCGGCTCCCTCGTCCGGCCCGGCACCGGCGCGCTCACGTCGAGCTTCGGCCCCCGCCTGCACCCCATCCTCGGCTACGTCAAGCTGCACACCGGGTCGGACTACGGCATCGGCGACGGCGGTATCTACGCCGCCGACGACGGAACAGTCGTGCTCGCCGGGTACAACTCCGCCTACGGCAACATGACCGTGGTGAGCCACGGCAGGATCGGCGAGTCCGTCATCGCCACCCTCTACGCGCACCAGTCACGCATCCTGGTGCAGCCCGGCGACACGGTGCGCAAGGCCGACCTCATCGGCCTGGTCGGATCCACCGGCTACTCGACCGGACCGCACCTGCACTTCGAGATCCGGGTGGACGGCACGCCGGTCGACCCGCAGGCCTGGCTCGTGGACGCACCTTCTCCGGAGGAGTACCTGAAGAGCCCGCAGGCCCGCGCCGACCAGCGCGCCCGCGACGAGGCCGCCGAGGCTGCCGCGGAGGCGGCGGCGTAGGTCAGCCGGCGTCGCGCCTACGCGCTCAGGGCGCCCGTGCTGAGCCCGATGAGGACGGCCGAGCCCAGGGCGATGCGGTAGACCACGAACGGTAGGTACGACCGGGTGGTGACCCAGCGCAGCAGCCACGCGATCGTCGCGTACCCGACGACGAAGGCCACGAGGGTGGCCGCGACCGTCGGGCCCACCCCGTAGGCGTTGTCGCCGCCAGGGATGGACGGAAGCTGGTACAGACCCGCGCCGACCACGGCCGGGATCGCCAGCAGGAACGCGTAGCGCGTGGCGGCGGCCCGGTCGTAGCCCAGGAACAGCCCGGTGCTGATCGTCGCCCCGGACCGGGACACCCCAGGGATGAGCGCCAACGCCTGCCCCGACCCGTACAGGACGGCGTCGCGCCACCCGAGGTCGGTGATCGGCTTGCGGTGGGCGCCGACGCGGTCGGCGATGCCGAGGATCACGCCGAACACGATGAGCATGGTGCCGACCAGGTAGAGGTTGCGGGCTGTCGTCTCGATCGCGTCGCGGAAGAACACGCCGAGAAGCACGATGGGCAGGCTGCCCACGATGATGTACCAGCCCATCTTGGCGTCGTGCTCGGTCCGCCGCGCGGGCTGGGTCAGCGATGCCAGCCACGTGGTCGCGATGCGCCAGATGTCGCGCCAGAAGTACAGCAGCACCGCCACCTCGGTGCCGATCTGCACGACGGCGGTGAAGGCCGCCCCGGGGTCGTCCCAGCCGAGGAAGGCCGGCACCACGCGCAGGTGCGCGCTGCTCGAGATGGGCAGGAACTCCGTGAGGCCTTGCAGGATGCCGAGAAAGACCGCCTGGAACCACTCCGTCACGAACGTGCCGCCTGCATCATGGTGCGGAAGAGTAACCAGCCCCCGGTGCCCGGTAGCCTCCCACGTCCGTGGAGACCCGACGTGTTGGCCGCAGTGGTCTGGCGGTGTCGCGACTCGGTCTGGGAACCATCACGTGGGGCCGCGACACCGACGAGCACGAGGCCCGCGAGCAGCTCGAGCACTTCGTCGCGGCCGGCGGGACGCTGCTGGACTGTGCCCCGGAGTACGGGGACGGCCGGGCCGAGACCGTGCTCGGCGGCCTGCTCGGGCGCGTCGTCCCCCGTCGGGACGTCGTGCTGAGCGGACGTGCGGGCCTCGGGTGGCGCGGCGACGTGCTCACCCACGACACCAGCTCGGCGGCGCTGCTGGCCCAGCTCGACGACACCCTCGACCGTCTCGGCACCGACCATCTCGACCTGTGGGTGCTGCACGGCTTCTCCCCCGGTGTGCCGCGGGAGGAGTCCCTCGCGGCGCTGGACGCCGCGGTTCGATCGGGCCGCACCCGGTACGTGGGCGTCGCGATCGAGTCGGGCTGGCAGCTCGGGTGGACGATGGCGCACCAGCGCGCCTGGCCCGACCGGGGCGTCCCGGTCGCCGTGCAGGCGGAGTACTCGCTGCTGCGTCGTGACGTCGAGCAGCAGGTCGGCCCGGCGGCGAGTGAGCTCGGGGCCGGCCTTCTCGCAGTCTCCCCGCTCGGGCGGGGCGTGCTCACCGGCAAGTACCGCGGCGGCGTGCCGGCAGACTCGCGGGCGGCGTCGCCGCACCTCGGCCCGTTCGTCGCCCCCTACCTCGACGACTGGGCCCAGGGCATCGTCGAGGCGGTCGCGACGGCAGCCGACGGTCTGGCGATCAGCCCGCTCGAGGTGGCGCTGGCCTGGGTGCGGGACCGCCCTGGGGTGGCGTCGGCCATCGTCGGCGCCCGCACCGCGGCTCAGCTGCGCGCCGTGCTGCTGGCCGACCAGGTGACGCTGCCGAGCGCCATCGTGGACGCCCTCGACGAGGTCTCCGCCTCGTGAGCGCGTCCGCGTCCGGGCTGGGCTGGGAGTTCTGGACCTTCACGCTCCCCCGCGGCACCACGCGTGCGGACGCGCGGACGCTGCTCGTCGCGCACGCCGACACCGGGCACTGGGTGCTCGACCGGGTGCGCGTCTACCCGGACGGGCGTCGCGTCGTGCGGCTGCGGCGACGGACGATGCGGCTCAGCAGCGGTCGAGAAAGCCATCCAGTGCTCCCGCACCGAACGTGAGCGCCTCGACCGGCACCCGCTCGTCCACGCCGTGGAACAGGGCGGGGAAGTCGAGGTCGGCAGGCAGGCGCAGCGGCGAGAAGCCGTAGCCGCGGATGCCGAGGCGGCTGAACGCCTTGGCGTCGGTGCCGCCGAACAGCATGTAGGGCGCGACGGCGCAGCCCGGGTCGGCCTCCTTCAGCGCGGCCACCATCGCGTCGACCGTCCGCCCGGCGAACGGGGTCTCCAGGGCCACGTCGACGAAGGTGTCGATGCGCCGCACCCGCTCGCCGAGCAGCGAGTCGATGGTGTCGAGGAACTCCTCGCCCCCACCCGGCAGGAAGCGTCCGTCGATCTGGCCCTCGGCCGTGCGCGGCACCTGGTTGGTCTTCTGGCCGGCCCGCAGCACGGTCGGGTTGGCGGTGTTGCGGGTCGTCGCGGTGACGATGCGTCCGATCGACCCGAGCACCTCGCGCAGGCCCGCCGCGTCGTCAGGGTTGAGCCGTGCCCCGGTCTCGTCGGCGACCTGAGCGAACAGCGTGTTGATCGTGGGTGTCAGCGTGGTCGGCCAGGTGTGGTCGGCCACCCGAGCCATCGCCCGCGCCAGCTCGGCCACGCAGTTGTCGGCGTGGGGCAGGGACCCGTGACCCTCGGTGCCGTCGGCCTGCACCGTCATCCAGGCGATGCCCTTCTCCGCGGTCTGCACCAGGTAGGTCCGCCGACCGGTGGGCAGCGTCACCGAGAAGCCGCCTACCTCCCCCACCGCCTCGGTGCAGCCGGCGAAGAGCTCGGGGTGGTTCTCCGTCAGCCAGTGCGCCCCCCACGTGCCGCCGGCCTCCTCGTCGGCGGTGAAGCAGACCACCACAGGCCGGTCGGGCAGCCGACCGGTGCGCACGCGGTCGCGCACCACGGCGAGGATCATCGCGTCCATGTCCTTCATGTCCACCGCGCCCCGGCCCCAGACGCACCCGTCGGCCACCTCGCCCGCCCAGGGGTCGTACCGCCACTGCTTCGGGTCGGCGGGCACCACGTCGAGGTGACCGTGCAGCAGCAGCGCGTCGGTGCGTGACTCGTCGGCACCCGGCAGCCGGACGACGACGTTCGTGCGACGCGGGCCCGACTCGAGGATCAGCGGGTCGAGCCCCACCTCCCGCAGCCGGTCCGCGACGTACCCGGCCGCTTCCCGCTCCCCCGGACCGGAGCCGTCCCCGTAGTTCGTGGAGTCGATCCGGATGAGGTCGCGGCACAGCTCGACGACCTCGTCGGCGGCGCGTGTGGGTTCGGTGGTCATGTGCCTATCCTGTACCCTGATGCCTCCTCGTCCGGGTGGCGGAATAGGCAGACGCGCTAGCTTGAGGTGCTAGTGCCCGTTTAAGGGCGTGGGGGTTCAAGTCCCCCCTCGGACACCAGAATCACCGTCAGTGGCTCACGCCTGCAGCAGGTCTGCGCTCGTCGTGCGCAGCCGCTGCGACGTCGTCGCGTAGGCGTCGGGCTGCAGCCGGGTGCCCAGGTCTTTCGCCCGGTCGATCGCGGTCGCCACGACCGACTCCGGGGCAACGACCTCGTCGAGAAAGCCGACGTCGACGGCGCGCACCGGGGTCCACATCTCGGCCAGCACCACCGCGCGCCTGCGCAGGGGCGCAGCCAGACGTTCCTGGGCCAGCGCGACCGCCACCTCGGGCAGCGGCATGCCGATGGCCACCTCGTTCAGCCCGACCGCGACGTCGGCGTCCGCCCCCACCCGCACGTCGGCGGCCAGCAGCATGACCGCACCGAGGGCGACGGCGTGCCCGGTGCACGCGATGACGACCGGCACCGGGCTCTGGTACAGCCGGGCCAGCACCTGGCCACCGCGGCGCACCAGCGCCTCGGCCGCCGGGCCGCCCTGGCCCACCACCGACAGGTCGAAGCCGCCCGAGAACACCCCGTCACGCCCGGCCAGCACGATCGCGCGAGCGCCGGTCGCGGCATCCAGAGCGGCGTCCAGATCGTCCAGCATGGCGTCGTTGACCGCGTTCACCTTGCCGTCGTCCATGCTCAGCACAGCGACCGAACCGTCGCGGACATGGGTGACTCGTGGCGTCATGCCCGCACGGTAGCCCTCGGGCTGCGATGATCCGGTCATGCTCCGTGCCGCTGCAGCAGGCAACACCGTTGCCAAGGACGTGTTCAAAGCCGCCCTGCCCGACCTTCGACTGGGTCTGCTCAACGCCCAGTTCGACCTCGCCGAGGCCGACTTCCCCGTCGTCGTCATCATCGCCGGTGACGACCGGGTGGGGGCCAACCAGCTCGTGAACCGCCTCAACGAGTGGATGGACAGCCGCTACCTCGACACCGAGGTGTTCAGCGACGACCCGGGCAGCACCCAGCGTCCGTTCGCGTGGCGACTCTGGATGGCGCTGCCACCCAAGGGGCGGATGGGGCTGTGGGTCGGTGGGCTCATGCGTCAGGTGCGCAACTATCTCGACGGAGACGTCACCGAGACCGAGCTGAACCAGTGGGCCCGCCACATCCGACGCACGCAGCGGATGTGGATCGCCGACGGCGCGCTGGTACTCAAGTTCTTCGTCCACACGCCGGCCGCCACGCAGAAGAAGCGGCTGAAGAAGGCGAAGAAGTCCGGCGACGACGCGTGGCGCTACGACGAACGGGACTGGACGCTGGCCGCGGACCTGGACGACGCCATCCCCACGATCGAGCGGGCACTGCTGGAGACGTCGGTGGCCGGCTCGCCATGGACGATCATCGAAGGAACGGACGCCCGCTACCGCGACCTGAGCGTCGCACAGAGCATCTTGTCCGCCGTCCAGGCACGGTTGGCAGGCCCGGCGGCTGCGGCCGCCGAGCCCGGTCGGGCCGCCGACCCCGACCAGACTGCGACGGTGCTGGACAAGGTCGACCTGTCGCGCTCGGTGGAGAAGTCGGCCTACGAGAAGAAGCTGGCGAAGATGCAGGCGCGACTGCACCTGCTCGCCGACGAGGCACGCCGACGTGGCGTCGCCACCGTCCTGGCGTTCGAGGGCTGGGACGCCGGTGGAAAGGGGGGTGCGATCCGCCGTATGACCAGCGCCCTGGACGCCGGGGACTACAAGGTGCACGCGGTGGCTGCGCCTACGGCCGAGGAGCGGCGCTACCACTACCTGTGGCGGTTCTGGCGTGACGTGCCGCGCGACGGGCGGATCAGCATCTACGACCGCACCTGGTACGGCCGAGTGCTGGTCGAACGGGTCGAGGGGTTCGCGACCGCGGCGGAGTGGCACCGCGCGTACGACGAGATCGTCGACTTCGAGCAGCAGCTCACCGAGCACGGCATGGTCGTGGCGAAGTTCTGGATCCACATCTCGCCGGAGGAGCAGCTGGCCCGCTTCCAGGCCCGCGAGAACACCTCGTACAAGCGGCACAAGATCACCGAGGAGGACTACCGCAACCGGGAGCGCTGGGACGACTACGTCCAGGCCGTGGACGAGATGGTGATCCGCACCTCCACCGAGAACGCACCGTGGCACCTGGTCTCCGGCAACGACAAGCGCAACGAGCGCCTCGAGGTGATCGGCCACGTCGTCGATCGACTGGAACGGGCGCTCGACTGACCGCACCCCCTCCCCGGCGCCTGGCGCCGATCGTCGCGCTGGAGACGTCGACCCTTCTCTCCGGTGTCGGCAACGGCATCGTCGCGGTCGCGTTCCCGTGGCTGGTGCTCGAACGCACCGGCAGCGCCACCGCAGCCGGCCTCGTCGCTGCGGCAGCGGCACTACCGCTCGTGCTCTCCTCCCTTCTCAGCGGCACGGTCGTCGACCTCGCCGGACGACGGCGCACCGCGATCGGCGCCGACGTGCTCTCCGCGCTCAGCGCCGCCGCGGTGCCGGTGACCGACGCGCTGCTCGGTCTCGACGTGCCCACCATCGCGCTGCTGGCGGCGCTGGGTGCGGTGTTCGACCCCGCCGGGTTCTCCGCGCGCGAGGCGATGCTGCCAGAGAGCGCCCGCGCGGCCGGGTTTCGCCTCGACCGCGTCAACAGCGTGCACACCGCCCTGTTCAGCGTCTCGTTCCTGGTCGCACCGGGGCTGGGCGGGCTGCTCATCGCACTGGTGGGCGCCTCGGCGACGCTGTACGCCACCACCGTGGCCTTCGCGCTGGCCGCCATCGCGGTCAGCATGGTGCGTGTCTCGTCGGCCGGGCGAGGAGTGCAGCACGAGTCGGCTGCCACGTTCGCCGCAGCGACCCGCGAGGGACTGTCGTTCGTCTTTCGCACCCCGCTGGTGCGCGCGCTCGCGATCGTCCCGGCCGTCGCGGTGATGGCGTGGTTCCCGGTCGAGGCGGTGCTGCTGCCGGCGTACTTCGTCGAGCAGGACGCCCCGCTGCTCCTCGGCGGGCTGCTCGCCGCACTGTCCGGCGGGGTGATCGTCGGATCCCTGGTCTACGGCGCCCTCGCCCCGCGCGTGTCCCGGCACCGGGTGTTCATCGTCTCGCTGGCGCTTCTGGCGATCTCCGTGCTGGGCCTGGCGCAGCTGCCGGCGTACGGGCCGCTGCTCCTGCTCGGGTTCGCGACCGGGCTCTTCTACGGGCCCATCGAGCCGGTCAGCAACGTCACGGTGCAGGAGATGACGCCCGAACGGCTGCGCGGCCGGGTCGTCGGGGTCATGACGTCCACGGCCTACGCCGCCGGCCCCCTCGGCTTCGTGGTCGCCGGTCCGCTCGTCGACTCCTTCGGCGTGCGCCCGGCCTTCATGGTGACCGCTGGGTTGCTGGTCGTGCTGGCTGTCGGTGCCGCGTTGTCCCCCAGCCTGCGCCTCCTCGACTCGGCTACCCCGGGTGCGGGGTCGCCGCCAGGGTGAGCGCGGTCGCGACCGCTGCCTGGGCTGCCTCGAAGCCCTTGTCCTCGTTCGAGGTGGGCAGCCCGGCTCGGTCGAGCGCCTGCTGCTCGGTGTCGCAGGTGAGCACCCCGAACCCGACCGGGACGCCGGTGGAGGTCGTGACGTCGGTGAGCCCGATCGTCGCCGCCTGGCACACGTACTCGAAGTGCGGCGTGCCACCTCGGATCACCACCCCCAGCGCGACCACGGCGTCGGCCCCGCCCCGGGCGGCGTGCAGCGCGGCCACCGGCAGCTCGAACGACCCGGGCACGCGCACCACCGTGACGTCGGCGACGCCTGCCGCGGCCAGGCCCCGCTGGGCGCCGTCCAGCAGCGCGGTCATGATCTGCTCGTGCCACCCGGCAGCGACGACGCTCACCCGCAGCGACTCCCCCCCGGTCACGACCCCGGTCGGGCTGCCCGTCCCGCTCACGCATGCTCCTTCGGTGGGACCGGGGCGTCGCCCGGCAGGTCGTGGCCCATGCGGTCGCGCTTGGTGCGCAGGTAGCGCTCGTTGTCCTGCGTCGGCTCGATGGCCAGGGGTACGCGCTCGATGATCGACAGGCCGTACCCCTCCAGCCCGGCGCGCTTGGCGGGGTTGTTGGTGAGCAGCCGCATGCTGCGCACCCCGAGGTCGGCCAGGATCTGCGCCCCGGTGCCGTAGTCCCGCGCGTCGGCCGGCAGCCCGAGAGCCAGGTTGGCGTCGACCGTGTCGGCACCGGCGTCCTGCAGCTGGTAGGCGCGCAGCTTGTGCACCAGGCCGATGCCGCGGCCCTCGTGACCACGCATGTACAGGACGACGCCGCGGCCCTCGGCGGCGACGGCGGCCATCGCGGAGTGCAGCTGCGGGCCGCAGTCGCAGCGGCGCGAGCCGAACGTGTCTCCGGTCAGGCACTCCGAGTGCACCCGCACCAGCACGTCCTCGCCGTCGCCGAGGTCACCGGCCACGAGCGCCACGTGCTCGACGTCGTCGACGAGGTCGCGGAAGCCGATCGCGGTGAACATCCCGTACTCGGTCGGCAGCCGGGTGTCGGCGACGTGGCTCACCTGGCTCTCGGTGCGCCGCCGGAACCGGATCAGGTCGGCGATCGAGATCATCTTCAGGCCGTGCGTGTCGGCGAACAGCCGCAGCTCGGGGCCGCGTGCCATCGAGCCGTCGTCGTTGACGATCTCGCAGATCACCCCGGCCGGCGTGAGGCCGGCCAGCCGCGCCAGGTCGACAGCGGCCTCGGTGTGCCCGGGGCGCACGAGCACCCCGCCGTCGCGGTAGCGCAGCGGGAAGACGTGCCCGGGCTGGACGACCTCGTACGGCTCGGTCGCGGAGTCGACCAGCACCCGGATGGTGCGAGCGCGGTCGTGCGCGGAGATGCCGGTGGTGACGCCGTCGCGGGCGTCCACACTGACGGTGTAGGCGGTGCGCATGCGCTCACGGTTGTGCGGCGTCATGAGCGGGATGTGCAGCCGGTCGAGCATCTCCCCCTCCATCGGCACGCAGATCACGCCACTGGTGTGGCGGATCATGAAGCCGGTGAGCGCCGGGGTGGCCTTGCTCGCGGCGAAGATGAGGTCGCCCTCGTTCTCCCGGTCGGGGTCGTCGACGACCACGACGGCCTTGCCGGCCGCGATGTCGGCGATCGCGTCGGCCACGTCGTCCAGGACGACGGGCGCGATCGGGTCGGTCTGCGTGGTCATCGTTCTCCCTTGTCGAGCAGTCGCTCGGTGTACTTGGCCAGCACGTCGACCTCGAGGTTCACCCGGTCGCCGGAGGCGACCAGGCCGAGTGTGGTCGCGCTGAGAGTCGTGGGGATCAGACTCACCTCGAACCAGTCGTCGGCCACGGCCGAGACGGTCAGCGAGACTCCGTCGACCGCGATCGACCCCTTCTCGACCACGTAGCGGCGCAGGTCGGCGGGCAGGTCGATGCGCACCACGTCCCAGTTGTCGGTGTGCACCCGGTTGCGCACCGTGCCGGTGCCGTCGACGTGGCCCTGCACGAGGTGCCCGCCGAGGCGGTCGGACAGGCGCAGGGGACGCTCGAGGTTCACCCGGCGGCCAGGCTCCGCGCCGCGCAGCGACGTGCGGTGCAGCGTCTCGGCCATCACGTCGGCGGTGAACTCGCCGTCGGCGGTGCGCACGACGGTCAGGCAGGTGCCGTTGACGGCGATCGAGTCGCCGTGCGTCGCGCCGTCGGTGACGACGTGTCCGCGCACGGTCAGCCTGACCGCGTCACCGAGGTCGTCGACCGCGGTGACCTCCCCGAGCTCTTCGACCAGTCCGGTGAACATCGCTCCTCCTCATCCTTCTCGTTCGGGTGTGGGCAGGCGGCGTTCGGCGACCACCCGGACGTCCGCGCCGACCATGCGGATGTCGGTGACGTCGAGATGGGGCGCGTCGGCCAGGGTCGCCACCCCGGCGTCGCCCAGCGCCGGGCGGCCCGACCCGAGCAGCCGGCCGGCGTAGTAGGCGACCAGCCGGTCGACGGTGCCGGCCGCGACGAACGCACCCGCCAGCGTCGGTCCACCCTCCAGGAAGACGTGCTGGACGTCGTCGGCGAGCAGTCGCGCCAGTGCCTCGTGCGGGTCGTGGGTGCGGATCTGCACGAAGGCGGCCTCGTCGTCGCGCACCCGCGCGTCGCCGGGCACGTCCCGGTGGCCGACGACGACGCGCAGCGGCTGGCGGGTGACCGGCGCTGGGACGTCGCGCACGGTGAGCCGGGGGTCGTCGGCGAGCACGGTCCCCGTGCCGACGACGACGGCGTCGGCACGGGCTCGCCATGCGTGGCCGTCCGCGCGCGCCTGCGGCCCGGTGATCCACTGGCTCGTGCCGTCGGCGGCCGCCACGCGCCCGTCGAGCGTCGCGGCGAGCTTCCACGTCACGAACGGCCGGCCGTGGCGCAGGGCGAACGTCCACTCGTGGTTCAGCGCGTGGGCCTGCTCGGCGAGCAGACCCGCCTCGACCGAGAGGCCCGCCTGCGCCAGCACGGCCGCCCCGCCGGCGGCGACGGGGTTGGGGTCGGCCTGGGCGAACACGACTCGACTCACCCCGGCGTCGACGAGCGCCTGCGCGCACGGGCCTGTGCGCCCGGTGTGGGCGCAGGGTTCGAGGGTGACCACCGCTGTCGCGCCGCGTGCGCGGGACCCGGCGGCCTGCAGCGCGGCCACCTCGGCGTGCGCAGTCCCGGCACCGCGGTGCCAGCCCTCGCCGAGCACCGCGCCATCCGTGTCCACGAGCACGGCGCCGACCCGCGGGTTGGGGCCTCGCGGAACCCCGGGCGTGGCGGCCAGCGTCAGCGCCCGGCGCATCGCAGCGCGCTCGGCGTCCGTGGCCACCAGCTACTCCCTCGCCTCACCTGGCCGGGGCAGGCGGACATGGGCAGCCGATGCTGCCGCGTGGTCCTCCCATCCGGACTGTCACCGTCGGCCCAGGAGTTACACCTGGTCAACCACACCCTGGCTGGGTGCGGGTCGCGGGCTGTCACCGCCGGTTCGGGCTTTCACCGATCCCCGGAGCACGCGTGTGCTGCCTGCATCATCCCACAACGGCGTCGGCGAGCGACCGCAGGCGATCAACCTCGGCAGCGGCGTCCTGCGCGTTGTAGACCGCCGAGCCGGCGACGAACACGTCGGCCCCGGCATCGGCGCACTGCTCGATGGTGTCGACCGTGATGCCGCCGTCCACCTGCAACCACACCTGCTGACCCGACCCGGCGATCAGCGAGCGCGCGCGACGGATCTTCGGCAGGCACAGCTCGAGGAAGGGCTGGCCGCCGAATCCTGGCTCCACCGTCATCACCAGCAGCATGTCGATCTCGCTCAGGACATCGGCGTACGGCTCGACCGGCGACGCCGGCTTGAGCGCAAGGCCGGCCCGGGCACCGGCCCGGCGCAGCTCGCGGGCCAGGCGCACCGGGGCTGCGGCGGCCTCGGCGTGAAAGGTGACGCTGGCGCAGCCGGCCTCGGCGTACGCAGGTGCCCACCGGTCCGGGTCGACGATCATCAGGTGCGCGTCGACCGGGAGCGGGCTGTGCTTCAGCAACGACTCGACGATCGGCAGGCCGAGCGTCAGGTTGGGCACGAAGTGGTTGTCCATCACGTCGACGTGCACCCAGTCGGCGTTGGCGACCCGCTCGATCTCCGCGCGCAGGTCGGCGAAGTCGGCGGCCAGGATGCTCGGGCTGATCACTGCTCCCACGGGTGATCACCTTAGGGCCAGCGGCTCACGCCCCGTCGCGGCGCAGCAGCGCCAGGAACATGGCGTCGGTACCGTGCACGTCCGGCCACAGCTGCAGGTACGGGCCGCGGGCGGTGTCCGGGACGTCGGGCAGCAGCGCCGGGGCGTCCATGACCTCGACGTCGTCGCGCTCGGCCAGCACCGCACCGACGACCTCGACCGTCTCCGCCGAGTGCGGGGAGCAGGTCACGTAGGCCACCACTCCCCCGTCGACGGTGCTGTCCACCGCGCGGTGCAGCAGGGCTCGCTGCAGCGGCACCAGCCGGTCGAGGTCGCTCGGCGTTCGCCGCCAGCGCGACTCCGGGCGACGGCGCAGAGCACCGAGCCCGGTGCAGGGAGCGTCCAGCAGAACACGGGAGAACCTGCCCGCCCGCCACGGCGCCTGGGTCGCGTCGGCCGCGACGACGGCCGCGTTGTCGACGAGGCCGGCAGACGTGAGCGCCGAGCGGACGAGGCGCGCCCGGTGCTGGTGGATCTCTGCCGCCAGCACGTGCACCGGGCCAGCCGGTCGGGTCGCGGCCAGCCCGGCAAGCAGAGTCGCCTTGCCGCCGGGGCCGCTGCACATGTCCAGCCAGTGCTCGTCGGCGACGTCGCCGGGCAGCCCGGCGGCGAGGAGGGCGAGTGTGACGAGCTGGCTGCCCTCGTCCTGCACCCGGGCCCGTCCCGACGCGACGGCAGGGACCGTGGCGGGGTCCCCGCCGGGAAGCACCGCAGCGGTCGACGCCCAGCGTCCCGGCTGAGCCCCGTCCGCGACGAGCTCGGCGACGCTGCTGCTCCCCGGGATGGCAGCCAGCGTCACCCGGGCCGCGACGTTGTCAGCCGCCAGCACGTCGAGCAGTCGCTGCTCGTCGGGGCCGATCGCCTCGGCGAGGGCGTCCACGACCCACCGGGGATGCTGGTGGCGCAGGGCGGCGACGTCACGAGGGTCGGCGTCCGGGCCGCTCAGCAGGTCGACCCAGGCGTCGAGGTCGTGCTCGGCGACCTGGCGCAGCACGGCGTTGGCGAAGCGGGCCGCCCCTGCCCCCGACGTGGCTCGCACCAGGTCGACGGTGGTCGACACTGCTGCGTGCGGCGGCACCCGGGTCGAGAGCAGCTGGTAGACGCCCAGACGCAGCGCGTCATGCACCTTTGGGTCGATGCGCGCCAGCGGACGGCTGCTGCACGCCTGGATGATGGCGTCGAACGTGCCGGTCCCGCGCAGCGTGCCGTAGGTCAGGTCGGTGGCGCGCGCAGCGTCCGCCCCACGCAGCCGGTAGCGGCGCAGCAGCCCGGGCAGCACGAGGTTCGCGTAGGCGTCTCGGGCGTGGACGGCGCTCAGGGCCTCCAGCGCCGTCCGCCGGGCCTGCACCTAGACCAGCGCCTCGCCGGGCTCCAGGCGCACTCCGCGGGCCCAGTCGCCGGCCACCATCGGCTTCTTGCCGGCCGGCTGCACCGTGCCCAGCACCACGGGTGCCGTCGCGGTCCCGACGCGCACGCCGTCGCGGGTCACCTCGATCTCGCCCGGGCCCAGGGGGCCGGACGTGGGACCGTCGGCCCCGGCCGGTGCCGGCTCGGGGCGCACCGGCCCGACCTTGAGGCGTTCCCCGCGAAACGTGGTCCACGCTCCTGGGGCCGGAGTGCAGGCCCGCACGAGGCGGTCGACGCGCAGGGCGGGCGCCGACCAGTCGACGCGGGCGTCGTCACTGGTCAGCTTCGGTGCGTGGCTCACTCCGTCCACCGGCTGCGGCTCGCCGACGAGCCTGCCGGCAGCCAGCCCGTCGATGGTGGCCGCGAGCAGCGTGGCACCGGAGTGCGAGAGTCGTTCGAGCAGGTCACCGCTGGTGTCGTCGGGGCGCACCGCCTCGGTGACGGCACCGAAGACCGGCCCGGTGTCCAGGCCCTCCTCCAATGCGAACGTCACCGCACCGGTGATCTCGTCGCCGGCGAGCACGGCGTGCTGCACGGGCGCCGCACCGCGCCAGGCCGGCAGCAGGGAGAAGTGCAGGTTCACCCACCCGAGGCGAGGGATCACCAGGGCCGCCGGCGGGATCAGCCCGCCGTAGGCGACCACCGGGGCGCAGTCGACGTCGAGGTCGGCCAGCCGGGCAAGGAACTCCGGGTCGCTGGGCCGGCGGGGCGTGAGGGTCTCGATGCCGGCGGAACGGGCGAGCTCGGCGACGGGTGAGGCCACCATCGTGCGACCCCGTCCGGCGCGGGCGTCGGGCCGGGTGAGCACGGCCACCACCTCGTGGTCGCCGACCAGCAGCGCGCGAAGCGACGGCACCGCCACCTCGGGGGTGCCTGCGAAGAGCAGGCGCACGTCAGAAGGCCCGGCCGAAGGTGGGGTGCGGCGACACCTTGACCTCGGGGACGCCGCCGGGGCCCCACTCGGCCTCACGGATGGCCTTCATGGCGGCCTTGCGGGTCGCTTGGTCGAGCCGGTCGATGAACAGCACGCCGTCCAGGTGGTCGGTCTCGTGCTGGATGCAGCGCGCGAGCAGGTCACTGCCCTCGATCGTGACCGGGTCGCCGTGCATGGTGAAGCCGCGTGCGACGACGCGCTCGGCCCGCAGGCAGTCGAACTCCAGGCCCGGCAACGACAGGCAGCCCTCGGGGCCGAGCTCTTCGTCGGGCGACAGGTCGAGCTCGGGGTTGACCAGGTGCCCGACGACACCGTCGACGTCGTAGGTGAACACGCGCAGCGACACCCCGAGCTGCGGCGCTGCCAGGCCCACGCCGGGAGCGTCGAGCATCGTCTCGGTGAGGTCGCGTACGAGACGGCGTAGCTCGGCGTCGAACGTCGTCACCGGTGCGGCCTTCTCCCGCAGCACGGGGTCGCCGAACAGGCGGATGGGCTGGATCGTCACGCGGGCCTCCTTCGGCGCAGCATTCTAGGCGCTAGCCCAGGTCGACGGGATCGACGCGAACCCGCACCTGGCCGGGTCGCCGCCGGGCGCTTCGTGCCCCGGCCGACGCCCGCACCGCGGCGGTCAGCGCGGCCCCGTCGCTCAGGGGTGCGCGCAGCAGAACCCGCACCGAGTCGTCGGTGCCCGTCGGCACCGGGCCGAGCACGTCGGCCGACGCCGGCAGGTGGGTACCGGCGACCAGCTCGTCCACCGACGCCGACGGGCCGATGAGCTCGACGATGCGCGCAGCCGGCGGCAACGAGGCCGAGGCACGGTCGGCCAGCTCCCGCGCAGCGAACCCGGCCGGGTCCCACCGGATCAGCGCCTGCACGGCGCGGTGGCCCGGGTCGCCGACGACCATCACCTCACCGCCGTCGCCGGCGGGCGCCACCAGGGCCGCGGCGGCCATCCAGCGACGCAACGACTCCTCGGCAGCCCGCAGGTCGGGCCGGGCCAGCATCGAGTCGGCATCCAGCAGCAGGGCGGCGCGATACCCGCCCTGGGTGGTGCGCGGCTCAGCCCCGGGCGTGGCCACGACAAGCGACCGTTCGTGCGGCACGGTGGCCAGCACGTGCCCGAGCCCGCTCTGGCGCACCGGCACCCCGGGGAAAGCGCGGCCCAGCTCCTCGGCGGTGCGCTCGTCGCCCACCGTGACCGAACGAAGCCGGGTACCGGCGCACGTCGGGCACACCCAACCCGCCGAGTCGTGCAAGCACCAGCGGCACACCGGTGTCGCATCGGCGTGCTCCTGGGCCAGCGGGCCGGCGCAACGGCGGCACCGTGCCTGCTCGCGGCAGGTCTGGCAGGCCAGCGCCGGCCGGTACCCGCGTCGGGGCACCACGACAAGCACGGGACCGGCTTGCTCGCCCCGCGCCAACGCGGCGCGAATGATGCGGAACGCTGGCTCGGGCACCCGCGCGGCGCGCGGACCCTGCCCCGGCGAGCCCACTGCGGTGACCCGCGGTGCGTGCTCGCGAACCGTCGCCCGGGCCGCTCGCACCTCGTACGCCCACCGGGTCGACACCAGCCGGGCTGCCTCGGCGGTACGGGCGTACCCGGCGATCAGCATCGCGCTCTGCTGCTGGTGGGCCCGGATGAGGGCGACGTCGCGGGCATGCGGGTACGGCGCTCGCTGCTCGGCCAGCAGGTCGTCGCCGTCGTCCCACACGGCGAGCAGGCCCAGGTCGCGGACAGGGGCGAAGACCGCCGAGCGGGTGCCGACGACCACCCGCACGTCCCCGCGCAGAACCTTCAGAAAGCGGCGGTACCGAGCCGAGGGCCCCTGCTCGGCGTGCAGCGTGACGTGCCTGTCGTCCCCGCCGAGCACGCTGCGCAGCGCCACGTCGACGGCCTCGACGTCGACGACGTCCGG
Organism: uncultured Actinomycetota bacterium; assembly: GCA_963714455.1. Lineage (GTDB taxonomy): Bacteria > Actinomycetota > Actinomycetes > Jiangellales > Jiangellaceae > CAVQGZ01. The sequence continues at coordinate 137,111 of CAVQON010000019.1, forward strand.
CACGACGATGACGCTCCCCCGTCCACTCGCTGCCGTGGCCGCCGCGGCACGCGCCAGCAGGTCGGGCCAGTCCGCGCCGGGCAGCATCGATGCCACCGCCCGCGGGCGCCCGCCGGTCGCGAGCGCGTCGAGCAGCGCCGCACCTGCGGTGAGCTCGGCCCATCCGCCCGAGGCGGGCGGGGGTGGGCGCACAGGTACCGGTTCGGCGGGCGACGGCGCAGCCTTCTCGGTACGGGCGTGTCGAGGAGGCAGGGCGAGACGCAGGACGTCGGCGCGGGTACCGGCGTAGTGCTCGGCCACCCGGCGGGCCAGCTCGGCGATCTCGGGGGTGAGCACCGGCTCGTCGGAGACCACGCGCTGCAGCGGCGCCAGGTCCCCGGCGTGGTCGGTCGTCGCGGCCCGCTCGAGCACGTATCCGCTGACCAGCCGGCCGGCGAACCGCACGCGCACCCGAGCGCCCGGCACGGCGACGGGCGACTGCTCAGCGGTGACCGCGTAGTCGAAGGGCCGGTCCAGGTGGGCCAGCCCCACGTCGACCAGGACGCGGGCAACCGGGTCGAGCACGGGGCCTGCACCGGTGCCGGGCACGGGGCTGGGCCCGGCGCTGGGGGAATCAGTCCCCGACTGCGGCACGCAGGGCGTCCACGCGGTCCAGCCGCTCCCAGGTGAACTCGGGCAGCTCGCGGCCGAAGTGACCGTAGGCAGCGGTCGAGGTGTAGATCGGCCGCAGCAGGTCGAGGTCGGCGATGATGGCCGCAGGGCGCAGGTCGAACACCTCGGCGACCGCGTCGGCGATGCGGGTGCTCGGCAGGGTCTCGGTGCCGAACGTCTCGATGAACACACCGACCGGGTGCGCCTTGCCGATGGCGTAGGCGACCTGCACCTCGCAGCGCCGGGCCAGCCCGGCTGCGACGACGTTCTTGGCCACCCACCGCATGGCGTAGGCAGCCGACCGGTCGACCTTGCTCGGGTCCTTCCCGGAGAACGCCCCGCCGCCGTGGCGGGCCATGCCGCCGTAGGTGTCGATGATGACCTTGCGCCCGGTCAGGCCGGCGTCCCCCATCGGGCCGCCGACGACGAAACGCCCCGTGGGGTTGACGAGCAGCCGCACCCCGGCGGTGTCGACGTCGACGCCGGCGAGAACCGGCTCGACGACGTGCTTGCGGATGTCGGGGGCAAGCAGCGTGTCGAGGTTGACGTCTTCGGCGTGCTGCGTGGACACCACGACGGTGTCGACGCGCACCGGCCGGTCGCCGTCGTACTCGACCGTCACCTGCGTCTTGCCGTCCGGACGCAGGTAGGGCATCACGCCGCTCTTTCGCGCCTCGGTCAGGGCGGCCGACAGCCGGTGCGCCAGCATGATCGGCATCGGCATCAGCTCGGGTGTCTCGTCGGTGGCGTAGCCGAACATGATCCCCTGGTCGCCGGCGCCCTGGCGGTCCAGCGGGTCGTGCGAGCCCTCACGGCGCTCCTCGTAGGCGTCGTCCACGCCCTGGGCGATGTCAGGCGACTGGCTGCCGATCGACACCGACACCCCGCACGACTCCCCGTCGAAGCCCTTGGCCGACGAGTCGTACCCGATGTCGAGGACGACCTCGCGCACGATCTTCGCGATGTCGGCGTAGGCCTTGGTCGTCACCTCGCCGGCGACGTGCACCTGTCCGGTGGTCACCATCGTCTCGACCGCTACCCGGCTGGTGATGTCTTTGGTCATCAGGTCGTCGAGGATCGCATCGCTGATCTGGTCGCAGATCTTGTCCGGATGGCCCTCAGTGACCGACTCGGACGTGAACAGGCGCAGGTTCATGGGAATCCCTTCGTGGTGTCGCTACGGGCGAACAGTACGGGGCAGGCGCGACACGACCTCGTCCCACACGACCGCTGCCAGGCGTTCCTTGCTGCCGAGCGGCACGTCCACGGCAGCGCCGTCAGCCGCCAGCACGACGGCCTCGTTGTCGGGGGCGCCGAAGCCCTTCTCGGCGCCGACCTCGTTGACCACGAGCAGGTCGCAGCCCTTGGCCGTGAGCTTGCGGCGGCCCAGGTCGAGCACGCTGCCGGTGTCGTCGCCGGTCTCGGCCGCGAACCCGACCACCACCTGGTGCTCCGGCGCGGCCGCGACGACCGCAGCGAGGATGTCGGGGTTCGGCACCAGGTCCAACGGCTGCCCGGCGCTGCCGGCGGCCTTCTTCATCTTGGTACCGGCGGTGTGCGCCGGACGGTGGTCGGCGACGGCCGCAGCCATCACCACGGCGTCCATCGTGGCCGCGTGCTCGAGGACGACGTCGTGCATCTCGGTAGCACTCCCGACGCGCACGGTGCTCATCCCGGACGGGTCGGGCATGTCGCTGTGTCCGGCCACCAGCGTGACGTCCGCACCCCGCAGGGCCGCCACGCGGGCGAGCGCCCAGCCCTGACGTCCGCTGGAGTGGTTGGTGAGGTAGCGCACCGGGTCGAGAGGCTCGCGGGTGCTCCCGGCGGTGACCAGCACGCGGCGTCCTACGAGGTCGCGGCTCAGCCCCGGGTGCTCCAGCAGTGCGCGGGCAGCGGCGAGCAGGTCGTCGGGCTCGGGCAGGCGGCCCGGGCCGCTGTCGGCACCGGTCAGCCGCCCGGCGTCGGGGTCGAGCACGAGCACCCCGCGACGACGGAGCGTGTCGACGTTGGCGAGCGTGGCGGCGTGCTCCCACATCTCGGTGTGCATGGCGGGCGCCATCAGAACCGGGCAGCGGGCCGTCAGAAGCGTGGCGGTGAGCAGGTCGTCGGCCAGTCCGTGGGCGGCACGAGCGAGCAGGTCGGCGGTAGCCGGGGCGACCAGGACGAGGTCTGCCTGCTGCCCCAGGCGCACGTGCGGCACTGCCGGCACGTCGGAGAACACCCCGGTGTGTACGGGCTGGCCCGACAAGGCCTCCCAGGTGGCCGAGCCGACGAACTGCAGGGCCGCCGCCGTGGGGACGACGCGGACGCTGTGTCCGGCCTCGGTCAGGCCGCGGACCACGGCGCAGACCTTGTACGCGGCGATCCCCCCGCCGACGCCGACGACGACGTGAGGCAGCGTCAGTCCTCGATCGGCTCGACGTCGAGCAGACCCGACTCGACCTCACGCAGGGCGATCGACAGCGCCTTCTCCTGCGGGTGCGTCGCGACCAGCGGACCCACGTACTCCAGCAGGCCCTCGCCCAGCTCGGAGTAGTAGGCGTTGATCTGACGGGCGCGCTTGGCGCCGATGCTCACCAGCGAGTACTTGGAGTTGACGACCTCGAGCAGGTTGTCGATAGGCGGGGACGTGATGCCCTCGGCCACACCATGAGTTCCAGACACGTGTTGACTCTCGTTTCGCTGGTGGGAGTGATGACGGATGCGCCAGCAGGCACTCAACCGATGGACAAGGCTACCAGCCGGGACACGACCTGCTCGATGTCGTCGTTCACGACGACGTGGTCGAACTCGTCGGCGGCGGCGAGCTCGGCGTCGGCCCGCTCGAGCCGACGTTCCACGACGTCTGCGGGCTCCGTGCCTCGTCCGGTGAGCCGGGCCACCAGCACGTCACGCGACGGCGGCGCCAAGAACACCGAGGTCGACTCAGGCATGCGCCGGCGTACCTGGCGCGCGCCCTCGATCTCGATCTCCAGCAGCACGGGTGTGCCACTGGCACGCACGGCGTCGACCGGACCGGCCGGGGTTCCGTAGCGATGGCCGGCGTAGTGCGCCCACTCCAGCAGGTCGTCGTCATCGACGAGGCGGTCGAACTGCTCGTCGGTGACGAACAGGTAGTTGACCCCGTCGGACTCCCCCGGCCGCGGGAACCGTGTCGTCGCCGACACGGACACCCACAGCTGCGGGGCGCTCTCGCGCAGGTGCCGCACGACCGTGGTCTTGCCGACACCGGAGGGACCGGAGAGGACGACGAGCCTCCCGAGGTCGGTCATCCGCTGAAGCGGGACTCCAGGGCGGAGACCTGGTTGGAGCCCAGGCCACGCACGCGTCGGGTCTCGGAGATGCCCAGCTCGTCCATGATCTGCGCGGCCTTCACCTTGCCGACGCCGGGCAGCGCCTCCAGGACTGCCGACACCTTCATCTTGCCGACGATGTCGTTCTCCTGGCCGTCCTTGAGCACCTGCGAGAGGGTCGTGCCGCCGTTCTTGAGCTTGTTCTTGAGCTCTGCGCGAGCCTTGCGAGCCTCGGCTGCCTTCTCCAGTGCTGCAGCCCGCTGCTCTGGAGTCAGGGTAGGAAGCGCCACGGGGTTCTCCTCGATGTTGTGAGTGTGGTTGTCGGGGACGAACCTAGCGAGTCGCCCACCAGCAGGGCAATCGCCACGCCGCAGGTCAGCCCAGCACGTCTGCGCACTCGTGGTTGAGCGCCTGCGCCGCGGCCCGCAGGGCGCCGACGCTCGGGCCGGCGCCCAGCACACCGCGCGCCGACACCGGGTACACCGACGACCGGGCGTCGCCGAACACCCGGGGAAGGTCCGCGACCTGGGCCCCCTGCGCGCCGATGCCCGGCGCCAGCACCGGTCCGCCGACGTCCAGCCCGGTGACCGGCTGGTGCAGCGTTGCCCCGACGACCACCCCGACCGACCCCCAGGGGGCGTCGTCGGCGTTCTCGGCCGCGACGGCGTCCAGCACGCTCTGCGCGACCGTGCGGCCGTCGGCCAGCACCGCGGCCTGTAGCGACGCGCCCTCCGGGTTGGACGTGCGGGCCAGCACGAACACCCCGGCCTGGTGCTTGCTGGCCAGGTCGAAGGCCGGACGCAGCGCGCCGACCCCCAGGTACGGGGAGACGGTCATGGCGTCGGCGGCAAACGCCGAGCGCGGGTCGAGGAAGGCCTCGGCGTAGGCCTGCATGGTCGAGCCGATGTCACCACGCTTCGCGTCGAGCAGCACCAGCGCACCGGCACTGCGCGCGTCGACGATCACCTGCTCCAACACAGCCATCCCCCGGCTGCCGTGGCGCTCGAAGAAGGCCAGCTGCGGCTTGAGCAGGCACACGCGGTCGGCCAGGGCGTCGGTGACGGTGCGGGCGAACACCTCCACGCCGGCGACGTCGTCGTGCAGTCCCCAGGCCGCGAGCAGCTGGGGGTGCGGGTCCAGCCCGACGCACAGCGGCCCGCGGGCCACGCGGCCCGCCCGAAGCCGGGAGCCGAACGGGGCCATCACCCGGTCGCTGGTGTCACGTCGTCTGCCCATCAGTCCTCCCGGTGGGCCGCACCCACCACGTCGGTGACACTGTCGAGCCCGAGTGACTCCAGCGCGGTGGAGATCTCGTCGGCCAGCCGGGCGGGGGCGCCCGGGTCGCCGAAGATCACCGTGCCCACCTGCACGGCGCTCGCCCCGGCGGCCATCAGCTCGAGCGCATCCCAGCCGTGCTGGACGCCGCCGATGCCGACGATCGGCACATCGGGCATGGCGGCAGCCACCTGGTAGACGCAGCGCACCGCGATCGGTCGGATCGCCGGACCGGACAGCCCCCCCGTGACCCCGCCGAGGCGTGGCCGCAGCGTCTGGTGGTCGATCGCCATCCCGAGCGTCGTGTTGACCAGGCACAGCGCGTCGGCCCCGGAGTCGACGGCTGCCGACGCGATCTGCACGAGGTCGGTCACGTCCGGGGAGAGCTTGACCCACATCGGCACCTCCCCGGGCAGCTCAGCCTTCGCCGCGGCCACGGCGTGGGCCGACGCCACCGGGTCGCAGGCGAAGACCAGTCCGCGGTTCGCGACGTTGGGGCACGAGATGTTGACCTCGACGGCTGACGGTCGAAGCCCCGCGTCCCACGCCTCGTGCAGGCGTCGGCCCAGCTGGGCGTACTCGTCCGTGCTGCCGCCGGCGATCGACACCACCGTGCGCGCACCCGAGTCGAGCAGCCAGGGCAGGTCGTCGCCCAGGAACGCCTCGATCCCCGGGCCCTGCAGGCCGATCGAGTTGAGCATGCCACTCGGGGTCTCGACCATGCGCGGAGTGGGCCGTCCCGCGCGCGGCTGGGCCATGATCGACTTGGTCACGACCCCCCCGATCGAACGCAGGTCGACGAACGCGGAGAGCTCGCGTCCGGCGGCGGCACAGCCCGAGGCCGTCAGCACCGGCGTGGGGAGCGCCACCTCGCCGACACGGGTGCGCAGGTCGACCATCAGTGCCCTCCCGACTGGGCCGTGCCCGGCGCACCGACGCAGTCGGCGGGGACAGTACCGACGTCGGCCCACCGAACGGCAGTGCCGTCGAAGGTGGGGCCGGCGACGCACGAGCGCAGCATGCGCGTCTGACCGTCGGTGTCGACCACCGGCAGCACGCAGGTCATGCAGACCCCGATGCCGCAGGCCATCGACTCCTCGACCGACACCCACACCGGCACCCCGGCCACGGCAGCAGCCTGCGACGTCGCCGCAAGCATGGGCATCGGGCCACAGGCGTAGACGGCGGCCGACTCGGCCATCGCAGCCGCCGCCGACCCCCGCAGCAGGTCGGTCACCAGGCCCCGGGTGCCCGCACTTCCGTCGTCGGTGGCCACCAGCACCTCGGCGCCGAGGCCCTCCAGCTCACCGATCGCCACCAGTCGCCGGGCCGACGCGGCGCCGAGAACCGCGGTGACGGGGCGACCTTGGGTGCGCATGCGGGTGACAAGCCCGATGAGCGCTGCCGCGCCGTACCCGCCGGCGACGACGACCACTCCGCCGTCGATGCTCGGGTCGGGGAACGGGCGACCCAGCGGACCCACGACGTCGACCTCGGTGCCCGGGGGCTGGGTGACCAGCCACCGTGTCCCCGCCCCGTGGGCGTCGACGACGACCTCGACGACGTCGTCTCCGGCTCGGTACACCGCGAAGGCGCGTCGCAGCAGCAGGCTGCTGGTCTCGCCGCCGACGGCCACCGCGATGAACTGGCCAGGCAGCACAGCCGAGGCGATGTCCGGCGCGTGCAGGCGCAGCCGGACGTAGTCGCCCATCGGCGCGACCCCACGGATCGCGCAGCGGCGTTGCACCGCGGTCACGACACCGCCTCAGCGGCGTGCCAGTCCTGAAGCGAGCGGACGTCCATCTGGCCGTGGCGCATCGCCTCGATCCCCTCGACAGCCGCGGCGAGGCCCTGCACCGTCGTGATGCAGGGGACGTTGGCCGCCACGGCGGCCGTCCGGATCTCGTAGCCGTCCAGTCGTGGGCTGCCGCCCGGCGTGGTGCCCGACGGGGTGTTGATCACCAGGTCGACCTCGCCGTCGAGGATGCGCGTGACGATCGTCGGCTCGCCGTCGGCACCCGCGCCCGAGGAGTGCTTGCGGACCACCGTCGAGCGCACCCCGTGCCGGCCCAGGATGGAGGCCGTGCCGGCTGTCGCCATGATGGTGAACCCCATCTCGGCAAGTCTCTTGACCGGAAAGACCATGTGGCGCTTGTCGCGGTTGGCCAGCGAGACGAAGACGCTTCCGCCCGACGGCAGGGTGCCGAACGCGGCGAGCTGCGACTTCGCGAACGCCGTCCCGAACTGCTCGTCGATGCCCATCACCTCGCCGGTGGAGCGCATCTCCGGCCCGAGCAGCGTGTCGACCCACGTGCCGTCCGGGGCACGGAACCTGTTGAACGGCATGACCGCCTCCTTGACCGCGACCGGGGCGTCGGGCGGCAGGGTGCGGGCGTCCCCCTGCGCGGGCAGCAGGCCCTCGGCGCGCAGGTCGGCGATGCTCGCGCCGAGCATCACCCGAGCGGTGGCCTTGGCGAGCGCGACGTTGGTGGCCTTGGACACGAACGGCACCGTCCGCGAGGCGCGCGGGTTGGCCTCCAGCACGTAGAGGGTGCCGCCGGCCAGGGCGTACTGGACGTTCAGCAGGCCGCGGACGCCGACGCCGGCCGCGATGGCCGCGGTGCTGGCGTGCACGCGCTCGATCTCCTCGGCGCCGAGGGTGATGGGTGGCAGCGAGCACGCCGAGTCGCCGGAGTGGATGCCGGCCTCCTCGATGTGCTCCATGACCCCAGCGAGGTAGAGCTCGGTGCCGTCGTAGAGCGCGTCCACGTCGATCTCGACGGCGTCGTCCAAGAACTCGTCGACGAGCACAGGGTGCTCGGGGCTGGCCTCGGTGGCCCGCTGGATGTAGCCCTCGAGGCTGGCCTCGTCGTAGACGATCTCCATGCCCCGGCCGCCCAGCACGTAGGACGGACGCACCAGCACCGGGTAGCCGATGCGGGCGGCGATGTGCCGGGCCTCCTCGAACGACGACGCGGTGCCGTGACGAGGTGCCGGCAGGCCGGCGGCGTGCAGCACGCGCCCGAACGAGCCGCGGTCCTCGGCGAGGTGGATGGCGGCCGGTGAGGTGCCCACGATCGGCACGCCCGCGTCGGCGAGGCGCTGGGCCAGCCCGAGCGGGGTCTGACCACCGAGCTGGACGATGACGCCGGCCACCGGGCCGGCCTGCTGCTCGGCGTGCACCACCTCGAGCACGTCCTCCAACGTGAGTGGCTCGAAGTAGAGGCGGTCGGAGGTGTCGTAGTCGGTCGAGACGGTCTCGGGGTTGCAGTTGACCATGACGGTCTCGTAGCCGGCGTCGCGCAGAGCCATGGCGGCGTGCACGCAGGAGTAGTCGAACTCGATGCCCTGCCCGATGCGGTTGGGCCCGGACCCCAGGATGATCACCGCTGGACGCTCCCGGCCCTGCACCTCGGTCTCGGTGTCGTAGGAGGAGTAGTGGTAGGGCGTCCGGGCGGCGAACTCCGCGGCGCACGTGTCGACCGTCTTGTACACGGGCCGCACGTCGAGGGCGTGGCGCAGTCCGCGCACGACGTCCTCGGTCATGCCTGTGATCGCGGCGAGCTGCCGGTCGGAGAACCCGTGCCGCTTCGCCCGCCGCAGCACGGCCGGGTCGAGGCGTCCGGCGGCGTTGACCTCGTCGGCCACCTCACTGATCAGCAGCATCTGGTCGAGGAACCACGGGTCGATCCGGCAGGCCTCGTGCACCCGCTCGAGGCTGATGCCCGCGTGCAAGGCGCGGGCGACGTCGACGACACGTCCGTCGTACGGGCGCGAGATCTGTACCAGCAGAGCCTCGGCCTGCTCGTCGGTGAGTGCCTCGGTGGGGAACGACAGCTCGCTGCCCCGCTTCTCCGTCGAGCGCAGGGCCTTCTGCAGCGCCTCGGTGAAGCTGCGTCCGATAGCCATGGCCTCGCCCACCGACTTCATGTGCGTGGTGAGGGTGTCGTCGGCACCGGGGAACTTCTCGAAGGCGAAGCGGGGCACCTTCACGACGACGTAGTCGAGCGACGGCTCGAACGACGCGGGCGTCTCGGCGGTGATGTCGTTCGGGATCTCGTCGAGGGTGTAGCCGAGGGCGACCTTGGCGGCGATCTTGGCGATGGGGAAGCCGGTGGCCTTCGACGCCAGCGCGCTCGAGCGGGAGACGCGCGGGTTCATCTCGATGACGATCAGACGCCCGTCGGCCGGGTTGACGGCGTACTGGATGTTGCAGCCCCCGGTGTCGACGCCCACCTCGCGGATGATGCCGATCGACATGTCGCGCATGGCCTGGTACTCGCGGTCGGTGAGTGTCATGGCGGGCGCGACGGTGATCGAGTCGCCGGTGTGCACGCCCATGGGGTCGAAGTTCTCGATCGAGCAGACGATGACCACGTTGTCGGCGCGGTCGCGCATCACCTCGAGCTCGTACTCCTTCCACCCGAGGATCGACTCCTCCAGCAGCACCTCCGTCGTCGGGCTGAGCGCCAGCCCGGCCCCGGCGATGCGGCGCAGCTCGGTCTCGTCGTAGGCGATGCCGGAGCCCGCCCCACCCATGGTGAACGACGGGCGCACCACGACCGGGTAGGCCAGCTCGCCGGCAGCGGCGAGGCACTGCTCGATGGTGTGGCAGATGCGCGAGCGCGCGACCTCACCGCCGAGGCCCAGCACGATCTGCTTGAACGACTCGCGGTTCTCCCCACGCTGGATCGCCTCGACCGAGGCCCCGATCAGCTCGACGCCGTACTTCTCCAGCACCCCACGGTCGTGCAGGGCGATGGCCGCGTTCAGGGCGGTCTGGCCGCCGAGCGTGGCCAGCAACGCGTCCGGACGCTCGCGGGCGATCACCCGCTCGACGAACTCCGGGGTGATCGGCTCGATGTAGGTGGCGTCGGCGAACTCGGGGTCGGTCATGATGGTCGCCGGGTTGCTGTTGACGAGGATCACCCGCAGCCCCTCGGCGCGCAGCACGCGGCAGGCCTGGGTGCCGGAGTAGTCGAACTCGCAGGCCTGGCCGATGACGATCGGGCCGGACCCGATGACCAGTACCGAGGTGATGTCGTCGCGGCGAGGCATCAGTGGGTCTCCATCATCTGCGCGAAGCGGTCGAAGAGGTAGGCCGCATCGTGCGGTCCGGCCGCGGCCTCGGGGTGGTACTGCACTGAGAAGGCGCGCAGCCGCCCGGCGTCGTCGTGCAGCTCCAGGCCCTCGACGACGTCGTCGTTGAGGCAGACGTGCGACACCGTCGCGGTACCGAACTCAGTGGCGACGGCGTCGTCCAGCGGCGCCGCAACCGCGAAGCCGTGGTTGTGGGCCGTCACCTCGACCTTCCCGGTGGTGCGGTCCTGCACCGGCTGGTTGATGCCGCGGTGACCGAACTGAAGCTTGTAGGTGTCGAAGCCGAGCGCTCGTCCGAACACCTGGTTGCCGAAGCAGATGCCGAACACCGGCACTCCCGCCCCGAGCACCTGCCTCATCAGAGCGACCGCGACCTCGGCGGTCGCCGGGTCGCCGGGGCCGTTGGAGAAGAACACCCCGTTCGGGGCCAGGGCGAGGATGTCGTCGACGCTCACGTCGGCGGGGACGACGTGCACGTCCATGCCGCGCTCGGCCATCCGGTGCGGCGTCATCGCCTTGATGCCGAGGTCGACAGCCACGACCGTGTGCTCTCGCTCGCCGATGGCAGGCACGAGGTACGGCTCGGGCGTGGTCACGTCGGCGGTGAGGTTCGCCCCGGCCATCTGCGGGCTGGCCTGTACCCGCGCAAGCAGGGCGTCGGCGTCGGTCTCGACCGACGAGACGCCGACGCGCATGGCGCCGCGGTCGCGCAGGTGTCGGGTGAGGGCGCGGGTGTCGACGCCGCTGATCCCCACGACGCCCTGCTCGACGAGGTCGTCGGCCAGCGACCGAGTCGCCCGCCACGACGACGACACGCGCGACGGGTCGCGCACCACGTAGCCGGCGACCCAGATGCGCCGCGACTCGGGGTCGTCGTCGTTGACGCCCGTGTTGCCGATGTGCGGGGCCGTCTGCACCACGACCTGACGGTGGTAGGACGGGTCGGTGAGGGTCTCCTGGTAGCCGGTCATGCCGGTGGCGAAGACGGCCTCGCCGAACGTCTCCCCCACCGCCCCGTACGCCTCACCCTCGAAGGTTCGTCCGTCTTCCAGCACGAGCATGGCCCGTGGTCGCGGTTGCGACGTGGTCATGTCACCTCCTGTGTCATCGACTCGATGGCGTGGATCAGCGGTACGGCATCGGTGGCGTAGCGGGGACGCAGCCCTGACTCGAGCTCGACCTCGCCGAGCCGCCACGTCCACACGACCAGGCCACCGGTCTCGGTGACCTTGCCGGCCAGACCGGTGTCTCGACGCACGGCCCGAAGGTCGGCTCGGGGCACCCAGACGTCCGGGGCGCCGTCGCGAGCGAGGAGCAGCCCGGTGGGGTGGGCCGTGAGGTCGGCGTTGGCGCGGGCGCCGAGACCGTGCGGGACGACGCGGTCGAGCCAGTCCCCACTGATCACCGAGCCGACGTAGAGGCCCTCGGCGGTGGCGAGCACGGGGCCCGGGGCCGACGGTGGCGGCGCGGGCGGGAGGACGTCGGACTGGCGTGCGGCTCGGCGTCGCCATCCCCACGACATGCCCGCCCAGGCGAGCACGACGACGCCAACGAGCAGAAGCACGGCCGGCCAGCGCTCGCTCACGCCTGCACCCCCGCGCCGCTCGGGGTGGGCGAGGTGAACGTCCGGCGTCCCCGCAGCAGCGTCGCGACGACGGTGCCGGGCAGCTCGAGCCCGGCGTAGGGGTTGTTGCGCGACTTCGACCGGCTCTCGGCAGGCACGACCGTGCGTCGGGTGGTGGGGTCGACGAGCACCAGGTTTGCCGGTTCGCCGGCTGCGATCGGTCGTCCCTGACCGCCGAGTCGCCCGAGCCGGGCGGGCGCGAACGACATGCGCTCGGCGACGCCGGCCCAGTCGAGCAGCCCTGGTTCGACCATCGTGTGCAGGACGACGGACAGGGCCGTCTCCAGGCCGAGCATGCCGAACGCGGCCGTCGCCCACTCGCAGTCCTTCGCCTCAGCGGGGTGCGGGGCGTGGTCGGTGGCGACCATGTCGATGGTGCCGTCGGCCAGGCCCGCGCGCACCGCGGCGACGTCGGCGTCCGAGCGCAGGGGTGGGTTGACCTTGTACAGCGGGTCGTAGCTGCGCGCCAGCTCTTCGGTGAGCAGCAGGTGGTGCGGCGTGACCTCAGCGGTGACGGGCCATCCCTTCGACTTCGCCCACCGGATCAGGTCGACCGAGCCGGCCGTCGAGACGTGGCAGATGTGCACGTGGGACGAGACGTGCCCGGCCAGCAGCACGTCCCGGGCGATGATCGCCTCCTCGGCGGCGGCCGGCCAGCCGGTGAGGCCGAGCTCCCCGGAGAGGGCGCCCTCGTTCATCTGCGCCCCGACCGTGAGAGCCGGCTCCTGGGCGTGCTGGGCGATCACCCCGTCGAAAGCCTTCACGTACTCCAGCGCTCGGCGCATGAGGGCGGCGTCGGAGACGCAGTGCCCGTCGTCGGAGAACAGCCGCACCCGCGCCGCCGAGTCGGCCATCGCTCCGAGCTCGGCGAGCTGTGCGCCGGCGATGCCGACGGTGACGGCCCCGACCGGGTGCACGTCGCAGTAGCCGGCCTCTTGTCCCAGGCGCCACACCTGCTCCACCACGCCGGCGGTGTCGGCCACCGGGTCGGTGTTGGCCATGGCGTGCACGGCGGTGAAGCCGCCGGCGGCCGCTGCCCGGGTGCCGGTGAGGACGGTCTCGGCGTCCTCACGTCCGGGCTCGCGCAGGTGGGTGTGCACGTCCACGAGACCGGGCAGGGCGACGAGCCCCGTCGCGTCGATCACGTCGGCCCCGGCGTCGTCGGTCGCGACCAGGCTGCCGACGACGCCGACCTCGACGATCGTCTCGCCGTCGACCAGCAGGTCGACGGGATCGCCGCCGAGCGGTCGAGAGCCGGTGATCAGCAGCATCATCGTTCCTCCTGCATCGGGGCCGCTCCACCGAGCAGCAGGTAGAGCACAGCCATGCGCACGAGCACCCCGTTGCCGACCTGCTCGACGATCACCGAGCGGTCGCTGTCGGCGACCTCGGCGGTGATCTCCATGCCGCGGACCATCGGGCCGGGGTGCAGCACGATCGCGTGCTCGGGCAGCCGGGCCATGCGCGCGGCGTCCAGGCCGTAGCGCCGCGCGTACTCCCGGGTGGACGGGAAGTACGACGCGCTCATGCGCTCGGCCTGCACCCGAAGCATCGTGATCGCGTCGGCCTGGCCCAGCTCGGCGTCCAGGTCGTAGGAGACGTGGCACGGCCAGGTCTCGACGCCGACCGGCATGAGGGTCGGCGGCCCGACGAGAGTCACCTTGGCGCCCAGGCGATCCAGCAGGTGGACGTTGCTGCGCGCGACCCGGCTGTGCAGCACGTCACCGACGATGACGACCTGCCGCCCGGCCAGGTCGCCGAGGTGGCGACGCATCGTGTAGGCGTCGAGCAGCGCCTGCGTGGGGTGCTCGTGGGTGCCGTCACCGGCGTTCACGACGCGCGCCGACACCCATCCGGCGTTGGCGAGGCGGTGCGCCGCACCGCTGGCCGAGTGCCGCACGACGATCGCGTCGGCACCCATGGCCTCCAGCGTCAGGGCCGTGTCTTTGAGGCTCTCGCCCTTGGACAGGCTCGATCCCTTCGCCGAGAAGTTGATGACGTCGGCAGACAGGCGCTTGGCGGCGAGCTCGAACGACGTGCGGGTTCGGGTGGAGTCCTCGAAGAACAGGTTGACCACGGTGCGCCCGCGCAGCGTGGGGAGCTTCTTGATCGCCCGGTCGGTCAGCCGGGCCATCTCGTCGGTGGTGTCGAGAATCGTGCGGGCCTCGTCACTGCTGAGGTCGGCGGCTGAGAGCAGGTGCTGCATCACTGACTCCCTCGGGCGATGACGACCTGGTCGACCCCGTCGGTCTCGACGAGGTGCACCCGCACCTGCTCGTCACGTGACGTCGGTACGTTCTTGCCCACGTAGTCGGGGCGGATCGGCAGGTCGCGGTGCCCGCGGTCCACCAGCACCGCCAGCTGGACGCTGCTCGGACGCCCGATGTCGTCCAGCGCGGTGAGCGCCGACTTCGCGGTGCGGCCGGAGTACAGCACGTCGTCGACGAGCACGACGGTCGCCCCGTCGATGCCCTCGGACGGGATCTCGGTCGTCTCGAGCGCGCGCGCCGGGCGCAGCCGCAGGTCGTCGCGGTACATCGTGATGTCGAGGGAACCGACCGGCACCTCGGTCTCCACCGCTGCGATCTGCGCAGCCAGGCGATGGGCGAGGGTCACCCCACGGCGGGGCACGCCGAGCAGGACGATTCCTGCCGCACCCTTGTTGCGCTCCAGGATCTCGTAGCCGATGCGCGTGACGGCCCGGGCGATGTCGGACGTCGACATCAGCACTCGATGGTCGGGCTGCTGGTCGTGCTGGGGGCGCCCGTCAGGGCGCGGTGCGTGGGCCACGCGAACTCCTTCCCCGCCTCACGGGACGGGCTTAAAGGACTGTGAACGAAACACTACCTCAACTACCGGTGTCGGCTACGCCGGGTGGTACACCCGCAGGATCACCTCGACCAGCAGCCGCTCGACCAGGGGCCCGGGGACGGCGTCGAGCAGCGCGTTCACCGGGGCCATCCGCTCGGGCAGGCCGCCGCCGGGCTGGTCGAGGCCGGCCAGGCTGAGCAGGCCGTCCATCAGCTCCGGCGTCAGCGCGTCCAGGTCGAGGCCGGCGCCGGCCGCCACCAAGTTGGGGTCGGGCTCGACACGGCCCAGGGCGAGCGCGGCCTCGACGGAGGCGCGCATGTCGTCGACGAACCGGTCGACCTTGTCGGCCAGCACGGCCGAGACCGACACGTGGATGGACGGCGGCCCGTCGTGGGCGGGTTGCACCCCCAGCGTCCAGCCGCGTGCCGACATCTCGTCGGCCACCACGCGCACGTCCGGGTCGTCGTCACCCCCGCCGTCGGTCCATGCGACCAGGGTCGCCTCGGGCGGCGCGATCGTCTGCAGACCTGGGATCGCGTCCACGCCCGCCGCCATGGCAAGAGTCGTGCGCCGCGCGGACAGGGCCAGCTCGCGGTACCCCTCCCGGCCGATCCGGTGCAGGATCGCCCAGGCCACCGCCGGCGGCCCACCGGGTCGGGTGCTGAGCAGCGTGGGGTTGACCACCGGGTAGCCGGCCCAGTCGGTGGTGGCGAAGTAGTGGTGGCGCCGGTACGCGTCGCTGCGGTGCAGCAGCACCGAGCAGCCCTTCGGCGTGTAGCCGTACTTGTGCAGGTCGGTGGAGATCGAGGTGACCCCGGGGATCGCGAGGTCGATCGGCGGCAGGCCCTCGTCCGCGCGGATGAACGGCACCGGCCACCCGATGCAGGCGTCCACGTGACACGGGATGTCGCGCTCGGCCGCGATCGCGGCGACCTCGGTGATCGGGTCGATCACACCGTGGGCGTAGGAGGGCGATGACACGACGACGATCGCCGTGCGCTCGTCGAGGGCGTCAGCCATCGCCGACGGCACCGCCTTGTACGTCTGCGGGTCGACCGGGACAGCGACGACATCGAGGTCGAACAGGTGCGCGGCCTTCAAGAACGCGGGATGCGCAGTGGTCGCGAGAACGATGGTCGGCCTGCCGTGTGGCTGCTGGTTCGTCGCCCGCCACCGCTCGCGTGCACCGAGCACGGCCAGGCCACACGACTCCGTCCCACCGCTGGTCATGGTCCCGACGCCACCCTCGACGCCGCCGCCGAAGAGCTCCAGCGCCGCGCCCACGATGTCGTTCTCGACCGCGGCGTAGGACGGGAAGGCTGTCGGGTCGAGCCCGTTGACCGGCTGAGCGATCGCATACGCGTTCACCCCCAGGTCGGCCAGGTCGTCCATGCCCGGGTCGTAGACGTACGCGGTCGTCGTCCCGCCCTTGTCGGGCAGGTCGCGGGTGCGGTACTCGCGCAACGTCGCCAGGATCGTCTCGACATCGAGCCCGGTCTCGGGAAGCGGCGCGGGGTGGCTGTCTGTCACGAGACGACCTCCAGGTCGGGCGACGCCGGGATCTCCGGCAGTCGGTACGCCCGCACCAACGGCAGGCTGAGGAGCAGGAGTGCGGCGGGGACGAGAGTGAACGCGAGCAGGATCGCCGTCTCAGCGGTGGCCGGCTGGGCGACCTGCTCGTCGGCCCGGGACGAGACGAACCCGCCCAGGGACAGCACGAGCAGCACAAGTGCTGGTCCCAGAGCGAAGCCGGCGGTCTCCCCCGCCGTCCAGAGGCCGGTGAACACACCGGATCGCCGCTGGCCCGAGGCGGCGGTGTCGGCGGCCACGGTGTCGGGCAGCATCGACAGCGGGAACATCTGCATGCCCGCGTACCCGACACCGCAGACGGCCACCGCCAGCGTGACGAGCGCGAACGAGTTCAGGGTGTCGGCGCCGAGAATGGCCAGCGTCCCGCAGAGGAACACCAGCGATGCGGCCGTGAACCCCGTCCGTTTGCCCCACACGTGGGACACGCGCGTCCACAGCGGCATGACGAGGATGGCGGGCGCGACCAGACCGAGGAACAGCACCGTGATCGCCCCGGACTCGCCGAGCCGGTAGGTGGCGACGTACTGCGCGGAGCCGAGCATCGAGCTCGTGGCCAGCGCCTGCAGCACGAACGCGCCCAGCAGCACCACGAAGGGCCGATGGCGCACGGCGACGCGTAACGAGTCGCGGAGCCGGGTCGTCTCGTCCGCGCGCTGCCAGGCTTGAGTTGTTCGCATGGCCCACCAGCAGCCGAGCATGCCGACGGCGATGAGCAGTGCGATGGCCGTGGCCATGGCCACATATCCCGCCGAGCCCCCGACGGCGTCGCGGATCTCCGGCGCTCCGGCACCGGCCAGCAGGATCGCGATCGACAGGAAGGCGACGCGCCACGACATGAGGGTCGTGCGCTCCTCGACGTCGTCGGTGATCTCGGCCGGCATGGCGATGTAGGGCACCTGGAAGATGGCGAAGGCGGTGGCCGCAGCGGTGAACGCAACGAGCACCCACGCCGCGGACATCCCGGTGGACAGCCCCTCGGGCACGGCGAACATCGCAACGAAGCAGACGGGCAACGCCAACCCGCCGACGAGCAGGAACGGGCGGCGGCTTCCGACGCGCAGCATCGCCTTGTCGGACAGGCTGCCCACGACCGGCAGGATGAGGACGTCCCACAGCTTGGGGACGGCGACGACGAGGGCGGCCAGCCCGGCCGCCACGCCGAGAGTGTCAGTGAGGTAGTAGGCCAGCAGCAGCCCCGGCACCGTGGAGAACGCGCCGGTGCCGACCGAGCCCATGGCGTAGCCGACGACCTCGCCGCGACGGAGCCTGGTCAATGCCATGTCGCCGACCATAGTGGCGGGGTCCGACACGGCGACGGAGCACGACGGTGGGACTCTGACCCATGTCCGACCACGACGGGCGCGACATCGTTGGCCCGGTGATCGGAACGCGTCGCTGCCTCGGTCGGCCTGCGCCCCGGCGGCGGCGTGGATGCCGACGGTGAGGTGATCTGGCGGCGGGCGTCGACAGAGTCCGAGCAGTGACCGGGCAGCGACGCTGTCCCCGGTTGTCCACAGAATGGGACGTGGCCTTTCGTCTGTCGGACCTCGTCTCTAGGCTTCGAACATGTGTTCGACAGAGCAGCCCGCGTCCGTACCGGTAGACGTCGCGAACGTGGCGCCGGGACGAGCTTGGGACGACATCGTCGACGACGTCGGGGAGTCGGCGGGTGCCCAATGCCGCTCGGCAGCCGAGCACCACCCGTGGAGACGCTTCGCTCGCGTCTACGGCGCCGACACACCCTCCTTCGGGCCACTCGGGCCACCGCTGAGCGACGAAGAGCTGCTGCAGCGCATGACCGATGCCGAGGCACTGGTCGCTCAGCTCACCGCCCACCAGGGTCGTGACCTGCTGGAGCTGCGCAGGCGTCGCCTGGACGAGCAGTCACGGGCACATCCCGACCATGGTGGCCCAGCGGACTGCACACATGCGTGCTGCGACCCCGACGGCTGGGTCGGGCTCGAGGTGGCGCAGGCACTCGCCGTCTCCGAACGGGTCGTCGCCACACGCATCGAGACCGCACAGCGACTCGCCCGCTGCGCGCATGTCGCCGCCGCCTGCGACGAGGGCCTGATTCAGAGCTGGACGGCGACGAAGCTGCTGGAACACCTTGA
This sequence comes from uncultured Actinomycetota bacterium, assembly GCA_963714455.1. Taxonomy (GTDB): domain Bacteria; phylum Actinomycetota; class Actinomycetes; order Jiangellales; family Jiangellaceae; genus CAVQGZ01. The sequence continues at coordinate 155,569 of CAVQON010000019.1, forward strand.
CGCGCTGAGTGAGTACCTGGGCCCTGGCCGACTCGAGCGCATCGAGGCCGCCACGGTGGCCTGGATGCTCGACCGGCCCCGCACGGTCGGGCAGCTCAACGCCCGCATGCGCAGGCTGCTGCTGGCCGCGCGGTCGGCGGCTGCCGTCGACCGGGACGACGACGGCGGTGACCACGATGACCGCGATCCGCAGCGCGACGCCGCAGCGGCGAGCGCGGCCGCCGACGCGCGAGAACGGTCGGTACGCGTCTCACCGGTCGAGATGGACGGGCTGGCCACCCTGGTCGCCCGTCTGCCGGAGCAAGATGCACTGGCCGTCGCTGCCACCTTGCGTGCGCTGGCCGCCACCCCCGTGGCTCCCGACGACACGCGCACCCAGGAGCAGCGCCGATGTGATCTGGCGACGACGCTGGTGACCGGCGTCCCTGCCGCATACGGCCACCCGGCAGACCTCACCCTCCTGGCCCGCGAAGCCGGGCAGATCAGCGTGAACGTGGCCGTGACGATCCCCGCGGACACTCTCACGGGTGGATCATCGCCGGCGGAGGTGCCCGGCTACGGCCCAGTCGGTGCCGAGACCGGCCGATCGCTCGCCGGGTCGGACGGAGCCACCGCTCGCCCACTCGTGTACGACCCGCAGACCGGCCGGCTGGTCGGTGTCGGGTCGTCGACGCGGATGGCATGGCTCGCTGAGATGAGCCCGACGACCGGTTACCAGCATCCGCCGGTGATGGAGCGCCTCGTCCAGCTGCGTGACCACACCTGCCGGGCACCGGGGTGCGTGCGCCGCGCCGTCCGGTGCGACTGCGACCACGTGGTGCCCTACCCGGACGGTGCGACCTCGCTGGCCAACACATGCTGCCTGTGCCGACGCCACCACCGCCTGAAGACCCACGCGCCGGGCTGGTCGGTGCGCGTGGACGAGTCGGGCGTCCTCACCTGGAGCACGCCCGCCGGGCGGGCTCTGGTGACCACGCCGCACGACTACTCCGGCGACGCCACGCCACGCTCGCCGGGCGCGCCGGCAGTACCGACGGCACCGTCCACCGGCTCGACCGACCCGCCGCCGTCGCCACCCGGGGCCGACCCGGCGCCGTTCTGACCGGGGGGCCGAAACGTGTGCTTCTCCCGCGCCAGCCGGCCCAGCAGACCGTTCACGAAGGTGGGCGACTCATCGGTGGACAGGTCGGTGGCCAGTCCGACGGCCTCGCTCACCACCACCTCGTCCGGGATGTCGTCGCGCCAGAGGATCTCGAAGACACCGATACGCAGCAGGTTGCGGTCGACGGCGGGCATGCGGTCGAGGTCCCAGTCACGCGACAGGGTGCGCAAGACGCCGTCTATCTCGGATTGGTGCTCAGCCACGCCGACGACGAGGTCGTTGGTGAACGGGGTGACCGCCGGCTCACGAGGGTCGACAGCCGCCGCGGCTCGCCGCTGGTCCAACGTGTGCCCCAGCGGCAGACCGCGGGCCTCGCACTCGAACAGCACGTCGAGGGCGCGCTTGCGTGCCTTGGTCCGGGCGCTCACGTCGGCAGGTCAGAGCCCACGTCAGGCGCGACCGAGGTACGAGCCGTCACGGGTGTCGACGCGGATGGTCTCCCCGGTCGTGATGAACAGCGGTACCGCCACGGTGTACCCGGTCTCCAGCGTCGCGGGCTTGGTGCCGCCGGTCGAGCGATCGCCCTGCAGGCCGGGCTCGGTGTACTCGATCGTCAGCGTCACCGATGCGGGCAGCTCCACGAACAGCGGGGCGCCCTCGTGCAGGCCGACCACGCCCTCCTGGTTCTCCAGCATGAAGTTCGCGGCGTCGCCCACCGTGGCGGCCGGCACGTGGATCTGGTCGAACGACTGCATGTCCATGAAGACGAAGTCGTCGGCGTCGCGGTACAGGTACTGCATCGTCCGCTTGTCGACCGTGGCGGTCTCGACCTTCACCCCGGCGTTGAAGGTCTTGTCGACGACCTTGCCGGTGAGGACGTTCTTGAGCTTCGTGCGCACGAAGGCGCCACCCTTGCCGGGCTTGACGTGCTGGAACTCGATCACGGTCCAGAGCCCGCCGTCGATGTTGAGCACGATGCCGTTCTTCAGGTCGTTCGTCGTCGCCATGGCTTCCTCAGGTGTGGACTACGAGAAGGTCGGTGGTCAGGTCGGTGAGCACGCGCACTCCGGCGGGGCCGACGTCCGTGGTGTCCTCGATGCGGACCCCACCCTTGCCCGGGATGTAGATCCCTGGCTCCACGGTGACCGTGGTCCGGCTCGGAAGTGTACCGGCCTGCGACGCCCCACCCATGAGCCACGGCGGCTCGTGGATCTGCAAGCCCACCCCGTGGCCGAGCCCGTGGACGAAGAACTCGCCGTAGCCGGCGTCGGCGATCCGACTGCGAGCCGCGGCGTCGACGGCGGCCACCGGCTCCCCCGGGGCGAGTGCCGCGACGCCGGCCCGCTGGGCGTCACGGACGAGGTCGTAGATCTCGTGCTGCCACCCCGTCCCCGGCCCAGCCACGAGGACGGTGCGCGTGCAGTCGGCGTGGTAGCCGCCCACCATCGCCCCGAAGTCGATCGTCACCAGGTCGCCGGCACCGATCACCCGGTCGGTCGGGCTGTGGTGGGGCACCGACCCGTTCGGCCCGGACGCGACGATGGTGTCGAACGCCAGGCCGTCGGCGCCCAGCATCAGCATGCGCGCCTCGAGGTCGCGGGCCAGCGCTCGCTCGGTGCGGCCCACGAACTCCCCGGCCAGCACCTCGCTCAGCGCGGCCACCGACAGGGCGCACGCCTGGGCGACGAGGTCGACCTCAGCCTCTTCCTTGACCGCGCGCAGCTGCTCGACCGCCTGTTCGAGGTCGACCACCTGCATCCGCCCGTCGAGGGCGGCTGTCAACGCGTCACCCTCGGCCAGGGTCAGGTGGTGGCGCTCGATACCCACCGTGCCCCCGCGAGCCGCTGCCCGGTGGGCCAGCGCCGTGACGACCTGCCGGTCGGTGAGCACCTCGACGTCTGGGCACATGGCGGCAGCCGCCTCGGCGTACCGGTCGTCGGTGGCCAGCAGGGTCGTCTCGTCGGCGAGCACCAGGCACGCGGCGTTGCTGCTCGACAACCCGGTCAAGTAGGTCACGTTGACGCCCAGCGTCACGAGGGCGGCGTCCACTCCTCGGTCGAGGAGCACGGCGGCCAGCTGGCGGCGGCGGTCGAGGTGGGGTTCGCTCACGTCGCTAGTCTGTCGTAGTGATGGGGGTCCGACATCGTCACCTGCGCTCGCTCGCGGTCGCTTCGGTCGCTGTCGTCGCAGTGGGCGGCCTCAGCGCCTGCACCGCCGGCCCACCCGACCCGTTGCCCGATGCCCAGGCCCTCGCCGACGGGATCGCCGAGAACGACGTCGCCGACGTGTGGTTCGCCGGGCAGGCGGCCACCGATGTGCAGGCGCAGCTCACCGACATCACCGCCGGCATGTCCCCGGCGCTGCTCACGGTGACCGCCACGCAGGCGAGCATCGACGAGCCCGGCGAGGAGCCGAGCAGCGAGTCGGGCGACGGGGCTCGAACGGCCACCGCGACGCTGGCCTACGACTGGGACCTCGACGGCGCCGGGCCGCAGACCCAGAGCTGGACCTACGCCACCGAGGTGCGCCTGGTGCAGGCCGACCAGGACGCCCAGATGCCGTGGCAGGTCGTCTGGTCGCCCACCGTCGTGCACCCCGCGCTCACCGACGGCTCCGCTCTGCGCAGCGACCGCACCCAGCCGGCCCGCGCGGATGTCGTCGGTGCCGGCGCAGAGCCGCTCGTCACGGCGCGCCCGGTCGAGCGCATCGGCATCGACAAGGTGCGCGTCGCCGAGCCCGACCTGCGTTCGTCGGCTCGTGAGCTGGCCCGCGCCGTCGGCGTCGACCCGCCGGGCTACGTCGCAACGGTCGAGCAGGCCGGTCCGGAGGCCTTCGTCGAGGCGATCGTGCTGCGCCGGCGCGAGGCCGAGGCGCTGCGAAGCGTCGTCGAGTCGATCCCCGGCGGGCGGCTGATCAGCACCGAGCTGCCCCTGGCGCCCACGCGCGAGTTCGCCCGTCCGCTGCTCGGGGTGGTCGGCGAGGCGACCGCCGAGATCGTCGCCGACTCGGCCGGGGCGATCGCACCAGGTGACGTCGTGGGTCTGTCCGGTCTTCAGCTGCGCTACGACACCCAGCTGCGCGGCACGCCCGGCGTGACCGTCGTGGCCACGACCGAGGACGGCACCAGCGAGCCGCTGCACCGCACCGAGCCGGCTGCCGGCGCGCCGCTGGTGGTCACGCTCGATCGCGACACCCAGCAGCTCGCCGACGACCTGCTCGCCGACGTCGCTCCCCCGAGCGCGCTGGTCGCATTGCGGCCCAGCACAGGCGAGCTGCTCGCCGTCGCGTCCGGGCCGGGCGGAAACGGGTACTCCACCGCGACCCTCGGCCAGTACGCACCCGGCTCGGTCTTCAAGATCGCCACCTCGTTGGCCTTGCTGCGGGCCGGCCTCACGCCGACCAGCGAGCTGCCGTGCACCGACTCCCTCGACGTGGACGGCACGGCCTTCGGCAACTACTCCGACTACCCGGCGGATGCTCTCGGCGACATCACGCTGCGCCGGGCTTTCGCTGAGTCGTGCAACACAGCGTTCCTGTCGCAGAACGACCTTGTCAGCGACGAGGCGCTCGCCGGTGCAGCAGCCTCCCTGGGGATCGGCGGCACCGAGGACGTCGGGTTCGACGCCTACCTCGGGACGGTGGGCGAGCCACGCAACGAGGTGGAGCAGGCAGCCTCGCTGATCGGCCAGGGAACGGTGCTGCTGTCCCCGCTGTCGGCAGCCACGATGGCAGCATCCGTCGAGGCAGGCCCAGTCCTTCCGGTGCTGCTCGACTCCGACGGCAGAGCCACGGCCACCCCGACCGGCGCCGGGTCGGTCGGGCAGCAGGAGTCCGAGGCCCTGGCGTCGATGATGCGCACGGCCGTCACGGACGGGACGGCCGAGGTGCTGGCCGACGTCCCCGGCGCGCCCGTGGGTGCGAAGACCGGCACAGCCGAGTACGGGACGTCGGTGCCGCCCGGGACGCACGGCTGGATGGTGGCGGTGCAGGGCGACCTGGCAGTGGCGGTGTTCGTCGAGGACGCCGAGTCGGGCTCGGCCACCGCCGGGCCGATCATGCGCGACTTCCTCAGCCAGGTGCCACCAGCGTCGCAATGACCGCCAGCGCGAGCCGGTAGGACTCCACGCCGAACCCGGCGATCGTGCCCGTCGCGACACCGCCGATCACGCTGGTGTGCCGAAAGGTCTCCCGGGCTGCGGGGTTGCTCAGGTGCACCTCGACGAGCGGGGCCGTGCGCTGCGCGCATGCGTCGCGCAGCGCGTAGGAGTAGTGCGTGAACGCGGCCGGGTTGAGCACCACCGGCGTGGTCGTGTCGGCGGCCTCGTGCAGCCAGCCCACGAGCTCGGCTTCGTCGTCGCTCTGACGCACCTCGACCTCCAGCGCGAGCTGTGCCCCCGCCTGCTCGCACAGCGCGACGAGGTCTTCGTGGCTCGCCGAGCCGTAGACGTCGGGCTCGCGTGACCCGAGCCGGGCCAGGTTCGGGCCGTTGAGCACGAGCACGCGCGTCATGACTCCTCCTCGTCCGCGACCTCGCTGTAGGCGGCCACCAGCAGGCCCGGGTCGGGTGCCTCGAGGATCGCCGGCCGGGCGAGGCCGTCGAGGACCACGAACCGCAACCGGTCGCCGCGGGCCTTCTTGTCCACCCGCATGGCGTCGAGCAGGGAGGGCCACGCCGCGGCGCGGTAGCGGGTGGGCAGCCCCAACGACTCCAGCACGGCGCGGTGCCGGGCGGCCGTGTCGTCGTCGAGACGTCCGGCCAGCCGGGCCAGCTCGGCGACGAACACCATGCCGATGGAGATGGCCGCGCCGTGGCGCCAGGTGTAGGACTCCACCCGCTCGATCGCATGCCCCAGCGTGTGGCCGTAGTTGAGCACCTCGCGGCTGACTCCGGACGTCGCCGACTCGGTGAGGTCGGCCGCCACCACGTCCGCCTTGACCTGGACCGCACGCGCGACAAGCTCGGGCGACAGGTCGGCGTCGTAGGCGGCGGCGCGGTGCGGGTCGTCCTCGATCAGCGCCAGGATCTGTGGGTCGGCGATGAAACCGGCCTTCACCACCTCGGCGAGCCCGGTGACGTACTCCGCCGCGGGCAAGGTCTGCAACGTCGCCATGTCGCAGAGCACGCCGGCCGGGGGGTGGAAGGCACCGACGAGGTTCTTGCCCTCGGCGATGTTGACCGCCGTCTTGCCGCCCACGGCGGCGTCGACCATGCCCAGCAGCGTCGTGGGCACGAGCACCAGCCGCACGCCGCGCAGCCATGTCGCGGCGACGAATCCGGCCAGGTCGGTGACCGCCCCGCCCCCGACGCCGACGACGACGTCGGAGCGGGTGAAGTTGCAGCGCCCCAGCACCGACCAGACGAACTCCGCGACGGCGACCTTCTTGGCCTCCTCGGCGTCGGGTACCTCGATCGCGTGCGCCTCGAACCCGGCGGTCGCCAGGTCGGCCCGCACCTGCTCGCCGGTGGCGCGCAGGGCGCGTGGATGGATCACGGCGACCTGCCGCGGCGGGGTACCGATGATGCTCGGCAGCAGGTGGCCGAGGCCTTCGCCGATCACGACGTCGTAGGGCGTCGCTCCGTCGACCGTGATGCGTGCCAGCTCGCTCATGAACCGGCCTCGCCGCGGGCCTCGCCGATGCCGGTCAGCACCCGCTCGGCAACCTCGTCCACCGAGGCACCGCTGGTGTCGACCACGATGCTCGCCACCTGCTCGTAGAGAGGGCGGCGGGCGTCCATCAGCTGCTTGAGCTGGGAGCGGGGGCTGCCGAGCAGCAGCGGGCGGTCCCGGGCCAGCCCGACCCGCGCGACCGCGTCGGTGAGCGACACGTCGAGAAAGACGACGGTGTGCTCGCTGAGCCTGCCTCGGGTCGCCTCGTCGGTCACCGCGCCGCCCCCGAGGGCGAGCACACCGACATGCTCGGCGAGGGCACGTGCGACCGCCTCGCGCTCGGCGGCGCGAAACGCGGCCTCACCGTCGTCGACGAAGACCTCCGAGATCGACTTGCCCAGCGCGCGGGCCACGTCGTCGTCGGTGTCGCGAAACCCGACCCCGGTCGTGCGAGCGACGGCCTGGCCGACGGACGACTTGCCGGCGCCGGGCGGGCCGACCAGCACCACGAGCGGTCGAGCCGGTGCGCTGCTCATCCGGTGCGCACCGGCAGAGCCTCGAGGTATCGCCTGTGGTTCGCGGCGGTCTCGGCCACGTTGTCGCCCCCGAACTTCTCCAGCACCGCATCGGCGAGCACGAGTGCCACCATCGCCTCGGCCACGACGCCGGACGCAGGTACCGCGCAGACGTCCGAGCGCTGGTTGATCGCGACGGCGGCGTCCCCGGTGGCTACGTCGACCGTGGCCAGCGCCCGCGGCACGGTGCTGATCGGCTTCATCGCCGCCCGCACGCGCAGCAGCTCACCGGTGGACATGCCCCCTTCGGTCCCGCCGCTTCGCCCGGTGCGCCGTCGCACGGTGAGCCCCTCCGCGCTCGTGTCACGCTCCATCTCGTCGTGGGCGGCCGAGCCGCGCAGCCGGGCCAGCTCGAAGCCGTCGCCGACCTCGACCCCCTTGATCGCCTGGATGCCCATGAGCGCGGCGGCAAGCTTCGCATCCAGCCGGCGGTCGGCGTGCACGTGGCTGCCGAGGCCCGGGGGCACCCCGTAGGCGAGCACCTCCACGACGCCACCGAGGGTGTCGCCGTCGCGGCGGCACGCGTCGATGGCGGCCACCATGGCCGCGCTGGCCGGGCCGTCCCAGCAGCGCACGTCGTCGGCGTCGAGGGCGTCCACGTCGTCCGGGCCGGGCAGCACGCCGGGCGGCGCGGCCTCTCCCCCGATCTCGACGGTGTGCGCCACCAGCCGGATGCCGGTGGACGCCCGCAAGAAGTTGGCCGCCACCCGGCCGAGGGCGACCCGTGCTGCCGTCTCGCGCGCACTGGCCCGTTCCAGCACCGGACGGGCGTCGTCCAGGCCGTACTTCTGCATGCCGGCGAGGTCGGCGTGGCCCGGTCGTGGCCGGGTGAGGGGCGCGTTGCGGGCCAGGCCGGCGAGCGCGTCGGGGTCGACGGGGTCGGGCGCCATCACCACGTCCCACTTGGGCCACTCGGTGTTGGCGATGCTGATCGCCACCGGTCCGCCCATGGTGGCGCCGTGACGCACCCCGCCGACGAGGGCCACCTCGTCCTTCTCGAACTTCATGCGTGCGCCGCGGCCATGACCGAGGCGTCGCCGAGCCAGCGAGTCCGCCAGGTCGTCGGTCGTGACCGGCACGCCGGCCGGCAGACCCTCGAGGATCGCCGTCAAGGCAGGCCCGTGCGACTCCCCTGCAGTCAGCCAGCGCAACACGGGCGCCATCTTCCCATGGTGATCAACGTAGGTACCACGCGGTGATCGGCTCCGCCCACAGCACCGCGACCAGGGCGCCCACCAGCATGGACGGGCCGAAGGGCACCGCGGTGCGGCGATTCGCCCGCCCCGTCACCAGCAGGACGATGCTGACGAGCGCCCCGACGACGAACCCGGCGAACGTCCCCACGATCGGTGCACCCCAGCTCAGCCACCCCAGGTGCAGCCCCAGCGCGGCAGCCAGCTTGACATCGCCGAGGCCGAGCCCGGCCGGGTAGATGAGCACCAGCACCAGGTAGAACGCCAGAAGCGCCCCCGCGCACGCCCACGCGCGCCCGTACTCCGCTCCACCGCCGGACACCAGAGCCGCCGCGGCGAGCAGCACAGCCCCGGCGCCCAGCGCGGGCACCGTGAAGCGGTCGGGCAGCAGATGACGGCGCAGGTCGACATAGCCCATGCCGACACCCAGCACGCCGAGCACAGCGAACGCGGGGAGGTCGGGCTGGCCCGCCCGAGCCCAGCCCAGCGCGAACCCGACGACTCCGGCGACACCGGCCAGACCCGGCGCCAGGCCCCGGGCGGACGCGATCGCGGCGTAGGTCGTCTCGTCGTCGGGATCCCGCTCGGGCAGCGCGGCGATCATCCGTGGCAGCGCCAGGGCGGCCGGCGCACTCAGCGCGGCGGTGAGCAGCGCCCAGCCGAGCGGTGTCACGTGCGCCGCACCGAGGCGCGCAGCACCTCGACCGGGACGGTTCGGCCGGTCATCAGCGCGACCTGGCCCACGGCCTGGTGCACGAGCAGGTCGAGACCGCCCAGCACGCGGCCGCCGGCCCTGGCCCAGCCAGCCGCCAGCGGGGTGGGCCACGGGTCGTACACGACGTCGAAGAGCAGCCCGGGGTTCTGCGGCACGTCGCCGACCAGGCTGTCCGATGCGCCTGCCGGCGTCGTCGACACCACCACCGGCGCGCGCATGTGCGCACCGGCCGCAGACCAGTCGACCAACGTGAGCCGTACCCCGACCCGGTCGGCGACCGCCTGAACGGCACCGGCTCGCCGCACCGAGCGCACCACCACGACGACGGCGTCGGTCACCGGGGCCAGCGCGGCCACCGCCGCTGCGGCGGTGGAACCACCGCCCAGCACGGTCGCGGTACCGGCTGCGACGATGCCGGCCTCGGCGAGCGCCGCCGCCATGCCCGGCACGTCGGTGTTGTAGGCCACGCGCTGGTCACCCGCGAGGATCAGCGTGTTGGCGACGCCGGTCACGCCGACCGGGTCGACGGTGCTCGTGGCGACCTGCACGGCGGCCCGCTTGAGCGGCATGGTGAGCGAGAGGCCTCGCCAGGTGTGGTCGCGTGAGCCGACGAAGCCCGCCAGCTCGTGCTCGCGCACCTCGACGGCCTCGTACGTCCAGCCCAGCCCGAGGTGGGCGTACGCGGCCCGGTGCAGGGTCGGGCTGAGCGAGTGGGCGATCGGTGAGCCCAGCACCGCGCACCGGCGCGGCGCCGCCCCCAGTGGCGTGTCGGTCAGCCGTCCTCCCGTCCGAAGCCGTTGGCCTGTGCCTCGGCGACGTTGCGCTCATGCTCGGCCAGCGTGTCGGCGTACTTCATCTCGCCGGTGTCGAGGTTGACGGTGACGAAGTACTGGTACGTGCCGTCGTCGGGGTTGAGCGCTGCCTCGATGGCGTCGGCTCCCGGGGAGTTGATCGGCCCCGGCGGCAGGCCGGCGACCTTGTAGGTGTTGTACGGGGAGTCGATCGCGCGCTGCTCGTCGGTGGTGAACACCGTGAAGACGTCGTTGGCGAAGGCCACCGTGGAGTCCATGGCGAGGATCTCGCCGTCGTCGAGGCGGTTGTAGATGACCCGCGCGACCTTCGGGAAGTCCTCGGGCAGCCGGGCCTCGGCCTGGATGATCGAGGCGATGGTGATGATCTCGCGCTCGGTGTAGCCGAGGTCGTCGGCCTTGGCGGCCAGGTCGAGGCTCTCGATGACGTCGCCGTACTTCTCCGTCATCTGGCGGAGTGCCTGCACCTCGGTGGTCGACGGCCCGACCTCGTAGGTGGCCGGGAACAGGAACCCTTCGGCGTCGCCGTTCGCGGCGGCCGGCAGGCCGATCCTCTTGGGGCTGTTCGCGGCCTTGCGCAGCTTCGCGGCCGACATGCCGGCCTGCTCCTCGAACGCGTTCAGCGTCTGCTCGACCCGCAGCCCCTCGCGCACCAGCACGCCGTCGACGATCCGGTTGGTCGGGTCGACCAAGAAGGCCAACGCGTCGACGGCGGGAAGCTGCTGCGGCAGCGCGTACGTGCCGGGCTGGATCCCGGTGGACGCCGCGTCGCGGGCCGCCGCGTCGACGAAGGCCTCGGCGCTGGCCACGACGCCCGCAGCGGCGAGCGTCAGGCCGATGTCGCTCGCGGCATCGCCGTCGGCCACCACGACGGGCACGGTCTGCTCGGTTCCCGGGCCCGGGTAGTCCTCCGGGCCGGCGGAGAGAAAGTCGCCTGCCCGGGTGAGCAGGCTCTGCCCGACGATGACGACGCCGGCGACCACGCCACCGATCACCGCGAGCGAGATGATCACCGCGAGCCACCCGCTGTGCTTGCGCCGTGGACGCGTGCGCTTGGCGGGGGCACCGGTCTCGATCGCCTCGTCCTCGGCGTCCGGGATCAGCCCGAACTGGCTCATGGAGTCCTCGTCTCGTCGGGGTCGTCGGTCCCGGCGTCCGCCGCGGTACGCCACGAGGGCGCTGGCACAAGCTCACCGGCCGGTCTCCCGGTGGTTCGCTGCATGTCGAGCGCCCCCTGCAGGATCGCCGTCGCGGCTACCTGGTCCACCACGTGCCGGGCCTGCCGACCGCTGACGCCAGCCGCCCGCAGGCCCCGCGACGCACCCGCGGTCGTCAACCTCTCGTCCACGAGTCGCACCGGTGCAGGAGCGACGCGTCGAGCCAGGTCGGTCGCGAACGCACGACTGCCCTGGGCCGCCGGCCCCTCCTGGCCAGCCAGAGTAACGGGCAACCCGACGACGAACCCAGAAACGCCACGCTGAGCAGCAAGGTCGGCGATGCGGTCCAGATCGCCCCGACCTCGGCGCACCGTCTCCAGCGGCACGGCCACGGTTGCCGCCGGGTCGCACAGCGCGACGCCGATGCGCACCGACCCGACGTCGATGCCGAGCAGCGGCCCGAGCAGCGCCTCGCCGGCCTCGTCCACGCCGGTCACGCGGTGGCCGCGGCCGAGCGCACCACCTCAGGCACCGACGCCAGCGCGGCGTCCACGGCGGTGACGTCGGTGCCGCCACCCTGAGCGATGTCGTCCTTGCCGCCGCCACCACCGCCGAGACGTCCGGCGACGACGCGGACGAGGTCACGGGCGCTGAGCCCGAGCGCGCGACCGGGAGCGTTGACTGCGAGGACGGCGCTGGGCCGGTCGTTGGAAACCCCTGCCACGGCCACCACGCCGGCGCGATCGTCGGGCATCCGGGAGATCACGTCCTGGGCGAGGCGGCGCAGGTCGTCGGCCTGCGTGCCGTCGGGCACCCGGTAGGTGGCGACCAGTGCCGGACCTTCGTCGACGGCCGACGCCGCGACTCCCGAGGCGGCCGCCAGCACCTGCCCGGCGCGCAGACGCTCCAGCTCACGCTCGGCGGCCTTGAGCCGCTCGACCATGCTCGCCACCCGGTCGGGCAGCTCGTCGGAGCGCACCTTGAGCGCCTCGGTGAGCTGCGAGACGAGCGCGTGCTCGCGGGCCATGAAGCGGAACGCGTCGAGGCCGACGAGCGCCTCGACGCGGCGCACACCCTGACCGATCGACGCCTCGCTGAGCACTGTCACCAGGCCGAGCTGGCCCGAGCGCTGGGCGTGGGTGCCACCGCACAGCTCGCGGGCCCAGTCCCCGACGGAGATCACGCGCACCTCGTCGCCGTACTTCTCCCCGAACAGGGCCATCGCACCGGTCTGGCGGGCTGCGTCGATGCTCATCACGTCGGCGCGCACCCCGAGGTCGGCCTCGACGAGCGCGTTGACCCGGTCCTGGACGTCGGTCAGCACCACCGGCGGCACCGGCCCGGAGGCGCTGAAGTCGAACCTCAGCCGACCAGGAGCATTCTCCGACCCGGCCTGGGCCGCGGTGTCGCCGAGCGCCTCGCGAAAGGCCTTGTGCAGCATGTGCGTCGCGGTGTGGGCGCGTGAGATCGCCATGCGCCGTTCCACGTCCACAGCGGCGACGGCCGGCGCGCCCAGCTCGACCTCGCCGGCGAGCACGCGGGCGCGGTGCACGACGAGGCCGCCGATGGGCGCCTGGACGTCCTCGACCTCGATGACCGCGCCGGACTCCAGCCTGATCTGGCCGCGGTCGGCGAGCTGGCCCCCGGCCTCGGCGTAGAAGGGTGTGCGGTCGAGCACGACCTCGACCTCGTCTCCCTCGTGCGCTGCCGCAACGGCCGCACCGGCGCGCACAAGCCCCCGCACGCTCGCCTCGTCCAGCACGGAGTCGTACCCCGTGAACGTCACCCGCGTGCCGAGGGAGTCGGCGACCTCGCGGTACACCGACGTGTCGGCGTGGCCCTGCTTCTTGGCACGCGCGTCGGCCTTGGCCCGCTCACGCTGCTGGGTCATGAGCCGGGTGAACTCGTCGGTGTCGACGGCCAGACCTGCCTCGGCGGCCATCTCCAGCGTCAGGTCGATCGGGAAGCCGAACGTGTCGTGCAGCTTGAACGCGGTGTCCCCGCCGAGGCTCGCGCGTCCCCGCGCCTTCGCGTCGTCGGCCGCGACGTCGAAGATGTGCGTGCCGGCCCGCAGCGTGCTGGCGAAGGCGGCCTCCTCCTCCTCGGCGACGGCCAGGATGCGCGCCCGCTCCGAGGCAAGCTCCGGGTACTGCGGCGCCATGGCGTCGATGGTGGTGGCGGCCAGGTCCCGCAGCGTGGGCTCGGTGGAGCCCAGCAGCCGCATCGAGCGGACGACGCGGCGCATCATCCGGCGCAGCACGTAGCCGCGGCCCTCGTTTCCCGGGGTGACGCCGTCGCTGATGAGCATCACGGCGGTGCGGGTGTGGTCGGTCACCACGCGCAGGGCGACGTCGCTCGTCTGGTCGTCGCCGTAGGCGTGGCCCGACAGGTCGGTGGCCCGGTCGAGCACGAGGCGGCTGGTGTCGATCTCGTAGATGTTGTCCACGCCCTGCAGCAGGGCAGCCATGCGCTCCAGGCCCATGCCGGTGTCGATGTTCTGCGCCGGAAGGTCACCGAGGATCTCGAAGCCCTCCTTCGCCGGCCCGCCGGCGCGCTCGGACTGCATGAACACGAGGTTCCACACCTCGAGAAAGCGGTCCTCGTCGACGATGGGGCCGCCGTCGGGCCCGTACTCCGGCCCGCGGTCGTAGTAGATCTCCGAGCAGGGTCCGCACGGGCCGGGCACGCCCATCGACCAGTAGTTGTCGGCCATCCCACGGCGCTGGATGCGTTCGGTCGGCAGGCCGACGACCTCGTGCCAGATGCGGGCGGCCTCGTCGTCGTCGAGGTAGACGGTGGCCCAGATGCGCTCGGGGTCGAAGCCGTAGCCGCCATCGGCGACCGACGAGGTGAGCAGCTCCCACGCCAGCGGGATCGCGCGCTCCTTGAAGTAGTCGCCGAACGAGAAGTTGCCGGCCATCTGGAAGAACGACGCGTGCCGGGTGGTACGCCCGACCTCGTCGATGTCGTTGGTGCGCACGACCTTCTGCACGCTGGTCGCGCGCCGGTACGGCGGCGTCTCCTGGCCGAGGAAGAACGGCTTGAACGGGACCATGCCCGCGTTGACGAACAGCAGGGTCGGGTCGTCGAGGATCAGCGAGGCCGACGGGACGACCGTGTGCTCCCGGGTGGCGAAGAAGTCCAGAAAGCGTTGCCTGATCTGTGCGGAGTCCACGGTCTATCGGCCGCCTTCGGTGTCGGTGCTGCGGATGATGGCGCGCAGATTCTCCCAGCGTTGCGCAAGCGCCGCTTCGGCGCCCCGGGTGCCGGGCTGGTAGTAGCGAGCGTCGCGCAGCTCGTCGGGCAGGTACTGCTGGCTCGCCACGCCGCGCGGGTCGTCGTGCGGGTACTCGTACGCATCCGTGCGCAGGTACGCGGGGACGCGTCCACCGCCCGTGGCGCGCACGTCGCGGATTGCTGCGTCGACGGCGAGGTAGACGGCGTTGCTCTTCGGCGCGAGTGCCAGTGCGACAACGGCCTCGGCGAGCACGATGCGTGCCTCGGGCCAGCCGATCAGGGCCACTGCCTGCGCCGCGGCCACGGTGAGCGGCAGCGCCTGCGGGTCGGCCAGCCCGACGTCCTCCGCGGCGGAGATCACCAGGCGGCGGGCGATGAAGCGCGGGTCCTCCCCCGCCTCGGCCATGCGGGCCAGGTAGTGCAGCGCGGCATCGACGTCGCTGCCGCGGATCGACTTGATCAAGGCGCTCGCCACGTCGTAGTGCTGGTCGCCCGCCCGGTCGTAGCGCAGGGCGACGCGTTGGGCGACCTGCTCGACGCGCTCGACCGATACCGTCCCGCTGCCGTCGGGCAGGGTCGCGGCGGCGGCGTCCAGCAGCGTGAGCAGGCGACGACCGTCCCCGGCCGCGAGGCGGCGCAGGTGGTCGGCCGCCTCGTCGTCCAGGCTGACGCGTCCGTCGAGACCCTCGGGCCGCGTGAGTGCCCGGTCGAGAAGCACCTGCAGGTCGGCGTCGCCCAGTAGCTCGAGCTCGAGCACGAGCGACCGGGACAGCAGGGGCGAGACGAGGCTGAACGACGGGTTCTCGGTGGTCGCGGCGACCAGGGTGACCCAACCGTTCTCCACCGCCGGCAGCAGCGCGTCCTGCTGCGTCTTGGAGAACCGGTGCACCTCGTCGATGAACAGCAGCGTGGGCGTGGCGTGGCGCCGCAGCCGTTCGCGCGCCTCGGTGATGGCGCTGCGCACCTGCGCCACACCGGCGTTGACCGCCGAGAGCTCGACGAAGTGCGCCGCCGTGCTCTGCCCGAGCAGCATGGCCAGGGTGGTCTTGCCGGTACCGGGCGGGCCGTAGAGCACCACCGACGTTCCCGACCCGGCCGTCAGCAGGCCGGCGAGCGGCCCGTCCGGTGCCGTCAGGTGCGACTGCCCGACGAGGTCGGCCACGCTGGTCGGACGTAGTCGCGCCGCCAAGGGACGCGGGGTGGCGGGCGGTGGCACGGCGTCCGGCGACTCCTCGAACAAGGTGTCGGTCACACCCACCGAGGGTAGGCGTCCTCGGCGGCGGTCTCGTCGGGCAGACTGGCGCTCCGTGAGGGCACTCGGACGCCTCGTCTCGCGGCGTGCGCCGATCGTGTTGGCCATCTGGGTCGTCGTGGTCGCGGTGGGCTACGGGGCTGCCGTCGGTGGGCTGCTCGGCGACTCGCTGTTCGACCGGGTCACCAGCGGCGACCTGGAGTTTCCCGGCGAGTCGACGACGGGTCGCGACCTGCTCGCCGACAACGCCGACACCGGCCCGACCTACCAGCTGCTGCTCGACGACGTCGACCCCGCCTCCGCCGAGGTGACCGCGGAGCTGCTCGTCGCCGGCGTCGACCTGAGCGCCATCGACGGCGTCGCCACCGTCGCCGACCCGACGGTGGGCGGCGAGGCCTTCATCTCCACCGACGGCACCGCGGTGCTGGTGTCGGTCTCTTTGGAGAAGGGCCTGGACGAGGTCGCCCAGGACGAGGCCGCGGCGGCGGTCGTCGAGCGCCTCGCCGCCGTGGACGACGCCGTCGCAGGCTCGACCGGGTCGGTCACCGGCGTGTCACTGCTGGTGGAGAGCATCACCGGACAGGTCGAGACCGACCTGCGCACGGGCGAGGCCGTGGCCCTGCCCCTGAGCCTGCTGATCATGATCGTGATCTTCGGTGGCTTCGCCGCGGCCTCGGTACCGATCGCCGGCGCCATCGCGTCCATCGCCGGCGGCCTGGGCAGCCTGTTGCTCTTCTCCTACGTTCTCGACCTGGACGCCTCGGTCGTCAACGTCGTCACCGTCCTGGGTCTCGGGCTGTGCATCGACTACTCGCTGCTCGTCGTCAGCCGCTACCGGGAGGAGGTGGGGGTCGACCACCACCTCACCGACATCCCGGACGCCGATGCCCGCGCCGAGGCGATGGCCACGACGATGGCCACCGCGGGGCGCACCGTCCTGTTCTCGGCTCTCACGGTGGCCATCGCGGTCTCGGCGCTGGTGGTGTTCGACGTCGACATCATCCGCGCGGTGGGCCTGGCAGCGCTGAGCGTGGTGCTCGTGGCTCTGCTGGTCGCGCTCACGCTCGTGCCGGCACTGCTGTCGTTGCTGACCCGATGGGTGTCGCAGCGCGGGCTGCTGTCCCGACTTCCGGTCGTCGGCCGCCTCGCGCACACGTTCGGCGACGCGCCGCCGGCTGAGGGCTTCTTCAGCCGGCTCGCCCGCGGCGTGCAGCGCCAGCCCTGGCTGGTGGCCGGAGCGGTGACGGCGCTGCTGGTGCTGCTCGCGCTGCCGTCGCTGCGGATGGTTCTCGTCAGCTCCGGTGTCGAGCTGCTGCCCGCCGACGCCGAGCAGCGGGTGACAGTCGAGCAGGTGCAGTCTCGCTTCCCTGCGGTGTCCTCCCCCCAGGTGCGGGTCGTGTCGAGCGCGTCGATCGGCGAGATGGATGCCTACGGCGCCCGAGTCGCCGACATCGACGGTGTCCAAGCGGTGGCACCGGCCCGCGAGCAGGGCGAGGTCGTCGTGCTCGACGTGTTCACCGTCGGTGACGCCCAGGGCAGCGAGGCGCGGGCGGTCGTCGACGGCATCCGGGGCGACCCGGCCGAGTTCGAGACGTGGGTCACCGGTCGTGCCGCCGCGCTCGTCGACTTCGTGGCCACCATCGCCGCGCAGGCGCCCCTCGCCCTCGCGTGGCTCGCGGTGGCCACGTTCGTGCTGCTGTTCCTGCTCACCGGGTCGGTGCTGATCCCCGTCAAGGCCTTGATCATGATCGTCCTGTCGCTGGGCGCGACCTTCGGCGTGCTGGTACTGATCTTTCAGGACGGGCGCTTCGAGGGCCTGCTCGGCTACACCTCGGTCGGCGGCATCGAGGCTGTGATCCCGATCCTCGTCTTCGCCTTCGCCTTCGGGTTGTCGATGGACTACGAGGTGTTCCTGCTCTCCCGCATCAAGGAGTTCCACGACAGCGGCCTCGACAACGACGAGGCTGTGCGGGCGGGGCTGCAACGAACCGGGCGCGTCATCACGTCGGCGGCCTTGGTGATCATCGTGGTGTTCGCCGGGTTCGTCGTGGGCGACCTGCTGGTGATCAAGCAGACGGGCATCGCGCTCGCCGTGGCTGTTCTCATCGACGCCACCTTGGTTAGGATCTTGCTCGTGCCCGCGACGATGACCATTCTCGGTGAGTGGAACTGGTGGGCCCCGCGTCCGCTTCGCCGCCTGCACCAGCGCGTCGGCCTCAGCGAGGCGGAGTCCCCCGGCCAGGTGAGGGCGGAGGCCGCCGGCAAGGACGAGGGGTCGGCCGGTACGGGCGACGAGCCCGACCACATCGACCTCGACGCCGTGCTGGAGGCGTACAGCACGTCGGCGACCTACCGCGGGCGACGCTCCCGGCGCGCGGCCCCCGAGGACGAGAAGCCGACCTGACGGCCCGCGCCTGCCGGCGCTAGTTGCGCCGCTCGTCGGCGATCACGTGGTGGCGCGCAGCGTTGCCCGGCACCGCGTCGTCGGCGTCGGCCGGTACCGCGTCGATGCCGGCCTCGGCCCGCTGGGCTGCAGTGATCGGCGTCGGCGCGCCGGTGAGCGGGTCGTACCCACCGCCGGTCTTGGGGAACGCGATGACGTCGCGCAGCGAGTCCGCCCCGGCGAGCAGCATCGCGATGCGGTCCCAGCCGAACGCGATCCCGCCGTGCGGCGGCGGGCCATAGGCGAAGGCGTCGAGCAGAAAGCCGAACTTCTCCCGTGCCTCGGCCTCGTCGATGCCGAGGACGGCGAACACCTGCTCCTGCATCCGCGCCCGGTGGATACGGATCGACCCGCCACCCAGCTCGTTTCCGTTGCACACCAGGTCGTAGGCGTCGGCCAGCGCCTCGCCCGGTGCGTCGACGAAGGCATCGGACCAGGCGGCGTTGGGCGCGGTGAAGGGGTGGTGCACCGCGTTCCAGCGGGCGGCGTCGTGGTCCCACTCGAACATCGGGGCGTCGACCACCCAGACGAACGACCAGGCGGCACGGTCGACAAGGTCGAGGCGGGCACCGATCTCCAGTCGCGCGGCCCCCAGCAGCGACTGGGCCGCACCGGGCTCGCCGGCGGCGAAGAACAGGCAGTCCCCCGGCTCCGCCCCGGCGGCCGACACGGCGGCGGTGCGCTCCTGCTCGCTCAGGTTCTTGGCCACCGGACCGGTGTGCGAGCCGTCGGGCTGAACGAGCAGGTAGGCAAGCCCGCGGGCACCCCGCGCCTTCGCCCAGTCCTGCCAGCCGTCGAGCTGCTTGCGGGTCTGCGACGCGCCACCGGGCATGCGCACGGCGCCGACGTAGGGCGCCTGGAACACCCGGAACTCGGTGCCGGCGAAGACCCGAGTCATCTCGACCAGCTCGAGCCCGAATCGCAGGTCGGGCTTGTCGCTGCCGTACCGCGCCATGGCGTCGGCGTAGGTGATGCGTCCGATCGGCGTGGGGATGTCGTGCCCGGCGATGCCCGACCAGAGCGCGGTGAACAGCCGCTCGGTGAGCGCGATGATGTCTTCGACCTCCACGAACGACATCTCGACGTCGAGCTGGGTGAACTCCGGCTGGCGGTCGGCGCGAAAGTCCTCGTCGCGGTAGCAGCGCGCGATCTGGTAGTAGCGCTCGAGCCCGGCCACCATGAGCAGCTGCTTGAACAGCTGAGGGCTCTGCGGCAGGGCGTACCAGTGCCCGGGCTGCAGACGGACCGGGACGAGGAAGTCGCGGGCGCCCTCGGGGGTGGAGCGCGTGAGCGTCGGGGTCTCCACCTCGACGAAGCCCTCCCCGTGCAGCACCTCACGAGCGATGCGGCTCACCTCCGAGCGCATCCGCAGCGCCCGCGCCGGGCCGGAACGGCGCAGGTCGAGGTAGCGGTGGCGCAGGCGGATCTCCTCGCCCACCGCACCGGCGTGGCTCTCCTCGACGGGGAACGGCAGCGGCGCCGCGGTGCTGAGCACGTCGACCTGCTCGGCGACCACCTCGACCTCGCCGGTGGGCAGCTCGGGGTTCGCGTTGCCCGCGGGACGTGCCTGCACGGCACCGGTGATCTGCACGCACGACTCCGGCCGCAGCCCGCCGGCCGCCGCCTCGTCCCGGATGACCACCTGCACCAGGCCGCTGGCGTCGCGCAGGTCGACGAAGGCGACGCCGCCGTGGTCGCGGCGGCGAGCCACCCAGCCGGCGAGGGTGACCGACTGGTCGGCGTCGGACCGGCGCAGGGTGCCGGCCCCGTGGGTGCGCATCACGAGTGCTCCTCAGAGGATCGGGTGGGGTCGGTGCCGACCAGGGACGGGGTGAGGTCGGCGGGCGGCGGCGTCCACGTGCCGGCGTCGGCGGGCTGCTGGTGGCCGGACCGGATGTCTTTGACCTCGCCGACCGAGGCGCCGGTACCGGGGAACCAGACGAACGGGATGCCGCGGCGGTCGGCGTAGCGGATCTGCTTGCCGAACTTGGCCGCCGTCGGTGACACCTCGGTGCTGATGCCACGGCGGCGCAGGGTCGCCGCGACGTGCTCGGAGTCGGTGCGGTGCTGCTCGTCGGTGACCGCGACGAGCACCGCGCTCGGCACCGATCGGGTGGTGGTCACCAGCGAGCGACCGAGCAGGGCGCCGACGAGGCGGGTCACCCCGACGGAGATGCCGACGCCCGGGAACACCCGGTCGCCGTCGCGGGCGAGCTCGTCGTAGCGGCCCCCGGAGCAGATCGAGCCGAGGCCCTCGTGGCCGACCAGGTGCGTCTCGTAGACGGTGCCGGTGTAGTAGTCCAGGCCGCGGGCGATCGACAGGTCGGGCACCAGCACGCCCGGGACGCTGCGCTGGGCGGCGTCGACGACGCGGGCGAGCTCGTCCATGCCCTCGTCGAGCAGTGGATGGGTGACGCCGAGGTCGCCGACGGCGGCGGCCACGGCGCCGAAACCCTCGCCCGGGGTCCCGCGGACGGCGGCGAAGCGCAGGCACGCGCTCGCCTGGGCGTCGCTGGCGCCCAGTCCCGTGAGCACGGTGGTGACGCCGTCCGGGCCGATCTTGTCGACCTTGTCCATGGCGCGCAGCACCGCGGCGGTGTCGGCCAGGCCGAGACCGGCGTAGAAGCCCTCGGCCACCTTGCGGTTGTTCACCCGCACGCGGATGGGCGGGATCGGCAGCGACGAGAGCGCCTCGGCCGCGACCAGCGCCACCTCGACCTCGTGGTGGAACGCCAAGGCGCCGTCGCCGATCACGTCGATGTCGGCCTGGACGAACTCGCGGTAGCGACCTTCCTGCGGGCGCTCGCCCCGCCAGACGGACTGGATCTGGTAGCGGCGGTAGGGGAAGGTCAGGTGCCCGGCGTTCTCCAGCACGTAGCGCGCGAGCGGGACGGTGAGGTCGAAGTGCAGCCCGAGTGCGCTCTCGGGGTTGTCGCCGGCCGCGTCGGCGGCGTCGGGGTCAGCCTGCAACCGACGCAGCAGGTAGATCTCCTTGTCCGTCTCCCCCTTGCCCAGCAGCACGTCGACCGGCTCTACGGCCCGGGTGCGAAGCGGGGCGAAGCCGTGCAGCGCGAACACCCGACGGAGCCCGTCGACGACGGCCTGCTCGGCGACCTGCTCCGCGGGCCGCCACTCCGGAAACCCCGACAGCCCTCGGGGCCTGGTCACGAACCGGCCCGGTGCAGGCGCGCGGCCTCCGCCAGGTACGGGTTGGTGCGCCGCTCGCGCGCAACGGTCGTCTCCGGCCCGTGCCCGGGCAGCACGACGGTCGAGTCGTCCAGCGGCAGCACCTTGGTGGCCAGGCTGTGCATCATGGCGGCGGTGTCACCCCCGGGCAGGTCGGTGCGACCGATGGACCCGGCGAACAGCACGTCGCCGGACACCAGCAGGTCGGGCTCGCCCGGCTCCCGTGGGGTCCGGAACATCACCGACCCCTCGGTGTGCCCGGGCGCGTGGTCGACGCGCAGCGCCAGGCCGGCGACCTCGAGCACCGCACCGTCCTCGACGAGCTGCACGTCGTCGGGCTCGGCCCAGCTGGCCCGCGACCCGAAGCTCTGCTCCATCATGTGCACCAGGGACGGGTCGAGGGTCGCGATCGGGTCGGCCAGCCGGTAGCGGTCGTCGGGGTGGATCACGGCCGCGACGCCGTGGGCGCCGCAGACCGGGGTCACCGAGTAGACGTGGTCGAGGTGGCCATGGGTCAGCAGGACGGCGGCCGGCTTCAGCCGGTACCGGGTGAGCACCGACTCGAGGTTGTCGACCACACCGACGCCCGGGTCGACCACGACGCACTCCTCGCCCTCCTGCGCGGCGAGCACGAAGCAGTTCGTGCCGAAGGCGGCGGCTGGAAAACCCACGACGAGCATGAGCGGGAAGGCTACCGGGAGTCTGCCGATGCTCCCGCGTCGACCTAGACTCGTCCTCCACCATGACGACGAAGGATCAGCGGCGCCGCGAGCTGGCGCGCGAGAAGGCCAAGCGCCAAGAGGAACGGCGGCTCGCCGACGAGAAGCGGCGCCGTCGGCGGCTGCAGATAGTGGTGGCCCTGGTGGTCGCCGCGCTCGTGGCCACGATGGTGATCGGCCTGGTCACCAGCCTGAGCAGCGGCTCCGACGCGGGCGCGCAGCCGCTGGCCGGCGACGAGGCGCTGGCAGCCGGTGCGTGCGAGTACCTCGACAACGCGCCCAGTCCCGAACTCGTCACCGACGTGGGTCGACCGCCCATCGACCCGGGCGACCTCGGCACGGTCACTGCCGTGATGACCCTGAACGGCGAGCAGGTCACCCTGTCGCTCGACGGCTCGGGGGCCCCGTGCACGGTGGGCTCGTGGGACTTCTTGGCCGCCAACGACTTCTTCGACGACACCGTCTGCCACCGCCTCACCACCTCTGACACCCTCGGCGTGCTGCAGTGCGGCGACCCGTCCGGCACCGGCGCAGGCGGCCCCGGCTACCGCATGGCCGAGGAGAACCTTGTTGACGCCACCTATCCGGCCGGGACGGTGGCGATGGCCAACTCCGGGCAGCCGGCCAGCACCGGCAGCCAGTTCTTCTTGGTGCACAGCGACAGCGTGCTCCCGCCGCAGTACACCGTTGTGGGCACGATCACCGACGGGCTGGACGTCGTCGAGCAGATCGCTGCCGTCGGCACGGTCGACGGCAGCACGGACGGTGCTGCGGCAGCGGGCGCCGACGTGAGCGACCTCGTCGTGGAGAGGAGCGGCTCGTGAGCGGAGCCCAGAACGACTGGGGGCGGGTCGCCGACGACGGCACCGCCTACGTGCGCACCGCCGACGGTGAGCGGGTGGTCGGCTCGTGGCAGGCCGACGCCCCGGCCGAGGGGCTGGCCTTCTACACGCGGCGCTTCGCCGACCTGGAGACCCAGGTGGGCCTGCTGGAGCAACGACTGGCCTCCGGCGCCACCGCCCCGGACGCCGCCACCGGCACCGCCCGCAGCCTGCGCGAGTCGATCACCGGCG
The DNA here is from genome assembly GCA_963714455.1 of uncultured Actinomycetota bacterium. Taxonomy (GTDB): domain Bacteria; phylum Actinomycetota; class Actinomycetes; order Jiangellales; family Jiangellaceae; genus CAVQGZ01. The sequence goes on from CAVQON010000019.1 coordinate 178,639, forward strand.
CGGCCGCGATCGGCGACCTCGACTCCCTGCTGGCACGCCTGGACGCGCTGGGCAGCGTTGTCGAGGCGAAGCGGGCCGAGCGCAAGGCCGAGCGAGCCGCGGCGGCGCAGAAGGCCCAGGAACGCAAGGGTGCCATCGTGGCGGAAGCGGAGACGATCGCCGGCTCGAACGACTGGCGCCACGGGTCGAACCGGCTGCGGGACCTGCTTGAGGAGTGGAAGGGCCTCCCCCGGCTCGACCGGGCCGCCGACGACGAGCTGTGGCACCGCTTCTCGGCCGCCCGCACCGGCTACACGCGACGGCGCAAGGCGCACTTCGCCGAGCAGGCCGACGAGCGCGAGGCCGCCAAGGCGGTCAAGCAGAAGCTCGTGGCCCAGGCGCGTGAGCTGTCGACGTCCACCGAGTGGGGTCCGACCAGCGGCGCGATGCGCGACCTGATGACGGCGTGGAAGAAGGCCGGACGGGCACCGCGCGAGGTCGACGACGCGCTGTGGGCCGAGTTTCGCGAGGCCCAGGACGCCTTCTTCGCCGCCCGGGACGCCGCCAACGCCGAGCGCGACGTCGAGCTCGGCAAGAACCTCGAGGTGAAGAGGGCGCTGCTCGTCGAGGCCGAGGGGTTGCTGCCGGTGACCGACCCGAAGGCGGCACGAGCCGCGCTGCGGGCGATCCAGGACCGCTACGCCGCCGCCGGGATGGTTCCGCGGGATGCCATGCGTGAGGTCGAGCAGCGCATGCGCGCGGTCGAGCAGGCCGTCGAGTCGGCCAACGAGGATGCCTGGCGCCGCTCCAACCCGGAGGCGCGGGCGCGCGCGGAGTCGACGGTGGCCCAGCTGACGAGCTCGATCGCCGCCCTGGAGCGCGACCGCGACAAGGCCGTCGCGGCCGGGCGCGACAAGGCGGCGCGCGAGGCGCAGGACGCCATCGAGGCCCGACGGTCGTGGCTGGAGCAGGCGCAGGCGACGCTGGCGGAGTTCAGCGGCTGACTCAGGTGTGGGCGACGCGGAACACGTCGAACACGCCGTCCACGGTGCGCACCGCTTTGATCACGTGGTCGAGGTGGGCCGGATCGCCCATCTCGAAGGTGAACCGGCTCTTCGCGACACGGTCGCGGTTGGTGGTCACGTTCGCCGACAAGATGTTGACGTGCTGGTCCGACAGCACCTGGGTGATGTCGGCGAGCAGCCGGTTGCGGTCCAGCGCGTCGACCTGGATCGCCACGAGGAACATCGAGGCGGCGCCGGCGGTCCAGGCGACGTCCACGAGGCGTTCGGGGGTGTCGCCGATCGCGGCCATGCTGGAGCAGCTTCGCCGGTGCACCGACACCCCGTTGCCGCGCGTGACGAACCCGACGATCTGGTCGCCGGGCACCGGCGTGCAGCACCGCGCCAGGCGCACCCACACGTCGGAGACCCCGTTGACCTCCACACCAGGGTCGGCGCTGGCCCGCCGCCGCCGCGCGCCCGGACGTAGCGCCTCGGCAGCGTCCTCGCTGGTGCCCTCGGCCCCGCCGAGGCTGTGCACGATGCGTTCCACGACCGACTGGGCGGAGAGCTGGCCCTCGCCGACCGCCGCGTACAGCGAGGGGATGTCGCTGTAGCGCAGGTCGGCTGCGATCGCGGTGAGGGTGTCTTTGCTCATCAGCCGCTGCAGCGGCAGGTCTTGCTTGCGCATCGCGCGGGCGATCGACTCCTTGCCGGTCTCGATAGCCTCCTCGCGGCGCTCCTTGGAGAACCACTGCTTGATCTTGTTGCGGGCCCGCGCGCTGGCCACGAACCCGAGCCAGTCGCGGCTCGGGCCGGAGCCCTCGGCCTTGGACGTGATCACCTCGATGATGTCGCCGTTGTCGAGCACCGAGTCGAGCGGCGCCAGGCGTCCGTTCACCTTCGCACCGATGCAGCGGTGCCCGACCTCGGTGTGCACGGCGTAGGCGAAGTCGACCGGTGTCGCACCGGTGGGCAGGGGCTTGATGTCGCCGCCGGGGGTGAAGACGTACACCTCGGTCGAGCTCACCTCGAACCGCAGCGACTCCAAGAACTCGCCCGGGTCGGAGATCTCCTTCTGCCACTCCAGCAGCTGGCGCAGCCACGCCATGTCGGTGACGCCGTCATCGCCCTCGTGCTCGTGGCCCCAGGCCTTCGGCGAGACCTCTTTGTACTTCCAGTGGGCCGCGACGCCGTACTCGGCGCGCTGGTGCATGGTGTAGGTGCGGATCTGCAGCTCGACGGGTCGTCCGCCCGGCCCCATGACAGTGGTGTGCAACGACTGGTACATGTTGAACTTCGCCTTGGCGATCCAGTCCTTGAACCGGCCCGGCACCGGGTTCCAGCGGGCGTGCAGGATGCCCAGCACGGCGTAGCAGTCGCGCACGCTCTCCACGAGTACGCGGATGCCGATGAGGTCGTAGATGTCGGTGAAGTCGCGGCCCCGCACCACCATCTTCTGGTAGATCGAGTAGTAGTGCTTCGGTCGTCCGGTCACCGTGGCGCGGATCTTGGCGTCGCGCAGGTCGGCCTGCACCTGGTCGATCACCGACGCGAGGTAGTCGTCGCGAGCCGGTGCCCGCTCGGCGACGAGCCGCACGATCTCGTCGTAGATCTTCGGGTGCAGCGTGGCGAAGGAGAGGTCTTCGAGCTCCCACTTGATCTTGTTCATGCCCAGGCGGTGGGCCAGCGGAGCGTAGATCTCCAGCGTCTCGCGGGCCTTGCGCTGCGCGCTCTCGCGCGACACGTAGCGCCACGTGCGAGCGTTGTGCAGCCGGTCGGCCAGCTTGATGAGCAGCACCCGGATGTCGCGGGCCATCGCGATGACCATCTTGCGCAGCGTCTCGGCCTGCGCGGCCTGGCCGTAGGTGACCTTGTCGAGCTTGGTCACCCCGTCGACCAGCATCGCGATCTCGTCGCCGAAGTCGGTACGCAACGCCTCGAGCCCGTACTCGGTGTCTTCGACCGTGTCGTGCAGCAGCGCGGCCGCCAGGGTGGGTGGGGTGAGGCCGAGCTCGGCCAGGATCATCGCGACGGCAAGCGGGTGGGTGATGTACGGCTCGCCGCTCTTGCGCACCTGGCCCTCGTGGGCCTTGGACGCCGTCTGGTAGGCGCGGGTGATCTGGCTGACGTCGGCCCGCGGGTGGGTCGCGCGCACCGTGCGCAGCAGCGGCTCGAGCGCCGGGTCGCCGGTGGGGCGTGGTGCGGCCAGGCGGGCCAGGCGCGAGCGGACGCGGCGAGGCGGCGCCGACGCCGGTACCGGCTCCGGCGGCACCACGGGGTTCGTCACCTGGTCGACCACGGGCCTCCTACGAGTTGACCCGCAGTCTAGGGCCCCCGACGCAGGGCTACATGACGAGCAAGGAGGAGATGGGCAGACCCGGGTTGCGGTCGCGCCCGTTGAGCGCACCCAGCTCGATGAGGACGTTGACGCCGGCTATCTCGGCACCGGCGCGCCGGAACAGCTCTGCCGTGGCGGCGACGGTGCCTCCCGTGGCCAGCACGTCGTCCACGACAAGCACCCGCTGACCAGGCTGGATGGCGTCCACGTGGATCTCCAGAACGGCCTCGCCGTACTCCAGGGAGTAGGCCTCCGACAGGGTGCTGTGCGGCAGCTTGCCGTGCTTGCGCACCGGGATGAACCCGGCGTCGAGCTCGAGCGCCACCGGGGCGGCCAGGATGAAGCCGCGGGCCTCGATGCCGGCGACCAGGTCGATCGGTCCCCCGGTGGCCGCTTCGCCGGCCTCGGCCAGCGCGCTGACGCAGCGGGCGAACGCGGCGGCGTCGCCGAGCATCGGGGTGATGTCACGGAACATGATGCCGGGCGTGGGCCAGTCGGGGATGTCGCGGACGTAGGGCAGCAGGTTCGCCGGGTCGGTCATGTGTCAGGTGCCCTTTCGTCGGTTCGACCGTGTCTGACGACGCGGTTGGTGACGCTCCCCCGACTCGATCACCGAGCCCGGCTTGCTGCGCGTGGCGGTGGTGCCCACCGTAGGGGTTGCGCCCTCCGCGGCTGCCGAGGAGGTGTCACCGGACTGGCTCACCACCGCGGTGGCCACCGACTCGGTGACGTCGGCGTCTGCTCCCGGGCCGCGGTGCCCCCGCCGGCGGGCCAGGACGCGTGCGTTCAGCGAGCGCATCACCGGCTCGCGCTCCTTCAGGTCGGCGAGCAGCGGCGTGGCGATGAAGATGGACGAGTACGTCCCCACGGCCACCCCGACGAACAGGGCCAGCGCCAGGTCCTTGAGTGTGCCGGTGCCCAGGAAGGCGAGCGAGACCACCAGGATCGAGCCGATCGGCAGCAGTGCGATCACCGAGGTGTTGATCGACCGCACGAGGGTCTGGTTGACGGCCAGGTTCGCGGCCTCGGAGTAGGTGTAGACGCTCTGACCGGTGATCCCCCGGGTGTTCTCGCGCACCTTGTCGAACACGACGACGGTGTCGTAGAGCGAGTACGCCAAGATCGTCAAGAAGCCGATCACCGACGCGGGCGTGACGTCGAATCCTGTCCATGCGTAGATGCCGACCGTGATGACGACGTCGTGGAGCAGTGCGACGAGGGCGGCGATGCCCATCTTGGGCTCGAACGTGACCGCCAGGTAGATGACCACGGCCACCAGGAACAGCACGAGCCCCTGCAAAGCCTTGCCGGTGATCTCCTCGCCCCACGAGGGGCCGACGACTTGCACGCTGACGGCGTCGGTGGGCACGTCCAGGGTGCCGGACACGGCGTCGCGCACCTCGACGGTCTCCTCGGGCGTGAGCGCCGCGGTCTGCACGCGCACCCGGTCGTCCCCCACGATGGTGACGCGAGGGTCGGAGGCACCCTCGACGCCGGTGTCGGTGACTGCCGTGCGCACGGTGGCGACGTCGGACTGGGTCACCCCCGGCGACTGGGCGGTGATCTCCGCGCCGCCGGTGAACTCCACGCCGAGCGTGAGCCCCTGCACGATGAGCCCGAGGACGGCGAAACCGAGCAGCCCCGCGCTGACGGCGTACCAGCGCTTCGAGCGGGCCACGAAGTCGAACGACTTCTCCCCGCGGTACAGGCGGTTGCCCAGCCCGGCCAGACCCCGGGCCGACTTCGCCCCGGAGCGGCCCAGCCGCGACGCGTCCAGGCCGGAGAGCGGGTGGCCCTGGCCGAAGAACTTCGTGCGCACCAGCAGGCTCAGCAGCGGCTTGGTGAACAGGAAGACGACGATGAGGTCGACGACGGTCGTCAGGCCGAACGCGAACGCGAAGCCGCGCACGTTGCCGATGCTGAACACGTAAAGGAAGAACGCGGCCAGCAGCGACACGATGTCGGCGGCCACGATCGTGCGTCGAGCGCGCACCCAGGCCGTCTCCACGGCCATGCGGGTGCTGCGACCTTCGCGCACCTCGTCCTTGATGCGTTCGAAGAACACCACGAACGAGTCGGCGGTGATGCCGATCGCGACGATCAGACCGGCCACGCCGGCCAGGGTGAGGGTGAACCCGATCGTCTCACCGAGCAGCAGGACGAAGCCGTAGGTCAGCGTGGCGGCCACGGCGAGGCTGGCCACGACGACGAGGCCGAGCCCGCGGTAGTAGATCAGGGAGTACAGCATCACCAGCAGCAGGCCGATGGCACCGGCGACCAGACCGGCCTGAAGCTGGTCGAGGCCGAGCGTCGGCGACACCGAGGTGACGTCGCTGACCTCGAAGGCCAGCGGCAGCGCGCCGTACTGCAGCACGTTGGCCAGGGCTGTCGCCTCGGCCTGGGTGAACTGCCCGGTGATCTGCGCGCGACCGCCGGGGATCGGCTCGTTGACCTGGGGGGCGGAGACGACGAGGCCGTCCAGCACGATCGCGAACTGGTCCTGCGGCGGCTGCTGGCTGGAGAGCTGCTGGGTGCTGGTGAAGAACTTGTCGGCACCCTCGGCGGTGAACTCGAGGTTGACCTGCCAGCCGACCCCGCCCTGCGGGATGCCGGCCGTGGCTGTGGCGATGTCGGTGCCGACCACGTCGGCGGGTCCGAGCAGGTACCGGTTGGCGAGGTCGCGGTCGCAGGTGAGCAGCGGCTCGTCCGGTGGGGTGACCCTGCCCGGCTCGATGTCGGCGCAGTCGAACGCCAGCAGGGCCTCGATCGAGGCGGGGTCGAGCTCGGCACCGGTCGTGATCGGCTCGGAGATGACCTCGGGTGTGGCGGCCGGGGTGGCGTCGGCGGTGACTGGTTGGCGCTGCTGTGTGCGGCTGGCCTGGGTGGTGCTGTCGTCGCGCGCGGTGCCGAGGCTCGAGTCGTCGGCATCGGAGGGCCCGACGGTGGCTCCGGCGTCGTCGGTCGTGGCCGGGGAGCCCTGCGGCGTCGCGTCAGGGCCGGCGTCCGGCGTCGGTGCGACGGTCGGCTCAGGGGCGGGGGCCGGGCCGGGGACGATGGCCTGAACCGGACGGAACTGCAGCTGAGCGGTCTGGCCGACGAGCGCGACGAGGTCGTCCTCGCCGACGCCGGGCACCTGGACGATGATCGTGTCGGCACCCTGGGTGGTGACCTCGGCCTCGGCCACGCCCGAGCCGTTGACACGCTGACGGATGATGGCGACGGCCTCGTCGAGCGACTCCGGGGTGGGCGCGGCGCCGTCGAGGGTGGTGGCGGTGAGGGTGATGCTGGTGCCGCCCTGCAGGTCGAGCCCCAGGCGGGGCGCCCAGCTGCCCGCTGCGGCGACCCCGGCGAAGACCAGGCCGAGCAGCAGCGCGAAGGCGAGCAGCGGCCGACCCGGCCGCGTCACGTTGGTCTGTGCCACGCGGGCGCGCTCAGTCGGTCAGGCCGGCGGGGCCCGCCGAGTCGTCGCGGTCGATCGGGCTCGGCTCCAGCACCTTCACGACGCCCTGCCGGGTGAAGCGCAGCTGGACGCCGGGAGCCGCCTCGACGACGACGTCGGCCTCGTCCACCATCACGACGGTGGCCAGCATGCCGCCACCCATCATCACCTCGGCCCCGGGCGCGAGGGCCGCCTGGGTGGCCGCGAACTCACGGTTGCGACGCTGCATCGGGCGGAAGATGAGCAGGTAGAACACGCCACCGATGAGAAGCAACGGCAGGACGGTGCCAAGGGCATCCATGAAGACTCCGGTGTCAGAAAGCAGATCGGCACGGGGGCGATCCCCCGTCAGCAAGCGCCTAGTCTACGGACCGTCGCGACGTTCCCGGGATCTGCAGGTCGAGCGTCGGGTTGGGCGTGTCGGTCGCGGCCGTGATGCCCAGATGGGCGAAGGCGGCCGGAGTCGCCACGCGTCCCCGTGGCGTGCGGATCAGCAGCCCCTCACGCACCAGGAACGGCTCGCTGACCTCCTCCACGGTGTCGGCCTCCTCCCCCACGGCGACCGCGATGGTCGACAGACCCACCGGCCCGCCGTTGTAGCGCCCGCACAGCGCCGCCAGCACCTGCCGGTCGAGACGGTCGAGGCCGAGCTCGTCCACGTCGTACACCGCGAGGGCCTCACGCGCGACGGAGCGGTCGAGGCGGCCGCCGGCGCGCACGGCGGAGTAGTCACGCACGCGGCGCAGCAGCCGGTTGGCGATGCGGGGCGTGCCACGTGAGCGGCGGGCGATCTCTTCGGCCGCGTGCGCGTCCAGGGCGATGCCCAGCAGCGCGGCCGAGCGGGTGAGCACCCGCATGAGGTCGTCGACGGAGTAGAAGTCGAGGTGGGCGGTGAAGCCGAACCGGTCGCGCAGCGGCCCGGTCAGCAACCCGGCCCGGGTGGTGGCGCCCACCAGGGTGAAGCGCGGAAGCGCGAGCGGGATGACCGTGGCCCCCGGCCCCTTGCCCACGACGACGTCGACCCGAAAGTCCTCCATGGCGAGGTACAGCATCTCCTCGGCGGGCCGGGCGAGTCGGTGCACCTCGTCGAGGAAGAGCACCTCGCCGTCGGTCAGCCCGGACAGGATCGACGCGAGGTCGCCGGCGTGCTGGATCGCCGGACCGCTGGCCACCCGGATCGGCGTGCCCAGCTCGGCGGCGATGATCATGGCCAGGGTCGTCTTGCCCAGCCCCGGCGGGCCGGAGAGCAGCACGTGGTCGGGGGTGCGCTGGTGCATCTTGGCCGCTTCGAGCAGCAGGGAGAGCTGGTCGCGCACGCGGGGCTGGCCGACGAACTCGGCCATGCTGCGCGGGCGCAGCGCGGCGTCGGCGGCCCGGTCGTCCTCGACCGCGTCGGCGTCGAGCACCGAGCCGGGGTCGTCCGCCGGGGGGTCCACGTCGTCGGACCAGTCGCTCATGGGCGGTCCAGCGATCGAAGGGCGGTACGCAGCAGGCCGGCCACGTCGGGGGTGCCCTGCGCCTCGATCATCTCCGCGGCCTGCGGGGCGATGGCGTCGAGGGCGGCGGCCGCCTCACGTGCCCCCCACCCGAGGCTGACCAAGGCGGCGGAGACCTGCTCGGCCCACGGCGCCGACGCCGACGTCGTCCCAGCCGTGACGGCAGGCTCGGCGGTGCCGAGCGCCGGCCCGAGGCGGTCCTTCAGCTCGAGCACCAGCCGCTGGGCCCCCTTGCGGCCGATGCCCGGTACCCGGGTGAGCGTCGCCAGGTCGTCGGTGGCCACGGCGGTGCGCACCTCGTCGGGGGTCAGGACGGCCAGCATGGCCATCGCGAGGCGCGGCCCGATGCCCGACACGCCGAGCAGCACCTCGAACAGCTCGCGTTCGTCGACGGCGGTGAACCCGTACAGCGTCAGGGAGTCTTCGCGCACCACGAGCACCGTCGCCAGCGAGGCCGACTCCCCCACCCGCAGGTCGGCGAGCACGCGCGGCGGGCACGGCAGGTAGATGCCGACGCCGCCGGTCTCGACGACCACGTGGTCGAGACCGAGCGCGGTCACGGTGCCGCGGATCGAGGCGATCATCGCGGCATCCCGGCCAGGTGGCGCCGAGCGAGCACCGGGGCCTGCCACAGGTGTGCCAGCGCGAGGGCCAGCGCGTCGGTGGCGTCCACCGGCCGTGGGGGCGCGCTGAGTCCGAGGATGCTCGTCACCATCCTCGCGACCTGCTGCTTGTCCGCCCGCCCGCTGCCGGTCACGCCGGCCTTGACCTCCGTCGGGGTGTGCGTGGCGGTCGGCAGCCCGCGTCGTCCGCCGACGAGCAGCGCCACCCCGCTGGCCTGGGCAGTGCCGATGATCGTGGCCGTGTTGTGCTGGCTGAAGACGGCCTCGACGGCAAGCTGGTGGGGACGGTGGCTGTCGACGAACTCCTCGATCTGCGCCTCCAGGCTGCACAGCCGCTGCGCGAGGGTCGCATCGGTAGCGGTGCGCACGACGGTGACCCCCAGCAGCCGGGCCGGACGTCCCGGTGCGCCCTCGACGGCCGCGAGCCCGCACCGGGTCAGCCCAGGGTCGATGCCGACGACTCTCATGAGCACCTTCCTCGACGACTGCCGAACACGTGTTCGACACCCTAGCGGCGAGGGCCGCCGAAACTCAGGACGACACGGCCGCCATCACGTCGTCGGAGACGTCGAAGTTGGCGAACACGTTCTGGACGTCGTCGCTGTCCTCCAGCACGTCCAGCAGCCGAAAGACCTTCTCCGCAGTCGGGGCGTCCAGCTCGACGGTCACCGAGGGCACCCATGACGACTCGGCCGACTCGTAGTCGAGCCCGGCGCCCTGGATCGCGGTGCGGACAGGAACGAGGTCACCGGCCTCGCAGCGCACCTCGAACGACTCCCCGAGGTCGTCGACGTCCTCCGCCCCGGCGTCGAGCACCACCTCGAGCAGGGCGTCCTCGTCGAGGGTGCGGCCGTCTTCCTGCTCCTTCGGGACGATCACGACGCCCTTGCGGGCGAACAGGTACGAGACCGAGCCCGGGTCGGCCATGGTGCCGCCGTTGCGCGTCATGGCCGTGCGCACCTCGGCGGCGGCCCGGTTGCGGTTGTCGGTGAGGCACTCGACGAGCACCGCGACGCCCTGCGGGCCGTAGCCCTCGTACATGATCGTCTCGTACGCCGCACCGCCCGCCTCGAGCCCCGCGCCGCGCTTGACCGCCCGGTCGATGTTGTCGTTGGGCACCGACGACTTCTTGGCCTTCTGCACCGCGTCGTAGAGCGTCGGGTTGGCGGCCTGGTCGGCGCCCCCGAGCCGCGCGGCGACCTCGATGTTCTTGATCAGCTTGGCGAACAGCTTGCCGCGGCGGGCGTCGACGACGGCCTTCTTGTGCTTGGTGGTCGCCCACTTGGAGTGGCCGGACATCGCGTGGGTCTCCCTAGGCTCGACTGTGCTGCACCAGCGTGAGGAAGTGCTGGTGCATCCGGACGTCGCCGGTCAGCTCCGGGTGGAACGACGTGGCCAGCAGCGCCCCCTGCTCGACGGCGACGATCGTAGCGTCGGCTGCTCCCCCGTCGACGCGGGCGAGCACCGCGACGTCGTCGTCGGCCTGCTCCACCCAGGGGGCGCGGATGAAGACCGCCCGCATGGGCGGTGGGCCGAGCACGGCGATGTCGAGGTCGGTCTCGAACGAGTCGACCTGGCGTCCGAAGGCGTTGCGGCGCACCGTGATGCCGAGGCCGCCGATGGTGGGCTGGCCGTCGGGGGCGCCCACCAGACGGTCGGCCAGCAGGATCATGCCGGCGCACGACCCGTAGACGGGCAGACCGGACTCGACGGCCTTGCGCAGGGGCTCGAGCATGTCCAGGACGACGGCGAGCCGGGCAATGGTCGTCGACTCGCCCCCGGGGATGACCAACCCGTCCACGCCGGCCAGGTCGTCGGGCGTACGCACCCGGGGCGCGTGAGCCCCGAGCTCGGTGAGGATGCGTTGGTGCTCGCGGACGTCGCCCTGCAGGGCGAGGACGCCGACGGCCGGTGTCACCAACCGCGCTCGGCCAGTCGGTGCGGCGCCGGGATCTCCTCGACGTTGATGCCCACCATCGCCTCGCCGAGCCCGCGCGACACCTTGGCCACGACGTCGGGGTTGTCGAAGTGGGTCGTGGCGGCGACGATCGCCGACGCCCGTCGGGCCGGGTCGCCGGACTTGAAGATGCCCGAGCCGACGAACACACCGTCCGCACCGAGCTGCATCATCATCGCGGCGTCAGCTGGGGTGGCGATGCCGCCGGCCGTGAACATGACCACCGGCAGGCGCCCGGCCCGAGCGATCTCCTCGACCAGGGCGTAGGGGGCCTGCAGGTCTTTGGCCGCGAGGTAGAGCTCGTCGCTGCGCAGGGACGACAGCCGGCGCATCTCGTCGGTGATCGTGCGCATGTGCGTGGTCGCGTTGGAGACGTCGCCGGTGCCGGCCTCGCCCTTGGACCGGATCATCGCCGCGCCCTCGTTGATGCGCCGCAGCGCCTCCCCGAGGTTGGTGGCCCCGCAGACGAAAGGCACCGTGAACTGCCACTTGTCGATGTGGTGGGCGTAGTCGGCCGGGGTGAGCACCTCGGACTCGTCGACGTAGTCGACGCCCAACGACTGCAGCACCTGCGCCTCGACGAAGTGGCCGATGCGGGCCTTGGCCATCACCGGGATCGACACCGCGGCGATGATCGAGTCGATCATGTCGGGGTCGCTCATCCGCGACACGCCGCCCTGGGCGCGGATGTCGGCCGGCACACGCTCGAGCGCCATCACCGCAACAGCGCCGGCGTCCTCGGCGATCCTCGCCTGCTCGGCGGTGACGACGTCCATGATGACGCCGCCCTTGAGCATCTCGGCCATTCCGCGCTTGACTCGGTCGGTGCCCACGGTGGTTTCTGCAGCCATGGCACAAGGGTAGGCCGTCGGTCGGGGTGCTTCAGCGCTGGAACGCTGCGGGAACGCGGTCGTCGAACTCGATAGCCTCCGGCATGGGGGCCCGGCCGGCCAGGTGGAACACGCGCACGAACCGTGAGCGGCGGCGGTTGCGGGTGACGGTCACCGTGCCGTTGTACAGCCGCCGGGCCGTCTGCACCCGTCGGCTGCCCGCGGCGAGGTCGGTGACCATCTCCGCGGCCCAGTCTTGCTGCACCGGGGGCAGTCCGTCCGCGGACTCGAACGCGACCATCAGGGCCTCGGTCAGAGCCGACTCGGCCTCCTCGCGCTGCGCACGCGGGACTCTGCGGGCGTGGTGGGCGGCATCGGCCAGCACGAGCGCGGTCGCCGGGTCGAGCGCACCGCTCGTCGCGAGCTCGAGGGTGGCGCCGGAGCGGCGCAGCAGCTCGGCGTCGAGCGTGGCGTCCATGCGCTCCAGGCGGGTGTGCAGGTGGTCGAGCCGGCTGGCCGACCAGCTCACGACCAGGGCGCCCAGCGCCAGGACGACCAGCAGCAGCATGACGACCTCGGTCATGTCGCCCCCCGTTGGCCCAGTACCAGGTCGTACACCTCGAGCACCTGGTCGGTGACGGTCGACCAGTCGTAGGCGTGCACCTGGCGGGTGGCACCGGCGGCGAGGCGGGCGCGCTCGGCGTCGTCGGTGAGCAGCCGCACGAGCGTGTCGGCCAGGGCCGCGGAGTCACCGGTCGGGAAGGTCTGGCCGGCCGCTCCCTCGGCAAGCACGGCGCGGAAGGCCGGCAGGTCGCTGGCCACGACCGTGGCCCCGGCAGCCATCGCCTCGACGAGGACGATGCCGAACGACTCGCCACCGGTGTGCGGGCCGACGTAGATGTCGCTGCTGGCCAGCATGGTGGCCTTGTCGGCATCGCTGATGCGCCCCAGCCAACGGACGCTCGCCCGCACCGGCTCCGGCAGGGTGCGCTCGGCCTGCGCCGTGTCGCCCGGGCCGGCGACGAGCAGCCGCGCCTCGGGCCGACGGGCGACGACGTCCGGCCAGGCCGCCAGCAGCACCGGCAGGCCCTTGCGGGGCTCGTCCAGGCGGCCGAGGAACGAGACGGTGCCACCGGCAGCCCGAAGCGACGGGTCGGCGTGCGCCTCGGCGTACGTGTGCACGTGCACGCCGTTGGGGATGAGCACCGGGTCGCCGCCGAGGTGGTTCACGAGCGTCGTGCGCGCCGCCTCGCTGACAGCGATCCGGGCCTCGATCTTCTCCAGCGAGGGCCGCAGGATGCCTGACATCCCGGCGATCATCCGCGACCGCTCGGTCGCCATGTGCCAGGTGCCGACCAGCGGCCGGTCGGCTGCCCACACCGACAAGATGCTGAGACTGGGCGAGTCGGGCTGGTGCACGTGGACGATGTCGAAGTCGCCGTGGGCCAGCCACCGACGCACCCGGGCGGCCGCGACGGGCCCGAAGCTGAGCTGCGCCACGCTGCCGTTGTAGGGCACCGATATCGGACGACCGCCCCAGTCGATCCCCGGCTCGAGCTCGTCCTCGTCGTCGGCGGGGGCCAGGATCGACGTCTCGTGGCCACGCTCGCGCAGCACGGCGGCGAAGTCCTTCACGTGCACCTGGACGCCGCCCATCGCGCTCCACGAGTAGGGGCACACCAGCCCGACGCGTAGCGGAGTGATCGACGTCATCGGGGGTCGAGGTCGGCGGTGAACAGCTTCTGCAGCATGTGCCAGTCGGTCGGGTGCTCGGCGATCCGCAGGGCGAAGACGTCGGCCAGGTGCTGGGTCATCACCGCGGCCTTCTCCCGGTCCGTACCGTCGACGGGTACGGGAACCGGCGTCTCGAACTGAAGGACGAGCGCGTGGTCGGGACCGGTGCCCTCGAACCAGGTCGTGACCGGGATGAGGGGCGCCCCGGTGCGCAGGGCCAGGGCAGCCGGTCCGGCGGGCATGGAGGCCTCCTCCCCGAAGAACGTCACCGGGATGCCACGCGCCGTCAGGTCGCGGTCGGCCAGCAGCGGCACGAAGTCGTTGCCGGCGACGTGCTCGGCCAGGCGCGTCATGACGTCGACGTCACCGCCGGTGAGGGGGTAGATCGTCATGCCGAGGCCCTCGCGGAACTCCAGGAACTGCCGGTACACCGCCTCCGGCTCCAGCCGCTCGGCGACGGTGGTCACAGCCATGCCGTGCGAGGTCACCCAGGCACCGGCGTGGTCCCAGTTGCCGATGTGCGGCAGAGCACCGACGGCGCCGTGCCCGGTGGCAAGCGCGTCGCGCAGCACGTGCTCGGCGTGCACCTCGAGCCGGTTGATCCGCTCGGCGGTCCAGTCGGGAAGGCGAAAGGCGTCGCACCAGTAGCGGAAGTACGAGCGCAGCCCGTCGCGGGTGAGCTGGTCGAGGGCGGCGTCGTCGGCGTCGGGGACGACACGCGCGAGGTTGGCTCGCAGCCGTCGGGCGCCCTTGGTCTGTCGCCGCCACGCCGTGTCGGCGACCTGGTCGAAGAGCCGGTAGGCCGCCGCGTCCGGCAAGAACCGCACCGCGCGCCAGCCACCCCGGTAGGCCGCGACGGCCGCAGCGTCGCCGAGGCCCATACCTAGGACCCCTCGATCTGGCTCGACACGGCGCCGAGCTGTCGGCGCACCACGACCATGCGCTGCACGACGGTGACGGCTGAGGCCAGCGCCAGCACTGCCATGGCCACCACCAGCACCATCGGTGAGAGCCCGAGCCCGACGAGGCCGGCCGCCAGCAGCACGACGATCAGACGTTCGGAGCGTTCGGCGACGCCGACCGCGGCGGTGGCTCCCAGTCCTTCGGCCCGGGCACGGGCGTAGGAGACGAGCTGGCCGAGCACGAGCGACGCCAGCGTGAGCGCCACACCGAGCATGTTGCCGTCGGCGGCGAACCACAGGGTGAGCCCGCCGAAGATGGACGCGTCGGCGAGGCGGTCGAGCGTCGAGTCGAGAAAGGCGCCCCAGTCGCTGGAGCGTCCCGACAGCCGGGCCATGGTGCCGTCGAGGCTGTCGGCGAACACGAACAGCGCGATGAGCAGCGTCCCGGGCAGCAGCCATCCGTTGGGGTAGGCCACGAGCGCCGTCGTCACCACGGCCGTCGTCCCGATCACCGTCACCATGTCAGGGGTGAGACCCAGCCGCAGCAGCCCGCGGGCGATCGGGTCGAAGACCCGGGCCACCATCGGTCGCACGCGGCTGCTCAGCACGGGTGACGATGCTACGGCGTCGGCGGGCACCGGTGTCGGACGTGGGCGGCGCGGTCCGGGGTGCACGCGAGGTTCTTTCGGCCCCTTGTGATGGGATACCGCCGACGGCAAAGGTGAAGGCCTCCCGCGTCACACGAACGGAGTACCCATGGCTGCAGATCGTCCCGCCTCGTCGAACGGCACCGCCCCGGTCGCCTCCTCCCCGGACGGCGTGCGCAACGTCGTCCTCGTCGGGCACACCGGTGCCGGCAAGACGACGCTGGTCGAGTCGATGCTGGCCGGGACGGGAACCATCGCGCGGGCCGGGCGTGTCGAGGACGGCTCCACCGTCACCGACTACGACGATGCCGAGATCAAGCAGCAGCGCTCGGTGTCACTGACGCTGGCACCGCTGGCCGCCAACGGCGTCAAGGTCAACCTGCTCGACACGCCGGGCTACGCCGACTACGTCGGTGAGCTGCGCGCCGGGCTGCGCGCCGCCGACTGCGCCCTGTTCGTCGTGTCGGCGGCCGACGGCATCGACGGGTCGACGCAGGCGCTCTGGGAGGAGTGCGCAGCGGTCACCATGCCGCGCGCCGTCGTCATCACCAAGCTCGACCACCCGCGTGCCGACCTGGCAGCGACGCTGGACGCGTGCCAGCAGGCGTTCGGCGAGAAGGTGCTGCCCGCCTACCTGCCGGTGAGTGCCGGCGCCGAGGTCACCGGGCTGCTGGCGTTGCTGTCCGAGCGGGCCTTCGACCACGCCGACGGCGTGATGAGCGAGCGCGAGCCGACCGAGGACGAGTCGCTGCGGATCGCCGAGGCCCGGCCCACCCTGATCGAGGCCATCATCGAGGAGTCCGAGGACGAGACCCTGATGGACCGCTACCTCTCCGGCGAGCCGGTGCCGCTGCAGGTTCTGGTCGACGACATGGAGAAGGCCGTCGCGCGCGGCTCGTTCCACCCGGTCATCCCCGTGTGCTCCAGCACCGGGGTCGGCGTGGACGAGCTGCTCGAGGTGATCACCAGCGCCTTCCCGTCCCCGTTCGAGCACCCCATGCCCGAGGCGACGACCCTGGGTGGCAAGGCCATCTCCGACCTTCGCGTCGACCCGGACGGTCCCCTGGTCGCCGAGGTCGTCAAGACGACGTCGGACCCGTACGTGGGCCGCATCAGCCTCGTCCGGGTGTTCTCCGGAACCATGCGCCCCGACACCACGGTGCACGTCTCGGGACACCTGACCACGTTCGCCGGTGAGCAGAGCGGCCACGAGGACCACGACGAGGACGAGCGCATCGGTGCCCTGAGCTCACCCCTCGGCAAGACTCTTCGCACGGTCGGTGAGTGCGTGGCCGGCGACATCTGCGCGGTGGCCAAGCTGTCGCGCGCCGAGACCGGCGACACCCTCTCGGACAAGGACAGCCCGCTGGTGCTGCGGCCCTGGGAGCTGCCCGAGCCGCTGCTGCCGGTGGCGATCGTGGCGCACGCGAAGGCCGACGAAGACAAGCTGTCGGGGGCGCTGGGCCGCCTCGTCGCCGAAGACCCGACGCTGCGGGTCGAGAACAACCCCGAGACCCACCAGCTCGTGCTCTGGACGATGGGTGAGGCCCACACCGACGTGCTGCTCGACAAGCTGTCGTCGCGCTACGGCGTCGAGGTCGACCGCACCGACCTGCGGGTGCCGCTACGTGAGACGTTCACCGGTGCGGCCAGCGCACGCGGGCGGCACGTGAAGCAGAGCGGCGGGCACGGCCAGTTCGGCGTCTGCGACATCGAGGTCGAGCCGCTTCCCGAGGGCTCAGGGATCGAGTTCGTCGACAAGGTCGTCGGCGGGTCGGTGCCGCGGCAGTTCATCCCGTCGGTGGAGAAGGGCGTGCGCGCGCAGGCCGAGAAGGGTGTCGCGGCGGGCTACCCGATGGTCGACTTCAGGGTCACCCTGGTCGACGGCAAGGCGCACAGCGTCGACTCCTCCGACATGGCGTTCCAGACCGCCGGCGCGCTTGCGCTGCGCGACGCCGCCGACACCGCAGGGGTGTCGTTGCTCGAGCCGGTGGACGACGTGTCCGTGCTGATCAGCGACGAGCATCTCGGCGCGGTGATGGGCGACCTGTCGTCGCGTCGCGGGCGCGTGCAGGGCACCGAGCCGATCGGTCGTGGCCGCACGGTCGTGCGGGCGCAGGTGCCGCAGGTCGAGATCGTTCGGTACGCGATCGACCTTCGCTCGATGTCGCACGGGACGGGCACGTTCTCGCGCACCTTCAGCCACTACGAGCCGATGCCGTCCCACCTGACCGCGAAGGCGATCGAGGCAGCGCGCGAGACCCACTGACCGCCGCCGCCTAGCGCGGGTTCGTGCCCCCGGCTCGGCTCGCTTCCCCGCGATCTTGGCGTAGCGGCCGCATGGGTCCGGGTTTGCGGCCACAGCGCCAAGATCGCGCGGAGGTGGGTGGGGGCAGGTGGGACGGACAGCGGGGCGGCGGGGGCAGCGGGGGCAGCGGCCGCTCACTCCTGCCAGGCGTCGGCCAGCAGGTCTCTCGTCTCGCTCAGCAGCTGCGGGATGATCTTCGTGTGGGAGATGACGGCGATGAAGTTGGCGTCGCCGCTCCAGCGGGGAACGACGTGCTGGTGCAGGTGCGCAGCCAGCGAGCCGCCGGCGACGCCGCCAAGGTTGAGCCCGACGTTGAACCCGTGCGGACGCGAGATCGCCCGGACGGTGCGCAGCGCCTGCTGCGTCAGCAGGGTCAGCTCGGTCGCCTCGTCCTGCGTGAGCTCGTCGAGCTCGGCGACGTGCCGGTAGGGCACCACCATCAGATGACCGGGGTTGTACGGGTGCAGGTTCAGCACCGCGTAGACGTGCTCGCCGCGGCGCAGCACCAGCCCGGACGTGTCGTCGAGGGAGGGGATGCGGCAGAACGGGCAGCCCTCGTCGCGTCCGGTCTCGGCCTCCCCCTTGATGTAGGCCATGCGGTGCGGCGTCCAGAGCCGGGCCAGGCGGTCGGGCACCGAGATGCCGTCCTGAGCCACCAGGTCGGCAGGCTGCTCACCGCTGCCGGTCACGACCAGCTCCGCTCGGCCACGACGCGGACGATCTCGTCGATCGCCTCGTCCACCGGCACCCCGTTGCGCTGGGTGCCGTCGCGGTAGCGGAACGACACCGCCCCGGCGTCGACGTCGGTGTCGCCGGCCAGCAGCATGAAGGGCACCTTGGCCTTCTGGGCGTTGCGGATCTTCTTCTGCATCCGGTCGTCGGAGGTGTCGACCTCGACGCGGATGCCACGTGACCGCAGCGTCTCGGCCACGTCGCGCAGGTAGCCCACATGCGCGTCGGTGATCGGGATGCCCGTCACCTGCACCGGCGCGAGCCATGCCGGGAACGCACCCGCGTAGTGCTCCAGCAGGATGCCGAAGAACCGCTCGACCGAGCCGAAGAGCGCCCGGTGGATCACGTACGGGCGCTGCCGGGTGCCGTCGGCGGCCTGGTACTCCAGGTCGAAGCGCACCGGAAGCTGAAGGTCGACCTGCAGGGTCGAGAGCTGCCAGCGGCGTCCGATGGCGTCGGAGACGTGCACGTCGATCTTCGGGGCGTAGAACGCGCCCTCGCCCTCGGCGACGGAGTACTCCAGCCCCGAACGGTCCAGCGCCTCGCGCAGCGCGGCCTCCGCGACGTCCCACTGCTCGGGCTCGCCGACGAACTTCTCCGGACGGGTCGACAGCTCGGCGGTGAAGTCGGTGAGCCCGTAGTCACGCAGCAGGCCGACGACGAAGTCGAGCAGCGACGCGAGCTCGTCGGAGAGCTGCTCGGGGGTGCAGAAGATGTGCGAGTCGTCCTGGGTGAACCCGCGGGCGCGGGTGAGGCCGTGCACGACGCCGGACTTCTCGTAGCGGTAGACGGTGCCGAACTCGAACAGGCGCATCGGCAGCTCGCGGTAGGAGCGACCGCGCGAGGAGTAGATGAGCATGTGCATCGGGCAGTTCATCGGCTTGAGGTAGTACTCCGCGCCGGCGTCGAGCTCCATCGGCGGGTACATGCCCTCGGCGTACCACTGCAGGTGCCCGGAGGTCTCGAACAGCGCTCCCTTGGTGAGGTGCGGGGTCTGCACGAACTGGTACCCGGCCTCTTCGTGGCGGCGGCGGGAGTAGTCCTCCATCACCATGCGCACCACCCCGCCCTTGGGGTGCCACACCGCCAGCCCCGAGCCGATCTGCTCGGGGAACGAGAACAGGTCGAGCTCGGCACCCAGCTTGCGGTGGTCGCGCTTCTCGGCCTCGGCGAGCATGTCGAGGTGGGCGCGCAGCGCGTCCTTGGACTCCCACGCGGTGCCGTAGATGCGCTGCAGCTGCGGGTTCTTCTCCGAACCGCGCCAGTAGGCGGCCGCCACCCGCATCAGCTGGAAGGCCGGGATGTGCTTGGTGGTGGGCAGGTGGGGACCTCGGCACAGGTCGTTCCAGGCCAGCGACCCGTCGCGGCGCAGGTTGTCGTAGATGGTCAGCTCGCCGCCACCGACCTCGGCGGACGCGCCTTCGGCGGCGTCGGCAGCGTTGCCCTTGAGCCCGATCAGCTCCAGCTTGTACGGCTCGTCGGCCAGCTCGAGGCGGGCCTCGTCGTCGCCGACCACGCGTCGGGAGAAGCGCTGACCCTCCTTGATGATCTTGCGCATGCGGGTCGACAGGGCGTCGAGGTCGTCAGGGGTGAACGGCTCGGCGACGTCGAAGTCGTAGTAGAAGCCGTCCTTGACCGGCGGTCCGATGCCGAGGCGGGCCTTCGGGAAGAGCTCTTGGACGGCCTGGGCCAGCACGTGCGCGGTGGAGTGGCGCAGCACCGCGCGTCCGTCGTCGCTGTCGAGTGCGACGGGCTCGACGACGTCGCCGGCGGCCACGGGGGCGGCCAGGTCGACCAGTGTGCCGTTGACTCGCGCGACGACGGCGTCGGCGCCCACGCTGCGCAGCACCTCACCGGCGGACGCACCCTGCGGGGCGCTGACCTCGCGGGAGTCGACGGTGAGCAGAAGGTCGGGCATCGTGTTCTCCCCGTCGTGGTTCGGTCGTTCGTCGGGTGGTGCGCGGCGTCAGGCGCCCGCGAAGGTCACCTGGGTCGCGCCGTCGGCGGCGCGCAGGTTGAGCGTGCTGCCCTCGAGCTCGAAGGTCGCCACGTTGCTCAGGGCGGCCAGGTAGTTCTCCTCCAGCGTGGCCTGCTCGCCGGCGCACTCGTCGCCCTCGGTGGACACGTCGGTGACGGCGATCTCGCCCTCGCCGGCCGTCCACTGCCCGGAGTAGTCGCGGCACCCGGTGAACCCCGCGACCGTCCCGTCGTCGGCGAACGCCGCGGTGACGTCGGCGGTGGCGGCGGTGCCCTCGACCCCGCCGTTCTGGTTGTTGATGCCGGTCGCGACCCATGACGTGCCGGCAAGGTCGTCGATGCCTGCCTGGTAGGTGAGCAGGTCGGCGCCCTCGGCGTCTTGCAGCGTCAAGGCGTCGTCGCTCTGCTCGAACGCGGCGACGAGGGGGAAGGCGGCGAGCACCGCCTGCTCCTGGGCCTCGACGTCGGGGTCGGCACAGGCCATCAGGGTCACCGGGCCAGGCTCGATGGTCAGCGCCGCACCATCCTGGGTCCAGGTCGCGCCGAAGCGGTTGCAGCCGGTCGACCCGGCCGCATCGCCGTCGACGAGGAACGTCAGCGTGGACTCGCTCGCCGCGGCGGGCGTCGGCTGCTCGCTCCCCGTCGCCGTGTACGACGTGAGCACCCACGACGACCCGGTCAGGTCGGGCGCGGTGCCTGCCTGGGTGTCGTCGCTGTCGTTGCTGGCGCAGCCGGCGAGCGCCATCGACGCAACCGCCACGAGCACCAGCGGGGTCTTCATGGTGAGCGCTCCCCTTCGACGCGGCAGACACAGATGGGTGGGCGATACTGGTTTCGAACCAGTGACCTCCTCGGTGTGAACGAGGCGCTCTCCCACTGAGCTAATCGCCCGTCAGCGGAAGCAGAAGGATATCCGACCCGGCGCCCTGCGACGTCGGAGGAGGGGCCGACGGGCCTCAGGCGTTCCAGACGCTCTCCAGCCAGGCGCCGATCGGGCCGGGGAAGCCGTAGCGCTGCAGGTACCAGACGGCCGTGACGATCGCGACAAGCGCGACCACGACCCCCAGCACCTGGTTCAGCCGGCGTACCTCGGGGGCCATCGCCCGGTCGCGTGCCGCGACGGCCCGTGCCTTCGCCCAGTCCAGCGAGCCGCGGGCCCAGGCGAACTCGCTGGCCAGAATCATCAGCCCGATGAAGATCGTGGCCCAGCCGGGTCCGGGGAGCGCCAGCAGCGCGACGCCGGTGGCCACCACCAGCACTCCGACGGTGAGCACGCCGATGCGCCAGGTCAGGTCGAGCAGGGAGTTTCCTCGAAGGCTGCGTCGAAAGACCCGGTAGCGCACAGCCGGGCCACGGCGGTGCTCGACCGAATCCTCACGACTCGTCGCGGGCGTCGCCTCATGACGCGCCTTCGAGTCGTTCATGGCTCGATCGTCACACGTCGACCGTGGTGCGCACCACCGGGAATGACCCTGGGGTGACCCTGAGAGGCGAGGTTTGCCTGCCCTGACCGCGGGGAACAACACAGGTGAGCAACCATCATCTGGAGGACACCGTGAACACCGCCGCAGTGCGCAGCCCGTTCGACGTCACCCTTGTCGGCGCCGAGCTGCCCGTGCTGATGCAGGCGCAGCTGGAGTACTACGCCGCCGATCCCTATGCCGTGACCGCCGTGTTCCACACCGGTGAGCGGCCCGTTCGCTGGGTCTTCGCACGCGACCTGCTCGACGAGGGCCTGGTGCACGACGTCGGCGACGGCGACATCCAGATCGTCCCGAGCCGCGACTCCCTGGGCGTCCACGTCGTCCAGCTGCGGCTGGAGTCCCCGGACGGGGTCGCCGTGCTGGAGGCGCCTGCCGACGTCATCCTCGAGTTCTTGGGACGCAGCTACGCCCTCGTGCCGCCGGGTATGGAGCCGGCGTTCGTCGACGTGGACGACACGATCACGCGCATCTTGGCCGGCTGAGACGAGCCGACCGGTCACGGGGCCGCTAGCCTCCCGTGCTTGTGAGCCGCGAGAGCGTGATGCCGACGACCGAGCCGGGCATCGACCTCTGGTGCGACCTGCTGTGCCCGGACTGCGCCGCCCTGCTGGACGACATCGAGCTGCTGCGTGCCCGCACGTCGCTTCGCCTGCGCCACTTCCCCCTGGTGGCACACACCTGGGCCGTCCCGGCGGCGCAGGTCGCCGAGGAGGCCCGTGCCCAGGACATGCTCTGGCCGGTCGTGCAGGCGATCCTGGCGACCAACGGCGAGATCCACTCCCCCGACGACCTGGTGGTCACAGCCCAGCGCGGGGGTGCGTCGGTCACCGCGGTGCGCCGTGCTCTGGCCGACGGTCGCCATGCCGGAACCATCGCCCGCGACTACCGACAAGGCCGGGCGCTGGGCATCCCCGGCACCCCGACGCTGGTCGTCCAAGGCCCCGGCGGGCCGGTGATGCTGGACGGCGGACGCACCCAGGTAGGACTGCGGGTCGCGGCCGAAGCGCTGCTGGAGACCTTCGCCTAGCGTCCGCGCCACGTCGACGCTCGCCGCCCGCGCCGTCCCGCCCCAACCCCAGCCCGACCCCAGCCCGACCCCAGCCCGAAACGATCACGTGACGGCGGGAGTTTGGGGGTTTCCAAGGCTGATCGTCCTTGGAAACCCCCAAACTGCCTTGGATGGCAACCGCCTGCCGCACTGCCGGCCGTCGCAGCTCGCGGATGGCAGGGGCCAGCTCGCCGGGTGAACGGCGTGGAGTGGCCAGTGGAGATCGGTGATCAGGGCTACGGGTCGACGTCCAGCGCGCTGCGCCGTGCGAACTCGGCCGCGATCGTCCGCGTGCGCTCCCCGGTCGGTAGGTCACGCTCGTCGACCCGGCTCACCGGCTGGACGTCGCGGGTCGAGCTGGTCAGGAACACCTCGGTTGCCGTGCTCAACGCGTCACCGGGCAGGTCGGCCTCACGTGCGTCGCTCCACTCGAGGACGAGGGCGCGCGTGACGCCGGCGAGACATCCGGACGACAGCGGCGGCGTCAGCACCTGGTCGTCGACCACCACGAAGACGTTGCTGCCGGTGCCCTCGCACAGCCGCCCGGCGGTGTTGACGAAGATCGCCTCGCCGGCACCGCGCTCGCGCGCCCACGCCAGCGCGACGACGTTGTCGCCGTACGACGTCGTCTTCAGCCCCACCAGCGGGCCGCGCTCGTTGCGGGGCCAGGGGGCGAGCGCCACCGCGGCCTCCGCCGCCCACGCCGGTGCCGCCGACGAAGCCACGATGAGCGTGGGCGTGGTGTCCGTCCGGTCGCTGCCCAGGGGACCCTTGCCGGCGGTGTAGGTGATGCGCAGCCGGTGGACGCCGCCGGCATCGATCGCCTCGACGACGGCATGGCACGCCTCGGTGACCTCGGCCCGGTTGGGCGCCGGCAGGCCCATGCCCGCGGCGGAGCGCTCCAGCCGGTCAAGGTGGCGGGTGAGGGCGAAGGGGTGCCCGTCGACCACCTTCATGGTCTCGAACACCCCGTCGCCGACGGTCAGGCCGTGGTCGAGGGCGGAGACGCTCGCCGCGTCAGGGTCGACCAGGCTGCCGTTGACCCAGAGGGTCGTCATGACTCGCTCCCATCCGTCGCCGCCAAGCCTAGGAGGCGGGCGGCCTTCAGCTCGGTCTCGCGCCACTCCCGCTCGGGATCGGAACCCCAGGTGATGCCGGCCCCGGTGCCGAAGCGCAGCAGCTCCCCCTGACGCCAGAACGTCCGGATGCCGACAGCCAGCTCGCCTTCGGCACGGTCGGCGTCCACCCAGCCGACAGCTCCGCAGTACGGGCCACGCTCGCCGCTCTCCAGGTCTGCGATGGCGCGCAGGGCGCTCGACTTGGGCGCCCCCGACACCGAGCCCGGCGGGAACGTCGCGGCCAGCAGGGCGCTCCAGCCTGTCCGCTCGCGCAGCCTGCCGCGCACCGTCGACACGAGGTGCACCAGCCCCGGGTGCTGCTCGAGCGCGAGGGCGTCGTCCACGACGACCGAGCCGGTGGCGCAGACGCGTCCGAGGTCGTTGCGGACGAGGTCGACGATCATGACGTTCTCGGCGATGTCCTTGTCGGTGAGATCGACCGCGGTGGCACCGGTCCCCTTGATCGGCGAGGAGCTGACGTGTCGCCCGTCGCGGCGCAGGAACAGCTCGGGCGAGGCACTCACCACGTCGACGCCCACATCGGGCAGGTGCACCCGCGCAGCGTGCGGCGCGGGGTTGCTGGCCCGGAGCAGGTCGGCGAGGCCGTCGAGGGACGCCTCAGCCGACAGCGCTGCGCTCAGCACGCGGCAGAGGTTCACCTGGTACACCTCGCCGTCGGCGACCAGCGCGCGCACCGCCGCGACTCCGGCGAGGTAGTCGTCGCGCGCCAGGTTCGTGGTCCACGCCTCGACGGGCAGAGAACGCCACGGCCGGCGTGCGCGCGGTGGGTCGGCCCGGGCGACGTGAGCGAACCGGGCCAGCGTCCAGCGGCCCTCGAAGCTGCCGACGACAGCCCACCAGCCCGAGTCGTCCAGCACGGACGGGTCGTGGGCGACCTCGACGAGCCCCGTGGCCAGGCGTCCGGCGACGTAGGCGTAGGCCCCCTCGGGGGCGAGGGCGTCGGCGGCGTCCACAGTGCCAAGACCGTACTGGTCAGGCTCGTGCTCGGCGCGCATCCGAGCGTCGTCGCGGCAGCTGTGCGCCACCTCGCTCTCGGGTTCTTGTCAAGACCCGAACGGCACTGGTGAGACATCTGCAGTGGGGTGACTTTCTCCTCACCAGACTAGAGGGGGATGTCATGACTCACGCACGCGTCGCAGGCCGTCGTGCCACCGCGCTGCTCGCCGGCACGGGTCTGCTCGTGTCCGCCGCGATCGGGACGGCGGGCGCCGCCGGGGCGGCCGGCGGACCAGCCAGCGCACCGCCGACAGGGGTGATCGCACCGGCCTCGACGCAGGAGTGTCCGGACGCCTTCCCGGTCGACGAGCTGACGCGGGGACAGGTGCTCTCGGGCTTGACCGTCGCGCGGGGCACCCAGCCGAAGCCGTTCTTGGCAACGGTCATCGGGGTTCTGAACGACGGCATCGCGCCCGGCCTCGACATGGTGATGGTCGACACGTCGTCGGCCGACATCACCGCGGCCGGTGGCATCTGGGCGGGCATGAGCGGGTCGCCGGTGTACGCCGCCGACGGACGCCTCGTGGGGGCCGTCGCCTACGGCCTGGCCATGGGCGCCTCACCGGTTGCGGGCATCACACCGGCGGACGCGATGTACGCACTGCGCGCGTCCGACGCGACCCCCAAAGACCGGGTGGCCCTGCCCAAGGCCAGCCAGCAGGCGCTGGTTGCCGCCGGTGCGGCCACGGCTCGGGAGGCCGCCGGCGGGCTGAGCACGCTGCCCGTGCCCGTCGGCATCTCCGGCGTCTCGGTTGCGCGTGCTCAGCGGTTCGCCGACCGGATCGACAGCCGGCTCGACCTGTCGCACGCCTTCGCCACCGGCTCGGCGCGGGCAGCCAACGCGACGTCACCGATCATCCCGGGCGGCAACGCCGCCGTGGCCCTGTCCTACGGCGACTACACCGCTGCTGCCGTCGGCACGACGACCGCCGTCTGCGACCAGCAGGCGCTCCTGTTCGGGCACCCGTTCCTGTTCGAGGGTTCCACGACGATGAGCCTGCACAGCGCTGACGCGCTGTACGTCCAACGAGACCTGATCACTCCGTTCAAGGTCGCCAACCCCGGCGGGGTCGTCGGCACCGTCACGCAGGACAGGCTGGCCGGTCTCGGCGCTCGGCTCGACAGCGACCCGCCGTCGGCGTCAGTCGTCTCCACGCTGCGCAACGTCACCACTGGTGGGAGTCGCACCGGCACCACGCGGGTCGTCACGTCCAGCTACCTGGCTGACCTCGCCGCCTTCCACACCCTCGTCAACGCCCAACGTGTGCTCGACAGCGCCGGTGACGGGGTCGCCCGGTTCACCTGGACGGCGAGCGGCACCTCCGGCGGCAAGCCGTGGAGCGTGTCGCGCTCCGACGTGCTGGCCGACCGCTGGGACATCGGCTTCATGCTCGGCTTCGCCCTGTACGACCCGCTGTGGCAGATCAACGACTTCCCGCGCGCGGACGTCACGGTCGACTCCGTGACCCTCACCGGCAGCCTGGACGAGACCTACCGCGACAGGGAGATCACGAAGGTGCAGGTGAAGGTCGGCAAGAAGTGGGTGCGGGTGGGCGGCGCCCGCGTGCCTGCCGTGAAGGCCGGCAAGCCCGCCAAGGTGCGCGTGACCACGTCGCCGTGGAAGTCGTCGCGGGCGATCCGCACCGTCATCACGGTGCCCAAGCCGCCGCGGGGGTTCGGCTACATCACCGTCACCGGCGGTGGCATGGACGGCTTCTACTTCGACGAGGACTTCGGCGTCGCCACCCCGGCGACCTTGCCCCGCCTGCTCACGTCCATCGCTGACCAGGCCCGGGGCGACGAGATCGTCGTCACGTGGGACGGCAACCGCACCGTCGAGGTCACCAAGCGCCTGCCGCAGTTCGTGACCGGGTACGTCGAAGGAGAGGTGTCGGTCGGGTAGCGCCCTGACGGAGACACTCGGCCTGATCGGGTATGGTTACCGCTCGCACCAGGCCGAGTGCCTGGGCACGCGGACGTAGCGCAGCTGGTAGCGCATCACCTTGCCAAGGTGAGGGTCGCGGGTTCGAATCCCGTCGTCCGCTCGAGGACCGTCAGGCAGCAGACGGCCTGGTCACGGTGGAGTGGCCGAGAGGCGAGGCAACGGACTGCAAATCCGTGTACACGGGTTCAAATCCCGTCTCCACCTCGCACGTGCAGCACCGCACGACAACTCAACAGAGGGCCATTGGCGCAGCCTGGTTAGCGCGCTTCCTTGACACGGAAGAGGTCACTGGTTCGAGTCCAGTATGGCCCACCTCTAGAACTCCCAGCCGCGTGCCAGGGCGGCGTCGGCGGCGGCTGCTCCCAGCCGGATCTGCTCGGTGAAGTACTCCGTCTCGAACGCGAGGTAGCTGAGCAGCTCGGCTTGGCCCGGCCCATCACCGACGCTGCGCAGCAGCCGTCCGAGCAGCCACGTGCCGGAGTCGTCCAGCCACCGCCAAGGCCAGTCCCCGTACTTCTCGGTGAGCACCGACTGCGCGACGGCCGCGAGCTGTCCTGGCTCGGGCGCGACCGTCATGGCCGGCACTCGTCGCATCGGCCGACCGCAGCGGTCCGGCAGCGTGCCGTCCGCCGCCTCGCACATGCGGTTCTTCCAGCGCAGGTCGGCGAGGTCTTCGACCATCCGGTCGGCCAGCACGGCGTGCAGCACGTGCGCGGCCGCGTCGGCCACGTCGGGCTGGGGGGCACCGTCGGGCTCCGGGGCCGGCGCCTGCCCGTACTCGGTGGCGTGCGCGGCGATCACCAGCAGCCGGTCCGCGCCGAGCTGGACGGCGGGCCGCAACGGCGCGTTCAGCCGGGTACCGCCGTCGCTGTACCAGCCCTGCATGGCCGCTGGGGCGTCGATGCGCACCGCCGGGAAGGCCATGGGGATGGCCGAGGACGCAACGACGTGGTCGGCCGAGATCGGCGTGCGAGCCAGGTCGACCGCTCGCTCCGGGTCGTCGACCCCGGACGGGTCGAGCGTGACCGTGTCGACGAAGACGACGCTGCGCCCGCTGGAGATCGCCGCCGGCGGCGCGGTCGACGGCATCCGCGTGGCGACCACCCCGACTGCCTCGACGGTGCCGTCGCGCACGTTGGCTGCGATCTGGTCGGCGTCCAGCGCGGCCTCGGCCGTCGCGACCAGTCGGGACGTGTCGAGCAGGGACTCCACACCCCCGCCAAGTCCGACGCTGCTGCGCACGACGTCCCACGCCGCGACGGGCAGCGACAGCAGAGGGTGGCGGAAGATGTCGTCGGAGTCGGTCGTGCGCCACACCTCCAGCAGGCGGCGGGCCGTCTCGTCGACCGGCAGGTGCGCGAGCGACGCCCACAGGGCCGCGTTGATGGCTCCGGCGCTCGTCCCGATGGCGACGCTCGGCGTCAGCCCCTGCGCTGCCAGCGCGGGAAGCGCACGCGCCAGCGCCCCAGCCTGAAAGGCCCCTCGGGCCGCTGCTCCGGTCAGGACGACGGCGACGCGTTCTCCCACGACGGCCACGTTAGCGAGCGGTCACCGACGTCCCTCGACCGTGGTGCTACCACGCTGGGAGGACTCGATTGTTGCCGCGACAACTTCTTTGTCTAGTCTTCTCCGTCGGCCGCCGACAAGCTGGGCGGCCCCAACCTCGAGGAGTACTCGTATGGAGATCGCGCTCTGGGCGCTGCAGGTGATACTCGCGCTGGCCATCGGCGGTGCGGGCGTGGCGAAGCTGCTGAAGTCGAAGGAGGAGCTGGCGCCACGCATGACCTACGTGACGAGCTTCACCGCCACGCAGGTCAAGCTGATCGGCGCCGTGGAGGTCGCTGCCGGGCTCGGGATCATCCTGCCCGCGCTCACCGGCATCGCCCCGATCCTGACGCCCATCGCCGCGGTCGGCATCGTGCTCATCATGATCGGCGCGGCCATCACCCACGTCGTGCGCAAGGAGCCGGCGCTGATCGTCCCCAACATCGTCCTGGGCGCAGCAGCGGCGTTCGTGGCCTGGGGCCGCTTCGGCGAGTACGCGATCGCCTGAACGACGTCACAGACCCGGCCCGACCGGCGATCGCCCGGGGCTAGCGTGCAGGCATGCCCGCAACGCACGAGGTGACCAACCAGACTCCCCCGTTGACCGGCTACGACGTGCTCGGTACCGATCCCGTTCTCCTTGCCGCGCTGCACCGGCACGGCGGCAGTGCAGACGCCGATCGTCTGCACAGGCTCGGGCGACTCGCCGGCTCGGCTGAGGCGCGCCGCTGGGGGCACGACGCCAACACCTACCTGCCCGTGCTTCGCTCCCACGACCGGTACGGCAACCGGGTGGACGAGGTCGACTTCCACCCCTCGTGGCACCACCTGATGGACGTGGCCACGACGAACGGGCTGCACGGCACGCCCTGGGGCGAGCCGGTCGGCAGCGGCGCGCACGTCGCGCGTGCCGTGGGCTTCCACACGTGGTTCCAGGTCGAGGCCGGTCACGGGTGCCCGATCTCCATGACGTACGCGGCAGTGCCGGCGCTGCGTACCGACCCCGCGCTGGCAAGCATCTGGGAGCCGCACCTGTCGGCCACCGGGTACGAGTTCGGCCTGCGTCCCCCGGGGCAGAAGGCCGGGTGCATCGCCGGCATGGCCATGACGGAGAAGCAAGGCGGCTCCGACGTGCGCGCGAACACCACCGTGGCCACACCCACCACAGAGACCGGCATCTACCGGCTCACGGGGCACAAGTGGTTCTGCTCCGCGCCGATGAGCGACGTGTTCCTCGTGCTCGCCCAGGCACCGGGCGGGCTGACGTGCTTCGTGGTGCCGCGCGTGCTGCCGGACGGCGCCCGCAACGTGTTCCTCATCCAGCGACTGAAGGACAAGCTGGGCAACCGGTCCAACGCCTCCTCGGAGATCGAGCTCGACGCCACGCTGGCCTGGCGGCTCGGGGACGAGGGACGCGGCGTCGCCACGATCATCTCGATGGTCGCCGCCACCCGCCTCGACTGCGTGATCGGGTCGGCTGCCCTGCTGCGCGCCGCGGTCGCCGAGGCCACCTGGCACGCCGCGCACCGCTCGAGCTTCGGTGCCCGCCTCGCCGACCACCCGGCGATGAGCGAGGTGCTCGCCGACCTGGCCGTGGAGTCCGAGGCCGCCACGATGCTGGCCGTCCGGCTGGCGGCGACGTTCGACTCCACCGACGAGAGCGAGGCGGCGTTGCGCCGCATCGCGCTGCCCCCGGCGAAGTACTGGGTGACGAAGCGTTCGGTTGCCGCGATCGGCGAGGCGCTGGAGTGTCTCGGCGGCAACGGGTACGCCGAGGAGAGCGGCATGCCACGGCTCTACCGGGAGTCACCGGTCAATGCGGTCTGGGAGGGCTCGGGCAACATCCAGGCCCTCGACCTGCTGCGCGTGCTGTCACGCGAGCCTTCCAGCGTCGAGGCGCTGACGAAGGAGCTCGCCCTGGCATCGGGCACCCACCGGGAGTACGACCGGGCGGTCACCGCGCTCACCGACGCGCTCGCCCGGGTGGCCCGTGACCCCGACGAGGCGCAGCGCCACGCCCGTGGCCTCGCCGGACGCATCGCCACGCTGATGCAGGCGTCGCTGGTGCTGCGCCACAGCCCGGCCGAGGTCGCTGACGCGTTCGTCGCGAGCCGGCTCGCCCCCCGCCCGGCGGCCGAGATCGGTCTGGTCGGCGCCCAGGCGTCCGGTTCGGCAACCGTGACCATCGTGCAGCGAGCCACGCCAGCCGGTGCCGTCGGCGGCTAGTGTCTCGCGGGTGGAGATCTGGCCAGGCGTCCCCTACCCGTTGGGCGCCACCTACGACGGCGAGGGGACGAACTTCGCATTGTTCAGCGAGGTCGCCGACCGTGTCGAGCTGTGTCTGTTCGACGACGCCGGTGTCGAGACCCGGGTTCCGCTGACCGAGGTCGAGGCGTTCGTCTGGCACGGTTACCTGCCACGCGTGCAGCCCGGCCAGCGCTACGGCTACCGGGTCCACGGTCCGTACGACCCTGACAAGGGGCTGCGCTGCAACCCGAACAAGCTTCTGCTCGACCCGTACGCGAAGGCGATCGAGGGTCAGCCGGAGTGGGACGAGGCCTTGTACGGCTACACGTTCGACGACCCGACTCAGCGCAACGACCTCGACTCCGCCGAGCACGCGATGCTCTCGGTCGTCATCAACCCGTTCTTCGACTGGGGTCACGACCACCTGCTCAACATTCCGTACCACGAGACCGTCATCTACGAGGCGCACGTGGTGGGGCTCACCGCCACCCACCCGGAGGTTCCCGAGGAGCTGCGTGGCACCTACGCCGGTGTGGGGCACCCGGCGATCGTCGAGCACCTGTCCAGCCTCGGCGTCACCGCCGTCGAGCTGATGCCGGTGCACCAGTTCGTGCAGGACAACTACCTCGTCGAGAACGGGCTGCGCAACTACTGGGGCTACAACACCATCGGCTTCTTCGCCCCGCACAACGAGTACGCCGCTGCCGGCCAGCGCGGCGAGCAGGTGGCCGAGTTCAAGTCGATGGTCAAGGCGCTGCACAAGGCCGGCATCGAGGTGATTCTCGACGTGGTCTACAACCACACCGCCGAGGGCAACCACCTGGGTCCGCAGCTGTCGTTCAAGGGCATCGACAACGCCGCCTACTACCGCCTGGTCGACGACGACCCGTCGCACTACTACGACACCACCGGCACCGGCAACAGCCTGCTGATGCGCCATCCCCACGTGCTCCAGCTGATCATGGACTCGTTGCGCTACTGGGTGACCGAGATGCATGTCGACGGGTTCCGGTTCGACCTGGCCTCGACGCTGGCTAGGCAGTTCCACGAGGTCGACCGGCTCTCGGCGTTCTTCGACCTCGTGCAGCAAGACCCGATCGTCTCGCAGGTCAAGCTGATCGCCGAGCCCTGGGACCTCGGCGACGGCGGCTACCAGGTGGGCAACTTCCCGCCGTTGTGGTCGGAGTGGAACGGCAAGTACCGCGACACCGTGCGCGACTACTGGCGAGGCGAGCCGAACTCCCTGGGCGAGTTCGCCGCCCGCATCACCGGCTCGTCCGACCTGTACCGCGACGACGGTCGGCGCCCGTCGGCGAGCATCAACTTCGTCATCGCCCACGACGGCTTCACGCTGCGCGACCTTGTGTCGTACAACGAGAAGCGCAACGACGCGAACGGCGAGGGCAACCGCGACGGGGAGAGCCACAACCGCTCGTGGAACTGCGGCGCCGAGGGCGAGACGGACGATGAGGACGTGCTCGCGCTCCGAGCCCGCCAGCAGCGCAACTTCTTGGCCACCCTGCTCCTCTCCCAGGGGGTGCCGATGCTCGCGCACGGCGACGAGCTCGGACGCACCCAGCTGGGCAACAACAACGTCTACTGCCAAGACAACCAGCTCTCGTGGATCGACTGGTCCAGCGTCGACACCGAGCTGCTCGCCTTCACCCGCATGCTCACCGAGCTGCGCGCCGACCACCCCGTCTTCCGCCGGCGACGCTTCTTCGACGGGCACGGCTCAGGCCCGGACGAGGACGTGGGTGACATCGTCTGGTTCCGACCCGACGGAACGATCATGACGTCCGACGACTGGGAGACCGGGTACGCACGGTCGCTGGCGGCGTTCCTCAACGGCGAGGCGATCCCCCACCCGGGGCCCCGTGGGGAGCAGATCGTCGACGACTCGTTCCTGCTGCTCTTCCACGCCGGCCACGAAGACATCGACTTCACCGTCCCGCAGGCGTGGCTGGGCGAGGCCTGGGCCTACGTGCTCGACACCGCCGACCCCGACGTGGCCGACCGTGCACCCGTGGGCCCCGGCGACGAGGTAGCGCTCACCGCCCGCTCGGTGGTCGTGCTGCGGCGGCTGTGAGGGCGCCGCCATGACGACGCTCACCTCGACCTACCGGCTGCAGATGCACGCCGGCTTCGGCTTCGCCGCTGCGGCCGCCCAGGTGCCCTACCTCGCTGACCTCGGGGTGTCGCACCTGTACCTCTCCCCCGTGCTCCAGGCCGTGCCCGGGTCGATGCACGGCTACGACGTCGTCGACCACGGCCGCATCAGCAACGAGCTCGGCGGCGAGCAGGGCCTGCGCGCCCTCGCGGACACCGCACACGCCCACGGCCTCGGGCTGGTCGTGGACGTCGTCCCCAACCACATGGCCGTGCCCGAGCCGGAGTCGCTCAACCACGCGCTGTGGTCGGTGCTGCGCGACGGGCCCGCCTCGGAGTTCGCCCGGTGGTTCGACGTCGACTGGACGAGCCAGGACCGCTCGTTCCTGATGCCGGTGCTCGGCGACCGCATCGGACGGTGCGTGCAGCGTGGCGAGCTGAGCCTCGACACCAGCGGCCCCGAGCCGGTGCTGCGCTACTACGACCACGAGTTCCCGGTGCGCGAGGGCACCGCCGAGCTTGCCCTGCCCGAGCTGGTCGACCGCCAGTGGTACCGGCTGGCCCACTGGCGCGTTGCCGACGAAGAGCTCAACTACCGACGGTTCTTCGACGTCGGGGCGCTCGTGGCGGTGCGGGTGGAAGACCCCGCCGTCTTCAGCGCCACCCATGACCTGCTGCTGCGGCTGCACGCCGACGGCGTCATCGACGGCTTTCGCATCGACCACCCGGACGGCCTCGCCGACCCCCGCGGGTACGTGCGCCAGCTGGCCGAGTCGGCGCCCGGCGCGTGGATCGTCGTGGAGAAGATTCTTGAGGGCGACGAAGAGCTGCCCGCGGACTGGCCGTGCGCGGGCACGACCGGCTACGACGCCCTGCGCAGGATCACCGGTGTGGTCGTCGACCCGGCCGGTGCCGAGCCGCTCACCACCCAGTGGTCGCTGCTGGCCGAGAGCGACATGCGCGAGTATGCGGTCGTCGCGGAGGCGTCCAAGCGGCAGGTGATCGCCACGTCGCTCCGTGCCGAGGTGGCTCGACTGGTCGACCTCGCGCACCAGATCAGCCAGGACGACCTCACCTACCGCGACCTCACGCGGGCGGGGCTCGACGCGGCCGTCGTGGAGATGCTCGTGGCCTTCCCGGTGTACCGGGCCTACGTCGTCCCGGGTGAGGCCGCGCCCGAGCAGGCCGTCGAGATCTTGGACGCCGTCGTCGCCACCTGCGCGCACCGGGTACCGCGGCTGGTCGACGAGCTGGAGTACCTGCGCGACCTGGCGCTGGGCCGGCTGGGCTTCCGCGACTCGGGCAAGCGCGCCGAGTTCGCCGTGCGTTTCCAGCAGACCTGCGGCCCCGTCATGGCCAAGGGCGTGGAAGACACGACGTTCTACCGCTGGTACCGGTTGGTGGCCCTCAACGAGGTGGGTGGGTCGCCGGAGCACATGGCTGTGTTCCCGGACGAGTTCCACGCCTGGGCGGCACGCCAGCAGGCCCACTGGCCGTCAGCGATGACGACCTTGTCGACCCACGACACCAAGCGCAGCGAGGACGTCCGGGCACGGCTGGTGTCGTTGGCCGAGGCCCCGTCGCGCTGGCGTGAGGCGGCGGCCGAGTGGAGCGAGGCGTCGGTTCGCTACCGCGCCGCGCCCGGCTGGCCCGATCCTGAGACCGAGTACCTGCTCTGGCAGACCCTCGTGGGCACCTGGCCGATCAGCGCCGAGCGGCTGGTGCCCTACATGCTCAAGGCGGTGCGCGAGGCCAAGCGGCACACCACCTGGACCGACCCGGACGGTGAGTACGAGCAGGCGTTGAGCGACTTCACCCGCGCCGTGCTGACCGACGTGCAGATCACGGGCTCGATCGAGGCCTTCGTCGCCGAGACTGCCGGGTGGGCGCGCGCGGCCAGCCTGGCCACCAAGCTGCTGGCGCTGAGCGTGCCCGGCGTGCCCGACGTCTACCAGGGCTGCGAGCTGGTGGACCTCTCGCTGGTCGACCCCGACAACCGCCGCTCGGTCGACTTCGACGACCGCGCACGCAGGCTGGCGGCCCTCGACGCCGGCACACCGCCGGTCGACGTGAACGACGAGAAGCTGCTCGTCGTCTCGCGTGCGCTGCGGCTGCGCCGGGAGCACCCGGACTGGTTCGGGGCGGACGCGACGTACGCGCCCTTGCCCACGACCACGACCCACGCGCTCGGATTCGTGCGCGCCGAGACGGTGGCCACCGTGGTCAGCCGACGGCCGCAGGGGCTCGCCTCGGCCGGTGGGTGGCGCGACAGCCAGGTGGTGCTTCCCGACGGCAGGTGGCGCGACGTGCTCACCGACGTGACCTTCGACGGGGGCTCGCTGGCCGTGGCCGACCTGCTGGCCGCCCTGCCGGTCGCCCTGCTGGTGCGCGAGCAGGCATGAGCAGCCTGCGGCTGTGGGCGCCGAACGCACGCCAGGTGCGTCTCGTCCTCGACGACGCGCAGCACGCGATGCAACCCTCTGCCGACGGCTGGTTCACCTCCGACGTCGTGCCCGATCACGCGGCCACGTACGGGTTCAGCCTCGACGACGGCCCGGTACGACCCGACCCACGGGGACCGTGGTTGCCCGACGGGGTGCACTGCCCCGGCCGGTTCTACGACCACGGCCTCTTCGACTGGTCGGACGGGTCGTGGGCGGGACGGCCGTGGGCGTCTGCGGTTGTGTACGAGCTTCACGTGGGCACCTTCACCCCGGCGGGCACGTTCGACGGCGCGCTGGAGCGGCTGGGC
Source organism: uncultured Actinomycetota bacterium (assembly GCA_963714455.1). Lineage (GTDB taxonomy): Bacteria > Actinomycetota > Actinomycetes > Jiangellales > Jiangellaceae > CAVQGZ01. The sequence continues at coordinate 213,870 of CAVQON010000019.1, forward strand.
TACCTGCGCGACCTGGGCGTGACGCACGTCGAGCTCATGCCCGTCTGCGCCTTCGACGGCGTGGCCGGCTGGGGGTACGACGGGGTGGCGCCGTGGTCGGTGCACGAGCCCTACGGCGGCCCGGACGGGCTCAAGAGGTTCGTCGACGCCGCGCACGCGACCGGGCTCGCCGTGCTGATCGACGTCGTGCACAACCACCTCGGACCCAGCGGCAACTACCTGTCCGACTTCGGCCCCTACTTCACCGACCGGGTCAGCACCCCGTGGGGTGACGCGGTGAACCTCGACGCGCCCGACTCGGACGAGGTGCGGGCCTACCTGCTCGGCAGCGTCGAAGCCTGGCTACGGCACTTCCACGTCGACGGGGTGCGCCTCGACGCCGTCCACGAGCTGCACGACACCCGCGCCCTGACACTGCTCGAAGAGCTCACCGCACGGATGGACGACCTGTCGGCCGAGCTGGGTCGGCCCCTGGTGGCCGTGGCCGAGAGCGACCGCAACGACCCGCGCACGGTGACGCCTCGTAGCGAGCACGGCCTCGGCATGACGGCCCAGTGGAGCGACGACGTCCACCATGCTCTGCACACGTGGCTGACCGGTGAGGCGCAGGGGTACTACGCCGACTTCGCCGCCGACCCGCCGGCCGCCCTGGCTGCCGTGTACACGCGGGCCTTCTTCCACGCCGGCACCTACTCCTCGTTTCGTGGTCGGGTGCACGGACGTGACGTCGACGTCGAGCGGGTTCCCGGCTACCGGTTCGTCGCCTCGCTGCAGACCCACGACCAGGTGGGCAACCGCGCGAACGGTGAGCGGCTCAGCGCCCTGGCACCGCCGGGGCACCTGGCCGCCGGGGCGGCGCTGCTGCTGCTCGGCCCCTTCGTACCCATGCTGTTCATGGGCGAGGAGTGGGGGGCTGACACGCCGTGGTTGTTCTTCACCTCCTACCCCGACACAGACCTGGGCGCGGCAGTCACCGCCGGCCGTCGTTCGGAGTTCGGCGAGCACGGATGGTCGGCCGAGGAGGTCCCCGACCCGCAGCACCCAGCGACACTCGAGCGCTCCCGGCTGGACTGGTCGCAGGTCGACGAACCCCGACACGCCGCCCTGCTGGACTGGTACCGCACGCTGATCGCGCTGCGCCACGAGCACCCCGGTCTTCGTGACCCGTCGCTGGCAGCGGGCTCGATCGAGGTGGACGCCTCGCTGGCGGTGCTGCGTCGACCGGGGTTCACCGTCGTGGCCTGGATCGGGGACGAGCCAGGCGAGGTCGAGGTGCGTGGGGTCGACGAGGTCGTGGCGGCCTACGGCCAGGGAGAGGCTCGACCCGGCTTCGCCGCCGCCGACTCGGCGACCCTGGTCATGCCCCCCGGCTCCGTGGCCGTGCTGCGCTGAGGAGCGCGTCGACCCGACGGCTCCTCGGGCCGCAATCGTCAGCGCGGGATGGCCGCGGGGTCGAGCCCCTCGCCTTCTCGCGCCAGCGACACCAGGCGGGAGATGGCCCGGAAGTACTTCTTGCGGTACCCGCCTGCCAGCATGTCGCCGGTGAAGACGGCGTCGAACGGGACGCCGCTGGCCAGAACTGGGATGTCACGGTCGTAGAGCCGGTCTGCCAGCACCACCAGCCGTAGCGCGCCTGCCTGGTCGCCGACCGGCGCCACGTCAGTGAGGTGCACCGCGTCGATCCCGTCGAGCAGCGGCCCGTAGCGCGACGGGTGCACCTGCGACAGGTGCGCGACCAGACCGGCGAAGTCGTCCAGGGTCACCTCACCGGGGGACTCCGCGGCGAGGCGCGCCACCTCGTCGGTCGAGTACGGGGGCGGGGCGGCGGGCAGGCCGCGGTGCCGGTAGTCGTCGCCGTCCACCCGCAGCACGTCGAAGTGGTCGGCGAGGCCCTGGATCTCGCGCAAGAAGTCCTGGGCGGCGAAGCGCCCCTCGCCGAGAGCGCCGGGCAGGGTGTTGCTGCTCGCCGCCAGCCGCACCCCGTGCTCGACGAGGCGGTTGAGCAGCGTCGACACCAGGACGGTGTCGCCCGGGTCGTCGAGCTCGAACTCGTCGATGGCCAGCAGCCGGTGCCCCGCCAGCGCCTGGACCGCAGGGCCGAACCCGAGCGCGCCGACCAGGTTGGTCAGCTCGACGAAGGTGCCGAATGCCTTGGGTGCGGGCGCGACATGCCAGAGGGACGCCAGCAGGTGCGTCTTGCCCACGCCGAACCCGCCGTCGAGGTAGATGCCGGCGCGGCTCTCCGGCGGTGCGGGGCCACGGCGAAACCAGCTCTTCTTCGATGCCGCAGGTCGCTCGAGACCCGCCGCGAAGGCGTGCAGGGCCGCGAGCGCCGCTGCTTGGGTCGGCTGGGCAGCATCCGGCTCGTACGTCTCGAAGCGCACCGGAGCGAACCGCGGCGGGGGCACCAGGTCGGCCACGAGCCGGTCGGCCGGCACCTGCGGGTGGCGGTCGACGAGCCGGCTGACGGTCACTTGCTGGTGTCGAACGTCATGCCTGCTTGACGCAACCTCTCGACGAGGACGGAACCGAAGGCCACCGATGGGGTGAGCACGCCGGCGACGTCGGGCAGGCGGTCGATGTCGCGCACCAGGCACAGGGCGGCCTCACCGAGCATCACGCATGTCGCCGCGTAGCCGGGGTCGCCCTGGGCAGCGACGGTCTCGACGTACGTGGCGCCGGTCGTCGTTGTGCCATGAATCTGCATCGTGAAGTGACCCTTGCGGCGTGCCTCTTCGTCGGGGCCCTCCCCAGGCTTCGGCAGAGCCCTGTTCGCCACGGCCGTCGCTGCCTTGCCGGTCACGTCGTTGCTCATCATTGCCCCGAGGCCACCCATGCCGGCAGCCAGGACCGCGCCCTTCGCAGCGGCGTCCGGACCGGTGCCGAGACCCATCACCTCTTGGTATCGGAACGTTCGCCCGTAGGCGTAGCCGAGCAGCGCGTTGCTGCGCCGCACGACGCGGGTGTTGATGCCGGACATGAAGAAGGGGCCCACCCACTGGCCGAGCTTCTCGTCGAACGAGGTGCCACGCGGGTCGGACTCGTCGCCGAGGTCGGGTTCGGCAGCCCGGTCGGGGCTCAACGAGTAGGGGTCGCGCAGCAGCCCCTTGCGCTCGGGGTCTTTGCGGGCGGCCGTCATCTCGGCCATGCCGGACGCGAGAGTTCCGCCGCTCAAGCCGCCGCGCATCTTCGTCACGACCAACGTGGTGTCGGTCAGCTCACCCGCGCCGTCCGCAGCGACCCGCTGAGCCAGGTCGAACACGCCGAGGTCAGACGGGATGGAGTCGAACCCGCAGGAGTGCACGATGCGCGCGCCGCTGGCGGCGGCCATGGCGTGGTACGAGGCGATGCTGTCGTGCATGAACAGCACCTCGCCGGTCAGGTCGACGTAGTGGGTACCGGTGCTCGCGCACGCCTGCACCAGCGGCAACCCGTACTGCGCGTAGGGCCCGACCGCCGAGATCACCACCGCGGTGCGTCCGGCCATGTCCGCGAGCGAGTCGGCGTCGCCGGCGTCCGCCACGATCAACGGCCAGTCCACGGCCACCGGCCCCAGCCCGTCTCGCACCGCTCGCACCTTGTCCAGCGACCGTCCGGCAAGCCCGATCGAGACCCCGTCGATGTCGGCTCCGGCCAGGTACTCCGCGACCAGTCGTCCGGTGAATCCGGTCGCGCCGTAGAGAACGATGTCGAGGTCTGGGGTCTGCTCGGTCATGTCGTCGCACGCTACCGGTCGCTGATGTCTGACGCGCCGGGGCCGGTCGTGGTGGGATGGGCACGTGCAGAACTTGTTCCCACCCTCCGCGGTGGCCGAGGTGTCGACCGAGGCGGTCTTCGACGGTTACGCGTACCCGGCGCTGGCAGGTGGCCGCTGGTGGCTTCGGGCCAACATGCTCAGCTCGGTCGACGGCGCCGTGACGGGCGCGGACGGGCGCTCCGGCAGCCTGTCCACCGACACCGACCGAGCACTGCTGCGCCATCTGCGCGGGCTGTGCGACGCAATCCTCGTGGGCGCGGGGACGGCCCGCACCGAGGACTACGGACCACCGACGGTGGACGAGCCGACCCGTGCCGTGCGCGAGGCGGCGGGACAGGCCGACCGGCCGCGCCTCGTCGTCGTCAGCCGCTCGCTCTCTCTCGACCCGGCAGCGCGGCTGTTCTCCGGGCCCGACAGGGTGATCGTGGTGACCAGTCGGGCCGCGGACTGGAACGCGGTCGAGCGCATCGGACAGGTCGCCGACGTGGTTCGGGCCGGTGATGACGCGGTCGACCTGGCCGACCTGCTCGGCGTCCTCGCCGACCAGGGCCTGCGCCGACTGCTCTGCGAGGGCGGCCCGTCGCTGCTCGCCGATCTCGTCGCCGGTCGGTTGCTGGACGAGCTGTGCCTGACGACGGTGCCGACGCTGGTGGGCGGAGGCGCCCCGCGCATCGTCGCCGGGGCGTCGCCCGACCCTCGCTTCGACCTCGACCTGGCGTCCATGGCCTCCGACCCCGACGGGACGTTGTTCAGCCGCTGGGTACGCGGCTGACCCTCAGTCGCGGACAGATGGCCCGGCGTCCACGACTTCTCCCGGGACACTGTCGCCCTGAGCAACGTCTCCGCCACGTGGACCGTGCTCGTCGTGACTCTGCTTCTCTCAGGATCCGGCGTCCGGCGCCTCCTTACGACGCGCCACCTGACGACTCAGGGTGGGCCCCGACTCGTCGTAGCCAGGCGTCGATCTCGGTCGCGATCTCGTCGAAGGCGGGCTCTTCGTAGAAGGCGTGGCCGATGGCGCGTTCGATGTAGTCCGCCACCAGGTCGTCGGCCAGGCGTCGTACCGAGGCGGCTGGGGCAAGGCTGTCCAGCGTCCCGCCGAGCACGAGGGTGGGCTGGTCGGCGGGTGACTGCGCAGAGGCGTCGCCGACCAGCAGCTGGGCGAGGACGAGCCAGGACTCGCTCACCCGGTGCCCGAGCGAGCGGCGCACGACGTCGCGCGAGGCGTCCGGCGTGAAGAGCCCGGCGGGCGGGCCCAGCGGGATCAGGCGTGCCAGGGGGGCTGCGGTGGCCAGAGTGGCGAACTTGAGCGCGGTGAGGGGGTCGTTCACGCCCGTGCGGAGCAGGTGCGGGGCAAGCCCGTACGGCGTTGCCGGCGTCAGGAGCACGGTCGCGGGCAGCGGCGTCCGTCGGCTGACTCTCAGCGTGGCAAGTCCGCCGAGGGAGTGACCGACGACGACAGGGGGCTGCCGGCACGCGCCGACCGCGTCGTCCAGTACCGCGTCGATGGCGGCCAGGCCCCCACGATCGAGCTGGGGGACGCGCCGCGCCCTGGCAGGTAGTCGCACGACCCGGGGGTCCCACCCGTGCGCATCGAACCACGACGCCAGGGGCCCGAAGTCGTCGCCGCTGCTGAAGGCGCCGGGAACCACGAGCATCGGCATCCGCTCGTGGCCCACCGGCGCGATGCTAGGCGCCGTGCGCGGTCGTGGCGCGCCGGCTGCGTCCGCTCGATCGTGCGCGCTCCCAGGCAAGCCGCCCCCACCAGAGCAGGACGCCCAGGGCAGCCGCAGCGGCGAACACGGCGAGGGTGCCGGGCAGCGTCTGCATCGCGCCGGGTGCCACGAGCATCGCCGCGGCGAGCGTCACCAGCACCGAGCCCGACACGATCTTCAACGCCTGGCCATGGCGCTGCTGCAGCTTCGCCGAGCGCAACGTCACCACCGCCGCGGCGAAGACCACCAGCTCGTCGAGCAGGAACACCGCCATGTAGACGCCGAACAACGCCACCGAGGTGCCGGTGCTCACGCCCTCCGCGGCCAGCAGGCTCGCCCACAGCAGCGGCAGCCCGGCGGTGCACGGTGTCTCCAGCAGCGAGACACCGACCGCGAGCACGACGGTTCCACCGACGACGGCGAGCACGCCGCGGTCGTCGCCGGCAACCGCCCGCATGCGCGAGAAGAGCCCCGGTCGACGGTGCGTAGAGATGGACAGGCTCGGACCGGTACCGGGCCGCAGGCCGTCCTTGATCTGCAGCACCCCGAAGGTCAGGGCGACCGCCGCGACAGCGGCCCGGATCCAGGTCATCGCGTCCAGCACCGTCAGCACGCTGTACACACCGGCGACGTAGACGGCGTACATGCCTGCGGTCACCGTGAGGAACACGGCGCCGACCAGGGCGACCCGCCGACGTGAGCCACTGTGCAGCACGATCGCCAGCAGCATCGACAGCACCCACAGCGAGCAGGGGTTGATGCCGTCGACGAAGCCGATGAGCACCGTCGAGACCAGCAGCGACGAGCCGGCCAGGTCGACGTCACCGAGCAGCGGGACATCGACCACTGTCCCGGCGAGGCCCGGCAACGATGGTCGCGGGGCGGAGGCGCCCGCCTCGGAGTCAGCCTGCGCACCGACCGCGACGATGGCCGCCTCGATCTGGGCCGGTGTGCCTGCGCCGAACCCGACGAGCACCCGGTGACCCTGGGGACCCTCGACGACCGTGACCGGCACCGGGCCCGCCTCGAACCCGTACTGCGCGGCCGCGTCGACCATCAACGCCCGGTTCGCCTCGTTCGCCCACACCTCGTAGGCGCGCATAGCGACGTCAGGACGGGCTGGCGCAAGCTCGTCCACCAGGTAGGCGATCTCGGCGGCGCAGTGCGGGCAGCCGTCCCCGTGGAACAGGGTGAGGGTGACTCCGCTATCGGGGTCGGCCCCGGGCGACCGAGTCGAGTCGGCTACCGACTCCCCCACGAACCCGCCGAGGACGACGAGCGCTGCGATCAACAGTGCCAGCAGGCGCCAACCGACACGTCGGCGCGGAGCAGCCACGTCTGCAGCATGCGCTGCTTGGAACCATTCCCGACAGGGCCGGGAGTCCCGACGTCAGCCCACCGGCACCGGATCGGTCACGTCCGCCAAGAACGCACTGACGGCTGCCTCGTAGCGACCCGGGGCGGTGTTCCACGAACGGGTGTGGCCGGCCTCGTCGACCTGCTCCAGGGTGACGATGTCGGGACGCAGAGCGGCCAGGTCGCGACTGGGCTCCCACGGCACGTAGGCGTCGTCGGGGCCGTGGAAGATCAGGATCGGCACGTCCAGCTCGTCGGAGCGCGCGATCCAGTCGAAGTCGTCCAGGTCGATGTTCAGCCGCAGCTCGGTCACGCCACCCCCGGCCCAGGCGATCACTGTCGGCAGGCCGCGCAGCCCGGCCTGGAACGCCAGCGTGGAGCCCCACGAGACCACCGGCCCGTCGAGCACCATGCCCACGATCCGGTCGCGGTCATCGGCGCGGGCCAGCGCCTGGAACGACACCTGAGCCCCGTAGGAGAACCCGTAGAGCACGAACCGCTTCGCCCCGCGCTCGCTCGCCCACTCCATCGCGGCCTGGACGTCGCGCCACTCCGTGTCGCCGAGACGCAGCAGGTTGTCGGTGGTCGGCACACCGATGTCGTTGCGGTACCGGATGACCAGGGTGGGCGTCCCCGCGTCGACGAGCGTGGGCAGCACCCGCAGCGCCTCCTCGCGGTCGCCGTTGATGCCGTGCACGGCGATCACCCAGGTGTCGCTGCTACCCGGCAGGTACCACGAGGGCAGGTCGCCGACGTCCGAGCGTGGGGTGACCTCGCGATACTCCAGCCCGCGCTCGGCGGGCGTGCCTTCGAAGAACCACGAGTACCACGCGGCGTCGAGGGGGACGGTGAGGTCGCCGCGGGTCACGTCGGCCACCTCGTAGGTGATCGTCCCGGCGTCGATCTCCCCGCTGGTCGCGACCCGCTCCCCCAGCACCGCGTGCCCGGAGTCCCACAGCAGCGCGTTGCGACCGGCCAGGTCGGTGTCGCCGTCCCAGGTCAGCTCGACCGTGCCGTCCTCGGCTGCGCTCACCTGCTTGTCGAAGGTCGACCACGGCTCGGCCGGCGTGGTGAGCAGCGTCGAGAAGTAGAAGCCGGCGCCGGCCAGAGCGACGACCAGCAGGGTCGCCACGACGAGTGTCCAGCCAAGGATCTTCCACGCCATGCCCGGTGATCGTGCCATGGCACCATCACCCTCATGCACCTCCCTGTGCAACCGCCGGTCAAGCCGATGCTCGCCAAAGCAGGTTCGACCATGCCCGACCCTGCCGACTTCGCGGCCGGGCTGGCCTTCGAGCCGAAGTGGGACGGCTTTCGCTGCCTGGTGTTCCGCGACGGTGACGAGATCGAGCTCGGCAGCCGCACGACCAAGCCGATGGGTCGCTACTTCCCTGAGGTGCTCGCCGCCCTCAAGGACCAGCTTCCCCGCCGATGCGTGCTGGACGGCGAGATCGTGGTGGCCGTCGACGGCCGGCTGAGCTTTCCGCTGCTGCAGAACCGGCTGCACCCGGCCAAGAGCCGCGTCGACATGCTCGCCGCGACCCAGCCGGCCGACTTCATCGCCTTCGACCTGCTCGCTCTCGACGACGAGTCGTTCATGCAGGAACCGTTCGCGCGGCGACGGGCCACGCTCGAGCGCGTCCTGGCCGACGTGCACCCACCGATCCACCTGACACCGATCACCCATGACCCCGCGATCGCCCGGCACTGGTTCGACGTGGTCGAGGGCGCGGGCCTGGACGGCGTGGTCGCCAAGCCGCTGGACGCGCCCTACCGGCCGGACGTGCGCACCATGATCAAGGTCAAGCACGCTCGCACCGCCGACGTCGTCGTCGCCGGCTACCGGCTGCACAAGGCGTCGACGCCCGAGCGTCCGCTGCTCGGCTCGCTGCTGCTCGGCCTCTACGACGAGGCGGGCACCTTGCAGCACATCGGCGTCGCCGCCTCGTTCCCGATGACTCGCCGTGCCGAGCTGCACGACCAGCTGCAGCCGCTGGTCGCCGACGTGGCCGAGCACCCGTGGGGCGGCTGGGCCGATGCGCAGGCCGGTGACCGGCGTCCTGGGACGACCTCGCGGTGGAACGCCGACAAAGACCTCTCGTTCGTGGCTCTGCGGCCCGACCTCGTGGCCGAGGTCGCCTACGACGCGATGGAGGGCACGCGGTTTCGGCACACCGCCCAGCTACGCCGCTGGCGAGCGGACCGCGACCCGCGCTCGTGCACGTACGAGCAGCTCGAACGACCCATCTCCGTCCCGTTGGAGGCGGTGCTGGATGGCATGGCCGGCGCAGAGCAAGATGGAGCCAGCAGCCCGACCGAGGAGCGCCCATGAGCAAGAGCAGCACGCCGGCCGACACCTACGACATCTGCCTGCTGCTGGAGCAGCCGCTGTCGCACGTGGACGCCCAGCAGATCGTCGCCCTGCACGAGACGTGGACCGACCCGGTGCACTACCACGTGCTCATGCCGATGGAGGATGCGGCCGCCCACATCGAGGCGGCCCTGGGCACGCTCGCGGCCGGCGACGTGATGGCCGCGATGCCCCTGACGATCATGGAGGAGGACGTCGAGCAGGCCCGCGCCGAGGCGGTCGAGATGACCGAGCGCGGCTGTGCGCAGAGCGTGGCGACCCTCGCCGAGCTGGGGGCCGACGCCGACGCCGAGGTGGTGGCCGGTGACCCCGTCGAGCAGCTGACCCGGGCGGTGTCGCGCCGCGGCAGCGCCGAGGTGATCATCTTGACCCGCGCTCATCTGGTGGCCGAGACGTTCCGCACCGACTGGACGCACCAGGCGCGCCGCCGGCTGGGCGTGCCTGTGCTGCACATGCTCGAGCACCGCGACAGCCACTGACGAACCGCTACGAGGAGTTCGCCAGGAACGGCATGATGTCGGTCGCCTGACCGTCCACGTGCAGCTCGACGTGGGCGTGCGGACCGGTCGAGTACCCGGTGTTGCCGATCCGGCCGATCACCTCGCCGCGAGACACCTGCTGGCCGACCGAGACGTCGAGGCCGGGCTGGTGGGCGTACCACGTCTCCAGCCGACGGCCGTCGACGGTGCCGTGGTCGACGTGCACCATGTAGCCGTAGGCGCCGTCGTAGCCCGCGTAGGTCACGACGCCGTCCGCGGCGGCGTAGTAGCGGCCGTCGGTTCCGGCGAAGTCCGTGCCCGTGTGCAGCTTGTACACCCCGGTCACCGGGTGCACCCGCGGCCCGAAGGCGCTGGTGATCCTGCCCTTCGCCGGTGGGTGCAGGCCCTGGGCGGCCGCCACCTCCGCCAGCACCCCGGACAGGCGCGCAGCCTTCGTGCGGGCAGCCTGCGCGGCCACCGCCCTCTCCTGCGCCTCGGCACGGGCGCGCCTGGTCTCTGCGTCGGCGGCGACGAAGGCCGCCTCGGCCGCCTCGACCTCGGCTGCGAACTCCTGGTACTCCGCGTAGGCCGCGGCGGCGTCGGAGACAGCAGCCTCGACACGGGCGGTGGCAGCAGCCTCGGCTTCCGCGGCAGTGCCTGCCTCGAGCAGCTCTCGTTTGGCGTCGCCCACCTCCCGGCCGGCGTCAGCGAGATCCCGCACCGCGGGGTGCGCGGCCGCCCGAGCCCGATGGAGCACGTCCAGCGCATCCTTGCGGTCCTCGGCCTGGAGTGCTGCCCGGCCTCGAGCGAGGGCCGCGGCCTCGTCGGCTGCGGCAGCCTTGTCCGCCGCCGACGTGGCCCGCTTCTGCGCCCGCTTGACCTCCGCGGCCGTGACCCCGCCTGCCTGGGCGGCACCGACCGTGCCCACCACGGCGACATCGGCCACAACGGCACCTGCCGCCGGAGCCGCTGCCGCCGGCACGGCCACTCCCACGGACCCCAATGCCAGCACGGCTGCCGTGCCGGCGCGAACGGTGCTTGCCGGCAGCACCCCCAGCGTGATGGCGTCCACGACCACGACCACGTCGCAGGTCTGCCCGGCCAACAACGCCCTGGTCAGCCCGATGTTGGCCGGGTCACTCACCAGGCGTCGCAGCGAGCGGTGCTTGCCGACCCCGCGAGGCAACCGGTGTCCCCCCATCGCCTCGATCACGACGTCGTACTCGGCCTGGCCCATGGCCTGCTCCACCGCAGCAAGCATGTCGCCGGAGCCGTTGGCCGACCAAGTCGTCGACACGCCGTGCTCACGGGCTCGGGTCAGAGCCAGGCGGACGAGCTCGGTGCGTCGTTCGACGGGGAGCAGCCGCAGCCACTCCTCACTGCTGGCAGGCTGCTCCTCACCCGTGTCACCCACGACGAGGACGTCCAGCGCGGCACCTGTGCGCGCTGCCATCTCGACGGCTGCGAGGGCTGCCACCCCCGACGCGCTCGACCCGGTGAGGCCGACAGCTCCCAGGGCTCGCCCGTAGGGCCGCTCGGGCGACCGTGCGTTCGACACGACAGTCATGGCGATCCCGGGGTGCTCGGCGTCCAGGTGTCGACCGGCCGAACGCACGACGGACGACACCAGGTAGTCGGCCGTGCCGATGGCTCGAGGGACGAACACCCAGAACACGCGACGGGCGTAAGCGTGACGCACGGCGGGGCCGACGCGGGCCTTGTTGAGCGGGACCTCGATGACGTCCACCACGCCGTCCGGCGCCCGGAACCCGCGCTCGGCGAGAACGATGACCGGCAGGCCGGTGGCCATCGCTCGTCTGACCGCCACGTCGCCACCGGGCCGATCGAGGCCGACGGCAAGCACCGGCTTGCCGGACTGAAGGTCGGGCATCGCGATTCCTCCTTCTGCGGGAGGCTAGCCACGCCGAGTCCTGGGCAGGTGATGATCACAGAAGTGGCGCGATGGCCCCTCAGCGCCACGGCGGTCGGTAGCGTCAGGACTCGTGTCCACCTACGGCTACTTCGACGATGCTGCCCGCGAGTACGTGATCACGCGACCGGACACCCCTCTGCCGTGGCTCAACTATCTTGGTCAAGAAGATTTCTTCGGCCTGTGCACCAACACGGGCGGCGGGTACTCGTTCTGGCGCGACGCCAAGCTGCGCCGCGTGACCCGCTACCGCTACAACAACGTCCCGGCCGACCTCGGCGGGCGCTACCTCTACGTCCGCGACGAGACCGGCCCCGACCCGGTGGTGTGGAACCCCGGCTGGAAGCCGGTGAAGGCCCCGCTGGACCACTACGCCTGTCACGTCGGCCTCGGCTACACCGACATCGTGGGGGCCAAGAACGGCGTGCGGGTCAGTCAGCGCATGTTCGTGCCCCCGGGCGAGAATGCCGAGATCTGGCAGGTGCAGGTGAGCAACACCTCGGCGGAGCCGAAGGAGCTGCGGCTGTTCTCGTTCGTCGAGTTCGCGTTCTACGAGGCCCAGAACGACGCCACCAACCTGCAACGCACGATGTCGATCGGCGAGGTGCAGGTCGAGGGCTCGTCCATCTACCACGTCACCGAGTACCGCGAGCGTCGTGACCACTACACCCTGTTCGGCTGCACCCGCGACGTCGCCGGCTTCGACACCTCGCGCGAGGCGTTCGTCGGCGTCCACGAAGGCTTCCACGAAGCCCGCGTGCCCTTCGCCGGGCGCGCCACGAACAGCGTCGCCCAAGGCTGGAACCCCATCGGCTCGCACGAGGTGGTGCTGAGCCTCGCCCCCGGCGAGAGCACCGAGGTCGCCTTCGTGCTCGCCTACGTCGAGCAGCCGGAGCCGAAGTTCGTCGACTCGGCGGCGGGGCGCCGGGTCAACACCAGCGCCGGCGAGGCGATCATGCGCGCCTACGGCGAGCCGGGAGCCGTCGACGCCGCGTTCGCCCGGCTGCGTTCCTACTGGGACGAGCGGCTGAGCGCCTTCCAGGGCACGACCCCGGACGAGCATGCGACCCGCATGCTCAACACCTGGAACCAGTACCAGTGCATGGCGACGTTCAACCTGTCGCGCTCGGCGAGCCTGTTCGAGACCGGCATCGGTCGGGGCATGGGATTTCGCGACTCCAACCAAGACCTGCTGGGCTTCGTGCACATGATCCCGCAGCGGGCCCGGCAACGGATCCTCGACATCGCCGCCACCCAGCTCTCCGACGGCACCTGTTTCCACCAGTACCAGCCGCTCACCAAGCAGGGCAACGCCGACGTCGGCGGCGACTTCTACGACGACCACCTATGGCTGGTGCTGTCCACCACCGCATACGTCCGGGAGACCGGCGACGTGTCGATCCTGGATGAGCCCTGCGGCTACGCCGACGTCCCCGTGGCCGACGGCACGGAGCCGGCGTCCACGCTGCTCGACCACCTCGAGGTGTCGATCGCGTACACGCTGGCCAAGCGCGGCCCGCACGACCTGCCGCTCATCGGGCACGCCGACTGGAACGACTGCCTCAACCTCAACTGCTTCTCCACCGAGCCGAACGAGTCGTTCCAGCTCGCCGGCGACGTCGAGGGCTCACAGGCGGAGTCGGTGATGATCGCCGGGCTGTTCCTGTACGCGGCTCGCGAGATGGCCCGCCTGTACGAGCACCTCGAGCGCCCTGACGACGCCAAGCGCATGCTGGCGGGCTACGACGACATGCTCGCGGTCATGGAGACCCAGGCGTGGGACGGCGAGTGGTACACCCGCGCTTTCGACGCCACCGGCAACCCGGTGGGCTCGCACTCCAACGACGAAGGTCGGCTCTACATCGAGAGCCAGGGCTGGGCGGTGCTCGGCGGGGCTGGGCTGACGAACGGACGGGCGCGTCGGGCGCTGGAGTCGGTCGGCGAGCAGCTGGCCACCGAGAACGGCATCGTCCTGCAGCAGCCGGCCTACACCCGGTACCGCCTCGAGCTCGGCGAGATCACGTCGTACCCGCCGGGGGTGAAGGAGAACGCGGGCATCTTCTGCCACAACAACTCCTGGATCCACCTCGCCCACTGCGTGCTCGGCGACGGCGACACCGCGTTCGAGTACTACCTGTCGGTCTGCCCGTCGGCCAAGCAGCCCCAGATCGACACCTACCGCCTCGAGCCGTACGTCTACGCGCAGACGATCGACGGCAAGGACTCCCCCACGTTCGGCCAGGCCAAGAACTCCTGGCTCACCGGGACGGCGGCCTGGACGTTCGTCGTGCTCACCCAGGGCATCCTCGGAATCAAGCCCGACTACGACGGGCTGCGCATCGACCCGTGCATCCCGACCTCCTGGGACGGCTTCGAGGTGACTCGCCGGTTCCGGGGGTCGACGTTCCACATCAGGGTCACCAACCCGGACGGTGTCAGCACGGGCGTCCGTGCGGTGACGGTGGACGGCGCAGTCGTCGAGGGGACGACCTTGCCGGTCCCCAGCGCGCCGAGCCACGTCGAGGTCGAGGTGGTGCTCGGGTAGCACGTTCGGCCAGTGCGCAACCTGGCCGTCACACACCCGTGGTGTCATGCGCGGCGTGCGCATCACCCACCCCCTCGCGCAGCGGCTGACCGATCTGCATGCCGAGCTGCTGACGGTCACCGATGGCGAGGTCGCCTCGTACATCCCGGCGCTGGCCAAGGCCGACCCTGCGTGCTTCGCGCTGAGCCTGGTGACGACCGAGGGCCATCGATACGGCGCGGGCGACTGCGCCGAGCCGTTCACGATCCAGTCGGTGTCCAAGCCGTTCGTGTACGCCCTCGCGCTGGCCGACAGCGGCGTCGAGCACGTGCTCACCCGCATCGGCACAGAGCCGACCGGGGACGCCTTCAACGCGGTGACCCTGGAGTCGGGAACCGGCCGGCCGCTCAACCCGATGGTGAACGCGGGGGCGATCGAGGCGGCCTGCCTGGTGGCCGGGGACTCCCCGGCGGAGAAGACCCGGCGCATCGTGGACGGGCTGTCCGCTTTCGCAGGCCGCGACCTGACGGTCGACTCCGACGTCTACCACTCCGAGGCCGAGACCGGAGACCGCAACCGTGCTCTGGCCTACCTCATGCACGGGGCCGGGTCGCTCAGCATGTCGGTGGGCGATGCGCTGGAGGTGTACTTCGCCCAGTGCTCGGTGACGGTGACCAGCGACGACCTGGCGATGATGGCGGCGACGCTGGCCACCGGCGGGGTCAACCCCCGAACCGGCAACCGCGTCGTGCCGGTCGAGGTCGTGGGCCCCACGTTGAGCGTCATGGCGACCTGCGGCATGTACGACGCCGCCGGGACGTGGCTGTTCAAGGTGGGGCTGCCGGCGAAGAGCGGCGTGTCCGGTGGCGTGCTCGCCGTGCTGCCGGGCCAGTTCGGCGTGGGGCTGTGGAGCCCACCGCTGGACGTGCAGGGCAACAGCGTGCGCAGCGTGATGGCCGCCGAGCGGCTCAGCGGCGAGCTCGGCCTGCACATGTTCACCCCGACGGGTCCCGGGGCGTCGCCGGTGCGGCGCTGGACGACCGGCAAGGTGACCCGGTCGGTGGCCGCCCGCAGCGTCGAGCAGCGCGCGGTGCTGGACGAGGTCGGCGAACGTATCCAGGTGGTCGAGCTGCAAGGGCCGCTGCACGACCTTGCCGTCGAGACGCTCGTCCATCGGCTGATCGAGGCTGCGCAGGACGCCGGCGAGGGCTGGCTGCTCGTGCTCGACATGACCCACGTGGGCGCCGTTCACCCCGCCGCGCTGGACGTGCTGGCTCCGACGCTGGACGCGCTGCGCGCGGCCGGGGGGCGCGTCACCATCGTCGACCCGCACCCGTCGTCGCTGCTCAGCCGGCACATGCCCGACATCGCGCACCGGCGCGACCGTGACCAGGCCCTCACCCAGGCTGAGGACGTGCTGCTGGCTGAGCACGGTCACCCCGGCGGGCTGGCCGACGCCGCACTGCCGTTCGCCGACCACGAGGTGCTCGGCGCGCTCGAGCCCAGCCACCGGAGCGCCGTCGAGCAGCTTCTCGCAACCACGATCGCGCCGGCCGGCACGATCGTCATGGAGGCCGGGTCTGACCCCGACGGCCTGGTGTGGGTCAGCGCCGGGGAGCTGTCGGTGATGGTGCGCACCTCGCGTGGGCCGTGGCGACGGGTCAGCGGCATCGGTCCGGGCGGCGTCATCGGCGAGATCTCGTTCATCGACGGGCTGCCCCGCTCGGCGCGGGTCGTCACGGAGTCGGCGTCGCTGCTGCGCAGCATGGATGCCGCCGCCCTGGCGACGCTGGCCGCCGAGCGGCGCGACGTGTACGCGACGCTGATGCTCGCCCTCGCCCGGCTCCTGTCGAGCCGGCTGCGTCGCGCCACCGCGACCATGCAGGCGCTGCAGGACTAGTCCGCGACCTCCGGGTGCGCGCGGCGGTAGCGCGCGTCGTCGTTGACGTAGGCGTAGTACACCCCGATGAGCAGGCCGCCGCCGACGAAGTTGCCGAGTAACGCGATGCCTACGTTGGCTGCCGCCGCGGCGACGTCGATGCCGTCCTGCAAGCCGACGATCGTGAACAGCACGGTGTTGGCGACGGAGTGCTCGAAGCCGAGGAAGGCGAAGATGAAGACCGACACCACCATCACGAGGATCTTGGTGATGTCTTCGTGGATGAGCCCGTTGTAGACGAGCAGCATCGCCAGGTTGATCATGAAGTTGCAGAGCACCGCGCGGAAGAACAGGTCGCCCCACCCGGCAGCGCCTTCGGCGATGTAGCCAAGCTTCGTCTCGACCGAGTGCTCCATCTCGGCGAAAACCGGGCCCTCCACGATGCTGGAGAAGCGCAGCAGCAAGGCGACGAAGAGGCCACCGATCGCGTTGCCGACGTAGCAGAAGATCATCAGCCGCAACGCCTTCGTCCAGCCGATGCGATGGTGGTAGGCGCCGATGGAGACGATCATCATGTTCGACGTCAGCAGCTCTGACTTCGTGTAGTAGATGAACGCCAGCGCGAACCCGAAGGTGATGGCCCCGGCAATGCGTCCGATCGGGTACAGGGTGGTGCCCGCCCCGGTGCTCACCTCGGCGAACGCGGCGATCACCGCATAGTTGGTGGCGTAGAAGATCCCGATGATGATGCCGGCCATGGCCGCGCGCATGAGGTAGATCCGCAGTACGTCGCCGTTCATCCGGGTCTTGGTGTCGAGCGTCTCCAGAACCGTGCTGATGAAGTACTTGCCAGGGAAGAGCTGGTCGGTCTGCTGGCTCACGGCTACCTCTCCACCAGCCGCCCGCAGGCCGGTGGCCACAGGCTATCGACGGCACTCCTCGCCCGCGCAACGCTTCAGCGACTTGAGCCGATCGGCGTACTGACGCTTCACCGCGGCGTACTCGGGCAGCGACGCCACGTTCGTCAGCTGACCAGGGTCGGCCTGCATGTCGTAGAGCTCCTCGAAGCCGTCCTCGTAGCGGACGTAGACGTAGTCGCTCGATCGGATGCCGCGCCACCACCAGGGCTTGTCCACGGTACCCGGTGGCGGTCGCAGGTCACCGCCGGCTGCCTGGATGAGGTAGTCGGGGTAGGACGGTGCGTCGGCACGCAACGTGCCCATCATCGAGCGGCCGTCCACGACGAGCCCCGCCTCGGCCTCACCCAGGTCGAGGAAGGTCGGCGCCAGGTCGACGAGCCCGTAGGTCGCCGCGCGTCGCGCGCCGGCCGGCAGAGTCGGACCACGGACGAGCAGCGGGATGCGCAGGTTCGGCTCGTACGGCTTGTTCTTGTTCCACAACCGGTGCTCGCCCAGCATGAGCCCGTTGTCGGAGGTGAAGAAGAGGTAGGTGTTGTCGAGCTCACCGGTCTCGCGCAGGGCGGCGACCGTCCTGGCCACCTGGTCGTCCACGGCGGCGAGCGACTCGACACGCGCTCGGTGCCAGGCTGTCACGTCCTCGGCTCGCGCCGGGCCCATGTCGCGCATCCACGGGGGCTTGTCGGAGATGTCGGCCTCGTTGAAGGCCGGGTGCGACAGCGAGGGGGGCACGGCATCGGCGTAACGCCCCTCGTGGCGGCGCGCAGGGACGGGCAGGGTCCAGCGGTCGTCCACGAACATGCCGTGCGGGGGCATCTGCGACACCCAGACGAAGAAGGGCGCGTCACGGGCGGCGAAGCGCTTGATGTAGCGCACGGCGAGCCGACCGACCAGGTCCGCGGTGTAGACGTCCTCGTAGCGTCGTGGGGTGCCGTTGCCGAACATGGTGATGCCGTAGGGCGCGTAGATACCTGTCAGCAGCGGGTCGAACACCGTCCAGCCCGGCTGACGCGGGGCGGTGAACTCCCAGCCGTTCATGTGCTTGCCCACGAACGCCGTGCGGTAGCCGGCGTCGCGCAGCCACCGCCCGACGTGCTGGCCCGGGTCTTCCAGCCGCTTGTAGCCCCCGAACCTGGAGTACTCGTTGTCGTGCACCCGGTTGTTGTGCGCGAACTGACCGGTGAAGATCTGGGCGCGAGCCGGGCAGCACAGCGGGTGGTTGCTGATGAAGCCGTCGACGGTGACGCCCGCGCCCCCCAGCAGCCGGCGCGTCTTCGGCATCCACCGAAGATCGCTCTGGTTCATGTCGTCGGTAGTGATCAGGACGATGTTCGGCCGGTCGTCGCGAGGCTTCGGCTCAGCCGACGGACTCGCAGTCCGCTCGACCGGCGGCACCGTCGCAGCGACCGTCGACCCCGGTCTCGGCGCAGGTGTCGCTTCGTCGTCACCGGCGCTGGTGCAGCCAGCGACCACAGCCAGCGCCAGGACGACGGCAAGCGTCGTCGCACGTCGAACCACGGCTCCCCCCGAAGCTCAGCTGCGTTGCGGTGACCTACATGGGGTCGGGCAACGTCTGGGTCGGGAAGGTGTCGCCCGGCGCCGCCGGGGCCGCGGGTATCTGGATCTCGCGCTTGAGGATCTTGCCCGTCGGCCCCATCGGCAGCTCGCCGGTCACCCAGATGACCCGCGGGTACTTGTAGGCCGCCACCCGCTCCTTGGCGAACTCGCGCAGCTCGTCCTCGCTCGCCTGCGCCCCAGGCTTGAGCGTGACCGCGGCCGCGACCTCCTCGCCCAGCTCGGGGTGCGGGATGCCCACGACGGCGACCGTCGCCACGGCCGGGTGCTCGTACAGCACCTCCTCGACCTCGCGCGGGTAGACGTTGTAGCCGCCACGGATGATCATGTCTTTGGCCCGGTCGACGATGAAGTAGTAGTTCTCGTCGTCGCGGCGGGCCAGGTCACCGGAGCGGAACCAGCCGTCCTTGATCGACCACGCGGTGGCCTCAGGGTTGCCGAGGTAGCCCTTCATGACGTTGTGGCCCTTGATGGCGATCTCGCCGATCTCGCCCTCGGCCACGTCGTTCCAGTCGTCGTCGATCAGGCGGAACTCCACTCCCTCGACCGGCTGGCCGATGGAACCGGGCTTGCGCTCGCGGTCGCCGTGGTTGAACGAGGCGACCGGGGAGGTCTCCGACAGCCCGTAGCCCTCGAGGATGAAGGCGTTGAACGTCTTCTCGAAGCCCTTGAGCACCTCGACCGGCAGCGAGGCGCCGCCGGACGCGCACACCCGCAGGCTGGACAGGTCGTAGTCGCCCTTGGCGGGGTGCTGCAGCAGCGCCACGTACATGGTGGGCACGCCGAGCATGATCGTGACCTTGTCGCGCTGCAGGATCTCCAGGGCCTTCGTGGGCTCGAAGCGCGGGATGAGAGTCATCGTGGCGCCGGCGAGGGTCGCGGCGTTCATGCCGACCGTCTGGCCGAAGGAGTGGAAGAGGGGAAGCCCACCGAAGACCATGTCGTCGGCGCTCAGGCCGACCAGGTCGACGCTGATCTGAGCGTTGCGGCCCATGTTGCTGTGGGTCAGCTCGGCACCCTTGGGTGAGCCGGTCGTGCCCGAGGTGTACAGCACCACGGCGGTGTCGTCGTCGGCCCGCTCGACGAAGGGCCCGGGCTCGTGGGTCATCAGCTCGCCCACGAACTCCGTCGCGCTCACCGAGATGTACTCGGCCCCGGCGTCCGCGGCGCCCTTGCTGGCCTCCTCGCCCACGCCGTCCCAGGCGAAGAAGGCCTTGGCCTCGGCGTCGCGCAGCACGAAGGCGAACTCGCGTCCCTTGTAGAGGGGGTTCATCGGCACCACGACGCCGCCGGCCCAGAGGATGCCGTAGTAGATGATCGGCATCTGCGGGATGTTGGGCAGGCTCACACCCACCCGGTCTCCGGGCTGGACGCCCAGCTCGCCGAGCCAGCCGGCCACCCGTGAGGCGGCGTTGGCGAGAACGCCGTAGGGCACCACGGTGTCGTCCAGCTTGATGGCGGCGTGGGCGGGGTCGGCCCCAGCGGTGCGGCGGAGGTTCTCGGCGAGGTTCACGTGGCGTTCCCTTCAACGTGTGTGGGTTGCCGGGACTGTACGCCTGCGCGGATGGCGCGGGACCAGTGACCGCTGGCTTCTGGCACCCGAGCGGAGCATGCTCGAAGTGGAGGAGGTGAGAGCAGATGCTCAGTCGCATCAGGGCGACGGGGTTGCTGGTGCCGCTGTCACTCGGCTCGCTGCTGCTCACCGGACTGGCCCCACTTCCGACCGTTGCGCAGGCCCCGATGACCGTCGCGGTGCCGAGCACGGCGGAGCAGGTGTCCGGTGATGTCACCGACGAGGTGGTGCTGCTGGCGCACAAGCGTCGCCACACCCGAATCGAGGCGGTCCGCGACCGTTGGGAGCACCGCGGAGGCGCCGACGCCATCTACGTGGACGTCAACCCGACCCTTGCGGGCCAGAAGTTCTACCGCGTGGTGGTCAAGGTCAAGCACGACGGCCGGTGGACGCGCTGTGCCCCCGAGCCGCACTACAAGCACCGCGACCGCGTCGGCCGGACGTGCAACGTCATGTCCGCCGAGCACGCACGAGGCCGTGCCCCGCACGAGCTGACCGTGTTCACGGCGTGCAAGCACAAGGGCAACGGCAAGTACCGCGTCATCGTCCCCGCGCAGCACGGGTTCGCGCGCACGGTGGTGCACCCCCACAACCCGTCGTAGTCGCCGATCAGTCCCGCGTCTTGCTCGGCTGCACGCGCTTCGGCTCGCCCGGCATCTTCGGGTAGTTGGGCGGGTAGGGCAGATCCTCAAGACCGCCGGCTTCGTCCGTGCGTGCCATCTCAAGCAGGGGTTCGAGGCTGAACGCGACGCCGTCGATGCTCTCGTGCGGGTCGCCGCGCTGCATGAGCAGGTCGGGCACCGTGCGCAAGGTGCAGTCGGCCGGGTCGACGTCGACGAGCTCCTCCCAGGTGAGCGGCGTCGAGACGGTGGCGTCGCCACGACGGCGGACCGACCAGGCCGAGGCGATCGTGCGGTCGCGGGCGTTCTGGTTGTAGTCGACGAAGACCTGCTGGCCGCGCTCCTCCTTCCACCACGCCGTGGTGACCGCTCCCCCGGCCCGCCGGTCGACCTCGCGCGCGAAGGCGATTGCCGCCCGTCGTACCTCGATGAACGACCAGGCCGGCTCGATCCGCACGTAGACGTGCACGCCCCGCCCGCCGCTGGTCTTGGGGTAGCCGGTGTAGCCGAGCTCGTCGAGCAGGGGCCGGACGTGGTCGAGCGCGATGGTGCGGGCGTCGTCGAAGTCGGTGCCGGGCTGCGGGTCGAGGTCGATGCGCAGCTCGTCCGGGTGCTCGGTGTCGGAGCAGCGGGCGTGCCACGGGTGGAATGTCACGGTGCCCAGGTTCGCTGCCCAGACGATGTCGGCCGGACCGGTGACCGCCAACGCGTCGGCATGGCGCCCGGACGGGAACGTCACTCGGCAGGTCGACATCCAGTCGGGTGCGTAGTGCGGCAGCCGCTTCTGGTAGATCTCCTCGCCGTCCACGCCGTCCGGAAAGCGCTGCAGGTACGTGGGCCGGTTGTGCAGGGCTCGCACGATGGCCGGACCCACGGCCACGTAGTACTCGACGAGCGCGCGCTTGGTGATCGGTCCGCCCGGGGCGGCGGGGAAGTAGACCTTGTCGGGGTTGCTCACGCGGACGTCGTGCCCGTCCACCTCGATCTCGATCGCCTCGCCCGCCGACGCCATGGCGCGCACGCTACGGCAGGTGGCAGGCCACCTGGTGCTCGCTCACCGACGCCAGCACGCCCGGGTCGACGGTGCGGCACGCCCCCAGCACCCCGGCTTGCTCGGCCGCCCCGGAGGCCACGGCCGGGCAACGCGGGTGAAACCGGCATCCTGCCGCCACGTCGGTGGGGTCGGGCGGCTCCCCCGCGAGCAGCACGGGGGTTCGGTGCGGGTGGGCCGGGTCGGGCACGACCGAGACGAGCGCCCGCGTGTACGGGTGGCGGGGAGACTCCAGCACCTCTTCGGTCGTTCCGGTCTCGACGAGGCGTCCGAGGTACATGACGGCGATGCGGTCGGCCACCGTCCAGGCCAGGCCGAGGTCGTGGGTGACGATCACCACGGTGAGGCCCAGCTCGTCACGCAGCCGCAGCAACAGGGCGAGGATCTCTCCGCGCACCGAGGCGTCCAGCGACGAGACGGGTTCGTCGGCGATGAGCACCTGCGGCTGCAGCACGAGTGCCCCGGCGATCACGACCCGTTGACGCTGCCCTCCGGACAGCTCGGCGGGGTAGGCGTCGAAGAACCGCTCCGGCGGGCGCAGACCGGCCAGCGCCAGCGCCTCGGCGACGCGGCGGTCGACGTCCCCGAGCTTGTGCACGCGCACCCCCTCGGCAACCGCCTCGAAGACAGTGCGGCGCGGGTTGAGCGCGCCAGTCGGGTCCTGCAGCACGAGCTGGACGGTGCGCCGGTAGGCGGTGAGCGCCCGGGCCCGCGTGGGCAACGCTCGCCCCGCGACGCTCACCGAGCCCGACGTCGGGCGCACGAGGCCCAGCAGTGCTCGGGCCAGCGTGGTCTTGCCGCACCCGGACTCGCCGACCAGGGCCACGATCTCACCGGCGAACAAGGACAGGTCGACCCCGTCGACGGCTCGGGCCAGCGTGCCCCGAGACTCGAAGTGCACGCACAGGTCCGCGGTGCTCAGCAGCGGCTCGCCCCGGTCGGTCACGGTGCCACCACCGGCTGCTCGGCGGTAGCGGCGTCGGGCGTGGCGCGCAGGCAGGCAGCCGTGCGACCGGGGCCGACCGCAGCAAGACGCACGTCGGTGACGGCGCACTCGTCAAGGGCCTCGGGGCAGCGTGGATGGAAGGAGCACCCGGACGGGATCGCGCGCGGGTCGGGGGGGTCGCCGGGCAGCCCACGCGGGGCGCGACGAAGCGCGGGGTCGCCGATGCTGGGGAAGGCCGCGGCGAGTCCGCGCGCATACGGGTGCGCCGCCGACTGGAGCACCTGGGCGGACGGCCCTTCTTCGACGACCCGGCCCGCGTACATCACCGCGAGGCGCTCGCAGGTGGTGGCCAGCGATGCCAGGTCGTGGCTGATCATCACCAGCCCGGCGCCCTGGTCCCGCACCAGGTCGGTGAGCAGCGCGAGCACTTGCGCCTGCACCATGACGTCCAGGGCCGTGGTCGGCTCGTCGGCGATCACCAGCCGGGGCGAGCACGCGAGCGCGAGCGCGATCATCACCCGCTGCTTCTGCCCGCCGGAGAGCTGGTGCGGGTAGGCCTGGGCGTGCCGTGCCGGCAGCCCCACCTGCTCGAGCAGGTCGCTCACCCGGGCCTTGGCACCCTGCTCGTCGGCCAGCCGGTGCACCAGCATCGGCTCGGCCAGCTGGCGGCCGATCCGCTGGACGGGGTTGAGGGAGTGCAGCGCACCCTGGAACACCACCGACGCCCCGGCCCACCGCACGGCGCGCACCTCACCCCACGACATGGCGGCAACGTCGTTGTCCTCGAAGCGCACCGCCCCGTCGACGCGGGCACCGTCGGGCAGCAGTCGCAGCACGGGTCGCACGAGCGTCGACTTGCCCGACCCCGACTCCCCCGCGATTCCCAGGGTCTCCCCTGCCTCCAGGCGCAGGGACACGCCGCGCACCGCCGGCACGTCGTGCCCACGTACCCGGTAGGTGACGTGCACGTCGTCGAGCTCGAGCAGGCTCATGTCGCGTCACGCAGCCGCGGGTCGACGACGCGCTCCAGCGCCCGGCCGACGAGGGTGAACGACAGCACGACAACCACCACGCAGAGCCCTGGCGGCAACAGGTACCACCACGCCTCGGTCGATACCGCGCCGGAGGTGAACGCCCCGTCCAGCATCGAGCCCCACGACACACGCAAGGGGTCGCCCAGCCCCAGGAACGACAGAGTCGTCTCGGCCAGGATCGCCACCGCCACCGTCAGGGTGGTGTTGGCGAACACCAGCGGTGCCACGTTGGGCAGCACGTGGTGGCGCATCTGGTGCCAGTTGCCGGCCCCGAGCACCTTCGCGCGCTCGATGTAGGGACGGCCTTCGATCGCGAGCGTCTGCGCCCGGATGAGCCGCGCTGTCCCGGGCCACGACGTCACGCCGATCACGATGGCGACGTTGACCAGGGAGCGGCCCAGGATGGTGGCAAGCACGATCGCCAGCGGCAGGTAGGGGATGACGAGAAACCACTCCGTCACGCGGTCGAGGGTCCCGCCGACCCAGCCGCGGAAGTGACCGGCACCGACACCCATGGCGGTGCCGATGAGCATCGAGATGGCCGTCGCGAGCAGTCCGATGAACAGCGACACCCGCGCTCCCCAGATGAGCAGGGTGAGCACGGAGCGGCCCACCTCGTCGGTGCCCAGCGGAAAGCCTGCGGTCGGCGGAGCCAGCGGCTGGCCGGTCGCGGTCGTGACGCGCAGGCCCTCGGGGTCGGCAAGCAGAGGTGCCAGCACGGCGACGGCGGCGAACAGTCCGAGCACGACGAGGCCGGCCATGCCCGAGCGGCTGCGGCGGAACTCCGCCCAGCTCGACCGGGCGCGGCGGGGCTCGGCTCGTCCCGAGCCGGCACTGACCGGTGCGGCGCTCACTGGCGCACTCGCGGGTCAAGGCGTCCGTAGAGGAGGTCGGCGACGAAGTTCGCGACGATCACCCCGACGGAGAACACCAGGAAGAGCCCCTGCAGCAGCGGGTAGTCCGGCACTCGCAGCGCCTCGTACGTGAGCAGGCCGAGGCCGGGGATCGAGAACACCGTCTCGATCGTGATCGCCCCGGACACGACGAACCCGAGGTTGAGGGCGATGAGGGTGGTCGTCGGCAGCATCGCGTTCGGGACGGCGTGGCGGCGCCGCACGTCGGCGTCGCGAAGCCCCTTGGCGCGGGCGGTGACGAGGTAGTCCTCCTTGAGCTCGTCGAGCAGGGACGAGCGCATCACGAGGTGGTACTCGGCCAAGAAGACCAGCGCGAGCGTGGTGACGGGCAGCACCAGGTGGTGGGCGATGTCGAGGACGCCCTCGAGCGACGCGGGGTCGAGGCCGGGCGTGATGAGGCCGCCGGTCGGGAAGAGCCCGGGGATCGGGCCCATGCCCACAGCGAACACCGCGAGCAGCAGCAGCCCGAGCCAGAACTCCGGCATCGAGTAGAGCGTGAGCGAGACGCCGGTGCTGACCGTGTCGAAGCGCCCGCCACGGTTCCACGCCGAGCGGATGCCGAGGTAGACCCCGACCATGCTGGCGATCAAGATCCCGGTGCCGACCAGCAGCAACGTGGGCCAGAGCCGGTCGGCGATCACCTCGGCGACCGGGGCCCGGAACTTGAACGAGATGCCCAGCTCGCCGCGCAGCAGGTTGCCCAGGTAGGTGACGAACTGCTGCGGCAAGGGCTGGTCGAGCCCGAAGTCGCGGCGCAGCGCCTCCACCTGCTCGGCGGGAACCTGACGGTTGCGGGTGAGGTTGCGGGCCGGGTCACCAGGCAGCACCCGGAAGAGGAAGAAGTTGAAGACCACGACAAACGCCAGCGTGCCCAGGGCCGCCAGGCCGCGTCGCACGACCCATCGGGACGGGCCGCGCCGCCGGCCGGCCACGTCCGGGACGGCAGCGGGGTCGGCGGCGGCGATCCCCGCGGTGCTCATGACGGGGTTACTCCCGGTCGTCGTCGCCGCCACGGCGACGGCGGGCCAGCGCGACACCGGCTCCGAGCGCAGCCAGCAGCCCGACGCCGACGAGCACCGGCACCAGCGCGGAGGACGACGCGGCGTCGTCGCTCTCCCCCGGGGCGTCCGTCGCAGCGGCGGTCTCGGCCGGCGTGGCCTCGTCCACCGGGGTGATCTGGCGATAGGTGAAGGTGCCGAACTGGAAGATGACCGGGCCGTCCGGGGCGGGTTGTGGCGCGACGTTCGTCCACCGGTCGCTGCGGTAGGCCTGCAGGTCGGCGTTGTAGACGTTGACGACATACGGCACGTCGTCGTACAGGATCGCCTGCATCTGCTGGACGATCTCGGCGCGCGCCGCCGCGTCGGTCTCGCGGGCCTGCTGCTCGTACAGGTCGTCGTAGTCGGGGTTGCAGTAGTGCGAGTCGGACAGACCGGCGACGAAGTTGCCGTTCGGGCGCTGGGTGCTGCGCGAGTCGCACAGGAACACCGACAGCATGAAGTCGGGGTCGGGGTCGACGCTCCATCCCCAGTCGAAGATCTCGTACGTGCCGTCGCCGTTGATCTCGATCAGCCGGTTCTCGTCCACGACCTCGATCTCGACGTCGATGCCCAGCTCGGCGAACCACTCCTGCACGAACGGCGCGAGCCGCTGCGAGGTCGGCGACTCCGAGCGGGAGTAGTACCGGATGCCGGTGAGGGGCTGCGTACCGTCGGGCATGCGCCGTACTCCATCGTCCCCGCGGGCGTACCCGGCCTCGTCGAGCAGCCGGTTCGCCTCGTCCAGGTCGAACGGAAAGGTCTCGTCCGGGGTGTAGTGCAGGTCGGCGTACACGGGCGGGATGACAGTCGTGCCGAGCTCGCTCAGCCCCCCGTACAGGCGCTGCGCGATCGTCTCACGGTCGACGGCGTGTGCCAGCGCACGGCGGAACTCCGGGTCGGTGAACGCGGGGTGTCCGTCGCCGATGGGCTCGCCGTCCGTGGTCGCGGCACCGGTGTTGAAGCCGATCTGCTCGAACCCGGTCGAGGCCGCGGCCAGGGTGGTGATGCCCTCGACGCCCTCCAACGAGGTGAACGTGGTGGACGAGAGCCCGCTCACGATGTCGACCTCGCCCTTGCGCAGAGCCTGCACGAGGGCGTCCTCGGCGCCGAACACGCGAAGCACGACCTCGTCGACGACCGGGGCGCCGGCCCAGTAGTCGTCGTTGGCTTCGAACCGAAGAAACTGACCCGGTCGGTACTCGATCAGCGTGAAAGGACCGGAGCCGATCAGCGGCTCGTTGGCGAACGTCGTGGTCTCGTCGGCCGAGACGTCGGTCCAGATGTGCTCGGGCAGGATGGGCAGGGTCAGGGCGTTCATCACCGGGGACGGCCGGTCGACGGTCACCACCAGGGTCGTGTCGTCGGTGGCCTCGGCCGATGTCATGGCGTCGACAAAGCTGCCCCAGTTCGTCTGCTCGGCGTCGCCCTCGATGATGCGCGTGAGCGTGTACGCGGCGTCGGCTGCGGTCAACGGCGTTCCGTCCGACCAGACGGCGTCGTCGCGGATCTGGTACGTCCAGGTCGTCCCGTCGTCGGACTCCGCCCACGACTCGGCGAGGGCAGGCACCGGGGTCAGGTCGTCCTGGGAGTAGCCGATGAGGCTGTCGTAGGTGAGCCCCCACACCTCGAACGCCTCCAGCACGATGCCGGCGAACGGGTTGAGGGAGTCGACGTCCTGCAGCAGGCCGACGGTCAGGACGGAGGGGTCGTCGTCCTGCGCGGCGGCAGGCACGACGAGGGTCGCCAGAAGTCCGGCGAGCGCGGCTACGCCGAGCAGTCGGGGTCGGCGGAAGGCGCGCAGGGTCATTCGAACCCCCAAGGGGAGAGCAGGAACGGTGGGCGAATGATGAGGCTTGGCAACCGCGTTGTCCATACGCCTCGCGGGGCTAGATTTCGTGGTCGTGTCGACCGATGCTGCTGTGCCGCCGACGGCGCCCGTTCGTGCCCATGTCCACCGGCAGCACGGTGTCGTGCGCGACGACCCGTACGCGTGGATGGCGGACCTCGCCGACCCCGCGCTGGTGTCGTACCTGCGGGCCGAACGGGCCTACTACGAGACGGTCACCGCGCCGCTGCGCGACCTGCGTGACGAGGTCGCCGGCGAGCTGCGAGCGGCCGTGCCGACCGACGAGATCGGAGCCCCGTGGACCCAGGACGACTGGGAGTACCGGTGGGAGCGTCGTGGGTCGGCCGAGCACGCTCGGCTGGTCCGACGTCGTGTCACGGACGGGGGGGACCGTGGCGACTGGACCACGCTGCTCGACCAGGACGAGCTGGTCGGCCCGGACGGCTACGTCGAGCTGGGCGTCGTCGCCGTCAGCCCGTCCGCAGCGCTGCTGGCGTACTCCGTGGACTCCAGCGGTGACGAGCTGTTCGAGCTGCGGTTTCGCGACCTCGACTCCGGTGTCGACCGCGACGACGTCGTCGCCGGAGTGCACCACGGCGGCGCGTGGGCAGCCGACTCGACGACGTTTCTCTACGTGGTGCCCGACGCGGCATGGCGGGCGGCGGCCGTGCGCCGGTACCGGCTGGGTCAGGGCGGCGGGCATGTCGGCGCCGATGCCGGTGCCCTGGTGCTGGCCGAGGCTGACGAGTCGTTCAGCCTGTCGGTGCGCCTGACCCGCAGCAGGCAGCTGCTCGTGCTCACCGCGTCGTCGTCGGACTGCACCGAGGTGTTCACCGTCCCGGCCGCCGACCCGTCCGCGCGGCCGGTGAGCGTCGGCGGCCGCCGCGCCGGGATCGAGTACACCGTCGAGCACGCGCCAGCCGGCCCGGACGGCGCTGAGCACCTGCTGGTGGTGACGAACGACGGCGCGGCTGAGTTTCGGCTGATGAGCGCTCCGCTAGACGCGAGCGGAACCGACGCCTGGGTCGAGGTCGTAGCGGCCGAGCCCGGCGAGCGGCTTCTCGACGTCGACGCGTTCGCCGGGCACCTGGTGCTGTCGTTGCGCAAGGCGGGTGCACCGACGCTGCGCATCGTCCCACGCGACGACGTCGCCGCCGCCTGGGACGTCGACACCGCGAGCGCCGGCGAGCTCACGCTGGCCAACAGCATTGCGTACACGACGACGGTGCTGCGGATCCATGAAGAGAGCACCGTGCTGCCCGCCACACAGCACGACGTCGACCTGAGCAATGGCGACTGGTCGTTGGTTCACCGTGCGGACGTCGTCGGCTTCGACCCCGCGGGCTACGTCGCCGAGCGGCGGTGGCTGCGCGCCCGCGACGGTGTGGCCGTGCCGGTGGTGATCGCCCGGCATCGCGACACACCGCTGGACGGGTCGGCTCCGTGCGTCCTCTACGGCTACGGCGCCTACGAGGCCATCGTCGACCCGTGGTTCGACCGGGCCACCGTGAGCCTGCTCGACCGCGGCGTCGTCCACGTGATGGCATCCGTGCGAGGCGGCGGCGAGGTCGGCCGCACCTGGTGGGAGCAGGGTCGGCTCACGGCCAAGCCGACGTCGTGGCACGACCTGGTCGACGTCGCTGACGCGCTGGCCGCCGAGCGGCTGGTGGACGGGGGCCGCATAGCGATCCACGGCATGTCGGCCGGCGGGCTGCTGGTCGCCGGCGCGCTGCAAGAGCGCCCCGAGCGCTTCGCCGCCGTCGTCGCAGAGGTGCCCTTCGTCGACGTCGTGACGACGATGCTGGACGAGTCCCTGCCGCTCACCACGTTGGAGTGGCGCGAGTGGGGCGACCCGCGCGACCCGGACGGTTTCGCCTCGCTGCTCTCCTGGTCGCCGTACGACAACGCGCGAACCGATGCGCGGCGTCCGGCGATGCTCGTCACCGGAGCGCTGCACGACACCCGCGTGCGGGTGACCGAGCCGGCGAAGTGGGTGGCGAAGATGCGCGCCCTGGACGCCGAGGCGGACCTCGACCCGACTCGGCTGCTGCTTCGCGCCGAGACGTCGGAGGGGTCGCACGGCGGCCCGTCCGGACGCTTCGCCCGCCTGGACTACGACGCCGAGGTCGTCGCCTGGCTGCTGGACGTCCTGCTCCGATGAGCCCATTTCTCAGCTACGGACTGTCGGCCAGGGGGCATGCTGCGACCGCTGCCCCATCGTGGGCGTCAGATCGGGCAACCTGTGCGGACGCCACTGCTGCCCTCGACCTACGACCTCGCGTGGTCCGTCATGGCGATCACCGGCGTGGTGCTCGCGGTGGTCGCGCTTGTGCGCTGGCTGCGCCAATCGCGATCAGACCTCACCGGCCTCGTGCAGCTCGCCGTGATCATCGGGCTCCCGTTGCTCGGCCCGGCTGTCTACCTGCTCGCCACCCGCACACCTGCTGCGGCCGCGCCAACGGCCGACACGTCGAAGGTCGGGGGCTGAGATGCAGGGCCACTCGAGTGCAACCCGCGAGCGCGTGACGGCCGTCGTGA
This sequence comes from uncultured Actinomycetota bacterium, assembly GCA_963714455.1. GTDB lineage: Bacteria > Actinomycetota > Actinomycetes > Jiangellales > Jiangellaceae > CAVQGZ01. Next base: position 243,935 of record CAVQON010000019.1, read on the forward strand.
GGGTCGGCATCGTCATGGTGATCATGGCCCTCGTCGCCGACCGCAGACGGAAGGAACGCCAACCCATCCAGCCGTGACTGGTCGAGCACAACGAGGATCACCAAGACGGTGAAGAACATCGTCGACGTAGCAGGCGCCGGGGGTACCCCGGTCGCGCTGGCCCGGGGCTGCAGGCGGGGATGTCAAGAAGCGCACCTCAGTGTGGGTGACCAAGCGTCCGCTGGCCGGCCGCTGACCACGCGGGAACGCGCTCACGTGCACGAAGATGCGCGAGCCCCCAGCGGAGGGGTTGATGAAGGCGAAGCCGCGGTCGTCGCTACTAGCCCCATCAGGGCGGAAACGAAGCCGGGTCGCCGGTGCGTCCGCAGGCGGCCGAAGACCGCACGTTGCCGCGTGATCTCGTTGGCTTCAGGTCTGAAGTCGTTCGGTGGGCTGTCCGGTGATGCCTGCTATGAGTTCGAAGTCCTTGTCGAGGTGCAGGACGGTCAGCCCGGCCAGTTCGGCTGTGGCGGCGACGAGCAGGTCGGGGATGGACGACGCGCGGTGCCGGCCCTGGCCTGCGAGCAGCGACTGGACCTCGACCGCGCGGCCCTCGATCGCGGGGGTGAGGTACTCCACCGGCATCGCCGAGAGCGGCGGCTGGGCGAACATGGACCGGGCGTCCTTCCCGCTGCGAGCTGAGTAGCCGACCTCGAGTCGGGTCACGGTCGAGATCCGAACCAGACCCCGCACGATCCGCTGCGCCCACTGATCGGCGTCCGGGCTGTCGCCCAGACGAATCAGCGCCGACTTGTCGATCAGCCAGGTCATTGCCACGCGGCACCCATCACCCGCGGATCGGTCAGGTCCTCGGCCACCTCGGCGAACGAGCGCAGGTCGGCTGCCGACCCCGCCTCCCCGGACGTGGCCGCGTCCGCCGCGAGCCGACGCCGGATGTACTCCACCCGCGACAGACCCAGACGCGCAGCATGCGCGTCCACGCCGGCCAGGACTTCCTCGGGCACGTCGCGAACGAGAACGTCTGCCATCAGAACCACCTTCGATATCAAGAGATATTGCAGCGAGCCTGTTCGCGGCCAGCACCAGCCAGCGGCCCTCGACCATGCCCAACTCGCGGCTATGCCGCGCTGCCGCGACCTGATAGGTGCGCGGAAGGTTGGCATGGCGGCCAGCGGGTTGCGGCTCTGCCATCTGGACAACCGGCTCGGACTGCAGCCAGGCCCACGGCGATCAACGTCCATGGACCCCGCTGGCCACCGGCGTGGCCGTTCAGCCCCGGGTCGCCAACCTCGTAGGCGACGACGAGCAACACCACCAACGACGCGAACAACGATGGCCGAGAGCCCCCACCCCGGCACCGCCGCCGCAGGCTCGAAACGGCCGAGACAGCGCTGTCCTCTCGTGGCGTTCCCGCCCCGAGAGGAAACGGCCGGTGCGCCTCATCGGATGGAGCCCGCCCTGTCGCGCCTATCGCGTCCCCTTTCCGGACAGCCTGCCCCGGAGGCCCCCATCAGGGATGCTTCGGGCATGTCCGAACAGATCGGAGTGGCCAGCACGGGCGAGGACTATGCAGCGTTCGGGGATCTGGTTCGTGAGTACTGGGACTGGCTCCGGGCGCGTTACGCCGATCTGCCGGGCTTCATCGACTCGGTGGGCGGGCACCAGGCGCTCGATGCGGAGCTGGGCTCCCTGAGCCTCAAGTACGGGCCGCCCGGGGGCAGGGTCCTGCTTGCCAGGCGTGATGGCGTGGTGGTGGGCGGCATCGCCCTGCGGGACCTGGGCGGTGGGGCTTGTGAGATGAAGCGGCTCTTCGTCCCGGACCGCTTCCACGGGCAAGGGACTGGCCGGCGGCTCTGCCTGGCGCTGCTTGACGCCGCGACCGCCGATGGCTACCTGGTGATGCGACTGGACACCGGCTACCAGAACGCGGAGGCTCTCGCGATGTACCAGTCGCTCGGGTTCCGCGAGTGCGAGCCGTACCAGGAGTATCCCCCCGAGCTCATGGCGCATCTGCGGTTCCTGGAGAAGTCGCTGCGGTAGACGCGGCACGCGCCTTGAGGTAACGAGGCCAGGCCGAGCGAGGTCTACATGCTGTTCGACACCGCCTGCCCGGAAGCGCCCGACCGCCCCGAGTAGGCCACTCATACCCGGTGCGTGAATGGCAAGATTCAGTCGCCCTTGGCGCGCGCGCGATTCGCGGCGGTAGGACATGGCCGCGATCGGCACGCTACGCGGCGCAGTGACGCATCGGGCGCCGCGACACCGGGACGGTACGGCGCGTTGTGACCGCCGGCCTTGACTGGCACTACTCGGGGTGGCTCCACGGGTTGACGATGCTGACGCCGAGGGGTTGGAAGTGCCTGGTGTTGCGGGTGGCGATGGTCAGTCCGGTGCTGTGGGCGACGGCGGCGATGAGCGCGTCGTCCAGTGGCGCCCGGTCCGGAACCGGATAGGTGGCCAGGATCCGCGCTGCGGGCAGGTCGAACGGAAGGACTCGGCCGGCGAAGGCCGGCAAGACGTGGTTCTCGAGCCACCGGCGCAGGACGATTCCCTGGGCGGAATCGGTATGTTCCTTGGCGATGACTCCACGCTCGATCTCGGCGATGGTCAACGCCGTGACGAACTGGTCGGCCACGGGGATCGAGGCCGCCCACGCCTGGGCCTGCGGCTCGCGGCCGCGCACGCGCAGTGCGGACACCACGTTGGTGTCCAACAGGTACCTCACAGCTGAGCGGTGCGCACGGTCAGGCCGAGCCGGTCGGGCTCGAACTCAATCTCGGAGCCCTCGTCCATGCTGATCAGGTCCACGATCGAAGCGGGCGCACTGGCGACCGCCTCGGCGAGGATCTCTCGAGCTTCGGCTTCCACGGATCGGTGATGCTGTTCAGCGCGGGCCCGGAGCGCCGCCTTGGTGCCCGCGGGCAGGTTGCGGATCAGGATCTGCTCCACGACGACCACCTCCTTGATATCGCCAAGATGATATCTGTCTTGGTTGCTGCGGGCCAGTTGCTCCCCGGCATGTAGCCCCTACTGGGCGCAGCGACGCGGGTGCACCCCTCCGTTCACACGCCGGCGACGTGGGCGGTGAGGAAGTGGACGCCGTGCCGGTCCAGGTTCCCGCGGGCGCGGTCGTAGTGCTCAGTCGTCCTTGGGTCGGCGTGGCGGGCCAGGATCTGCGCATCACGCAGGAGGACACCCGCGTCCAACGCGTTGGTGATCGCGGCATGGCGCAGGGAGTGCGGGCTGATGTGGCGCGGGATCCTGGCGGTCGTCGCGATCCGAATGACCATCCGGTAGGCATCCCGCCGGTCGATCGGCTTCCCGGACACCGGGCGCAGCACCAACGGCCCGGAGGTGCGCTGGCCCCGGCACGCCTCCTGCACCCGCAGCACCGGCACCGTGAGGGGCATGGTGGCCGGCTCGTTGCCCTTGCCGACCAGGTGCAGCACCCGGTGCCCGCGCAGGGTGTCCGCGTAGTGCTCGATACGTACGGCGGCGGCCTCGGATGCCCGCAGGGCGTTGATGCCCAGCAGGAAAGCCAGGGCGCCGTGGTGCACGCTCATCGTCTGGGCGACCTGCAGGAAGCGGATCAGCTCCAGCCGGTCCAGTCCCTGGGTGCGGGACTCATCACGCTGCACCTTCGGCAGCCGCGCATACACCGCCGGATCGGCGGCGATCATCCCGTCGACGTGGGCGAAGCGGAAGAAGCCCCGCACCCCGTGCATCATCGTCACCACGGAGGAGTCCATCAGCCCACGATCACCCAGACCGCGGATGTAGAGCTCCACGTGGGCCCGCTGGATCCCGACCAGCGGGTCCAGCCCATGGCTCTCGCACCAGCCGAACCACTCCCGCAGCTGGAAGGCGTACAAGGCGTGAGTCCGCCCGGAGTACCTGGCCAAGAACGACACCGCCGCCAACTGGGCGGTCGACATCCGCGACGGCTGAAACGGCAGCAGAGTCGTCGCACCGCGCACCCGGACCGGCGAGCCGTCAATCGAACACCGTGGTCGGGCGATAGCTTCGGTTTCTCCTTGCGCCGAGCTACGACGATCCGGCGAGGACTCGAACGCAGGGTGGCTACTGCTGCTACGACCGCACCACGGACCGGACGTGCCCGCCCGTCGAGACCGAGTTCGGCGAAGGGATCGCATCGGCCAGCGACTCCGACGGGATCTGACCATCGGCGGCCAGGATCGCCGAGGCGATGGCCGGCTCGAACCCCTCCGACGCCTTCCACCGCTACCAGAGCGGGTACGTATGCCTCTGGCTCCAGCCGTTGACGGAACTAGCGTGGCTGGTGTGGGCCGGGAGAGGCCTCGGCCCGGAAGGGTGGGTCGTCATGAGTGTGAAGGACGCCCCCGAGAGCGTGGGGGCACTCGATTCAACTCAGCGCAGGAACGGCGGGCTGACGATCGCCGTGGTCGTCCTGACGGTGATCACGTTGGGCTTGGCCGGTTGGCTGGCCTACCTGCTGCTGGTCCCCCAGGGGAACGCCGTGTCCGGTGATGTCGCGCAGGTCGCCGAGGACTACGGCGACGCTTGGAACAACTACGACGGCGCGGCGTTCATGGGTCTGGTGACCGCCGACTACCAGCTGTACCAATCCCCGGGAGAGTCAGGAGACAACGCCGAGCAGACAGCGGCAATGATCAGCACCGACTTGAAGACCGTTGGCTGGTCGGTCGAGCGGCAGGGTCCAGCCCAGATGATCGGTGATGAGGACACGGTCAATGTCAGCGAGCTCGATGTCCTCCGCAACGGCAGCGTGGTCGTGGACGAGGGCGTCTCGGTGATCACGTTGGTGAATCAGGATGGCACCTGGAAGGTCCAACAGCACATCTGGGGCGGCCAGTGAATCCCGGGAGGCCAGGACTCACGCGAGCCGCGACCGTCTGGGCGAGGTGATCGCTCAATCGCACATGACCGGTCAGGGCTGGCCTGCTGAATCTAGGTGTGTCGTTGCGACACCTCCTATGGCAGTGCCTTCATGTCCGCCTACGCTGCGACAGCGCCAATCTGGGCGGAAGCGACACGCAGCAGTACCGCTCCACCTGTCTGCGTCCACAGGAGGCGGTATGACGCGGGGCCGTATTGGTCGCTCGGGTTGCACGACAACGCTCGCTCATGCCGAGGCGCGGGCTTCTCGCCGCATTGGCGATGTGGCGATCAGGCCCCAAGCCTCTACCCGAGGCCTGCGACGGTACAAGAATCCGACTGAGCGCAGATGCTGCTGCCGGAGTCGATCAGGGGTGGAGGCGATCACGATGAGGCGAGAACTGGGTCTGTTGTGCTTGGCGGCGCTGGTGTTCGTGGCCGGTTGTGGTGATGACAGTCCCTCGGTTGGTTCGCCCGTGGATTGGCTGGTCGTGCTGGACGAGGCAGGCCCAGGCGTGCACACCGTGCACATGATCGTCGACTTCGGTCCTACATCCGAGTCCGGCGACGAGGCCGAGCTCGAAGCGTCCGGACGTCTCGTCTGGGAGCAAGGTGAGGTCGAACTCTGCGGAATCGAGTTCCGGGAGGAGGCGGGGGCGGGGCGTCTCGGTGTGGGTGACATCTTCCAGACCACTGAGGGCTGCGGCGATGACCCGACAGCGATGCAGGATGCCGTCGACGAGTTCGGCCCACCGACGCAGGGATGCGTCGAGGCGACGCTCGGCGGCGACACGTATGAGTACTGCGCACCGCTGCCGATCGACCAGACCCCGTGACGTCGCCGACAACCAACGACGGCTGACTGACCCGCCCCAGCGAGGCCGGAGTCTTCCAGTGTCAGATCATTCGGCTTCAGGTCGGCCTGACCAAAGCACGCTGTCATGCCGCGAGTCGGGCGTTCGTGGTCGTGCCGCGAGTAGCGCGACACGCGGCGAAGTGGGGCACCCGGGGACGCCTGCCCGCGGCATGACCATGAGGTGTCCGCGGTCGGCTGCCCGTGAGCGGGACGAGCTTGCGAGGGTGTCGGGCTCTGATACTCCTATGTCGACACGAGTATGAGAGCCACGTGGATCCAGGCCTTACGAAGGCTTATTGAAGTCCTCGGCGGCGGCGCTGGGCGGCGACGATGAGGAAGGCACCCGCGGCGGCCAGGCCAACGCCGAGGGTGAGCATCGGCCAGATCTGCGCGCCGGTGGTCGCCAGCGGCGGCTGAGTCGGGGTCACCGGCATTGTCGGTGTCGGTGTCGGCGTGGGGGTCTTCGGCTCGACCGGCGCGCAGTCCTCCGCGCCGGACTCACCAGTCGGGCCGACGACCAGGGTGGCGTTGAGGAAGCCGGTGCCCTCTTCGCCGCTGTCGAGGATGCAGTTGCCTGCCTCCACGGTCAGGGTCGTCGCCACTGTCGCCGTGACCGTGACTGTGTACGCGGCGCTCGCGTCCGCATCGAGGGGCACTGCCTCGGCAACCAGGGTGTTCTCGACCCCGTCCCAACCGGGGTTGATGTCTACGTCACCAGGCCCGGAGACGCTCGAGCCGGTGATGGTGATGCCGTCGCCGAAGAGCAGCGAGTCCTCCAGGTCATACACTGTTGCGGCGCCGTTGCCCTGTTCGTCCTCGTTGCTCACGACGACGTCGTAGGTCACCTGCCAGCCGCCGTCACCGTCGTCCGTCGCGCCGGTAAGTGTCTTGGTCACGGCGGGGTTGTTCGGCTCGTCGGTGTTGACGATGGTGCAGGTGGCGGACTGGCCGTTGGCCAGGGTGACGGCCGAACCCTCGTTGGTGGCACCCTCGCAGGTCCAGTCGCTGGCGCTATAGCCACCGGGGCCGTCCTCGGCGAGCGCGTAGGACCCGGACGGGATCTGCGCCTCGGTGACTGCCTCCGCGCCGGTCACCCCCTCGATAGTGGCCTCACCGCTGCTGGCCGAGAGGGTCCAGTCGGCAGGCTCGCCGGCCGTGCCCCACTCGTTGACAACCTCCTTGACGAGGGTCAACTCCGCGGGCTGATCCGCGTTGGTGATGGTGCAGGTGGCGACCTGGCCGAGGGTGAGCGCGAGCAAGCTCCCCTCCAGCGTTCCTTCGCCGGTGCAGACCCAGTCGAAGGCGTCGTACCCGTCGGGACCATTGGACTCGGCGAGGTCGTAGCTGCCGGCGTCGACCGCCGCGGCCGTCACGGCCGGGTCGCCGGTCGGACCGGTGATCGGCGTCGGCCCGACCGCGGACAGAGTCCAGTCAGTCGGCGCGGCCGTGCCGCCGAACTCGTTGACGACCTCCTTGACCAGGGTCAGCTCCGCGGGCTGGTCGTCGTTGATGATCGTGCAGGTGACCTCGGCGCCGAGCACAATGCTGAGCTCGGTGCCGGTGACGATCCCGCCGGTGCAGTCCCAGTTCCCGGCGTCGTACCCGGCGGGGCCATCGGACTCGGACAGCTCGTAGCTGCCGGCGTCGACCGTGGCGCCGGTGACGGCAGGGTCCCCGGTCGTCCCGGTGAGCGGGGTGGGGCCGTCCGCAGCGAGCGTCCATTCCGTAGCAGCGGCGGTCCCACCGTTGTCATTGACGACCTCCTTGACCAGGGTCAGTCGCGCCGGCTGGTCGTCATTGACGATGGTGCACGTGACCTCGTCGCCTTCAGCGAGTGTGACCGTGTCGGCGGTGGTCTCGGATGCGCCCGTGCACTCCCAGTCGGAAGCGCCGTAACCCGCGGGGCCGTTCTCGCTGAGGTCGTACTCGCCGACCATCACCGGCGCACTGGTCACGGCGTCGTCACCGGTGCTGCCGCTGACGGGCGTGGGGCCATCGGCCGTGAGGGTCCAGTCCGTCGGGGCCGCGGTGCCGCCGTCGTCGTTGACGACCTGCTTGACCAAGGTGAGCAGTGGGCTGATGGCCGTGTTGGTGATGGTGCAGACGACGTTGCCTCCCGGTGGGACGGTGACCGTGTCATCTTGGGTGACGCCGCCCTGGCAGATCCAGTCGCCCGGGTCGAAGCCGATTGGGCCGACCTCGCTGAGGAGGTACTCACCGGAGAAGACCTCGACCTCGGAGACACCGCCGGGGGAGGCCGGGTCGCCGTTGCCGGAGACGGGTGCCTGGCCGCCGCCGTTGGGGGTCGCCGTGAGCGTCCAGTCGGCGGGGGCCCTGCTGCTGCCGGCGGCGTTGCCGTCAACCACCTTGACGAGGGTGAGCAGGGCAGGCTGGTCGTCGTTGTCGATCGTGCAGGTGACCTCGGCGCCGTTGGCGACGGCCACCACGGACCCAGTCAGGGCCCCCCCGGTGCACTGCCAGTCCGAGGCGGTGTATCCCGCAGGTCCACCCGTCTCAGCCAGGTCGTAGCTGCCCGCGTCCACCGTCGCGGCGGTCACAGCGTCGGAGCCCGTCGCGCCGCTGATCGGCGTCGGGCCGTCGGCAGACAGCGTCCAGTCCGTCGGCGCCGCCGTGCCACCCTGGTCGTTGGTGACCGTCTTGACCAGCGTCAGCAGGGCAGGCTGGTCGTCGTTGTCAATCGTGCAGGTGACCTCGGCGCCGTTGGCGACGGCCACCACGGACCCAGTCAGGGCCCCCCCGGTGCACTGCCAGTCCGAGGCGGTGTATCCCGCAGGTCCACCCGTCTCAGCCAGGTCGTAGCTGCCCGCGTCCACCGTCGCGGCGGTCACAGCGTCGGAGCCCGTCGCGCCGCTGATCGGCGTCGGGCCGTCGGCAGACAGCGTCCAGTCCGTCGGCGCCGCCGTGCCACGCCGTGGTCGTTGGTGACCGTCTTGACCAGCGTCAGCAGGGCAGGCTGGTCGTCGTTGTCAATCGTGCAGGTGACCTCGGCGCCGTTGGCGACGGCCACCACGGACCCAGTCACGGCCCCCCCGGTGCACTGCCAGTCCGAGGCGGTGTACCCAGCAGGTCCACCCGTCTCGGCCAGGTCGTAGCTGCCCGCGTCCACCGTCGCGGCGGTCACAGCGTCGGAGCCCGTCGCGCCGCTGATCGGCGTCGGGCCGTCGGCAGACAGCGTCCAGTCCGTCGGCGCCGCCGTGCCACCCTGGTCGTTGGTGACCGTCTTGACCAGCGTCAGCAGGGCAGGCTGGTCGTCGTTGTCAATCGTGCAGGTGACCTCGGCGCCGTTGGCGACGGCCACCACGGACCCAGTCAGGGCCCCCCCGGTGCACTGCCAGTCCGAGGCGGTGTATCCCGCAGGTCCACCCGTCTCGGCCAGGTCGTAGCTGCCCGCGTCCACCGTCGCGGCGGTCACAGCGTCGGAGCCCGTCGCGCCGCTGATCGGCGTCGGGCCGTCGGCAGACAGCGTCCAGTCCGTCGGCGCCGCGGTCCCGCCGTCGTCGTTGGTGACTGTCTTGATGAGCGTCAGCGACGACGGGAGGTCACGGTTGGTGAACGTGCAGGTGCCCTCGGTGAGCGGGTCGAGCGTGATCGACTCACCTTCGACGGGGGTCTGATCGACCTCGCAGATCACCGAGACTTGCTCGTAGCCGTCGGGGCCGGACTCGCTGAGCTGGTACTCGACCCCGGGCCGGACCAGCTGGGGCTCCTCAGCGTCCGATCCCATGACGGTGACGGGGCCCAGCCCATCCGGGAATGTGCCGGTCGGAGTCGCGGTGAGCTCCCAGTCCGCCGCGACGGCAGTACCGCCGTTCTCGTTCACGACGACCTTGTTGAGCACCAGTTCGGCGGCCTGGTTCACGGCAGAGCACAGGACTCGGGCACCGAGCGGGACCTGGACGCCACCGTTGAGCCCATCGTTGAAGCCCGGGATCGGCGTGCCGTCCGCGTCAACTCGGATACACGTCATCGATCCGGTGGACAGCGGGTTGTTCTGAAGGTCACTACGACGGTCGACCTGCGCGAACCGGGGGTCCCCACCGCTCTCGCGCAGCTGATAGGTCACGTCAGGCGTGACCGAGATGTTCGTGACGCCGGCCGTGCCGGTCGCTCCGATCGGCCCGGGAAGCGCGCCGGTCGGCGCCACGGCCTCCAGGGTCCATCCGGTCGGGTCGGCCGCACCCGCCGGTTGCACCTGCTTGGCCAGGGTGAGCAGCGTGTCGCAAACCACCGTATTGGTCACCCGGTAGGTGTTCGACGCTTCGGACAGGGTCGCCTCGTAGGGCAGCGCCGCGTCGACCGTGACCCCGTTCGCCAGGGTGACCCGGCTCGCGGTGAGCTGGCAGAGGTCGCTGGCGAGAGCTGTCGTCTCGGATACGGTGGCGACGTCGTCAACCGAGTACCCCGACCGCTCGACCCCCCACGGCTGGGTGGTGGCACCGGCACCGTCAGGGCCGGTCAGGCTGAGGGTGGCCTGGAACCCGTCGGGCTGGTTGCCGTCGTCATAGGCCGTCCCGTTGATGATCCACTGTTTGTCGACAGCGATGCTGGCAGGCGGCTGCGGGGCCCGGTTGTACACCGTGCAGCTGACCGGATACGAGCTCGCAGCAGTCGTGGAGAAGCCCAAGGACCCGACGTTGGTGACAGTCACGGCTGCGCCGGTGTCCAGACGGCTGCACTCGGCATTATTGCCGCCTTGGGTAACCAGCGTGAAGCCCGGTTGTTGCGTCTCGGTGACAGTGACCGGGGCCGTAGTAGTGCCACCAGGGAAGGTCAGGGGGAAGTTTACGGCGCCGGTGCCGTTGCCCGTCGTTGTCAGGCTTGCCGGCAGCCCACCGATACCGGACGCCGTCGTGGTCCCGTCGAACGTCCACCCGGACCCTGCCGGCTGCGCGCCGGTGACGTCCTCGCCGGAGTTGGTCGACGGCACGATCTGCTTGACGACGGTGAGCGAGCCCTCACAGTTGCCGAGGGCGAGGGCGCGCAGCCCAGCGGCCGCGGCTTCGTAGGTCGGGGACTGGTAGTAGTCGGAGTTGGGATTCGGCCCCGAGATGGCTGCCAGGTTCAGCGCAGTGGAGGCGTCTTCGACGCCCGAGCCGACACCCACCGCGATGACGCGGGAACCCCGCGCCTTGATCGCGTTGGCGGAGAAGATGCCGTTCTCCATCTCGCGGAACCGGGTGTAGAAGCCAGGCCCCTCCGCGGGGGCGCTGTAGAAGGTCGGGCTCCCGTCGGTGATGACGACGACCACGTCGGCTCGGTCGCCGACGGCGGCGGCGTAGAGGCCGCGGTCCCAGTTGGTGCCGCCACCGGAGCCCCATCCCGCGTATCTCGTCTTGAAGGCGGCGGCCTGCGCGGCGGTGGAGACGGAGGTGAGGGAGGGGTAGTTCTGAGAGGCGTTGACACCTGGGGACAGCGTGGAGAACGAGTACAGAGACATGCGCGACGGGGTGCCGACGAGCGCGTCGGTCAGCGTGTCGGCGGCTGCCTTGAGGTTGACGATGTCGGCGCCGACCGAGCCGGAGATGTCGAGGACGAGGGCGACATCGAGACCGCACTTGACCAACCCGGTCGGGTTTGTTCGGGACTGCTGCCAGACTCCACCCGAGGCCGTGCGGTTCGTTGCCCCGGTGCCGATCATGAAGTTCGAGGTCGACGTGTAGGTCTGTCCTGCGCGCAGCTGGGGTCCGGTCTGGAAAAGGTAGGCGCTGGAGACAGAACTCGACCCGTCTCCCTGGCCGGTGCGCAGCAGTGTGCTCTCGAACCACCCAGCCGGCACAGCGACATGACGCACCCAGAACCGCTCGTCCCGGTTGGCCCCACCGTTCTGCGTGTTGGGCACCACGAAGCTGCAGTCCCCGTCCAAGTCGGAGGTGCAGGTGAACAGGGGTGATCCGCCCGAAGCGTTGGCATACAGGCCCAGCTGCACACCTGCCAGACCTGCGACCGTGGTGGTGCCGGTGCGGTCTCCGCCCACCGACACGTTGATGACGGCGTTGTTGCCCGTCGCCGGAGGAATGGCCAGCGGCATGATGCCCACGGGTTCGTCGGCCGCGGGCCGCTCAGCAGCGGGGTCGGCGGCGGGGGCCTCCTCGGCCTCCTCGGCCTCCTCGACGGGGGCCACGGGGGCCTCATCAGCGGGGGCCTGCTGGGCTTCGTCGGCGGGGGCCTCCTGGGCCTCCTCGGCCGTCGTGTCCGTGTCCTCATCGATGGTGGTGGTCGATGGCTCCCCGGAGAGGCCCTCGCCGGGGATCGGCGTGTCCGAGGTGGTGGCCGTCGCCTGCAGCTCAACGGCAGCAGGCGTTTCCACCGACGGCGCAGTGCCGGTCGGGTTCGCCAGCGTGGCAGACGCCGGACCGGCCAGCACCAAAGCCCCGACGACCACGGAGGTGGCAGCAGCGCCGATCCGAGGCCGACGGTGGCGAGGACTGATGCCGGCGGAGCGGAGAGTCATCACGGCGACCTTGCAGTCAGGAGGCCGGCGTTCGTCCTCGCGGAAGCACCATAGCGTCACCCCCGCACGGCCCGCTGGCGATCCTTGGTCACTAGCCCGCGACGAGACTCACGAAGACTGCCCGCGAAACGTTCCCCGTGCCTCACGTAGGAATGCCTGCGAAACGGTGACCGTGGTGCGGCATGAGGAGTGGGTTGTCAATGGAGTCTCGTGCCGAGGTCACCAGGAGGTATGCGAAGGCGTATGCGAAGGCCTCGAAGAAAGACAAGGGTCGGGTGCTGGACCAGGTCGTCGATGTGACGGGGTGGTCTCGCGACAACGGCCGACGTCGACTGGCCTCGGCGGCCGCGCTGCCGGTGGGGCGTGGCCGGCAGGTCGCGGCCCGGCCGCGTAGGCCGCGCTCGCCGGAGTACTCCTACGACGCTTCGAAGGTGCTGCAGCGGGTGTGGGCCGCCTCGGGTGGGCAGTGCGGGAAGTACCTGGCGGTGTCGATGGGAGTCCAGCTCGATCTGCTCGAGCGGCATGGGGAACTCGTCGACGGCATCGACCGCTACGGCCCGGGTGTGCGTGGCGAGCTGTTGTCGATGTCGGCGGCCCCGATCGACCGGTACCTGCAGAGCGCCAAGGCCACCGATCAGGTCAAGGGCGTGTCCACGACGAAGCCCTCGCCGTTGCTGCGCTCGTCGATCACGATCCGGCGGGCCGGTGACGAGGTCGAGGCCGAGCCGGGGTTCTTCGAGGGCGACACCGTGGCGCACTGCGGGCCGACGCTGAAGGGCGAGTTCGCCCGCACGCTGAACCTGACCTGCGTGCACACCGGCTGCGTGGTGACCAGCACGGTGCGCAACAACGCCCACGTCCACATCCTGAAGGCGCTGCGCGCCGGCGTGGACGCAGTCCCCTTCGAGGTGACCGGGCTCGACTTCGACAACGGCAGCGAGTTCCTGAACAAGCCCGTGATCGCGTGGGCCGCCGAGCGGGAGATCTTCTTCACCAGGTCCCGGCCCTACAAGAAGAACGACCAGGCCACGATCGAGTCCAAGAACAACCACCTGGTCCGCAAGTACGGCTTCTACTACCGCTACGACACCACCGCGGAGCGCGCGGTGCTCAACCGGCTCTGGCGCCTGGTCAACGACCGGCTCAACTACCTCACCCCGACGAAGAAGCCCGTCGGCTTCGGCACCGACCGCAACGGCCGCCGCACCCGTCTCTACGACAGGCCCGCAACCCCGCTGGAGCGGCTGCTCACCGCGAACGTGCTCGCACCCGCCCAGGCCGCCGAACTGACCGCCTACCGCGACGAGCTCAACCCCGCCCAGATCGCCCGCGACATCGCTCACCACCAAGCCGTGCTGCTCACGCTGGCCAAGGACAAGACCGAACAGCTCTACCTCGCCAGCATCCCCAGCGTCCTGCCCGACGTCCGCGAAGGTATCCACATCAAGGCGTCCTGACACCCCACCCTCGCGGGCATTCCAGTTGAGGCACCGACCAGGTTTCGCGGACATCTTGGCTGAGGCACTACGGGCCGGTGAGGATCGGGTGGTGGGCCTGTCGTCGACGTCCACGCAAGCCCCTACGGCCGCGTCTGTGACTCGCCGCGGAGTACCGGGACCCTCAGGTTCAGCCGGCAAGTGTGGTCAGGACTTCGCACGGCTGACCGGCACACCGCCACGACGGGAGTCGCGTCGGCGGCTGGGAAGAGGTGCCGTTCGTCACGTTCGAAGGCAGGACGGTCGCCGTCACCTCTGGCTTGTCATGCCATCCTGCTGCAGCACGTAGACGTTCCCGTCCGGTCCCCGGAAGAAGCACCATCCCCAGCCCTCGTCGGCGGCGTCGCCGGTGAGCTCGCTCGCCCAGACCAGGTCTCCGAGCAGCTCGATGCCAGCCGCTGCGAGCTCCTGGCGCGCCTTGCCGACGTCGTCCACAGCCAGGGCGATCAACACTCCGCACTCGAACTCGGCGGGGACCACCCGCGTGTCAACGCCAGATTGGCCGAAGACCTCAAGCAGATCCCGCTCGCCCGACGGCAAGCGGAAGCCGGCCCAGCCGGGATGGGTGAACGCTGGCTCCAAGCCGAGCACATCACGAAACAGCCCGACCGTGGCGTCGAAGTCCTTAGTCCTCGTTCCCACGAAGGACACCCTCAGAACCCTCATCACTCCCACTCTCGGCGGTTCGGATGAGGTTACCGATCGCTTGAGGGATTCCGCAGGTAGGTCACGGCCTCTTGGCGGGTCTGGTGTCCCAGCGGTGGTTGTTCCACGCTTCGGCGAGTAGCCGCCTGGTGATGATGACTGCGTTCGCGAGAGCGATGATGGCGTCGATCACCGAGCTGGTTCGTTCGATGACCCAGCGGGCGCCGGCCTGCAGCGGGAAGCCCTTGATGCTGATCACGCCGCGGCAGCCCAGCTCGGCGAGCAGGTCGCGGGTGACTGCGCTGTCATAGCCGGCATCGAGGTGCACCGTGATCCGCTCGGGCAGGGCCAAACCGAACCGGGCGAGCTTCTCCAGGGTCGGTCGCAGCAACGGCGGGTCATGGCGGTTCGCCGGCGCGGTCACGCACCCCAGCGGGATCCCGGTGCCATCGGTCAACAGCGAGCGTTTGGTGCCCTGCTTTCCGCGGTCCACCGGGGACTTCCCGGCCATCTCGCCTCCGCAGGGTGCTTTGACGATGCAGCCGTCGACGGTGAGGTTCTCCAACTCCAGACCGGCGATCCGGTCGTAGGCGAGCAGGCAGAGCTGTTCCAGCGCCTCGAAGACGCCGGCTTCGATCCACTCATCGCGACGGTTGCGGATCGTGGTGGCCGAACAGCTGGCATCGGCGATGCGTTCATAGGCAGCACCGAGCACGAGGACCTGGATGAGCTTGTCGAAGACGACCCGGTCGGGGATGCGTGGGTTGTGACAGCCCAGCGGGTGGGTGTCGATGTGTTCGGGAAGCAGCGCGGCGAAATGGTCCCAGACCGGTTCGATGACAGAGGATGGCAGGGCAGGCACGAGCACCTCGGGGACGGAAGGCGGCGATAGACACCCCTTCTGCTACCGGGGCTCGTGCCTGCCGTGCGTCACCGACACGCACCTACCTGCGGAACCTCTAAGTGACACGGCCGCGATCGGACACTACGCAGCGGTGTGACCCGCCCGAAATCAACCGGATCGCGGCTGATGTGAGCGACCGCCGTCGGGCGGGTGGGTGGGACGCTGCTAGCGGGATGGGGTGGCGGTAGCCGCGGTGGTGGTCACGGAGGTGGTCCGGTCGTCAAGCTGGAGGATGACCATGATGGCGGCGGCTGTGCCGAAGTAGAGCCAGACGTTGGCGATGCCTTCGGTGGCTCCGATGAGTTGCTGGCCCCAGGCCAGCATCATGAACAGCACCAGGCCGAGGCCGATGCCGATCTTGGCCCATGCCTTCGGCCGGCCGGGCAGCCACTCCAGCAGCACGATGCTCACGAGCAGCACCAGCGCGGAGGAGGCTTCGACGACACCGGCGATGCGCCAGGACAGCTCGAGGCCGGGGAAGGAGGCCGCCCAGGTGTCGGCCCAACCGTCGAGGAAGAACTGGGGGACGTCCTTGGTGAGCTTGTCGATGGCGCCGCGGACGAAGATGGAGATGAACAGCAGATAGATGGCCACGTAGCGAATGATGTGGCCGATCAGGTTCAGAGCGGAGGACATCGGGTCTCCCAACGGACTGTGGGCGGGCTGGCATCGTGACTGTAGGCGGGTGGGGGGTGCGTCGCCGGAGAACTCCCATTGGCGTGTCTTGGCCCCCAGCCGGTTCGTCGGCGGGAATCAGCGTCGCCACCGAAGGTTGGCCGCTCGGGCTCGCGGCAGACCGCTGGGCGTCAGCCCCCACGGGCCGTGACCGAACCCCGCAGAACCGCCCGCCAACGAGGCACGACCATCGCGGGAGTGCTTGACAACCCCACCAACAGTGGCATGTGAGTGCGTCACTGGCGGCGGA
>CAVQON010000020.1:0-551665 GCA_963714455.1 uncultured Actinomycetota bacterium
GGTCCCGGCGTCGGCCGCCGCCGGGGGAGCAGGGCATCGATTACCCTGGGGGGCTCAGGGCGTGTCAACGGCTATCTCGATCGCTGGTGGTGGTGGTGGGCGTCAGTCGGCGGGAGGTGCCCGGCGGCGGCACGGAGGTAGTCACATGGCAGGCGGTCTGACGGGTCCCGCGCGCGCGCCTCGTCGCCACGCTGCCCCGCCGGTTTCGGCGACGCTCGCGGCACGCCCCCGCATCTTGGGGATCTTGACCGGGCTGAGTGAAGCAACCGTCATCTGTCTCAAGGCACCGGGCGGGTACGGCAAGACGACCGCCCTGGCGCAGTGGGTGGCACACGACTCGCGCCGCGTCATCTGGTTGCGGGTGCCGCCCGCCGCTGCTGATCCCGAGTGGATGGCCCAGTCGCTGCTAGCCGCGCTCGCCGATTCCGGGCTGATCCCGGCAAGCAGGCCTCTCACGGGGTCCAGCGCCGTGACCGCGTGGCACCTCAGCGTCCTGCCGGAACTCGAGGCCGCCGTTGCCTCAGTGCGGGAGCCGGTCGTCATCGTCGTGGACGACGCCGGGGCCATCGAAGGGACGGCCTGGGAGTGCTTGGTCGAGTCAGTGGCCAGCAGCCTGCCTGAGGGATCGCAGCTGGCCCTCACGACCCGAGGCGCAGTGCCGGCCACGCTGTGGCGCCTTCAGAGCCGTGGACAGGTGGCGGTGGTCGACGCCGACGTCATGGCCTTCGACGCCGCCGAGACGAGCGCCGCGTTGAGCCTCATCGGGGCGCGGCCGTCGACCGACGAGCTGCATGCTTTGCTCGAGGCCACCAAGGGCTGGCCGGCCGCCGTCTACCTGGCTGGTGTGTCGGCGCAAGAGGGGCCCGTGGGCCCGTCTCCTCGGTCGCAGATGGCTATGGCGAGCGGCGGTGACCTCGAAGACTACCTGCTTGAGGAGATCGCCGGCCGGTTGACGCAGGATGACTCGGAGTTCCTGTCGCTGATATCGGTGCTGCCCGTCCTGGACGCTGCGATGTGTGACGAGGTCGCGCAGACCACCGGCTCCCTGGCGCGCCTGCGTCGGCTCGCCGACGCCAACCAGCTGTTGACGGCCCTCGACGACGAGAACGAACGATTCCGCATGCACCCTCTACTGGCTGACGCTCTGGGAGAGGGGCTGCGTGAGCGGGATCGCGACGCCTGGACGGCGGCGCACATCAGAGCTAGCCACGCCGCGGAGCGTCGCCGTGACCTCGACGGCGCCGTGCACCACGCGAAGACCGTCGGCGACGATCAGCGGCTCGCGATCCTCACGTGGTCCCATGCGGCGCAACAGCTCGGGTCGGGCCGCTGGGCCGTGATGGAGCGGTGGCTGGCACGCGTCAGCGAGGAGAGGCTGAGGGCGGAGTGCGGCCTGGCGCTCGGGGCGGCGTGGGTCGCGTCCCACTCCGGGAACATGGCGCGGATGAGCCGATTGGCGCTGGCGGCCGCAGAACGGGCGGAGAACGAGGAGCCAGAGTTCGCTCTCGACTCGGACCTGCTCGAGGCGACCATCGGGATCAGAGGCCTGGCCGACATCGAGGACGTGGCCCGTCGGTTCATCGCCGGAAGGCCTCGAGACGATCCGTGGCAGTCGCTGTCCCACTACCTGCTCGGGGTGGCCCTCCTTCTCCGCGACGAGACCGGCGAGGGGGTCGCCGCTCTCGTCCAGGGGCATCGCTGCGCATCGGCTCATCGCCTCCCCGTGATGGAGGCGCACTGCTTGTCTGGCCTGGCTGACGCGGCGATCGCCGACGGTGACACCCGAAAGGCGTTGTCGTTCATCCGTGAGTCTCGCGAGCTTGCGGTTCGCTACCGGCTCGACACGATCGCCACGACAGCGCCGATCTTCACGACGTCTGCCGTCGGTCACGTGCTGGAGGGTCGGTTCGTCGACGCTCGGGCCGAGGCCGTCCGGGCTCTGCGTCTCACGTCACTCATGCGACCTGTCGCCCCCTGGCACGCAGTGAACGCCCGCCTGGCCCTGGCGCAGCTCAACGCCGCGCTGGGCGATCCCCAACGGGCCAAGCTGCTGCTCGACGAGGCCGGCGACCTCCGCGGACCGAGCACAGTCTCGCCCCGGCTCGACCGGATGTACGCCGAGACCGCCGAGCGGCTCGAGGCGGTCTCCACCAGCCTCGCCGGTGCCTCATCCCTGACTACGGCAGAGGTACGCGTGCTGCAATACCTGCCGACTCACCTGTCTGTCCCCGAGATCGCCGACGAGCTGTCTGTCTCCCGGCACACCGTGAAGACACAGACCGTCTCGGCCTACCGCAAGCTGGGGGTGCACACCCGCACCGAAGCGATCGAGCGCGCTCGGCGGGCGGGGCTCCTTCCTCCCGCGTGAGGCTCACCCAGCCAGGACGATGAGGGCTGACGGACCCTCTCGCTATTCTCGCGACATGGCCGACCGGACAGCCGCGTCCCCAGAGGGGACCGCTGAACCGTCAGCGTCAGTTGAGGACGCGCCGGGACGGCCGGAAGCCAGAGCCCGGTGAGGGTCACGCTCGCCCAGCTCTCGCCTCTGCGCATCTTTCGGATGTTCTCCTCGTCCCCGGACGCGCCCCGGCGGCGCCGACCGACCGATGTTCTGCTCCTGCTGCTGAGCCTGCTCCTGGTGTCCGTCCCCGCTGTCGCGTCACCGGGCCCGCTGCCGGCGGACGTCGCCCTGCAGTCACTGATCTCAGAGCTCGACGGTGTGCTCGGCTGGTTCTGGCGGCTCTGCTACGCGGGGCTTCTGGTGTGGACCCTCGTGCTGGTGCTGGGCCCGATCGTGCGCTGGCGACATGGACGCTTGCGTCTGCTGCTCGACTACGTGCTGGGGGCCGCGACCGCCCTGGGGCTCGCGGTGCTCCTGAGCCTGATCGGCGGGGGTGGGGTCGCGCCTGCCGTGGACTCGCTGACCAGTGCCGAGCCACCGCCGGTCTTCCCCGCCGTGCGACTCGCGCTCTGCGCGGCGGTCATCGTCACGGCATCCCCGAGCATCACGCGGCCCTACCGACTCGTCGGCAGGGCCGTGATCGTGCTGGGAGCAGTGTCGGCCGTTGCCCTCGAGCTGGCCTATGCCTCCGGTGTCGTGG
The DNA here is from genome assembly GCA_963714455.1 of uncultured Actinomycetota bacterium. Classification (GTDB taxonomy): domain Bacteria; phylum Actinomycetota; class Actinomycetes; order Jiangellales; family Jiangellaceae; genus CAVQGZ01. The sequence goes on from CAVQON010000020.1 coordinate 3,102, forward strand.
CGGCGCTGGCCGTTGCCCTGGCGGCGGGCTCGACGGTGCACCTGCTGCTGGGCTCGCCGGGAGGTCGGCTGACCCCGGACCAGGTGATGGCTGCCCTGGCCGACCTCGGCGTCGAGACTGACACGGTCAGCGTCGCTCCCAGGCAGGTTGCGGGTGAGCAGCTCGTGGTCGCACACCGCGCGCGTGGGACAGCGGTTCTCGTCAAGGTGTTCGGCCGCGACGCGTGGGACGCCCAGCTGATCGGTTCCACGTGGACGGCGCTGACCAGACGTGGGGAGGCCCCCCGGCTGACGATGGGCCGTCGGGAGCGGGTCGGGCACGAGGCGATGGCCGCCCTGCTCGCTGAGCGTGCCGGTGTGCCGGTGCTCCCGGTCGTCGCAGCCGGAGAGGACTCAGGGAGCGACGCACTGCTGGTGGTCGAGGCCCCCGCGGCTCGGCTCGCCGAGACGGTGAGCGCACCCGGGGGCGAGACGCAGCTGGCCGACGCCTGGGACGCGCTCGGTCGTCTCCACGACGCCGGCATCGCCCACAGGCGGGTCGACCTCGACCGACTCGTCGTCCGGCACGACGGTGTCGTGGCCTTCTCCGACTTCGCCGACGCGCGTCTGCACCCCGCGGAGACCGATCGGATGATCGACCGCGTTCACCTGTTGGTCGCCACGTGGCTGGTGGTGGGCACCGACCGCGCCCTCGCGGCGGCCCTCGATGCGCTCGGCGCCGACGGCGTCGCCGAGACCCTGCCCTACCTGCAGCTGCCGGTGCTCACGCACGCCCTGCGCCGCGGCATCACGGACGCCGACCTCGATCTCACCGAGCTGCGCGACCGGGCGGTCGCATCCACCGGCGCCGAGGACGCCGACCTGGTCGAGCTGCGCCGGGTCACGTCCGCTGGGCTGGTGAAGGGCGCTGTCGTCCTGCTGCTGGTCTACATGCTCATCAGCCTCTTCGTCGGCATCGACATCGCGGAGGTGGTCACGCAGCTACGCGACGCCGACTTCGTCCTGCTGCTTCTCGCCCTGGCCGTCTCGCCGCTGGTGCAGGTGGGGCTGGCGTTCGCCACCAAGGGTGCGGTGCCGTCGTCGCTGCCCTACCTCCCCGTGCTCATGCTGCAGTACGGCATCCAGTTCATCGCGGTCGTGCTGCCGGCCACCGCGGCCCGCGTCGCGGTCGAGATCCGCTTCTTCGAACGCTTCGGCATCCGACCCGGCGCCGCGGTCACCATGGGGATGATCGACGGTGTCAGCGGGTTCGTGGTGCAGGTCTTGCTGCTGCTGCTGATCTGGTTCAGCGGGCTGCCGGGAGTCACGACGACTCCCGACGCCGCGTCCACCGACACCTCGACGTCGACGTCGAGCCCGTCGCTACTCGGGCTCGCCGTCCTGCTTGCCCTGATCGGGATCCTCGCGACGGCCGTGGTTCCGAGCCGGCGTCGGCGAGCGATGAAGGCAGTCTCGAAGGCACGCGACTCCCTGAGCGAGCAGGCGGGCCTGGCGCGCTCGGCAGTGGGCGTGCTGAGGCGCCCGAAGAACGTCGCCCAGATGCTCGGCGGCAACTTGTGGGGTCAGCTCGTTCAGGCCGTCGTCCTCGGGATCTGCTTGGCTGCCTTCGGCGAGTCGGCCTCGTTGTCGCAGCTCATCCTGGTCAACACAGCCGTCAGCCTGTTCGCCGGGCTCATGCCGATACCCGGCGGCGTCGGCGTCGCCGAGGCCGGCCTCACCTACGGTCTGCAGGCCATCGGCGTCCCCAGCGCCGTCGCGCTCTCGACGGCCATCGGCTACCGGCTCGTAACGTTCTACCTGCCCCCGCTGTGGGGGTCGTTGGCCATGCGATGGCTGCGCAAGCGCGCCTACCTCTGAATCGACGCCAGCCCGCGGTGCTTGTCAGCCGGCCCAGCCATGCGTCATCCACATCGGGCGATGAAGGCGGGAGCCCCGGGCGTCAAGGATCGTGGTACGGGACACTCGGTCCCGCATGCTCACAGCAACGGACAAGGACGCCGCGCATGACACCTCCGCTCAACCTCGCTCTCTACGTCGCCAGCTACTCCGACGCCGCCGCAGCTCAGGCCGACTTCGACGCGCTGAAGGCCGCCGAGGGCGCCGACCTGCAGGTGATGGCCGCGCTGGTGATGAGCCGCGACGCGGACGGCCAGGTCGACGTGCTGTCGGAGGGGGACGGGATCACCGGCGGTGGTGCCGTTCTCGGCGGAGGTGTGGGACTGGTGGTGGGGCTCTTCGCTCCTCCGCTGCTCGCTGCGACGGCCGTCGGCGCCGGCATCGGCGCCCTGCTGGGCCACCTGACCAAGAAGCACGCGGAGAAGGAGCTCGGGGTGGAGCTCGAGGAGTACCTGCCGCCGAGCTCATCGGCCGTGGTCGTCGTGGTCGACGACGTCTACCTCGACCGCGTCGAGGCGTCGCTGACCAAGGCAGCCAAGCGCATCAGCAAGGCCATCGACTCCGGTGACTACGACAAGCTCGAGCAGGCCTTGGCCAAGTCTGATGACCAGGTGTCCAAGGCAGTCGAGAGCTAGGGAGCGGGCATGGGACTCAGAGACAGGCGCGACGACCGTCAGGCAGCGCGCCGCGGCGACGCCGCGGCTGAGGTCTACCAGATGCAGGCCAAGCTCATCTCGATCGGCGACGACTACTGGATCGAGACGACCGGTGGCCGGCGTGCGTTCAAGGTGGACGGCAAGGCCCTGCGGGTCCGCGACACCTTCAGGATCAAGGACCCCCAGGGCCAGGTCGTCGCCGAGATGCAGGAGCGGGTCGCTCGGATCCGCGACACCATGAAGATCGATCGTCCGGGACGTCCGTCGGCGACCATCAAGAAAGCCATGATCACCCCGCTGCGCGACCGGTTCGTCCTGGAGGCTGACGACGTCGGCGAGATCTCTGTGCAGGGAAACCTCGTCGACCATGAGTACACGTTCGAGAGGAACGGCGCGAAGATCGCCGAGGTCTCCAAGCGCTGGGTGCGGGTGCGCGACACGTTCGGCGTGAGTATCGAGCCCGGTGCCGACGTCGTGCTCATCCTTGCCGCTACGGCGGCCATCGACAGCATGACGTGATCGATGCGCGACAGCCGGGCACGGTGACGTCCGGTTCGCCGGCAGGTCTGGCACGATCCGGGCCATGATCCGGAGCAGGAATGGCTGAGCGCCAAGGAGCGGATCTGCTGCGCGCCCTCGGCGTCGCCAGTGCTGTGGCGATACCGATCTCGTTGGTGGCGCTGGCGTTCTTGGCGCTCGTCGAGCAGGTCACGACCTGGCTGTGGAGCGACATCCCGACCGCGGCGGGTTTCGCGCCCGACTCATGGTGGTGGGTTCTGCTCATCCCGACCGTCGGTGGGGTGCTGGCCGGGCTTGCCGTCAGGCATCTGGCCGGTGGCGGCGGGCACGACCCCATCAACGGCTTCTCCGCCAAGCCCGTCGCCCCCGACGCCATCCCCGGGGTGGTGCTGGCTGCCCTCGCCTCGTTGGCGTTCGGAGCAGTCGTCGGCCCGGAGGCTCCGCTGGTGGCCTTGGGCAGTGCGCTCGGCCTGTGGGGTGCACGCCTGTTCCGGCAGTCCGGGAGCGTCGCCGCGCTGGCGGGGTCGGCGGGCCTGTTCGCGGCCATCGCCGCGCTCTTCGGAAACCCGCTCCTCGCCGCGTTCCTCGTCCTCGAGGCGGTCGGCGCCACCGCGCTCGCCGCTCCGCTGACGGTGGTGGTTCTGCCCGGTCTGCTGGCCGCGGGGCTCGGCTATGTGGTCTTCACCGGGGTCGGGGAGTGGGCTGGGGTGGCACCGACTTCGCTGACCATCGACGGCCTTGCCTCGTACCCCGCCCTGCGCCTGGCTGACGTGCTGTGGGCCGTGGTGATCGGCGTCGCCATGGCGCTCGTCGGTCTTGGAGTGCGCTTCGTCGCCGCCCGTACCCATGGGTTCGCGGCGCCGCGGCCGGCTGTTGCCGCTCCGATCGGCGGCCTGGCCGTCGGCGGCCTGGCGCTGGTGTTCGGCCTCTCCGGCGAGAGCCCCCTCAACGTCCTGTTCTCCGGCCAGTCCGACCTCTCCACGGTCGTGGGCCAAGGTCCGGGGTGGGGGGCCGGCATCGTGGCGCTCCTGATCCTGACGAAGGCGGCCGCCTACGGGGTGTCGCTCGGCAGCGGGTTCCGCGGGGGCCCGGTCTTCCCGGCGCTGTTCCTCGGCGCGGCGGTGGGCACCTTGTTCTCGCTCGTCGTGCCGGGGCTCGAGCTGACGCCGGCCGTGGTGGCCGGCATGGCCGCGGGGTCGGCAGCGATGCTCAGGCTGCCCGTCTCCTCGGTGATGCTCGCCGTGGTTGTCGCCGGCAGCGCGGGGTTGGAGGCGTCGACCTTGGCCATCGTCGGGTCTGTCGTCTCCGTCGTCGTCACCCTGGCCGGCTCGTCTCGCCAGGCGAGGACGAACCAGCCGCACGAATCGACCTGACCCGGTCGATCGTCGCCAGCTTAGCCGGCGAGGATGCGGGCCTTCTGCGCAGCGAACTCCTCGTCGGTGAGAACGCCGGCATCGCGAAGCTGGCCGAGCTTCGTCAGCTGCTCGAGCATGTCGTCCTCGGCCGGCGCGGCCGGCGGAGGCGGCGGTGCGGCGTAGGCCTGTGGCGGGGGGGCCGCGTAGGCCTGCGGTGGCGGTGCCTGCTCTGCCCAGCGGTTGGCTTGGCGCCGCGACACGCGGTTGGAGACCGCGGTTGCCGTGCCGGCTACGGCAGCAGTGCGAGCGACCCCGCGAATCAGTCCAGGCATCAGGACTCCTCTCCAGTCGGTGCAGACCCGTCCTGGGCATCGAGTGCGGCCAGGACGGCGTTGATCGGGATGCGGCCGCTGGCCACCAGCTGCGCGCCGCCTCGACGCAGAGCGGCGGCCAACGGTGCCGCCCACGTGTTCTCGTAGACCAGGACGCCGGCCGAGGAGCCCGGTTCGACAGCGGTAGCCGCCTCAGCGAGATCCTCGTCGGCGAGCAGCCCTGAGGCCGCCCCTTCGAACAGGGTGAGCTCGGGACCCCACCCGTCGGCGAGGTCGCGCAGGGCAACGACGGCGACGCTGCCGTCGAGCTCCTTCTTGATGAACACGAGGTCCAGGATGCGGATGATCCCGCGGTCTTCGAGGTCCAGCAGCAGAGGCAGGCCTTCACCGGTCATCTGGTTTCCCGGGAACTCGACCACGAGGTAGTCGATCGGTCCCGTCTCTGTCGTCGCGTCTGTCACGTCGTGTCTCCTTCGCTCGAGCAAAGTCTGCCACTCATGCCAGTGCCTTGGCCTTCATCGCCTCGAACTCCTGCTGCGTGATCGCACCGGAGTCGAGCAGCGACTTGGCCTGAGCCACCTTGCTCACCGGGTCGGCCGCGTCGCCGGCCACCGAGCGGATGTACTCGGCCTGCTGCGCCTGGTACTCCTGAGCCTGGGCGAGTGAGCGCTGAGCCATGCCTGATCCCCGGGCGACCAGGTAGACCAGTGCGCCGAGGAAGGGCATGACGATGATGAAGACCGACCAGAGCGCCTTGCCCCAGCCGCCCAGAGACTGATCGCGAAAGATGTCAGCGAAGATGTGGAACAGCATCATGAGGTAGGCGACGAACAAGAACGACGCCACCACGATCCAGAAGAAGTCCCAGAAGGAGTTCACGCCAGGCTCCGATCAGCTCAGTTGGACGAGGTCGGGACGAGGATGCGCCAGCCACTCAGAGCCGGCATCACCCGATCAGTACGAACTCACGGGCACGGGCACGGCCGAGACATCTCGGCTGTCAGCCCGCAGCGACCTGGATGAGTCCGTCGTCTGCGGCGCGGCGCACGCGCTGGTAGTCCGCCTCGTTCTGATCCGCATAGCGCTCGGCGAACTCCGCCATCGCCGTGTCAACAGTGTCCGACGAACCCAGGTACCCCGAGATGGCCTTGCGATCTCCGGTTCTCGCGTGGGCCCGCGCCAGCGTCCACCCGCAGATCTGGGCGTACGCCTGGTAGCCGTCGAGGTTGAGCGCGCCCAGGTCGGCCGAGGCCTTGCCGTCCCACATCTGGCGGACGTAGTAGTCGTAGGTCTCGCCCGCGGGGTTGGCGGACTGCTCCCAGCCGAGCAGCGTGTCTGAAGCTGCCTGCATCAGGCGCTGGCCCTCCACGACGCGTCGGCCGTGCGTGGAGTAGACGCTGGCGCCAAGGTAGGGCTCCAGCACGGACGGGACTGCCTCCTTGATCTGCAGGACGAGGTCGTCCAGGGAGTCGTTCTCCCCGACCAGAAGCAGGATCCAGCACCGGGTCCCGACGCTGCCCACGCCGACGACCTTGCGTGCCACGCCGACCAGGCGATAGCCACGCAGCAGGTGCTGCTTGTCGTCGGGCAAAGAGGCCAGGTACCGGTCGAAGAAGTCGGCGACCAACGCATGTGCCATGTCGAGGTCCGTCCCGGCGAAGAGCTCGTCCAGCGGGACGACGAGGGGAGGGTCGCTCACGGGGCGCAGCGTCCCGTCCGGTCCTTGGGTGGTGTACCGGGAGAAGGCTCGAGCGCTGGTCTTGCGTTGCGCCTTGGCCATGTTCTTGCGGAGAGCCTGCAGGGTCGACGCGCCTAGTGCCGGTCCCCATCGACGCTCGAGGTCGTGGGCGTCGAGCCGGGCGTACCAGACGTCGAGTCTGCCCATGCCGGCGAAGTCGGCCATACCGTCGCGGTAGCTGGCCACGACATCGACGGTGAGGCTGCGGCTCACCTTGCGGGAGAAGCCACGGTCTCTGCTGGCAACGGCGAAGCTGGCGACGAGCCTCTTGATGTCCCACTCGAACGGCCCCGGAAGCGTCTCGTCGAAGTCGTTGAGGTCGAAGACCATCGCCCGGTCGGGCGCGGCGAACCCACCGAAGTTCGCCAGGTGTGCGTCTCCGCAGAGCTGGACGGTGAGGTCGGTCGTCGGCGTCGTCGCCAGGTCGTCGGCCATGATGGCTGCGCCGCCCCGATAGAACGTGAACGCGGACGCGAGCATGCGGCCATAGCGGATCGGGACGAGCTCGGGAACTCGTGACTCCGCTTGCGCCTGCAGGATCTCGACTGGGTCGCGCTCGGCGGGGGAGCGCAGATCCCAGGCCGCGTGCGAGGTACGTGGCACCTGCTTGCGGGCCGCACGCCCGCGTTCGCGCGCTGTCTGAGCCGCTTGTGTGACCGACGTGGGGTCTGGCGTTCCTGGATGCGCAACCATGGTGGGTCGAGGATGGGGCACACCTGGGCGCCTGGCCATCACCCTCATCGGGTGATGGCCGAGCGGCATTCGGTCATGACCGCTTACCTTCGCCCATCGTCAGGAACGAGGCGATCAAGAAGAACACGGCTCCTACGAACGTCCCGCCGTTGGACCACGTGGCGTTGGTCAGCTCCCCCGAGGGCTGGACGTAGGCGCCCACGGCGGACACGCCGAAGAACACCGAGCCCCACATGTTGAGCGCGGTGATGTGCCAGTCGCGCTCGCCGGGCCGCCACGACCACCACCGGTGCCCGGCTTCGGCGAAGGCCAGGGCGGATGCGACGAGAAAGCACACCGAGCCGATCGCGTCGGGTCGCCAGATGACGCGGTCAACGGCGTCCGGCGGCACGTCGAGCAGCGCTGCAAAGGTCGTGACGTTGAAGTACAGCGTGCCCACAAGCTGCACGAGGCAGGCCCAGTAGCCGATCTCGGTCGGCTTCCACGCGAACCAGGAGTGGCCGTCCTGTCGTACCACCTGGACGAACGCGAGGTACGACGCGACGGTGAAGAACAACGAGCCGACGAAGAAGGTCACCGCTGTGGTCTGGGCGCCCACGGCGTTGGCGTACGCCGGGACCGGACCGAGGACGAAGCATGTCGAGCCGACGACGAACAGTGCGCCGATCCACCAGGTCAGCCCGCGACGCGCGCCGACCTGTCTGGCCCGACGCTCGGCGCGCGCCCCCCAGCGTTGACGGCTTCCGTCCGGAAGGTCGTAGCTGACCTGCGTGACGAACGGACGCGGCCCTCGTGCTCGGACGTCGGCCGCTGCCTGAGGAACCCTTGCCCGGACTGTCGCGGCCGTCAATGGCTGAAGGACTCGGTGTGGCTCGGGTCGGGGGGCAGTCGGGCGGGCAGACCCTCCAGGTACTGCGTGGCGCTGCGAAGGTCGTCGAGAAAGAGGTCGGCCAGGTCGCGCCCGAAGCCGTTGCGAACGACGACCCGCAAGCCGGAGACGTCGGTCAGCGTGTCAGGCAGCGAGTAGGCGGGTACCTGCCAGCCGCGCTCCCGCATCTTCGCCGACACGTCGTACACGGTGTAGTTGGAGACCTCTGGCTTGAGGCGGAACAGGAACACCGGCAGCTCCGAGCCGTCCGACAGAAGCTCGTACGGCCCGATCGCGGCCACCTGCTCGGCGACGTACATGGCGGCATCGCGACAGGCCTGCTGGATCTCGCGGTAGCCCTCGAAGCCCAGCCTGATGAAGTTGTAGTACTGGGCGATCACCTGGGCGCCCGGCCGGGAGAAGTTCAGGGCAAACGTCGGCATGTCGCCGCCGAGGTAGTTCACGTGGAAGACCAGGTCTTCAGGAAGGTCCTCAGGGGTGCGCCAGATCACCCACCCCACGCCTGGGTAGACGAGGCCGTACTTGTGCCCGGAGGCGTTGATGGAGTGCACCCTAGGCACGCGGAAGTCCCACTCCAGGTCGGGGTCAAGGAACGGAGCGATGAACCCACCCGACGCGCCGTCCACGTGGACGGGGATGTCGGGGCCACCGGAGGCGGCGAGGTCGTCGAGGGCCTCGGCGATCTCTTTGACAGGCTCGTACGACCCGTCGAACGTCGAGCCCAGGATGGCTACCACTCCGATGGTGTTCTCGTCGCACAGCTTGAGGGCCTCTTCGGCATTCAGCTGAAGCCGGCCCTCCTCGATCGGCGCATAGCGGGGCTCGACGTCCCAGTACCGGCAGAACTTCTCCCACACCACCTGGACGTTGATGCCCATCACGAGGTTCGGGCGATCGCTGGGCAGCCCCGCGGCTTCGCGGCGCTGCCGCCACCGCCACTTGAGCGCAAGGCCGCCGAGCATGACGGCTTCGCTCGACCCCGTGGTCGAGGTCCCTGTTGCCGTCTCGTGGTCGGGGGAGTTCCACAGGTCAGACAGGATGCGCACGCAACGCCCCTCGATGGCGGCCGTCTGCGGGTACTCGTCCTTGTCGATCATGTTCTTGTCGGAGGACTCGGCGAAGAGCAGGTCTGCCTCTTCCTCCATGTACGTGGTGACGAACGTGGCCAGGTTCTGCCTCGCGTTGCCGTCGAGCATCAGCTCGTCGTGCAGCAGCCGGTAGGCCACCCGTGGGTCCATCCCCTCCGGCGGCAGCGCGTCCTTCGGGATGCCTGTACGCATGCCTGGCCGGGCGTAGGCCGGCGCGATAGCGAGCCGCTCGAGGTCACGGATTTCCGACGAGTGAAGGGCCATGGCGGCGACAATACGTCGTGCGAGGGAACCGCTCGCATCGTACGAAGAGGATGATGCACGTGCGTCGTTTCCGGGGCGGGTCTGAGGCGCTCAGCCCAAGTCGCACGGCTCCGCTGCTACCTGCGGAAGTGCGGCCGTCATCGAGTCGGCGGTCTGCGCGATGAGTGCGGGCGACACACGTCCCGGGCCAGGCGCGAACGGGTTGTTCAACGCGAGGACCAGCAGCACCAGGACAGTCGTGAAGGTGGTCGCCAAGCCGACGAGCACGGCCTGAGCCGGCGGTGAGGCAGGCAGGGTCACCACGAATATCATCACGCTGACCAGCACTCCTCCGCCGAGCAGCAGGATCCAGAGCACCACCGGTAGCTGGGTAGCGGCGGTCACCAACCGGGACTCCCGCGCGGTGGACACGTTGCCGACCTGAAGCACGACGTTCGTCGCGATCGCAGGCTGCAAGGTTCCCGACAGCGGCTCGTCGACCGCCCCGAGGGCCACGACGATGTCGGTGTAGGCGCGGTCGACCTCCGGCGCCGAGGTGCCCTCGCGCATGGCTGGCCAGTCGTAGTCGACGACAGCCTGCGCGTAGCAGATGAGCGCCTGCTGGACCGGCACAGCCTCCTCCCCGAACACCTGCATCTCGGTGAACGCCGTTCCTACCGACGTGGCCTCCTCGCCGACGGCCTGGCGGGCGTCGGCGAACGTGCCGAAGAGGAACAGGATCGAGAAGCCGACGACCACTCCGTACGCCGTGGCGACGTACGACAGCGTCGACGACCAGGGGCCTGTCTGCACGTCTGCCAGCCGCGACGCACGACGCCGGATGACGAGGGCCAGGGAGCCCGACACGACGCCGACGACCAGCATCGCCAGGATGCTCAGAGTGGGGGTCAGGGACATCGACCTACACCTCCAGCGATGGCCAGGCTCATGCTCGTCCGGTCTCGGTCTGGCTCATCGCCGGCGGTCATCGTGCTCGTCATGGCGGCGATCATGACGGCGGTCTTGGCGTCGGGTGATTCCTCGGACGACGACCGCCACCGTGCTGACGGTCGCCGCGCTGCGGGAGACAGGGGCGCCGACGACGCCAGGCTGCGCTGCCCGTTCAGGTCTCAGGGCCATCTCGGGTGTCCTCCTCGTCCGCCTCGAGCGAGGCGGCGATGGCCTGGATCGGGATGCGCCCGCCGGCGATGATCTGACCGCCGGCGCTACGGGCGGCGAACGAGAACGGGGTCGCCCAGACATTCTCCCACACCACGACCCCGGCGACGCTCCCAGGCTGCATCGCAACCGCGAGATCCTCGACGTCCTGGGCGGCGAGAACTCCCGCCAGGTCCGCCTCGAGCGAGCCCATCCCGCCAAGGCCGTCGGCGTCGACCTCGAAGCCCTCCACCGTCCCGTCGCCCGACTTCTGCATGACGAGCAGGTCGAGCACGCGGATGAGGCCCTCGTGGGAGAGCCGGGACAGCTCGGCTGCCATCTCGCCGGTGAACGTGCTCCGGCCCGGCGGGAACTCGACGACGAGGTAGTCGACCGGCCCCAGCTCGTCGAGGCTGACCGCGGGCTCACTCACGTCGGGCCGACCGTGTGGCGCGCAGCCTGACGCCGGCTCATCCCGTCTCCTCGGGCAACCAGGTAGACCAGTGCGCCCAGCACTGGGAACAGGATGAGTCCGACGACCCAGGCCGCCTTGCCGACCCCGCCGAGGTCGTGGTCACGAAAGATGTCGGCGAAGATCGCCACCAGCATCAGCAGGTACGAGCCGAGAACGACCGCTAAGACCGCGATCCCGAACCATTCCCACAGCGTCATGATGTGCCTACCCGTTCCGCGCCGAGTAGGCGCCTACTCGCACTGAACCCCGTCGCTGATCTCGGTCAAGGCGCTGTCCAGCGCCCCGGTCGAGCCCTGGACGGCTGCTGCCGCCGCCCCCAAGCTGTCGCTGCCGGAGACGTCGCCGACAGCGCCGCTGATCTCACCGGCGGCGGCCTCGATGGCGGCCGTGTCGGCAGCCTCGAGACCGGCAGCGCTGGTCTTGAGACCCTCGACAGCGCTGGTCAGGGAGTCGATGGCGGCCTGAGCGTCGTCCACGCTCGATGTCGTGTCGAGGGCGGCCACGCCGGCGGCGGCGGAGCGCACCTCGGCCACGCTGTCGCAGACGGCAGCCTCGGCATCCGGCTGGGTCTCGGTGTCGCTGCACGCGGCCAGTGACGCGGCCAGGGCGAGGCTGCTCAGCAGGGTGACGGCGGTGCGGCGAGAGCGGGACATGGTCATCGTGTTCCTCCAGGTGGTGGGGTCGTCGGTCCAGGGTGCGTCCGTCGCAACCATGCGTCATCACCCCGATAGGGCGAAGCGAGGCGTGCCGATCGCGGGATGACCCGGATGGGGTGATGAGAGGATCGTCGCCGACGACAAGGCTGGAGAGATGGACCGACGTGAACCGGGCAACCTTCCGCAGGCACTCGCGTCGCTGCTTGCAGCTGCCGGCGGTCTGGCGATCGCGAACTGGCTGCTTCCCGGGTTGACGGTGCAAGGCTGGCCGTGGCTGCTGGCCGGGGCGGTGGCGCTCGGCGTCCTCGGTGCGCTGGTTCGCCCCGTCCTCCTCCGGTTGGCCACGCACCTGGGCTGGGCAGGCGCGCTGCTGCTCGCCCTGCTCGGGAACGCCCTGGTCGTCGCCCTGGTCGTGGTTCTTCTCCCGGGGATCGTCGCGACGTCCTTCTGGCCGGTGTTCTGGGCAAGCTGGATCATCGCCGCGGCAGTCACGTTCATCGCCTGGCTGGCCACGGCGGGCACAAGCCAGGCGGTCACCACCCGACTGATCAGGCAGGCGCGCCGCCGTCCCGCGCAGGTCGACGACCCCGACCTTCCCGGAGTGCTGTTCGTGCAGCTGGACGGTGTGCCCTACCCCGTTCTCGAGTGGGGCGTGCTGGCAGGCACCCTGCCGACGCTGGCCCGCTGGGTGCGCTCAGGCTCCTACGAGATGCTGGAGTGGACGCCGAGCATGCCGGCCACGACCCCGGCGAGTCAGATGGGCATCCTGCACGGCACGATCGACGGCATCCCCGCGTTCCGCTGGCTCGACAGGGAGACCGGGCGCGTCTTCGTCGCGAACAAGCCGCACGACGCGGCCGACATCGAAGCGATGCACTCGGACGGGCGCGGCCTGCTGGCCGACGGCGGGGTGTCGGTGAGCAACCTCTTCACCGGTGACGCGCCCAGGGCCCTGGCCACGATGAGTGCCCTCGGCCGCGGCGGGACGGACCTCACCAGCAGGCGGATGATCAACGACTTCTTGGTGCGCCCGGAGGGCCTGGCCCGGGGTCTCACCCGCACCGTCAGCGAGGTGGTGCGCGAGCGCATGCAGGCGCGGCGCCAGATCCGGCAAGGCATCCACCCGCGGGTTCATCGCGGGTGGAGCTTCGCCGCCGAGCGCGCGGCACTCAACGGCGTGCTTCGAGACTTCAACACCATTGCCGTGTCGACGTCGATGCTGGAGGGCGCGCGCAGCATCTACGTCGACTACGTGGACTACGACGCCGTTGCTCACCACGCGGGCATCTGGCGACCGGAGTCGTTGGACGCGCTGGTGGGGCTCGACGCGGTACTGGCTCAGCTGGAGCAGGTGGCCGCCGTCGCCCCCCGTCGGTACTCGATCGTCGTGCTCTCCGACCACGGCCAGTCGCAGGGAGAGGTGTTCGCCGACAGGTACGGCGAAGACCTCTCGTCCGTGGTTCAGCGACTGTCGGGCAGCACCGTCACCGGGACGGACGTCAACACGGAGGGCTCGGCCGTGCTGGCGGCCGCGGTGGGTGGCGACGACGCAGGCTCACCTGTCAGCCAGGCCGTCCGCGTCGGCACCGGAGCGCTCGACCGGCAGGCCGATGCCGACGTGGCTCAGGCCGAAGCGGCGGCCAGCGCGGACGACGGGTTCTTGGTGTTCGGCTCGGGCAACCTCGGGCTCGTCTACGCGACCGGGCACCAGCACCGGTTGTCGCGATCTGAGCTCGACCAGCGCTTCCCGCAGCTCATCTCCGGGCTCGTCGAGCACGAGGGGGTCTCGTTCGTGGTGGCCGGCACCGACGACGGACCAGTGGTGATCGGGGCCTCAGGTGAGCACCACCTCGTCGACGGACGCATCGTCGGCGACGACCCGTTGGCGTCGTTCAGTGCCGACGCGCCCGCCTTCATCCTGCGCGCCGCCACCATGCCGGAGGCGCCGGACCTCTACGTGAACAGCGTGGTCGACCCCTCGACGGGCGAGGTCGCCGCCTTCGAGGGACTCGTCGGGTGCCATGGTGGCCTGGGTGGGTGGCAGGACCGAGCGATGATGGTCTACCCGGCCGACTTCCCGGCGCCGACGGCCCGCATCGTCGGTGCCGACGCCGTCCATCGGCAGCTCGTCACCTGGCTGGAGGCGTTGGGCCACCGCACCGGCATGTAGAGGCAGCACTTCGCCCTGTCCGGGTGACGACACATGCGCGTCGGGAGGCCATACTCGCCCCGTGACCGACATGACGGGCGCAGCGACCGAGACCGCTGATCTGGCACAGCTACGAGCCGAGAACGAGGCGCTACGCCGAGCCCTGTCGGGAGAGAAGTCGCAGCGCACACGTCGTGCGCGGCTCGTCGGTGCGTGGGTGGCCGGGACCATCGCCGTGCTGGCCGTGGTGCTGGCGCTGCTGACCGTCTGGACGTTCCGCACTCTCAACAACACCGACCTCTTCGTCGACAGGGTGGGATCGATCGTCGAGCAGCCCGAGGTCGCGGCCGCCATCGGCGACGCCGCAGCGGCGGAGCTGGTGAACGCCCTCGACCTGGAGCAGCGCCTGAGCGATGCGCTGCCGGAGGAGGTCGCTGTCGCGGCAGGCCCGATCTCCAACGCCGCGCAGGGGTACCTGGCCCAGGGGACGGCCGCTCTGGTGGCCTCGGACGCCTTCCAGACCGCCTGGGACGCCTCGCTCGCCGCCGGGCACAAGGTGACCATCGGAGTGCTCTCCGGGTCGGACACCACAGCGATCGAGAACACCGACGGCACCGTCGTGCTGAACCTGACGCCGGTCGTGAACTCCCTCGTCGCCGAAGGCGCGGACTTCTTGTCCGGCCTGCTCGACCGGGACGTCAACGCGCCGGAGCTCACCGGCGACGACATCGACGCGGCGATCGCGGCCCTGGAGCAGCAGCTCGGGACCGACCTCCCGGCTGACTTCGGTCAGATCGTGCTGTTCCAGTCCGACGACCTCGCGGCGGCCCAGCGGGCCTACCAGGTGGCGAGGACGTCGGCGTGGCTGGCGCCGCTGGCCGCCCTGGTGATGGTGCTGATCGCGCTCGCTGTGGCGCCGAACCGGGTGCGTGCCGCCCTGGGCATCGCGATCGGCGTCGCGCTCGGCATGCTGCTGGTGGCGATAGCACTGGAGCCCCTGCAGTCGACCCTGCTGGACGCGGTCGCCGATGACGGGCTGGCGAACGCGGTCGCAGCCAGCTTCTCGACGGTGCTGTCGTCGCTGCGCAGCGGGATCGTCGTGGTCACGGTGCTCGGCGTCATCGCCGCGGCGCTGATGTTCCTGACCGGTCGGTCGTCGGCTGCGGAGCGAAGCCGCGAGGTCGTGGGCCGCTCACCCTCGCTGGCCGCGGCGCACCGCGGCGCGTTCCTTGCCGGCGGCTTCGTCGTCGTCCTTCTGGTGCTGGCTCTCATCCCGGGACAGAGCTGGGGTCAGCTCGGCTTCGGCCTGCTCGTGTACGCGGGCTACGCGCTCGCCGTCGTGCTGGCACCCGGGCCCCGCGACGACCGGACGGCAGACGAACTGGCCCCCTAGCGGGGCCGTGATGCGCGAATATCACCCCCTTGGCGGGATGCCGTCGCCTCGGCGCACGGCGAGGCTGACAACCGATCCCGGCCAGTGGTCGGGTCGAGGCGAGAGGGATGACCGATGACAGCTCCCGACAGACCGTCGTCGGCGCCGACGCCCGAGGCGGAGACCGTCGGACAAGGAGTGGAGCTCGTCGTTCCGGCTGCCAGCGCCCGGCGCCGGTGGGCCGAGGTCACCGCTCGCAACTGGCGGCTGTTCGTCGTCCGGTTCTTCGTGGCCGGGTTGTCTGTGGTGGTCACGGTCGTCGTCGTGCCGGGCCTTGGCTTCAACGGCTGGCGTCTGGGCCAGTTCGCCGTGATCGCGCTCGTGTACGGGCTTCTCAGCGCCTTGGTGAAACCTGCGCTGGAGTTCTTGGCGCTTCGATTCCTGGTAGCGACCTACGGGCTCGTGGTCGTCCTCATCAACGCCCTGCTGCTCTACCTGCTCGCCTGGATCCTGCCCACGGTGATCGTCTACGACCGCTTCTGGCAGCTGTTGCTGGGCGGGCTGGTGGCCGGGGCCGCAGGCATGTTCCTGGAGACCGTGGTCGGGGCCACCCAGCCCGTGCTCGACCGTCCCGCGAAGGGTGAGTCGCCGTCATGACCCAGTTCGACACCATCAACGAGAACCGGCGCATGCAGCAGATCTACGGCGCGGTTCTGCACTACGCCGCCGACACCGTCGTGGAGGCGACGGCGTTCGGTGGTCCTCGTCGGCGGATGCAGTCGTGGATCTACCAGCTGGACAAGGTTCCGCCGAGGCTGTCGACCCCGGTGCGCACCCGGTTGCTTCTCGAGGGACTCGGCCCGACCTACGTCAAGCTGGGCCAGATCGTGTCGAGCCAGGCGAGCACGTTGCCCGACGAGTGGAAGGTCGAGCTCGACCGGCTGCAGAGCGAGGTGCCGCCAGTTCCCTACGACGTCGCCCGCCAGGTGATCATCGACGAGCTCGGCGCCCCACCGGAAGACCTGTACGCCTGGTTCTCCACGGAGCCGCTGGCCGCGGCATCCCTCGGCCAGGTGTACCGCGCCACCCTGCACGACGGGCGCGACGTCGTCGTCAAGGTGCAGCGCCCCGCCCTGGACAACCAGGTCAAGGCCGACCTGGGCGTCACCCGAGTGGTGAGCACCTACGCCGAGCGGCGCAGCTCCTACGCCCGCGAGATCGGCCTGAAGTCGATGCTGGAGGAGTTCGGCAGCACGCTGCTGGACGAGCTCGACTACTACGGCGAGGCCTACAACATGCAGCGCCTGGCCGAGAACCTCGCCGACATCCCCGGCGTCCACATCCCGACGATCGAGCGATCGCTGTCGACGCGTCGCGTGCTGACGCAGGAGTTCATCAGCGGCGTCAAGATCTCCGACGTCGAGGCCATGAAGGCGGCGGGTCTCGACCTGCCCGCCGTCGGTGACTCCGCACTTCGGGCCGCCATCAAGATGCTTCTGATCGACGGCTTCTTCCACGCCGACCCGCACCCGGGCAACCTGCTCGTCAACCTCGAGACGGGCGTGGTGACGTTTCTCGACTCCGGCATGGTCGGGCAGATCACGCTCGGCCAGCGCGCCAACATGGCGATGCTGCTGTGGACGTTCGTCCAGGGGGACGTGCCGGCCATGGGGCGTCAGCTACGCAGCCTGAGCGTCCCCTTCCGCGACGGTGTCGACGACAAGGCGTTCGACAAGGACTTCGAGCGCAAGATGGCTCGCTACGGACGGGGTTCGGGCGCCGACATCAAGTCGGTGATGAGCGCTGGCCTCTCCGTTCTGCGCGACAACGGGTACCGGCTCGACCCGCAGCTCACCCTGGCGCTGAAGTCGATGACGCAGGCGTCGGCGTTCTTCACACCCCTGGCACCTGATGACAGGCTGTTCACGGAGGCCGCTCTGGAAGCGGCGATGGAGCTCGGCGAAGTCGCCGTCACCGGCGATGCTGCCACCGAGGCGCTCAAACGCGAGGGCATCCGGTGGCTCGGCGAAGGAGCCCAGGCCCTTCCGGAGTACCTGCGTGGCCTGCTGTCGTGGAACGACCAGCTCAAGCGAGGCAAGCTGACGGTCTACGTCGACACCTCGTCGTTGGACAGCCAGATGAACCAGGCACGGCAGCTGACATCCATGATCGTCGTGGCGGTGCTCGTGGCCGGTGGGCTGATCGGCTCGGCGCTGGCGTCACAGGTGTTCGCCGACGCGCCGGACGAGCGACTGGTCGCCGCCAGCCAGATCGGCTTCTTCGGCTTCTTGAGCGTCGCGGCGGTGCTGGTGGTCGTCCTGCTGACACGCTCGATCCGACGTCGGTGACATGGGCCCTGCGAGCGAGCGTGGCCGGGGGAGGCTGACTGATGGGTGCCGCTGACTTTCTGCCGCTCGAGCGCCGCTGGTACCGCGAGCTGCTGGTCGTCGCCGGACTGGTCGGCGGGGTCGTGGGCGTGCTGGGCATGCTCTACCTGGGCGTGACGGGCCTGGTGTCGGACATCGTGTTCGGCGAGCCGCGCACGCAGGCCTGGTCGGGTGAGTCGTGGTGGGTACTCGTCACCGCGGCGGGCGGCCTCGCCGTTGCAGCGCTGCGCCAGTGGTGGGCGGTGCCGAAGCAGGTTCCCGGAGGCGTCGCGATCATCGAGTCGGGGGTTGTCGACCCGCGCCACGTCCTGCCCTGGGTGGGTCTGGCCATGGTGTCCGCGGTAGCGGGCGCAAGCCTGGGCCCCTCGTTCGCCCTGGTGATGATGGGCGGCGGGATCGCCTCGTGGATCGCCGAGCGCCGGTGGCCCGGCAACGAGGACGCCCGCCTCCAGGCCACCATGGCCGGGGTCGCCGGCGGGTTCGGCGGGGCGTTCACCTCTCCGCTTCTGGGCACCATCATGGTCAGCGAGCTGGCCCCGATCCGGCGCGCCAAGTACATGGAGGCGGTGGTGCCGCAGCTGATCGCTGCCACCGTCGGCTTCGGGTTGTACTTCGCCGTCGTCGGGACGACCTTCTTGAACAGCTTCGCGATCCCGGTGGAGGAGTTCAGGTCGTCCCAGCTGCTCATCGGGGTGGCTCTGGGTGCGGCGTCCAGCTTGCTGATGATCACGTTCGTCCTCATCGTCAAGGTCGTGAACGTCGGTGCGGACAAGGTCGCCAACCCCTACCTGCGCGGTGTCGTCGGCGGCGCGCTGGTGGGGCTGATCGCGGTGGCGCTGCCCCTGACCGTCGGGGCGGGCAACGCTCAGCTGACGTCGGTGATCGACAACGCGGCCACGGTCAGCGTCTGGCTTCTCGTGGCCGTGGTCGTCGGCAAGATGCTGGCCATGGCGTTGAGCCTGGCTGCCGGCTTCATCGGCGGCAACGTGCTGCCCATGCTCTTCGTCGGTGGGACCGCGGGTGTGATCGCCCACCAGCTCTTCCCGAGCATCCCGTACGCGATCGCTGTCGGGTGCATGCTCTCGGCGGTCCCCGGGGCCACCATTCGCGCGCCACTCGGGCTCACGGCGATCGCCGCCCTGTCCGTCGGCCTCGGGCCGGTGACCACGGCTCCCGTCGCTGCTGCGGTCGTGACCGCCAACGTCACGACGGCGTACGTCGTCCGGCTGATCCAGTCGCGGGCGCCCGCGCCGGCAGTCCACGCCTAGACCGGGCGTCACCTAGGCTCGACCGGTGTCCACGGATCTGGAGGTGGAGGGCCGCCTCGCCGCTCGCGAGTTCTTCGCGTCGGCGCTCTACATGGCCCTGGTGCTGCTGGCCGTGCTGGTGGCTGTGCCCACCGAGCGACTACCGCCCGATGACGCGGTGGTCGCTCTGCTGATCGGCAGTGCGATCGGCCTGACGCTGGCGCACTGGCTGGCGTTCCGGCTGGCGGCCCATCTGATCGACGAAGGCGGTTTCGCGGCGGAGTCGGCGGCCCGGGAGGCGGCTGCCCAGATCAGCGGCGGGCTGGCGGTTGCCGGCCTTGCGTCCGTGCCGTTCGTGCTTCTCGACGGTGAGGCTGCTCTCACCGGCGCGCTCGTGGTGCTCGCAGCCCTGCCCGCGTTGACCGGTATCGCGATCGCTCGCCTGCGGGGACGGTCCTGGCTTGCCAGCCTCATCACTGCGGCTGTCGTGCTCGTGGTGGCGCTGCTCATCGTGGCGGTCAAGGCCGCTGTCGGGCACTAGCCCCGGCCTCGCGACCCGCACGTCAGGCCGAACCTTCCCCGTCGACGTCGCCCATCAACGCGGCAAGCTGCGTGGTGTCGGCGAGGACGACCAGGTCGTCCCCGGCATGAAGCTCGATGTCGGCGGGTTGCCCACCGACGAAGCTCCCTGGCCGTCCCGTTGGCCGCACGCCGAGAACCCGTAGCTCGGGGAGCGCCTGCTGAAGGCCGCGGATGCTGCGCAGTGGCACGTCGTCAGCGAGCGGCAGCGCGACGACCTGGAAGTCGGCGCTCAGCGTGAGCAGGGGTTCTACCTGCCCGCTCAGCGCCCGGCGCAGCACCGGCTGCGCGCCGCGCCTGCCCATCTCGACGAACAGCCGGGTGACCGGCTTGCTGAATGCCAGGGCCACGACCACGGCGATGCCGGTGACGAGCACGAGGGCGCGGGTGCTCGTCTCGGCGGGGCCAGGTGCCAGAAAGCCGAGCAGCACGGTGACCACCAACGTGGGTACTCCCAGGTTGCCCACGAACATCGTCGTC
This sequence comes from uncultured Actinomycetota bacterium, assembly GCA_963714455.1. GTDB lineage: Bacteria > Actinomycetota > Actinomycetes > Jiangellales > Jiangellaceae > CAVQGZ01. The sequence goes on from CAVQON010000020.1 coordinate 23,013, forward strand.
GAGATGACCCGGCGACGCACCGGATGGTTCACCACGTTCTCCGCCTCGGCCGTGGTGAACCCGGCCCCGGTGAACGCCGATCGCGCCTGGAACCCGGCCGCGTCGGGAGGCATCCCCGTTGCGATCAGCACGCCGGTCGCAGCCCGGGTGAACAAGAGCGACAGCAGCGCGACGACAAGGAACGTGGCTACGGCGTACATCTGTCGACCGAGCCCGGACCAGCCTGCTAGACCGCTCGACTAGGGCGACGTACCTGCATCACCTTGTCGAGGGCGACCGCGATCGGCGCAATCAGCGACAGCGCAAGCACCGCGTCCCACTGCGCGCCGGTCAGCGACACGGTGTCGAGCAGCCGCCGGAACATCGGGAACTCCACGGCGAGTCAGGCTAGCAGCCGGCCCCCGATGATCCGCCCGAGCCAGGGGAGGATCGGGCGTGACCAGGCAGGCTCGCGCTCGCGACGCAGCACGAGGCCGAGATCGACCGCGCTGAACGCGATCACGACGAACGCCATCGTCTCGACACGGACGGGTCGGTCGTACTCGGCTCGTCCGGCCCGTACTGCGGGGCGCCGAGGGCCGTCACCGCGAAGACACCCTGGCGTCGCTGCACAGACACAAGCCGAGGGCCAGCGGCCGCAAGTCGGGAGCGTGTTCTGGAACACCATGGTGCTGCGGTCACCGACGGCCCCCGCCGACATGGGCGCCATCGAGGACGCCCTTTCGGCCGGATGAATCGCGCGTCTCGCGGCCCGTTCATCCAGGTGGGGGGATGAGGTCGTGCCGCCATCGGCGTAGGAAAGACGTGGTGGGTCGGCGTCGTCAGGGTGCCGCGTGGCCACGCGAGCCTGAGAGGGGCGATCAGATGAAGGTGATCATCGTTGGAGGGGTGGCCGGTGGTGCGTCGTGCGCGGCTCGGCTGCGACGCCTGGACGAGACGGCCGAGATCCTCATGGTCGAGCGTGGTCCCTACGTCTCCTTCGCCAACTGCGGCCTGCCCTACCACGTCGGTGGCGTGATCCCTGACGAGTCGAGCCTGCTGGTGGCCAACGAGCAGGTGTTTCGCAACCAGTTTGCCGTCGACTGCCGAACGGGGTGCGAGGCGGTCGCCGTGTCGCCCGACGACCAGACGGTGCAGCTGCGCGACGTCGCCACCGGCGAGGTCACCACCGAGGGCTACGACGCCCTGGTGCTCTCCCCGGGCGCGGCGTCGATCCGGCCGCCTCTCCCCGGCATCGAGCTGCCCGGGATCTTCGAGGTGCGCACCGTGCCGGACGCCCGCGAGATTCGGCACTGGCTGGAGCGGGGGACGAGCTTCTTGGCGGGCATGGAGCGCTACTCCGGCTTCCAGACGGTGCGCCCGAAGGTGCGCGCCGTCGTGGTCGGTGGCGGGTTCATCGGCCTGGAGACCGCGGAGAACCTTGTCCATCGAGACGTCGACGTCACGGTGGTCGAGATGGCCGACCAGGTGATGACGCCGCTGGACCCCGAGTACGGACAGCTCGTCAGTGACTTTCTGACCCTGCAAGGCCTCACCATGGTGCTCGGTGACGGGGTCGCCCGGTTCGACCCTGCCGGGGACGGGTCCCTCGTGGTCACGACCCAGTCGGGACGCACGTTGCCTGCCGACATCGTGATCCTTGCCCTCGGCGTGCGCCCGGACACCACGCTGGCGCGCGACGCGGGGCTCGAGGTCGGCGAGCGCGGCGGCATCCGGGTCGACGACCAGATGCGCACGAGCAACCCGCACATCTACGCCGTCGGGGACGCCGTGGAGGTGCGCGACGTGGTCACCGGCGAGTGGACGCTCATGGCACTCGCCGGTCCTGCCAACCGGCAGGGAAGAATCGCCGCGGACGCCATCGTGGGGCGTGACTCACGGTTCCGCGGCACGCAGGGCACGGCCGTCGTGGGGCTCTTCGGCTCCACCATCGCGTGGACGGGCGTCAACGAACGAACGCTGCAGCGTCTCGGCGACACCGACTACGAGAAGGTCTACCTCTACCCCAACTCGCACGCCGGCTACTACCCGGGCGCCCGGCCCATCGCCATGAAGGTGCTGTTCCGGCCCTCGGACGGGCGCATCGTCGGTGCCCAGGCTGCCGGTCCGGACGGGGTCGACAAGCGCATCAGCGAGCTGGCGCTGGCCATCCAGCTCGGGGCCACGGTCTACGACCTCGAAGAAGCCGAGCTGTGCTACGCGCCGCCCTTCGGCAGCGCGAAAGACCCGGTGAACTTCGCGGGCATGATCGGTGCGGGCGTGCTGCGCGGCGACATGTCGATCAGCCACTGGGATGCCGACGCCGCTGCCGACGAGCTCGTCCTCGACGTCCGGGAGCCGGCCGAGCTGGCCGTCGAGCAGGTGCCGGGTGCGGTCAACATCCCGCTGGGCCAGCTACGCGGCCGCCTCGACGAGTTGCCTCAGGACCGGGAGATCCACGTGTTGTGTCGCTCGGGGCAACGTGCCTACTACGCCGCCCGCGTACTCGTCCAGAACGGGTTCGACGCGAGAGTCCGGTCGGGGGGGATGCTCTCCCACGCCATCCTCGTCCCCTGACGGGTACCCGCATCGAGCCGGCGCTGGAGCCGGTTGTGACCGTTTCGTCCCCACTGGGTGATGACAGCCGGGCCACGGTCCCTGATGCTGGAAGAGACAGCGATTCGGCAGCCTTGCCGGAGGTCCTCGCGAGAGAAGGGACGACGATGAGTCGGCAACAGACATCGACGTACAGCGGTGGTGCCGTAGGACTGACCCTGTTCGCGTCCGTTCTGATGATCATGATTGGTGTGTTCCAGTCGATCGCGGGCGTCGTCGCCCTCATCAACGACGAGTTCTATGTTCTCGGCCAGGAGTGGGTGTTCCAGTTCGACATCAGCACGTGGGGGTGGATCCACCTGACGCTGGGCGTCGTGATCGCCTTGGCCGGGGTGGGTGTACTCAGCGGCGCCGTGTGGGCGCGCACCGTGGGTGTCGTGCTGGCGGTGGTGAGCGCCGTGGTGAACTTCGCGTGGCTGCCGTGGTACCCCATCTGGGGCATCATCATGATCGCGCTGCCCGTCGCTATCATCTGGGCGCTGACCGCTCATGGCCGCGACATCACCGCCCGATAGGGCTCTGCTGCCACGGGAGAAGAGGACGCGATGATGTCAATGACACGTGCCCCAGCGGGCGTAGCCCTCGGGCTCGTGGTGCTCCTTGGACTGACAGCCTGTGGCGGGTCGACAGCCGACGACGCCGCACCAACCGGCCCGTCGGGGGCCACGGCATCCGCCGACGCGACGGGCAGTACCGACGCGATGAGCAGCACGGACGCGACGGCGTGGGCGGGTGCCGTCTGTGTTGCCGCCGACGACGTCGAGGCCTCGTTGGACGCGTTGGGGACCAGCGTCCAGGTCGACATCGGCTCGGGCACCAACCTGGCCGACCAGGTGGTCCCCCAGATCGAGAGTCAGGTCGGGGACGTGGGTGACAGCGTGTCGCAGCTGGCGGCAACCGTCGCTTCTGTGCCGCAAGGAACCGATCCTGAGCTGTCGGCTGCCGCTGACGACCTCGACGTCGATCGACAGGCTCTGGAAGGGTCGCTCGACGGCCTTCGGGCAGCCGCCGGCAGTCTCTCCGAGGCATCGGGCGGGGCCGCCGTCGTGGACGGTGTGCGCGCCGTCGCCACCCAGCTCGCGCTCGTCCGGCTTGATGCCGTGACCTTCGCCGACAGCCTGCGAACAACAGCGCAACAAGGCTCGACGGCCGTTCGGACGGCCTTCGCCGAAGCCCCGTCATGCGAGGGGCGTGTGTAGCCTCCAGCTCGACCTCCGGCCTGTGCGCACGAGCCTTGGCAGGCACCCGGTGAGTTAGCCTTGTCGGGTGACTGCGGGCCCGCAGTGGCGAGCGGTCGCCACGTCTCTGCATGCGGTCCCCGCCTCCCGCGACCACACCGTTCGACGCGACCGGCCGCTCCGGGCGCTGCATGACTCCGCGGCGTTCCCCGTTGTCTCGCTGCACGCTCCTGGTGGGTACGGCAAGTCCACGCTTCTTGCCCAGTGGGCCGGCGAGGACTCCCGTCCCATCGTGTGGTTGTCGGTGCGGGCCGAGGCTCCTGATCCGGGCTGGCTCGCGCAGACGCTGGTGGATGAGTTGTTCAAGTCGGGATGCCTCCCTTCCCGAGTCGAGCTGCCGAGCGATGCTGACGTGGTCGCGTGGCACCTGGGCGTCCTGCCCGCCCTCGAGGCTGGACTGAGCGCAGTCACCACCCCAGTCCTTGTCGTCATCGATGATGCGGGGGCGATGCGCGGCAATGCGTGGGACTGCCTGGCGCGGACGATCGCATGCGGCCTCCCCGCTGGGTCTCAGCTCGCTCTCGGTACACGGACTCTGCTTCCACCGTCTCTGCGCCGGCTTCGGGCGAGCAGCCAGGTGCTGGAGCTCGGCCCGGAGACGCTGGCGTTGGATGCATTAGAAGGTGCCGAGCTGATGGACCTGGTCGGTGTCAAGGTCTCTGATGCCGACGTGATGTCGCTCCTGGAGACAACCGCCGGCTGGCCCGTCGCTGCCTATCTCGCCGGGCGCGCACTGGCGTCACGGCCGAGCTCTCCCATCGCTCGCGCGGCTGCACCCGGGTCTGACCTGTCGGACTTCCTGCGCGAAGAGATTCTGGACCGTCTCGCCGACGACGAAGCGCAGTTCTTGCTGCGCTCGTCGGTGCTCCCCGTCCTCGACCAGCACATGTGCGAGGCAGTGACGGGTGTCCGCGCCGTGGTCCCACTGCTGCGGAGACTCGCTGCGTCCAACAGGCTGCTGATCCCTCTCGACGCCCAGCAGCAGCAGTTTCGCATCCATGCGCTCTTCGGTGACTTCTTGTCCTCAGAGTTCAAGGCCCAGAACCCAAGCGCCTGGCAGGCGGCGCATACCGCCGCAAGCAACGCATGCGAACAGGTCGGAGACCTTGATGGTGCTGTCTTCCATGCGCGCGAGGCCGACGACGATGTGCGCCTAGGAGCCGTTGCCTGGAGGTACGCGGGGCCGCTGATCGGCACCGGTCGAATGCCGGTCCTGCGCCGATGGCTCGACGGCGTAAGCACCGAGCGGCTGGCCGGCAACGGGCGGCTGGCCCTCGTGTCAGGGTGGCTGGCCGGGCAGGTCGGCGACGCGATCGCCCTCGACAGGTTCGAGATCGCTGCCGAGACCCACGCCCGGCACGACCCTGGCATCGCACCGGACGTGATGCTGCTGCGGGCGGTGACTGCCCACGAGGGCCTTGAAGAGATGGAGACGTTGGCGCGGGCCTACTGTGCCTCCGCGCCCCCCGACGACCCTTGGCTGACACTGGCGAACTATCTCGTCGGTGTCGGCCTGATGCTCTCGGATCGGCCGGAGGCGCTCACCGAGTTCGAGCGGGGCCACCGCCTTGCAGTACTCAACGAGCAGCCGGCGATGCAGGCTCGTCACCTTGCGGCGATGGGAGAGCTCGCGCTGATCCGTGGCGACACCAGGAGGGCCGTCCGGCTCGTACGCGATGCTCGTGCGGTGGTGGCGGCGCACAGCCTTGAGCGGCTGGTGACCATCACCCCGGTCATCGTCACCTCCGCCCGGTGCTATGTCGAAGAGGGTGCGGTTCGGGAGGCCAAGGTCGAGGCCGCGAGTGCCCTTCGCCTCATGTCGCTGATGCCGGTCCTCGGCCCGCTGAACGAGGTCTACAACCGACTGTCCATGGCCAACGTGTTCTTGCGACTCGGCGACCACGAGAGGGCCGTCGCCCTTGTTGCCGAGGCGCAAGAGGCCTACGGACCTTCGACAGCGTCCCCGGTAGGAGACCGTGCGATGCAGGATCTGAGGCGCTGGCTACGGGGGCCGGCAGAGCCAGTGGGAGGTTCGGCTCTGCTGACGACCGCCGAGATCCGCATCCTGCAGTACCTGCCGACCCACCTGTCGTTCCCGGAGATCGCCAACGAGCTCTTCGTCTCGCGCCACACCGTCAAGACGCAGGCCTTGGCCGCGTACCGCAAGCTCGGCGTCCACAGCCGCAGCGAGGCGATCGCCAAGGCCCGTGAAGCGGGTCTGCTGCCCCCGTCCTGACGGCGGCCAAGGATGTCCCTTTGCGCCTGGACTGCAACGAATCGTCCCGTTGGGATGATGCAGGGTCGGTGACCGGGCGGGCATCCTGATGGCGCAGCACATGGCTGCCTTGAAAGGAGTGTCCGCAATGGACTTCTGGGAGTTCTTCTGGATCGTCGTAGCGACGTTCGTCTTCTTCGCCTACCTCATGATGCTTTTCACGCTCTTCGCCGACATCTTCCGCGACGACGAGCTGGGCGGCTGGGGCAAGGCGCTGTGGTCGATCTTCCTCATCTTCTTCCCGTTCCTGGCAGCGATCGTCTACCTGATCGTTCGCGGCAACGGCATGACGCAGCGGTCGATCAAGCAGGCGCAAGACGTGCAGGCGGCTCAAGCCGAGTACATCCGAAGCGTCTCCGGCAGCGCATCGTCCTCCTCCCCGGCGGACCAGGTCGCTCAGGCGAAGGCTCTGCTGGACGCAGGTGCCATCACCCCATCCGAGTTCGAGACGATGAAGGCGAAGGCTCTCGCCTGATTCTGGGCTCGTCGGCGACGGGTCCGTGGACAGACGACCGATCAGCCGGGGCTGGATCGAGAGTCAGAACCTCGAAGCGGGCGGTACACGGCATAGGCTCCACACTCATCGCGCACCTCCCCGGCTTCGCCGTCGATCTGATCCAACTGCCAGGTCTGGTGTGGTGTCATCATCCAGTTCGATCGGGACCTGTGCATCTCCACCTATCGGCATGAAGATGCCGGGGGATGCGACTCATCGACACTCGACGAGTAGGGGTGGACCATGCGCGACCGCCCCGTGGATCCACCCTCGAAAGAAGGAGGCCTCATGTCACAGACAACAGCCAGCGCCGAGTCTCACCAGTCGTCGAACCACGAGCGCGCTTGGTACGCCGAGGACGCGACGGCTGTCGTCGAGGCACTGGACAGCAACGCTGAGCAGGGACTGACGTCCGCCGCGGCAGCCCAGCGTCTGGCCAGCTACGGTCCGAACGCGATCACAGGTGAGAAGCCACCATCGATCTGGGCCGTCGCCGGTGTTCAGCTGCGCGACCCCATGAACCTCATGCTCATCGCGGTGGTCGTGGTGAGCCTCGTCATCGGCGAGGTGGGAACCGGCATCATCGTGGCAGCGCTCGTGCTGCTCAACGTGGTCCTGGGCGCGCGCCAAGAGCTCAAGGCGCGCGCCAGCGTGGACGCCTTGTCCAACCTCCAGGTGCCGCAGGCGAAGGTGTTGCGCAACGGCACCGTCATTCTCATGCCGGCGGTGGAGGTGGTGCCGGGCGACGTGGTGCTCCTTGAAGCCGGCGACATAGTTCCTGCCGACGGACGAATCGTTCGATCGGCCACTCTTGAGGCGCAGGAGGCTGCGTTGACGGGGGAGAGCGCCCCGGTGGCCAAGGACGCCTCCGCGCTCGCGAGCCCAGAGGTGGGGCTGGGCGATCGGTCCAACATGCTGTTCCAGAACACCTCGGTGACCCGAGGCACGGCCACGATGGTGGTGACGACCACGGGCATGGAGACCCAGATGGGGCGGATCGCGACCATGCTCACGCAGGTCACCCGTACCCGCTCGCCGTTGCAGCGAGAGCTGGACGACCTGACGAAGGTGCTTGGCGTCATCGCCTGGGGTGCTGTGGCACTGATCGTGGTCGTCGGCCTGATCCGCGGGACCGACCCCACTGAGCTGCTGCTTCTCGGCACGGCGATGGCGATCTCGGCGATCCCCACCGGCCTGCCGGCGTTCGTCTCCGGCCTGCTCTCGATGGGCGCCAAGCAGCTGGCTGAGGCGCAGGCAGTCGTCAAGAACCTCAGCGACGTGGAGACGCTGGGCGCCACCAGCGTCATCAACTCCGACAAGACCGGCACCCTCACGATGAACGAGATGATGGTGTCCACGATCTACACCAACGGCTCGTGGTTCTCGGTCGAAGGGGAGGGCTACCGCAAGTCCGGGACCATCCTGTCGGTGGCGGGAGTACCTGTGCCGGACTTCACGCGGCTGGCACTGGGGCTGGTGCTCGACAGCGACGCCACCGTTGCCGACGATGGCTCGATCGTCGGGGATCCCACCGAAGCGGCGCTCGTCGTCCTTGCCGCCAAGCTCGGTGTCGACGCCGAGGAGACCCGCCGCGCCTACCCCCGTCTGGAAGAGGTGCCTTTCGACTCCGAGTACAAGTTCATGGCCACTTTCCACCACGTGACGGTCGACGGGCGTGAACGGACGATCCAGCTTGTCAAGGGTGGTCCGGACGTGGTCCTCGCCCGGTGCAGCCAGGCCGGTGGACCGCTCAGCGACCAGCCGATCCCCATGGACTCGGCCCGAGCCGAGGTCGAGAGCGCCAACGCGCGCATGGGCGAGAAGGGGTTGCGCGTACTCGCGTTCGCCTTCCGACTGCTCGACGACAGCGAGACCGAGACGATGCGGTCCGACCCCATGGCCTTGACCGAGGACCTGATCTTCGTCGGTCTGGTCGGCATCATCGACCCGTTGCGACCCTCGTCGAAGCTGGCAGTGACCACAGCGCTCAGTGCCGGCGTGGACGTCCGGATGATCACTGGTGACCACGCTGTCACTGCGGGAGCCATCGGGGAGTCGCTCGGGCTCGGGCCCGGTGCCATCAGCGGCAGCGAGCTGGTCGCGCTGACCGATGACGAGCTGAAGGCTCGGCTGCCTCAGCTACACGTGTTCGGCCGCGTCACCCCGGAGGACAAGCTGCGCCTCGCGCGAGTCATGCAAGAGGAGGGAATGGTCGTGGCGATGACCGGTGACGCGGTCAACGACGCCGCCGCGCTCAAGCAGGCCGACATCGGGGTTGCGATGGGCAGCGGCAGCGAGGTCACCAAGCAGGCCGCGCGCATGATCCTCACCGACGACAACTTCGGAACGCTCGTCCACGCCATCGAGCTGGGTCGTCGGGTCTACGACAAGGTCGTCTCCTACATCCGGTTCCAGATGACGCAGCTGCTCGCGCTTGTCATGCTCTTCGTGGCAGCGACGATCTTCGACATCAACGCCGGTGTCGCTCTCACCCCGGCGATGGTGCTGTTCCTGCTCTTCTTCGTGACAACTGCGGGTGTGGTGATCATCGCGGTCGATCCGGGTGACCCGGAGATCATGAAGCGCCCACCTCGAGACCCGAAGGTGCCCATCACCAACCGCTCGGCCATCATCATGTGGGTGCTGTACGCGGCCGTCCTCTTCGTGGCCGCGCTCGTGCCGCTGATTGCCGGGCCGGACGCGCCCAGCACCGACCAGGCCAGTGTCTCCATGACGATGACGTTCGTCGTGATGGGCCTCGGCACGGTCTTCAACGCCATGACGAATCGACGTGACCCGACCAGTGGGCTGGCGGCGCCGCTCCTGAAGGCCGTCGGGATCGCGCTGGTCCCTCTCGCCATGATCGTGCTGGCGACAGAGCTCTCGCTCCTGCAGGGAGCACTGCTGACAACCCAGCTCACCGGCGGACAGTGGGGGGCGGCTATCGGCCTCGCCCTGCTCCTGCCGGTTGTGATCGAGGCCAACAAGTGGGTTCGGCGCAGCCGAGCGGCGCGTGAGGCGCAGATCGACGTCTCGCACGCCGTGACTCCCGAGCGCGCGCTGGTCGACGTTCGATAGCGCGACATCGCCCTGCCGAAGCGCACGGTGACAGCCGACACCTCTTCGATGCCAGTCCGCACCATCCCCACACCGTTCTGGTTCGGCGGCTTTGGTACCGATGGCATGACGACACGTGGCCCACGCCCCGGCAGACTCGATCCGACGAGAAGGAGTGACACATGACCGACGAGTATCGTGACGACGAGGTCGAGCCCTTCGGGCCGATCGACTTCCTGGTGGTGGAGTTCCCGGGCAACCGCATGACCGGGAGGGGTCTGCCGATGCTGCTGGACCTGGTGGATCGTCGCATCATCCGCATCCTGGACCTGGTGTTCATCCGCAAGGAGACCGACGACACGGTCACCGTGCTGACCTTGGACGACGTGGGCGAGGGGACGGAGCTGGAGGTCTTCGCCGGGGTGTCGTCCGGCTTGCTGGGCGACGACGACCTGAGCGAGGCGGCCAAGGCGGTCGAGCCGGGCAGCTCGGCCGGCGTGCTCGTCTACGAGAACCGGTGGGCGGCACCCTTCGCTGCCGAGCTGCTGCGGGGCGGGGCTCAGCTGGTCGCCCAGGGCCGCATCCCGATCAACGCCGTCATCGCGGCGCTGGACGTCGAGCTCGACTGACCTCTCCCCCCATCCCGACGCACCAAAAGGAGTCACCATGCCAGGACTGATCCGTGGCGTCGCCCGGACCGCAGTCGTTGCGGGCACCGCCACCCACGTGTCCAACAACGTGTCGCGCCGCCAGGCCAACCGGTGGGCTGACCAAGGGGCCGCCGCGCCGCCGCCGCAGCAGTACGCGGCCCCTGTCGAGTACGCGCCGCCGCCCCCGCCCGCGCCCCCGGCTTCTACCGGTGACGACATGCTCGCCCAGCTGGAGAAGCTGGGACAGCTGCGCGACGCCGGCGTCTTGACCGACGATGAGTTCGCGGCACAGAAGGCCAAGATCCTGGCCGGTTGACTCTGGCGAGGTGCCCCCCTCAGGTCGTCCGGCCATGGGGGAGGGCCCTACCTCGACTGCCCGTCTCGCAGCATCGAGGCCGACAGCAGCCCGTCGCTGCTGCCGCGAAGAGAGCAGCACCAGCGGGCGCACAGCAGGCCACGGCGAACGGCGGCATCGAGGGGTAGTCGGTCGATCACGAGCGCGGACGCGACGCCGACGGCGAGACTGTCTCCGGCGCCGTTGGTGTCGACGACAGGCGGCGCGACCCCGGTCACCGGGTCGGGTGACAGCTCGACGACCGCGACGCGCTCGGCGGGCCCGTCGCGCTGGACGACGAGGCAGCCGTCTGGCCCCAGGCCCATCACCACGAGGGACGCCGGCCCGGCCGTCATGGCCCATCGCGCGTAGCTCTCGGGGTCGTCCAGCTGTGCTGCCGAGGCGAAGAGCAGGTCGGCCCCGCGCACGAAGTCGAGGCGGTAGGCGTCGTGAGCGCCTGGGGTGTCTTGCACGTCCACGGCCACAACGACCCCCCGCCGGCGGGCAGGTTCGATCAGCGTCCGAGCCCAGTCGGGGATGTTGACGTGCACCATCCGCGTCCGTGACAGCAGTCCGGCCACGTCCGACTCCGACGGTGGCTGCACCCCGACGAGGCGTGGGTCGTAGAAGTTGCGCCGGCTGCCGTCGGTCGACATCACGTTGACGCTGTGGGCGGTTCTGCCGGACGTCACGCAGGCGCTCAGGTCGACCCCGTCGGCGGCCAACGTGGCCCGCACGAGCGCTCCGTCGGCGTCCTGGCCGACGTGACCGACGAACGCGGTTCGGTAGCCGAGGGCGGCATACCCGCGAGCCGCGTACCCACCGCCGTGGGCGACGACATGCTGGATCTCCGCGAGGGTCCCCTCGCTCTGGCCTCCCCACGACCACGAGTCGGGCGGGTACACGACGGTGTCCACGCCGACGGCCCCGATGACGGCGACGTCGAGAGCCGTAGACGTCGTCACGGGGCGTCCACACCGTCGCAAGGCGGCACGAGAGTCAGGCTACGTCGGACGAGGCGAACCTCAGCTCGTCCTGCCGGCCTTGACTTGCTGCGTCGCAGGCAAGGGGGCATCACAACGTCGTCCGGCGACCTGGTGCAATGGTGGGGTGAGCCTCGACCGTTGCGACGTGCCGCCGACGGACGACGCGGAGTCGTCCGGCACCGCTGCCTGGCTTCCGTCGCTGGTCGCCGATCTCGTGGTGGTGCTGCTGTTCGCCCTGCTCGGACGGATCTCGCACGAGGAGGGCAACCTCGCGCTCGGCACCCTGGGTACGGCGGCCCCGTTCGCGCTCGGGCTCATGGCGGGCTGGCTGCGTGCCCCGTGCGCCGGGATGCCCACAGCGCAGCGGGCCCGCAGCGTGCGCTTCGGGTGGTGGCTGCTCGCCTGGACCATGGGCGGCGGGATCCTGCTGCGCTGGCTCGTCGGGGACGGCCTCGCCCCGGCCTTCTTGCTCGTCGCGACTGCCGTGCTCACCGTCGGGCTGGTGGGACGGCGCCGGGTCGTCGCGAGGTGGCACGGCCGTGGCGCCTGAGGTTCCGAGCGACCCGCCGCGTCGGATCGTCGACACCGACGTCGGCCCTCTGGCGTACACGGTCGAGGGTGACGGCGCGGCGACGGTGGTCGCCGTGGCGGGCCTGCCCGGGTCGGTGCGCGACTACCGGTGGCTCGCCCCCCTGCTGGCAGAACATGCCACCGTCGTCCGGATCGACCTGCCCGGGTTCGGAGAGTCTGCTCGCCGGCCCCACTGGGCGATGTCGACCGACGAGCGCGCCGACGCGGTGCGCGCCGCGATCGAGGCCCTCGACCTCGGGCCGGTCACCCTGCTCGGGCACTCCTCCGGCTCCACGCCGGTGGTGCACCTGGCCGTCCACCGCCCTGACCTGGTCGACTCCGTCGTGCTGCTGGCCCCCACCGGACCCCGCTCGCACTACTCGCGGACCGTGTTCCGAGCGCTGGCCGCCGGCTACCGGCTGCCCGGGCTACGCCTGGGCGCCCGCGCGGTCGTCCAGCGGTTCTTCGCAGCCGCCGGCTTCCCGAGCTCGTTGGGCCATGCCGAGCGTGAGGCCGCCGTGCTGGACGCGTCCGCTCTCGACTTCGACCAGCACGCGGCGAACCTGGCGGCTCTCACGCAGCCGACCCTGGTGTGCTGGGCGCGCGACGACCCGGTGATCCCGTCCGGCATCGTGGCCGACCTCGTCGCGCTGGTGCCCGACGCCCGCTCGCTGCACCTGACGACAGGCGGGCACAACGTGCAGAAGACGCAGGCTCCCCGGATCGCCGACGCTGTCGCCGCGCTGCTCGGTCCGGACGTCGACGCAGGCTCGTGATCTCGCCGGCCAAGCCCCCTGGCTCGCCCGCGGCGGGCAAGTCGAGGTCGCCCGCGGACGGCCTCCCGGTCGCCTTGGTGCTGGCCGTCGCGGCCGTCCTCGAGCTGCTGCTGCAGTCGCTGCGCGCGTTCTTCCCGCTGGGGTACAACCTGGTCGGGTCGTTGGGCTTCGTCGTGACGCCGCTCGTGCTCGTCCCGGTGTTCGCCGTCCCCCTGCTGTACCCGGTGGTGAGGCGGCTGGCCGGGGCGCGGGTTGCGCTGCTGCTGGCCGTCGCACTGGTTCTGGCGCGTCTCGCGTTGCAGGCATCGCCCACGCTGGGCCCGGCGGTGCTCGCTGTTGTGCTCGGCCTGCTGGCGGTGACGGCCGTGCTGCCGGTCGCCGCCGGCACGCGGTTCGGCCCGGACGTCCTGGCTGCCGGCACGCTGGTGGGTCTCGGGCTCGACGTCGCGCTCCGCGCGTGGCGTGTCACCGACGACGTGGTGTGGAGCGCCGGCTGGCCGGCGTGGTTCGACCCCAGCCTGCTGGTGCCGATCGGCATCCTGGCGTTCGCCGCGAAGCCGCTCGGGCGGGGCAGTCCTGCGCCCGCCCCGTCTTGGACGTGGACGCTGCTGCTGATGCCGCAGCTGTTGCTCTGGACGTCGTTGGCCTTCGTCGGATCGAGCGGGCAGGTCGCCTTCGGGACGGCCACGCTCGTGCTGCTGCTGGCCGTCGCACTGGCGATGTCGGTGCTGGCGCTGCCACGTGCGCGGCTGCCCTGGCCGGTGGCCGGCGCCGTCGTGCTCGGATCTGCGGTCGCGATGCCATGGGTGACGGGATGGGCTGTTCTCGTCGCGGCCGCCGTGGGCACGGTCGTGACCCCGCTGCTGCTGCGCGAGGCCACCGCCCGCGCCGGCGACCGCGCGTGGTCGCCCTGGCGGCATGCCGGCACAACGGCCACGGGCTTCGTCGCGATGTTCGTGCTGCTGCTGCTGTACCCGTTGCACTACGAGATCCCGCTACCGCTGGACAACGGGTGGCTTCCGGGTCTCGCCGTGCTGCTCGCCTGCCTGCCGCTGCTGCGTCGCCCGCCGGAGGTGGTCGCGGCGCACGAGTTCGCCGTTCCGAGCCCGGTGCACCGGCCCGCGGTCGGGTTCGTCGCCGTCGGTGGCGTGGCCCTGGCGGCGATGGTGCAGGCAGGCGTGGTCGGTGGGTCGCCGCTGCCGGGCCCCGACCCTGCGTTGGCGGCCGAGCCGACCGACGGCTCGCTCACCCGGGTCGCGACCTACAACATCGGTCAGGGCCAGGACGCGTCGAGCGGCGCGCTGGCGCTCAGCGAGGTGGCCGCGGCAATGGTGGACCTCAACGCCGACGTGGTCGCCGTCCAGGAGGTGGCGCGTGGCTGGCCGCTGACGTCCATGACCGACGTCGACGCCTGGCTGCGCGCACACACCGACCTGACCATCGCCTACGTGCCTGCGGCCGACCCGCAGTTCGGCAATGCCCTGGTGTCGCGGCTGCCCCTGTCCGACGTGAGCGCCCTCGACCTCGGGCAGGGCGGCGGCGCCCAGCGACGGTCGGCGATCAGCGCGACGTTGCCGGACGGGCTGCTCGTCTACGGCATGCACCTGCAGGCGCGCAACAGCGACGCCGCCGAGCAGACGCGGCTCGACCAGATGCGCCAGGTCGTCGACGACTGGGCCGGGCGGGAACGCACCGTCATGGCCGGTGACCTCAACCCGCGCAACGAGTACGCCGACGACACCGAGACCCCACCCAAGGTGATCAGCAACCTCGAGGTGTGGCTCGACGCCGGGCTGGCCACGACCCAGCCCACCGAGCTGTGCACCGAGCCCACGAGCAACGACAACTGCAGCGACTACGTGTTCAGCAGCCCCGACCTCGTGCCCGTGGCCCCGACCGAGGTGCGCGACGTGGACGTCTCTGACCACCGACCCGTCGTCGCGACGTTCCCCACGCAACCCTGACGACGCGGCACCGGGCTAGGACAGGGCGGTGGCGATGCGCTGGGCGTTGGTGAGCACCAGGGCGTCGTAGGTGTCGGCGTCCGATCCGGGCGGCCCGAGGCTCCCGACGTACAGCTCGACGACCTCGATCTCGGTACCGGCCTCGTTCGCCACGGCTTCGGTCAGCGACGTAGGCGCTGCGTCGTTGGAGAAGATGGCCGGTACGCCTTCGTCCTGGATCACCGCGACGAGGTCGGAGAGCTCTTGTGATGACGGCTCGGCCAGCGTCGCGCCGCCCGGGACGACGACGCCGGCGATCTCGAAGTCGTAGGCGTCGGCGAAGTATCCGAAGGCGTCGTGGTCGGTGACCATCACGCGTTGCGGCTGCGGGACCGCCGCGAGGATGTCGCGAACCTCGGCGTCCGTCTGCGCCAGCTCGGCCGCCACCTCGTCCCCGCAGGTGGCGAAGGCGTCGTCGCCGGTCAGCGAGGCGAGCTCGGCGCCGACGAGCGCCGCAGCCTGGGCCATCCGGGCTGCGTCGTGCCAGAAGTGCGGGTCGAGGTCGCCGTCGTCGTCGTGGTCGTCGGGCTCGTCCGTGGCGTCGGTTGTCTCGTCGGAGTGAGTCTCGTCGTCGTGGCTGCCGCCGGCGAAGGGGAGGGGGTCGACCAGAGGTGCCACCTCCATCACGGTGGCCCCGTCGGACTCGGCCGAGACGAGCGCGTCGACCAGCCCTTCTTCGAGGCCGAGCCCGTTGGCGACGACGAGGTCGGCGGACACCATCGTGGCGACCTGCTCGGACGAGGGGGTGAAGTCGTGAGGGTCGACCCCGGCGGGCATCACGGCCGTCGACGACGCCCCGGCGCACTGCGCTACCCGTCCGACGACGTCGCCGAGGATCGTCGTCGTGGCCACGACCGACACCTCGTCGGAGCCCTGCGCGGTCGGCTCGTCGCCTGTCCCGCAGGCAGCCAGCACCAGGGCAGCGGTCAGGGCTGTCGGTAGCACCGACGCTCGAGCGAGTGTGCGAGCCATGCGTGGAGCCTCCATCAGGTGGGTGTGAGGCGACGGTACATGCAAATGGGAATCGTTGCCAACAAGACCCGGCCGCCTTGGCGGACTCGAGCACCACGCGCCGCTAGGGTCGTCGCGACTTCACTCTCGCGAGGGGGCACCCGTGCCGCACGACCCGGTCGACGACCTTCCGGTCGATCCGGACGTCATACGAAGGCCGGTGCAGCGCGGCCACCAGCGCCGTTGGGACATCGCCTTGGCCATCGCCGCGGGTGGCGCCATCGGCGGCTCGCTGCGCTACGCGACCGGCCAGCTGATCAGCTCGTCCGAGCGAGGGTTTCCCTGGTCGACCTTCACCGAGAACGTCGTCGGCTGCTTCGTGCTCGCCGCCCTCATGGTGTACATGACCGACGTCTGGCGACCGCAGCGCTACCTGCGCCCCTTCTTGGGCACGGGGGTGCTCGGCGGGTTCACCACCTTCTCGACCTACGCCAACGAGACGCGTGAGCTGCTGCAGACCGGGGAGCTGATGATCGCCTTTCTGTACGTGGCGGGGACGGTGGTCGTCGGCCTTCTCGCCACGGTCGTCGGGCTGCGCGGCGCCCGCCGCGTCGCCGGGGTCGGGGCGGTGGCCTGATGACGACACCCACCCACGAGAGGAGCCACGCATGAGGCGCGAGGGGACCGCGAGCCGCCTGACCATCTTCGTCGACGAGGCGGACCAGTGGCACCACCGTCCGCTCTACACCGAGATCGTCCACCGGGCGCACGCCGCGGGCCTTGCCGGCGCGACCGTGCTCCGTGGCATCGAGGGTTTCGGTGCCTCGTCGCGAGTGCACACCGGGCGGTTGGTCAGCCTCAGCACCGACCTTCCGGTCGTGGTGCTCATCGTGGACGCCGCCGAGCGGGTGGACGCGTTCCTGCCGCAGCTCGACGAGATCGTGGCCGAAGGCCTGGTCATCCGTGACGAGGTCGGGGTCGTCACCTACCGCGAGGACAGCGCGGCCGACACGTGATCGAGTGGGTCCTGGTGATGGTCGGCGCGGCGCTGGGGGCGCCATCGCGGTGGTTCACCGACGGGTTCGTCCAGGCCAAGCACGACAGCGTGTTTCCGTGGGGCACGTTCACCGTCAACGTCGTCGGATCTCTGCTGCTCGGATTCTTGCTGGGCGCCAGTCTTGAGGGCGAAGACTTCACCCGCATGATGGCGTTGGCCGGGACGGGCTTCTGCGGGGCGTTCACGACCTTCAGCACCTTCTCGTACGAGTCCGTGGTGCTCGCCGAGGAGGGGTCGTCACCCGTCGCGGTGGTCAACCTCGTTGCCAGCGTGCTCGCCGGCCTCGCCATGGCCTTCGCCGGATGGGGCCTGGCCAGCGCCCTGTTCTAGCTCGCGCCGCTCGGGCGGGGCACCGGGCTCCCGCGGGTGGGACGGGTCGTCGACGAACGCCACCGTCAGCCCGTGCAGGGCCCCCAGGCCGTAGGCGATCTCCAGGTTGCGGGTCGTGAGCACCTGCTCGGGCGGCCCGGACGCCACGACTCGTCCGTTCATCAGCAGCACGTGGTCGGCTGCGCGGGCCTCGTCGAGGTCGTGGGTGGTGAGCACGACGGAGCACCCGCGGTGCCGCTCGGAGTGGATGATCCCATCGATCGTGCGCGCCGACACCAGGTCGAGCCCGGTGAGCGGCTCGTCCAGCAGCAGCACCTCGTGGCTCTGCGCGATGCCCTGCGCGACGTAGACCCGCTGTCGCTGGCCGCCGGACAGCTCCGTGAGGTGACGGTGGGCGAGGTCGGCGATGTCGAGCTGATCGATGGCGGACTCGACCCGGCGCCGGTCTTTGTCGCGACGCCGCCGCCACAGCCCCAAGTTCGGGTAGCGACCCATGCCGACGGTCTCGGCGACGGTGAGAGGAGTTCCGACGGGCACGGTCACCGACTGCAGCACGTAGCTCACGCGGCTGCGGGCCTCCAGCGGGGTGCGCCCCAGCACCTCCAACGAGCCGGCGGACGGCTCGACGAGCCCGGCGATCGCGTTGAGCACCGTGGACTTGCCCGACCCGTTCGGGCCGATCACCGCGGTGACGGCGCCGACCGGGATGGTGAACGACGAGGCCCGCATCGCCGTGTGGTCGCCGTAGCGCAGCACGAGGTCAGTGGCCCGCGCCACGGTGCCGGCCCCACCGGCGGCATCCGGCGCTCTCACCGGGCCACCGCGCGGTCCGAAGCGTTGTTTCTGGACTGGCGGACGCGGGCACGCGTCCAGACGACGCCGAGCGTCACGAAGAACGCGGCGATCGGGACGAGGGCCATGGTGGCTGAGGCGGCCGTGCCCAGGTGGTAGCTGAGCACCAGCCCGAACCACACCGACACGACCGCGACGCCCACCGCGACCGCCATCATCATCGGGACGGTGCGTGACACCAGGGCGGCGGTGGCCGGGGGGCCGATGAGCAGCCCGAACACCAGCAGTGTGCCCACCGACTGGTAGCTGCCGATGACGGCAGCAGCAATGAGCACCAGCAGCACGGCATGGGTGAGGCCCGGGCGCATGCCGAGAGCCTCGGCCTTCGTCCGGTCGAAGCTGAGGGCCAGCAGCGGTCGGTAGAGCAGCACCGCGACCGCGACGACGACCGCCGCCAGCAGACCCTGTCCCACGAGCGCCTCCCGGGTCACGCCCAGCGCGTCACCGAACAGGATCGCCGTCAGGCTGCCGGTGTAGGACGAGCTGCGCGAGATGATCACGACGCCCAGCGCGAGCATGCCGACGAACAGCAGCCCGATCGCGGTGTCCTCCTTCAGCGCGGTCTGCCGGTGGATCAGCTCGATGCCCGCGACCATCACCACGGCCGCGACGGCCGCCCCGAGAAAGGGCGAGAAGTCGAAGAGCACCGCCGCCGCGATGCCGGGGACGACGCCGTGCACGAATGCGTCGCCGAAGAAGCTCATGCCCCGCAGCACGATCCAGGTACCCACCACCGACGCCATGACGGCGGCGATGATGCCCCCCACCAGGGCGCGCTGCTGGAAGCCGAGGGCGAAGGGGTCGAGCAGCCACTCCATCACGCGCAGCCCCGTCCGCACGTGGTCGTCTGGCCGGGGAGCACCGGCTCAGCGTAGGCCGTGCACCCCGTCCGCCCTGCTCGGCGGGCGAGTGGCGACGCCCCGGCCAAGAATCGCCCGTCCATCGCAGGCGACGTAGGGTTCTGCCGTGGTCGAAGGAGCAGGGGCGTGAGCCGTCCGCACATCGGCTACGCCGCGATGCTGGAGCAGTTCGGCCCGCAGGAGGTCACCGACTACACGGTCGCCGCCGAGGCCGCCGGGTTCACCGGGGTGATGGCGGCCGACCATGTGCAGCCGTGGGTCCCAGCGCAGGGCCAGGCGCCGTTCGTCTGGAACGTCCTCACCGCCATGGGTGAGCGCACGACCGGTGACCTGGGCCCCGGCGTCACGTGTCCGTCGTTCCGCTTCCACCCGAGCGTCGTCGCCCAGGCATCAGCCACTCTGGCCGCCATGTACCCCGGGCGACACTGGCTCGGGCTCGGCTCGGGCGAGGCGCTCAACGAGCACGTCACCGGGCAGTACTGGCCCGAGGCCCCCGAGCGTCTACGGCGCATGTGGGAAGCCGTCGAGATCATCCAGAAGCTGTTCAGCGGCAAGGACGTCAAGCACCGAGGCGAGTTCTTCGTGATGGAGACCATGCGCCTGTGGACCCTGGCCGATCCCCCGCCCATCTACGTGGCCACGGCCGGTCCGATCACGGCGAAGCGTGCCGGGCGCACCGTGGACGGCATCATCACGCCGGGAGCCCCGGTCGAGAAGGTCGCCGGGCTGCTCGACCGGTTCGACCAGGGTGCGGCCGAGACCGGCCGTGAGCCGGGCGAGCAGGTGAAGATCCTGCAGGTTCACCTGTCGTGGGCACCCACGGACGAGCAGGCGCTGGCCAACGCCATGACCGAGTGGCCCAACGGCGGCATGAAGTTCGCCAAGCAAGACATTCGCTCGCCCTTCGACTTCGAGCAGATCGCGAAGCTGGTGCGACCGGAGGACTTCGAGGGACGCATGGTGATCTCCAGCGACCCCGACGTCCACCGGGCCGAGCTGCAGAGGTTCCTCGACCTGGGGGTCGACCGCATCTACGTGCACAACGTCGGGCGCAACCAGGCCGAGTGGGTCGACGTGTTCGGACGCGACGTCCTCCCCAAGCTCGTCGTCTGAGCCCGCCCGTGACGTCGCTGCTCAGCCGTCCACCGACGCGCTCGGCGCTGCGCCGCGCTCTGCGTCGGGCCGCCGACGGTGTCACGTTGGACGCCGTCGAGGCCGAGACCCTGCTGCATGCCCGCGGCGACGACCTCGTCGCGCTCTGCGAGTCGGCGGCCCGGGTGCGCGACGCAGGCTTGGCCGATGCGGGACGGCCGGGCGTGGTGACGTACTCGCGCAAGGTTTTCGTCCCGCTCAGTCGACTCTGCCGCGACCGCTGCCACTACTGCACGTTCGCCACGGTTCCCCACCGCCTCGACGCGCCGTTCCTCTCCCCGGACGAGGTTCTCGACATCGCCCGGGCGGGGGCGGCGCTCGGCTGCAAGGAGGCGCTCTTCACCCTGGGCGACCGACCGGAGGATCGCTGGCCGCAGGCCCGGGATTGGCTGGAGTCGCGCGGATACGACTCCGCGCTGGCCTACCTGCGTGCGATGGCCGTCCTGGTGCTGGAGGAGACCGGGCTGCTGCCGCACCTCAACCCGGGCGTGATGTCGTGGGAGGAGATGGCTCGGTTGCGCCCCGTGGCCGCGTCGATGGGCATGATGCTGGAGACCACCTCACGCGTGCTGTTCTCCCAGCCGGGCGGGGTGCACTACGGCAGCCCGGACAAGGATCCCGCCGTTCGGCTGCGGGTTCTGGCCGACAGCGGACGGCTGGCGATCCCGTTCACCACCGGGGTTCTGGTGGGCATCGGCGAGACCTACGCCGACCGGGTGGAGTCGCTGCGCCAGATCCGCGCGGTGGCTCGGGAGTTCGGCCACGTGCAGGAGGTTCTGGTGCAGAACTTTCGGTCCAAGCCCGACACGGCCATGCGCCACGCGGACGACCTGCCTGCCGACGAGCACCTCGCCGCGATCGCCGTCGCCCGCCTGCTGCTCGGGCCGCGCATGCGCGTGCAGGTGCCGCCCAACCTGTCCGAGCCGGGGCAGATCCCCCGGCTGCTCGCCGCGGGCGCCGACGACTGGGGCGGGGTCAGCCCGGTGACCGCCGACCACGTCAACCCGGAGCGCCCGTGGCCGACGCTCGACAGTCTGGCCGAGCTGAGCCGTCAGGCGGGGTTCAGGCTGGCCGAGCGCCTGGCCGTCCAGCCGGAGTGGGCGACCGAGGCGTGGCTGGACCCACGCGTCGTGCCGCACGTCAACGCCCTCGCCGGGTCGGACGGGCTGGCCGATCCCGGTGCTGTCGTCGTCGGACGCCCATGGCAGGAGCCCGACAGCGACTGGGGCAGCACGGGGCGGGTCGACCTCGCCGCCGCGATCGACACGCAGGGGCGTCGCACCGAGCGACGGAGTGACTTCTCCGAGGTCTACGGGGACTGGTCGGTGCTGCGCGAGAAGGTCGACGCGGACGCCGCGGAGCATGCGACGGCGCCGCGCATCGACGGCGACGTGCTCGCCGCCCTGCGCAGCGCTGAGCGAGACCCCGCCGCGCTGACCGACGACGAGGCTGTCGTGCTGGCCCAGGCGGACGGCCCGGCGCTGGACGCGCTTGTGGCTCTGGCAGACAGCCTGCGGCGCGACACGGTCGGCGACACGGTCACCTACGTCGTCACCCGCAACCTCAACTTCACCAACGTCTGCTACACGGGCTGCCGCTTCTGCGCCTTCGCCCAGCGACGCACAGATGCTGACGCATTCACCCTCTCGCTGAGCGAGGTGGGGGACCGGGTCGACGACGCGGTCGCGGCGGGGGCCACGGAGATCTGCATGCAGGGCGGCATCCACCCCGACCTGCCCGGCACCGCGTACTTCGACCTCGCCCGCGAGGTCAAGCGGCGGGCGCCGACCGTCCACCTGCACGCCTTCAGCCCGATGGAGGTCGTCAACGGCGCCACCCGAACGGGCCTGTCGATCCGCGAGTTCTTGGTCGCCCTGCGCGAGGCAGGAGTCGGCTCGATCCCCGGTACTGCGGCAGAGATCCTCGACGACGACGTCCGCTGGGTGCTCACCAAGGGCAAGCTGCCCACCGCGACGTGGATCGAGGTGGTCTCCACCGCGCACGAGGTGGGCCTGCGCTCGTCGTCCACGATGATGTACGGCCACGTCGACCAGCCCCGGCACTGGGTGACCCACTTGCGCACGTTGGCGCGGATCCAGGCCCGGACCGGCGGATTCACCGAGTTCGTGGCGCTCCCGTTCGTGCACCAGAGCTCGCCCATCTACCTGGCCGGCGTCGCTCGTCCCGGACCGACTGAGCGCGACAACCTCGCCGTGCACGCGCTGGCCCGCGTCATGCTGCACGGGCTGGTGCCCAACATCCAGACCTCCTGGGTCAAGATGGGGGTCGAGGGCACGCGGGCGATGCTCCAGGCCGGCGCGAACGACCTCGGCGGAACCCTGATGGAAGAGACGATCAGCCGCATGGCCGGTTCGCAGCACGGCAGCAGCAAGACCCCCGAGGAGCTGGCTGAGATCGCGTGGGGCATCGGACGTCCGGTGCGCGAGCGCACCACGACGTACGGCTCGGTGCTCCGGTCGGCATCGGTGGTGCCGACGCGCGTGTGAGCTGGCCTGGCCGAGCCGCCGGCTCGGCGTCCCGTCGCCAGGTCCGCACTTCACGAGGCAAGTTGGGCGTTTCCACGGCAGATCTGCCGTGGAAAGCCGGTGTCTCCCACCTTCACGTGATCGTTTAGGGGGCCGGTGGGGAGAGCCAGTCGGTCAGTACCGCGTCGGTGTCGTCTCCCTCTCTCGGGGCGGCCGGACGGGGGAGGGCGCTGCGCGAGAACCGCGGCGCGGGCGCGGCCTGCACCACCCCGCCGACGTCGACCAGGGTGCCGCGCGCGACGAGGTGCTCGTCGGCGGCCGCCTCGTCCCAGGTGAGCACCGGGGTGACGCACGCGTCCGTCCCGGCGAACAGCTGCGCCCACTCGTCGCGAGTCCGCGCGGCGAACGCCTCGGTGAACGCCTGACGCAGCGCCGGCCAGCCGGCCTGGTCGTACTGCGCGGGCAACTCGGCGGCGTCCAGGCCCAGGCCGGCCAGCATCTGCGCGTAGAAGTGGGGCTCGAGCGGTGCGACGGCGACGAAGCGACCGTCCGCGCAGGCATAGCAGTCGTAGAAGGGAGCGCCGCCGTCGAGCAGGTTCGCTCCCCGCTCGCCGGGCCACGCGCCGACGCCGCGCATTGCCCACACGAGCTGGCTGAGCAGGCTGACGCCGTCCACCATCGCGGCGTCGACGACCTGACCGACGCCTGAGCGCTCCCGCTCCAGCAGCGCCGCCAGCACCCCGACGAGCAGCAGCATCGAGCCGCCGCCGTAGTCGGCCACCAGGTTCAGAGGTGGGGACGGCGGCGAGCCGGGTCGGCCCATCGCGCTCAACGCCCCGGTGAGCGACAGGTAGTTCAGGTCGTGGCCGGCCCGGGCGGCCATCGGCCCGTCCTGGCCCCACCCCGTCATCCGGGCGTAGACCAGCCGAGGGTTGCGTGCCAGGCACGCGTCCGGCCCGACCCCCAGCCGCTCCGCCACCCCCGGGCGGTACCCCTCGACGAGCACGTCGGCGACCTCGACCAGCGACAGCACGCTGGCCAGGCCCTCGGCGGTCTTCATGTCGGCCCGTACCCACCGGCGCCCGCGCAGCGTCGCGTCCTGCGCCCCGAGCCCCGCCACGGGGCCGGGCCGCTCGACCCGCACGACATCAGCGCCCAGGTCGGACAGCACCATCGCGGCGTGCGGGCCAGGCCCGATCCCTGCCAGCTCGACCACCCGGATGCCGCTCAGCGGGCCTGACGGTGCTACCACGGCGCCTCCCTCGACCTCGCTACCCGCCGAGGTTACTGGCGAGTAGTCTCGCCTCGAAG
The DNA here is from genome assembly GCA_963714455.1 of uncultured Actinomycetota bacterium. Classification (GTDB taxonomy): domain Bacteria; phylum Actinomycetota; class Actinomycetes; order Jiangellales; family Jiangellaceae; genus CAVQGZ01. The sequence continues at coordinate 46,992 of CAVQON010000020.1, forward strand.
CATTCACGACCCCCACCCCGTCCCCGCACGTCGGGGTACGTCTGCGCGAAGGGAGCCGCTGGTGAGCAACGAGGCATTCATCTACGAGGCGATCCGAACCCCCCGGGGCAAGGGCAAGGCGAACGGGTCGTTGCACCGGGTCAAGCCGGTCACGCTCGTCGCCGGCCTGCTCAACGAGCTCACCGCGCGCCACCCGGGGCTCGACCCGGCCACGATCGACGACATCGTGCTCGGCTGCGTGACGCCCGTGGGCGACCAGGGCGCCGACATCGCCCGCACGGCGGCGCTTGCCGCGGGGCTGCCCGACACGGTCGCCGGCGTGCAGGTCAACCGGTTCTGCGCGTCCGCGCTCGAGTCGATCAACCTCGCCGCGCAGAAGGTGCGCTCCGGCTGGGACCAGATGGTGGTGGCGGGCGGCGTCGAGTCGATGTCGCGGGTTCCGATGGGGGCTGACGGTGGTGCCTGGGCGATGGACCCCGAGACCGCCTACGACACCTACTTCGTCCCGCAGGGCATCAGCGCCGACCTCATCGCCACCACCGAGGGCTTCAGCCGCGACGACGTCGACGCCTACGCGCTCCGCTCGCAGGAGCTGTCGGCGGCCGCCTGGAGCGGAGGCCGCTTCGCCAAGTCGGTCGTCCCCGTGCGCGACCGCAACGGCTCGGTGATCCTCGACCACGACGAGCACATGCGTCCGAGCACGACGATGGAGAGCCTCGCGGGTCTCAAGCCGTCGTTCGCCGGCATCGGGGACATGGGCGGCTTCGACGCTGTGGCGCTGCAGAAGTTCCACTGGGTCGAGGCGATCGACCACGTGCACACCGCCGGCAACTCCTCCGGCATCGTGGACGGCGCGGCCGTCGTCCTCCTGGGCACCGAGCAGGCGGGCCGCGAAGCGGGCATGGCTCCGCGTGGACGCGTCGTCGCCACCGCGGTCACCGGGTCCGACCCGACGATCATGCTCACCGGGCCCACCCCGGCCACCGAGAAGGTGCTGGCCAGCGCCGGTCTGAGCAAGGACGACATCGACCTGTGGGAGCTCAACGAGGCTTTCGCCGCGGTCGTGCTCAAGTGGGTGAAAGACCTCGACCTGCCGATGGAGAAGGTCAACGTGAACGGTGGTGCCATCGCCATGGGCCACCCGCTGGGCGCGACCGGCGCCATGATCTTCGGCACCGTCCTGGACGAGCTCGAGCGCAGCGGCGGCCGCTACGGCCTCGTCACCCTGTGCATCGGCGGCGGCATGGGCGTCGCGACCATCATCGAGCGGATCTGAGGGCAGCACCATGACGCAGAACATGATCACGTGGGAGTCGGGCATCAACGGGGTCGTCGTGCTGACGATGGACGACCCCGCCCAGGGCGCCAACACGCTCAACGACACGTTCCGGCACAGCTTCGAGCAGACGGTCGCTCGCCTCGTGGCCGAGAAGGACCAGATCCGCGGCGTCATCCTCACCAGCGCCAAGAAGACCTTCTTCGCCGGCGCCGACCTCACCTGGCTCATCTCGGCCACCAAGGACGATGCTGAGGCGCTCAACGACCAGATCGGCCAGTTCAAGGCGCAGCTGCGCCGGATCGAGCTGCTGGGCAAGCCGGTGGTCGCCGCGATCAACGGGGTGGCCCTCGGCGGCGGGCTCGAGATCGCGCTGGCCTGCCACCACCGCATCGTGCTCGACACCCCGGGGACGCAGCTCGGCTTCCCCGAGGTGAGCCTGGGTCTGCTGCCGGGAGGCGGCGGCGTCGCGCGCACCGTGCGCATGTTCGGCCTGCAGAAGGCACTCATGGAGATGCTGCTGCAGGGCCAGAAGTACGGCGCCGCGCAAGCGGTCGACGTCGGGCTGGCCGACCAGGCTGCGCAGTCGCCCGAGGCGATGATGGACGCCGCCTACGCCTGGATCGAGGCCAACCCCGAGCCGGTCCAGCCGTGGGACGTGAAGGGCTACAAGGTGCCGGGTGGCACGCCGGCCAGCCCGAAGCTCGCCGCGATGCTGCCGGCCTTCCCGGCCAACCTGCGCAAGCAGATCAAGGGCGCCCCGATGCCGGCGCCGCACCACATCATGGCCGCCGCGGTCGAGGGCTCCCAGGTGGACTTCGAGAACGCGCAGCGCATCGAGACCGAGTACTTCGTCGACCTCGCCACCGGCGCGGTCAGCAAGAACATGATCAAGGCGTTCTTCTTCGACCTTCAGCACGTGTCCAAGGGGGGCAGCCGTCCGGCCGAGCACCCCCAGTGGAAGGCGACCAAGGTCGCCGTGCTCGGCGCCGGGATGATGGGTGCGGGCATCGCCTACGTCTGCGCCCGCAACGGCATCGAGGTGGTGCTCAAGGACGTCACCGTCGAGGCGGCGGACAAGGGCAAGGCGTACAGCGAGAAGCTGCTCGCCAAGCAGGTCGCCCGGGGCCGGATGAGCGAGGAGAAGGCTGCGGCCGTACTCGGACGCATCACCGCGACCGACAGCTTCGACGACGCCAAGGGCGCCGACCTGATGATCGAGGCCGTCTTCGAGGACGTCGAGCTGAAGCGGGCGGTGTACGCCGACCTCGAGCCGATGCTGGCCGACGACGCGCTGCTGGCGTCCAACACGTCCACGCTGCCGATCACCACGCTGGCCGAGGGCGTCAGCCGCCCCGACGACTTCATCGGCATGCACTTCTTCTCACCCGTCGACAAGATGCAGCTTCTCGAGATCGTCGTGGGGGAGAAGACGTCGGACGCCGCCCTCGCCCGGGCCGTCGACGTGGCGCTGCAGATCAAGAAGCTGCCGATCGTGGTCAACGACAGCCGTGGCTTCTTCACCTCCCGGGTGATCGGCACGTTCACCATGGAGGCGCTGCGGATGCTCGCCGAGGGTGTGCCGGCGCCGTCGATCGAGCAGGCCGGGCTCCAGGACGGCTACCCCACCGCGCCGCTGGCCCTCACCGACGAGGTGAGCCTGACGCTGTGGCGCCGCATCCGGGAGCAGACCAAGGCCGCCGTCGAGGCGAGCGGGGCCGAGTACGTCCCCAACGCCGCTGACGAGGTGATCGACCGCATGGTGGTCGAGCTCGAGCGCGGCGGACGGGCCTCGGGCGCCGGGTTCTACGACTACGTCGACGGCAAGCGGGTGGGCCTGTGGCGGGGTCTGACCGAGCAGTTCGGCGGCGACAACCACGACATGCCGTTCGTCGACATGAAGGAGCGCATGCTGTTCGCCGAGGCGATCGAGAGCGTCAAGTGCCTCGACGAGGGCGTGCTGCGCTCGGTGCCGGACGCGAACATCGGGTCGATCTTCGGTATCGGCTACCCGGCGTGGACCGGGGGAGTGCTCCAGTACGTCAACGGCTACCCCGGCGGACCGGCCGGGTTCGTCGAGCGTGCCCGCGAGCTCGCCGCCGCCTACGGTGAGCGCTTCAGTCCACCGGAGTCGCTGGTGGCCCTGGCAGATGCAGGCGGTCGCTACGAGTGAGCAACCCGGGCGCGCCCACCACGCGCACCACCAGGCAGCGCACGGCCATCGAGTCGCTGCTGGCGTCGATGGACGACTTTCGTAGCGCGCAAGATCTGCACGCGGCGCTGGCCAAGACGGGGTCGCGGGTGGGGTTGTCGACGGTGTACCGGACGCTTCAGGCCATGGCCGACGCCGGCGAGGTCGACGTGCTGCGCCAGGACAACGGCGAGGCTCTGTTCCGGCGCTGCAGCACGCGCCACCACCACCACCTGGTGTGCCGAGGCTGCGGGCGCACGATCGAGGTCGAGGGCTCCGACGTCGAGGCGTGGGCCCAACGGGTCGCCACGACCCACGGGTTCGTCGACCCCACGCACCACGTCGAGGTCTTCGGCACCTGCGCTGACTGCAGCCGCTGAGGATGGCCTCCCTGCTGCGTCCCTACCGGGACGTGCTCACCGTTCCGGGCGCCTGGCAGTTCTCGGCCAGCGCGTTCGTCGCCCGCGTCCCGATGGCGATGCTCGGCGTCGGCATGGTGCTGCTGCTGACGGCCTACCGCGACTCCTACGCCGAGGCGGGCGCGGTGGCTGCCGCATCGATCGCGGCCGGGTCGCTCATGGCGCCCCTGCAGGCCAGGCTGGCCGACCGCTTCGGCCAGCCGCGGGTTCTGGCGCCGCTGCTGGTGGCGCACACCGCCGCCCTGACGGCGGCAGTTCTTGCGGTGGTCGACGGTCAGCCGCTGCCGGTCATCGGGCTCGCCGCCGCCGCCTCCGGCGCCTCGCTGCCGCAGTTCGACTCGTTCGTGCGGGTGCGCTGGGCCCACAGCCTGGAGGGGACGGGGCGGCTGCCGACGGCCTTCGCGTGGGAGTCGGTGCTCGACGAGGTGATCTTCGTCGTCGGCCCGGTGGTCGTGACCCTCGTGGCGACGACGATCAGCCCGGTGCTCGCCGTGCTGGGCACCCTGGCGTTCACCGTGAGCGGCGGGCTGGCGTACCTGACCTGCCGAGCCACGGTGCCGCCGACGCAGACGCGAGCGGTGGGCGAACGTCGCGAGCCGCTGAACCGCCGCACGCTGGTGCCGCTCGTCACCGCCTTCACCGGGCTGGGCGTCGCGTTCGGCGCCGTCGAGGTCGCCACGGTCGGGTTCACCGACCAGGCAGGCCAGCCCACCGCGGCCGGCTTCGTGCTCGCCGCCTTCGCGGCCGGGTCGCTCGCAGCCGGCCTGGTGTTCGGTGCGGTGGTGACGGGACCACCCACCCGTGCCCGCCTGGTGGTCGCCCAGGTGGCGCTGACCGGTGCGTTCGCCCTCACCTGGCTCGTCGAGACGCCGCTCGCCCTGGCCGGTGCTCTGGCCGTGGCGGGGGTGACGATCTCGCCGTCGCTCATCACGGGCTTCGGCCTCGCCGAGCGCTCGGCCGCACGCTCGCGGGTCACCGAGTCGTTGGCCTGGACCATCACCGCACTTGGCATCGGTGTCGCCGTCGGCGCCGCCGTCGTCGGCCCGATCATCGACACCCGTGGTGCGTCCGACGCCTTCGTCGTCCCGGTGGTCGGTTCGGTCGTGGCCGTGCTGGCCGCCAGCCTGCTGCCGGGCCCTCGGGCACTCGCCCCGACACCCGCCCACCAGCCCGAGAGCGCGGTGTAGCAGCCTGACGGTCATGCACCGCCACGACATCACCCTCGCCGACGGTCAGGTGGCCGGCACCGTGGTCGCCGCAGATCAGCCCAGCGGAGCAGCAGCTCTGCTCGTCCACGGGCTGGGCAGCGACCGGGGGACGAACATCGAGCGCGCGCAGGCCCTGGCGGCCCAGGGCGCCACGTGCCTGGCCATCGACCTGCGTGGGCACGGCGACAGCAGCGGACGGCTGTCACAGGTCACGCCCCGGGAGAACCTCGCCGACGTCCTGGCAGGGTTCGATGCGCTCATCGGGATGGCCGACGTGGAGCCGTCACGGGTGGGAGTGTGCGGGGCCAGCTATGGCGCCTACCTGTCGGTGCTGCTGAGCGCCGAGCGCACCGTGGCGCGGCTGCTGCTGCGCGCACCCGCGCTGTACGCCGACGACAGCCTCGATGCTGTGCTCTCCCGACGACAGGCGGGCAGCACAGCGGACTCTCCTCGATTCGTCCACCTTCTGCGGGCGCTCCCGATGCCTGTCCTGCTGGTGGAGTCCGAGCGCGACGAGGTCATCTCACCGGCGATCGTGGCCACCTACTTGGCCGCGCAGCCTACGATCGACCGCGTCGTCCTTCCCGGAGCCGGCCACGCCTTGACCGATCCCACCTGGCGTGCGGACTTCCAACGCCTGCTGGTCGCCTTCTTCGCCGACCTCTGATCGGCGCTGGCTACCGCCCGTCCGTGTCGCGTGTGTGGAACTCCCCCTCGAACGTGGCCGGCGAGCCCGCCGTGACCGTGAACGGCTCGTCGTAGTGGCGCAGCTCCATGCTCTCGCCGGTCTCGAGCGTGTAGGTCACGAGGGACGGCGTGATGTCGACGCGCAGCCGGCTGCCGCGGATCGTGAGCGGGAATCGCAGCCTGCGCGCTCGGGTCGGCAGCATCGGGCGGAACGAGATGTCGCCCTGGCGCCAACGGAACCCGCCGAAGCCGAACACCAACGACATCCAGCTGCCACCGGCGGAGGCGACGTGCACGCCGTCACGCACGTTGCCTGCCGTGTCGGCCATGTCGACCGACATCGCATCGATCAGGTACTCCTCGGCCGTGCGGTACTTGCCCACATCGGCGGCTGCGATCGCCTGGATGCTCTCCGAGAGCGACGAGTCGCCCGTTGTCAGAGGGTCGTACATCTCGAAGATGCGACGGCGCTCCGCAGCCGTGAACCGCCCCGGCAGCATCACTGTGGCCAGCTCGACGTCGGCCTGTTTGATCACCTGGTGGCGGTAGATGATCAACGGGTGGTAGTTGAGCAGCAGCGGGTACTTCTCCGCGGGTGTGCCCGCGAAGTCCCATGGCTCGAGGTCCAAGAAGCCCTCGTCCTGCAGGTGCACCTCCTCGGCGGCGTCGTAGGGCACGTAGACGAGGTCCGCGCACCGCCGCCACAGGTCGATCTCGTCGGGGGCCAGCTCGGTTCGCTCGACCAGGCGCTTGTAGTCGGCCGGCGCCTCGTCACGAAGCTTCTCGACAACCTGGACAGCGAGTGCGAGGTTCTCCGATGCCATCAGGTTGGTGAACAGGTTGTTGTCGACGACTGTCGTGTACTCGTCCGGCCCCGTCACCTTCTGGATGACGTAGCGACCGTCGTGCCTGTCGGAGAAGAACCCGATGTCGGCCCACATACGCGCGGTCTCCACCAGTAGCTCGGCGCCGTGGCGCACCATCAGCTCGTCGTCGCCGGTCATCCGGACGTACTGGTCGAGGGCGTATGAGATGTCGGCGTCGATGTGGTACTGCGCCGTCCCGGCCGCGTAGTAGGCAGAGGCTTCTTCGCCGCTGATCGTCCGCCACGGGAAGAGGGCTCCTGCCTGACCGATGTCGCGGGCCCGGCGCCGGGCGTCGTCGAGCATGTGCACTCGGTGCATCAGCAGGCTCCGCGCGACCTCGGGGTTGGTGTGGATCAGGAACGGCAGGACGTACACCTCGGTGTCCCAGAAGTAGTGCCCCTCGTAGCCCGTGCCCGTGAGGCCCTTGGCCGGGGCGCCGTGGCCCTCCGAGCGGGCCGTCGCCTGCAGCACGCTGAAGAGGCTGTAGCGCACGGCCTGCTGTGCTGCGGGGTAGCCCTCCCACTCCACGTCGCTGCGTTCCCAGAAGGCGGCCATCGCGCGGGTGTGCGCCTTGAACACCGCCTCGTATCCGGTGGCCCGAGCCCGCACGATCGACGCTTCGGCCCGGTAGCGAAGGTCGGTCGCGTCGTCGTCTCCGTAGTGGTATGCGAGCCACTTGTAGATGGTGACGGTCTCGTTCACGTGTGCCGTGACGTCGAAGACCACGCGGGCCCGCGCGTCGTCCACCCGCGTGTCGACGACCTGGACCCCGGCACCGAAGTCATGGTCCATCCCGGCGGCCACGGTGAGCCCGCTCTGCCTGGTGCGGAACGCGCGCACGACGCGGGCACCGTCGACGTCGTCGCCCACCGAGGTGAGCACCTCGTCGCCGAAGCTTCGGCTGCGCCGCTGGTCGTGCGGAAGGTTCTGGTCCATCTCCGGTGCCGTGACCAGGTCGGAGGAGATCACGAGTCGGCTGGAACGGTCCAGGGCAGTCACCTGGTAGCGGATGCAGGCGAGGTGCCGGTTGGACAACGAGACGAAGCGCTTGGTGCGCACCCAGAATCGTCGGCCGTCGTGCAGCTGGTAGATGATCGAGCGGTCCAGCGCACCGCGCTGCATGTCCAGTGACCGCTCGAACTCCAGAACCTCGGTACCCGTGGCGTCGACAGGGTCCTCGTCGACGAAGAGCCGGATCGACGTGCCGTCCGGGACCGGCAGGATGGTCTGGCCGGTGGTGGCGTAGCCGTGAGCCTTCTCGGGGTACTGGATCGGCCAGGTCTCGTGGAAGCCGTTGAGCAGCGTCCCCGGCTGGAAGGACGGCTTCTCCTCCTCGAACGCCCCGCGGATGCCCAGGTAGCCGTTGGAGACCGCGAACAGGGTCTCGGTCTGTCCTACGTACTCGGGGTTGAAGCCGCGCTCGACCAGGCGCCAGGGATCGGTCGGGTAGTCCCCGGACGCGGCGAGGATCCGTTTGGCGGCGGCCAGCAGCCGGTGCTCGGGCGGCCCGGCTCGGTGAACCTGCGCGTCCGGCGAGCTGAGAAGCTCGCTGAGGTCGTCCACGACCACGTCCGCCCCGGCTGCCGTCAGGGCATCGGCATGGCCGTCACGGTCGACGGCGATCACGAACCTGAACCCGCCGGCCTTACCGGCCTCGACCCCGGACAGGGCGTCCTCGACCACGACCGAGCGCTCTGGGGAGACCCCGAGGCGACGGGCAGCCTCGAGGAACATGTCGGGTGCGGGCTTGCCCGGCAGACCGAGCTCGAGCGCCGTCGCGCCGTCCACGCGTTCGTCGAACAGGTTGCTGATGCCGGCGTACTCCAGCACGCTGGAGCAGTTGCGGCTGCTGGATACGACGGCCGTGCGCAGCCCCGCCTCACGGATCTCGCGGACCCAGGCGATGGAGCCGGGAAACACCTCGACACCGAGGCGTTCCAGCTCGGCCTCCACGAGCTCCTGCTTGCGGTTGGACAGCCCCCAGACCGACACCTCGTCGCGCGACGAGGTCGGCTCGCCCTCAGGCAGCTGGATGTCACGCGAGGCGAGGAAGTCGCGGACGCCGTCCTGGCGTGGCTTGCCGTCGACGTAGGCGACGTAGTCGTCGACGTCGTTGAACGGTGCGGTGGTGGAGCCGTGCTCGGCGTCCCAGTCGGTGAGGAACGCGTCGAACGTGTCCTTCCAGGCGGCGGCGTGCACGGCGCGCGTGGTGGTGAGCACGCCGTCCAGGTCGAAGAGGACGGCGTCGATCTCGCTGATGGCGACAGGCGTGGGCATGGCTCCTCGTTCTGACGGGTCCCCCGACGCTAGCGGCTGGTGACGGCGCGTGCGGACAGTGCCGGCTACGCGGGCTCGGACTCGGTGTCAGCCGCCACGCGTGGGCGTCGCGAAGCCGTCGCGAAGAGCCAGATGCCAACGGCGACGAGCAGCAGGCTGCCGTACTGCGCGCCGGTGAGCCCGAGCACCGTCGCGTCGTTGATGCGTAAGAAGTCGGTCAAGAACCGCAACGTTCCGTAGCAGACCGCGAAGGTGGCTGTCATGATTCCGGGGCGGACGCCGCGGCGGTCCAGCACCAGGAGCGCCACGATGATCGGTATCAGCCAGAGAAACTCGTAGAGGGCGGTGTTGTGGTAGGTAACGCCGATCTCGAGCGGCCCCTCGATGACGTCCCCGCCCTGGAAGGTGACGCCGAGGAAGAAGTCGGTGGGTCCGCCGAGGTGCTCGCCGACGGCGTAGCAGCCGATGCGCCCGATGGCCTGGCCGATCGCCAGGCCGAGCACAGCGCCATCGAGAAAGACCCATCGCTGCCCCTTGGGCCAGCCCCGGGTGAGCAGGGGGGCCGCCAGGGCCGCGGCGACGAAGCCACCGGTGAACGAGAGGCCGCCCTCCCAGACGGCGATGACGTCGATGGGCGAGTCGATCCGCTCGAGGTTGGACAGCACCCACAGCAGTCGGGCGCCGACCAAGCCGATCACCACCAGCCAGAAGCCCACGCGCTCGGTCTCACCGCGGGGCACGCCGAACCGCTCGTTGCGGCGGGCCGCGACGATGATGCCGACGATCATCCCGAGGGCGACCATGAGCCCGAAGACGCGGATCGTCAGCGGCCCGATCTCGATCGTCGGAAACGTCTCGTAGGGGATGCCGGCAACAACGCTCACCCGACCACTCTAGGTACCCACCAACCGGTCGTCGTCGAAGCCGTCACCACCGGTGAGATGGCGATGGGCGCGGTGATGGCGTCGGGTCGGCTCGCTCGGCGCTCGCTGCGACTCGCCGGCCGGTTGTCAGCACCGGTGGTGCGCCTCGCCGTCGACCCGCCGCTCGTGCCGCACGCGTGGCGACCCGTCCGGCGCCTCGAGGGCTGGGGCCGTGACTGGCAGACGCAGCGCAGCTCGCTCGTCCGGGCCAGTGTCGACGCCACGACCGAGCTGGCAGCGAACGCGGCACACGTGGTGCTGCCGATGGTCGACCTGACCCCGGTGGTGCAGGGCGTTCTCGACCGCCTCGACCTCGACGCGGTCGCGTCACGCGCGCTGGACGACCTCGACGTCGCGTCGGTGGTCGCCCAGGTGATCGACGAGCTCGACGTCGGGGTCGTCCTCGACGACGCGCTGCGCGAGGTGAACCTGACCGACGTGGTGTCGCAGCAGGTGGACCTCGGCCAGGTGGTGGAGTCGGCGCTGGACCAGGTCGACCTCACCGACATCGTGATGACCAGGGTCGATCTCAAGGCGGTGGTGACGGCGGCGCTGGACCAGCTCGACCTGACCTCCGTCGTCCAGCAGCGGGTCGACCTGGCGGGCATCGCCGAGCAGGTGGTCGACGACATCGACCTGCCGGCGATCATCTCCGAGTCCACGGGGTCGGTCGCCTCCGAGGCGGTGCGCTCGGTTCGACTCGAGGGGGTCGAGGCCGACGCCGCCATCTCCCGCATGGCCGACCGATTCCTGCTACGCCGTCGCGCGCGCAACGCAGCCTCCGGCGCGCGGCTCGAGGGCGACGACGAGAGTCAGAACCACGACGGTGGCCAGACATGACGACCGACCCTGTGTCGCCGGCCGACGGGCCCGTCCCCGAGTGGGCGACGAAGCTGCCTCACGAGGCCAGGTCGTTCCAAGGTCAGCGCGCCGGGATCGTGACACGGCTAGCTGCCAACATCATCGACCTGATCGTGACGCTGCTGATGCTCGGCGGGTTGTACGTGGGGTGGGCGTCCCTGCTGTTCGTCGTGTCTCCGACCAGCTTCAGTCTGCCTCCCATTCCCTTCGTGCTGATCCTGATCGGCAGTGGGCTCCTTCTGTGGGGCCAGTTCACGCTCGCGTGGGCCACGACCGGACGGACGACCGGCGGGCGCGTGATGGGCCTTCGCGTGGTGAACTTTCGCGGCGGGCGCCTGCGCTGGGGCGGGGCCGCGTTGCGCGCGGCCTTCTGCCTGGGGTTCATGCCCGGGCTCTTCTGGTGCGTGATCAGCCGAGAGAACAGGTCTGTCCAAGACCTCGTCATGCGAACGTCGGTGATCTACGACTGGACGACTCGGGCACGTCCGGATGCTGACTGACGTTCGGCCCTGACGAGCCCGCACCACCGGCGGTAGACACGGTTGTGCCCATCATCGAGGTGAACAACCTGTGCAAGGCCTACGGCGAGCTTCGCGCTGTGGACGATGTGAGCTGGGCGGTGCACGAGCAAGAGGTCGTGGCCATCCTCGGGCCCAACGGGGCGGGCAAGACCACCTCCGTCGAGATCGTCGAGGGCTACCGCCGCCGAGATGCCGGTGATGTGCGGGTGCTGGGCATGGACCCGGCGACCGGTGGGCGCGCCCTGCGTGAGCGCATCGGCATCGTGCTTCAGGAGGCCGGGTTCGAGGAGCAGTTCACGGTCCTCGAGCTGTTGCGGCTGCAAGCCGGGTTCTACCCGCACCCCCGACCTGTGGCCGACGTGGTCGCCATGGTCGGGCTCGAGGACAAGGCTGACGCGCGGGTCAAGACCCTGTCGGGCGGTCAGCGACGTCGCCTCGACCTCGGGCTGGGAATCGTCGGCAACCCCGACGTCCTGTTCCTGGACGAGCCCACCACCGGCTTCGACCCGTCCGCGCGGCGTCGCGCCTGGGACCTCGTCGACGCTCTGCGCGACCTGGGTGCCACGATCCTGCTCACGACGCACTACATGGACGAGGCGGAGCACCTGGCTGACCGGGTCATCGTCTTCAACCGCGGCCGTATCGTGGCTGAGGGCACTCCCGAGCAGCTCGCGGCCCTCGCCGGGGCCGAGACCGTTGTGTCGTTCCGGCTGCCGGATGGCGTGCAGCTCGACGGCCTCCCCGAGATGGGAACAGCGCGCCGGGTCGCCGGCTCCACGGTGGAGGTGCGGTCGGTGCAGCCGACGGCCGACGTGCACGCGCTGACCGAATGGGCCATGGCCACCAAGGTGGAGCTGGCCGATCTGAGTCTGACTCGGCCGAGCCTCGAGGATGTCTACCTCGACCTCACCGATGTGGTCGAGCGAACCGCGACCCCGGGGACGCCCGGGTGAGCGCGACCACGGGTGGGCTGCTGGGTCGGCAGACCTCTCACGAGCTCGTCGGGGTTGCCCGCACACCCGTCGTGCTGTTCTTCGCGTTGGCCTTTCCAGTGGTCTTCTTCGTCATCCTTGCCGCGTTCGTGGGCAACGAGACGATTGACGTTCGGTCCGGGGTGCGTGTCTCGCAGTTCTTGGCCCCTGCGTTCGCGTCCTTCGGTATCGCCATGGCCACGTTCTCGTTCCTCGCCATCGGCTTCGCCGAGATCCGCTTCAACGGCGTGCTCAAACGCTTCACCGGCAGTCCGTTGCCGTGGTGGGTGCTGCTCGGTGGGCGTGTGCTGGCGGGCACATTGCTCGCTTTCGTCGCGGTCACGGTGCTGCTCGCCATCGGTGTGCTCGTCTACGACCTGCAGATCCTGTGGGAGCGCATGCCTGCCGCGCTGGTCACGATCGTCGTGGCGGCGATGTCGTTCAGTGCGCTCGGCCTGGCCGTCGCCGCCCTGGCGCCGTCGGCCCAGGCAGCCATCGCCATCGCGAACGGGATCGTGATCCCGCTGGCCTTTCTGTCCGACATGTTCGTGGTCGGCGAGCTGCCCGAGTGGCTGGCCACGATCGGCTGGTTCTTCCCGCTCAAACACCTCGTGAACGCGCTCGGGGATGCGTTCAACCCGTTCATCGACACCAGCGGTCTCTACCTCGACCACCTTGCCGTGATCGTCGTCTGGGGGGTGGTCGGCGCGCTGCTGGCCTTGTGGGGGATACGTCGAGAGACCGCACGCGCTGAGTCCGGTGGCCCCCCCGAGAGCCGGTCGGTGGAGGAGTCGGCGGCGACGAGGCTGGTGTCGGGTCCGGACGCGCGTCCGCGCCGGGCGGGCCGTCCGTCCCCGAGCGCGCTGGTGTCCGACCAGCTACGGCACGCCAACGCGGTTCAGTGGCGCGACTGGAGCTCGCCATTCTTCGGCATCGCCTTCCCGGCCTTGTTCGTCATGCTCCTTCCGACGGTGTTCGCCGCCGATGACCCCGTGTTCCGACTCGAGGTGGCCCAGACCGTGGCCGCCAGCATGACGATCTATGGAGCAGCGGTGATCTCCTACGTCAACATGCCGCAAGGACTGGCCGAGGCGCGTGACCAGGGAGTGCTCAAGCGGTGGGCGGGAACGCCGCTGCCCACCTGGGCGATCTTCGGCGGTCGGGCGGTCTCATCAGTATGGCTCGCCCTGCTGACGCTGCTGGCCGTGTACCTGTTGGCTGTCCCCGTCTACGGCGTCACCGTGCCCTCCAGCTGGCCGAGCGCCCTGTTCGTGCTGGTGGTCACCGTGGTCTGCTTCACCGCGCTCGGCATGGCCGTGGTGTCACTGGTGCGCGGCGCCCAGTCGGCTCTGGCCATCTGCCTCGGCAGCCTGATCACCCTGTCGTTCTTCAGCGACATATTCATCGTCGGAGCCGAGTTCCCGCGCTGGTTGGACGTGCTCAGCTATGTGTTCCCGCTGCGGCACGCGGTGAACGCGTTCACCGATGCCATGGCCGCGGACGCGTCCGGGTGGGTCGTGGCCTGGCCGCAGATGGCTGTGGTGCTGGCCTGGGGAGTCGGCGGCCTGCTTGTCACTCTGCGCTGGTTCTCCAGTGCGCCGCGTGGTCGGCCTCCTGCAGCCGAGGATGGTGAACCGGCCCTCGCGCCGGAGCCACGGTCGGCCAACCTGGCGTCGTGAGGGTGCCGAGGGGCGAGGTTGCCCGGCGGTCGCGCTGGACTCAGTGGCCGCCGCCGGCGGCCAGGCGCTCCTGCTCGCGCTCGTAGGACGCCTTGATCTCGGCCTCGGCCGCCGAGCGGCCGACCCAGATCGCGCCCTCCACCGACTTGCCCGGCTCGAGCTCCTTGTAGACCTCGAAGAAGTGCTGGATCTCCAGCCGGTCGAAGTCGGGGACGTGGTGGATGTCGCGGATGTGCTCCATGCGTGGGTCGTCGACCGGCACGCAGAGCACCTTGTCGTCCCCGCCCTTCTCGTCCTTCATCCGGAACATGCCGATCGCACGGCAGCGGATGAGGCAGCCGGGGAACGTGGGCTCGTCCAGCAGCACCAGGGCGTCCAGCGGGTCTTCGTCCTCGCCGAGAGTGTCGTCGATGAACCCGTAGTCGTGCGGGTAGCGGGTGGAGGTGAACAGTCGGCGGTCGAGCTTGATCCGGTTGGTGTCGTGATCGACTTCGTACTTGTTCCGGCTGCCGGCCGGAATCTCGATGGTGACGTTGAACTCGCTCGTGTCGCCCATGGGCTCCCTCTCCACCGGTTCGCGCGCACCGACCCATGCCGGGCTCCGGCGGCACAGTCTGGCGCATCCCACGTACCTTTGTCGGCGTGATGGCCGATCCCGATCCACGACTCGACATGGTCGACTGGGGCCTCGCTGTCACGACTGCGCGCCGCATCGCCGGGTCGGGTCCGTCGCTGACCCCGGAGGAGACCGAGCAGACGGTCTCCCAGCTGCGTGCGCATGCCGCCGCCGCCGAGGAGTTCGTCTCCGCGCACACCGGTCTGCAGGCACCGGCCGGGACGTCCCCGGTGGTCGTCGTCGACCGCGCAGGTTGGGCCCAGGCCAACGCCGACGCCTTCCAGGTGCTGCTGACGCCCGTGATGGGTCGGCTGCGGGAGAAGAAGAAGGGTCCGAGCCCGTTCGACATCGTGGGCAAACGGCTCACCGGGGTCGAGCTCGGCCTCATGCTGGGTTTCTTGGCGAGCAAGGTGCTCGGCCAGTACGACCCATTCCTGCTGCCGACTGACGACGAGCCCGAGGTGCAGGGACGGCTGCTGCTCGTGGCCCCGAACATCGTGGAGGTCGAGCGCCAGCTCGGCGTGCTTCCGGAAGACTTTCGCATGTGGGTCTGCCTGCACGAGGAGACCCACCGGGTGCAGTTCAGCGCCGTGCCCTGGATGCGCGAGCACGTCCGCGGCGAGATCGACCTCGTCATCGGGGCCACCCCCCTCGACCTCGGCGAGCTGCTGGGCCGCATCATCGGTGCCGCCCGCACCATCGGCGACGTCGCACGTCCCGGCTCCGACGGCCCGTCCTTGCTCGACATCGTGCAGTCGGAGGAGCAGCGCGAGGTGGTCAACCGGCTGTCGGCGGTGATGTCGCTGCTGGAGGGGCATGCCGACGTGGTGATGGACGACGTCGGGCCCGACGTGGTGCCCAGCGTCGCGACCATCCGGGCGCGGTTCTCCAAGCGTCGCGACTCCGCCATCGGGCTGAGCCGCATCCTGCGGCGGCTGCTGGGGCTGGAGGCGAAGATGCGCCAGTACCGCGACGGGGCCGCGTTCGTCCGTGGCGTGCAGGACAAAGTGGGCATCGAGGGCTTCAACGCCGTGTGGACGAGCGCCGACCTGCT
Source organism: uncultured Actinomycetota bacterium (assembly GCA_963714455.1). Taxonomy (GTDB): domain Bacteria; phylum Actinomycetota; class Actinomycetes; order Jiangellales; family Jiangellaceae; genus CAVQGZ01. The sequence continues at coordinate 62,541 of CAVQON010000020.1, forward strand.
GCCCTCGCCGGACGAGATCCAGAAGCCGGACGCCTGGGTCACCCGCGTGCACGGCTGAGCGGTCCGTGGGCCCTGCGCTCGAGGTCGCCGACTGCCGCACCGCGGTGCGCCGCGCGCTGCGTGATCTCGTGGGGCACCCGCGCCCCCGCGTGCTGGTAGCGGTGTCGGGCGGCCCCGACTCGCTGGCCCTGCTCGGCGCCACCTGCTTCGCGGCGCCTCGCATGGGGGTCGCCGTGGGTGCCGTCACGGTCGACCACGGCCTGCAACCAGGCTCGACGCAGCGCGCCCGGGCGGTGGCCGCGGCGGCCACGCGCCTCGGCGCCGAGCCGGTGAGCATCGCGCACGTGACGGTGGACGGTGGCGGCGGACCGGAGGGGGCCGCCCGCCGCGCCCGGTACGACGCGCTCGCCCGCGCCGCCCGGGCAGTGCGCGCACAGGCCGTGCTGCTCGCGCACACCCGCGACGACCAGGCCGAGACAGTGCTGCTCGGCCTCGCGCGCGGCTCGGGCAGCCGCTCCCTGGCCGGCATGGCGTCGGTGGCCGGCATCTACCGGCGGCCCTTCCTCGCCCTGGGGCGCGCGACGGTGGCCGCGGCTGCCGACGCGATGGCTGCTGCGGGTGGGATGGCGCCGTGGGACGACCCGCACAACCTCGACCGGGCCTTCGCCCGCGTGCGGGTGCGCCACGACGTGCTGCCGCTGCTCGAGGCCGACCTCGGTCCCGGCATCGGTGCGGCTCTGGCCCGCAGCGCCGACTTGCTCCGCGACGACGCCGACGCCCTGGACGAGTGGGCGCGGACGCAGGTGCCGGCACTGGTCACCGCTCCCGCGACCGTCGCCGCCGACCGCGAGAGGACGACCGGCGTCGATGCCGTCGGGCTCTCGGCGCTACCGAGGGCGATCCGCACCCGGGTGCTGCGCTGGGCTGCGCTGAGCGCAGGTGCCCCTGCATCCGACCTCACGGCCGGTCACGTGAGCGCCCTCGACACGCTCGTCATGGACGACTCGGCCGGCATGAGCATCGACCTGCCCGGACGCGTGCGGGCGCAGCGCGCCGGCGGTCGGCTCTACCTGACCCGGAGCACATGAGTCGGCAGCACTTGACCCGCAGCCCGCCGGTGCCAGCGATCCGTGGCAGGCTCTCGCCCGTGGACGCACCCGACGTCGAGGCCGACCTGTCCAAGGTTCTGCTCACCGAGGAGCAGATACAGACCCGGGCCGCCGAGCTCGCGGCCCAGATCGAACGCGACTACGCCGGGCGCGAGGTGCTGCTCGTCGGGGTGCTCAAGGGTGCGGTCATGGTGATGGCCGACCTCGCGCGTTGCTTCACCGGCCACGTCGGCATGGACTGGATGGCCGTGTCGTCCTACGGCTCGGGCACGAGGTCGAGCGGCGTCGTGCGCATCCTGAAGGATCTCGACACCGACATCACCGGCCGGGACGTGCTGGTGGTCGAAGACATCATCGACACCGGGCTGACGCTGTCGTGGCTGATGAGCAACCTGCGCTCGCGCAACCCGGCGTCGCTGGAGATCGTCGCCATGCTGCGCAAGCCGGAGGCCGCCCGCATGCCGCTGGACGTGCGCTACGTCGGCTTCGACATCCCCAACGACTTCGTCGTCGGCTACGGGCTCGACTTCGACGAGAGGTACCGCAACCTGCGCTGCGTCGCCACGCTTCGGCCCGAGGTGTACTCCTGACGACACCGCGAGGGTCGTGAGGGCGGAACACCAGCGGTGCGCCGATCGTTGTCTTCGTGGCAGATCGACAGCGCGGCAGCCTGCGGGCCTGCGGTGTACCGTCGAACCCCCGCACGCACTGAAAGGACCGTCGAGCCCGGCTGGCAGCCGGTCTTGTGCTCATGACACTCAAGAGACTCACGCGCGGCCCGCTGCTCTGGGTCGCGCTCGCCCTGCTGGGCTTCGTCATCGCCACGCAGGTCATCTCCGGACGCGGCGGGTTCGAGCAGGTCGACACCTCCACGGCGATCGCCGAGATCGACGCCGCGAACGTCAAGTCGGCCAAGATCATCACCGGTGACCAGCAAGAGCTGCAGCTCACACTCAAGGACGGCGACCAGATCCGCGCCTCCTACGTCGACGGCCAGCAGACCGACATCGGCGCGCAGCTTCAGCAGCAGGCCGACTCCGGTGCGCTGCCGGAGGGCTACGACGTCGAGGTGCCCACCCCCAGCGTGTGGTCGACGATCCTCGGGGCGCTGTTCCCGTTCCTGCTGCTCGGCCTGCTCCTCCTCTTCTTCCTCAACCAGGTGCAGGGCGGCGGCAGCCGGGTCATGCAGTTCGGCAAGTCCAAGGCGAAGATGGTCACCAAGGACATGCCGCAGACCACCTTCGTCGACGTGGCCGGCTGCGAGGAGGCCATCGAGGAGCTCCAAGAGATCAAGGAGTTCCTCGCCGAGCCGTCCAAGTTCGTCGCGCTGGGCGCGAAGATCCCCAAGGGCGTGCTGCTCTACGGCCCGCCAGGCACTGGCAAGACGCTGCTCGCGCGCGCCGTGGCCGGTGAGGCCAGCGTCCCGTTCTACTCCATCTCTGGCTCGGACTTCGTCGAGATGTTCGTCGGCGTCGGTGCCTCGCGGGTGCGCGACCTGTTCGAGCAGGCCAAGGAGAACGCCCCGGCGATCATCTTCATCGACGAGATCGACGCCGTCGGACGCCACCGCGGCGCCGGCATGGGCGGCGGGCACGACGAGCGGGAGCAGACGCTGAACCAGATGCTGGTGGAGATGGACGGCTTCGACGCCAACACCAACGTCATCCTCATCGCCGCGACCAACCGGCCGGACGTGCTCGACCCCGCGCTGCTGCGCCCGGGCCGCTTCGACCGGCAGATCCCGGTGGAGGCGCCCGACCTGGAGGGCCGCCGCGCCATCCTCGACGTGCACGCCAAGGGCAAGCCGCTGGAGCCCGACGTCGACCTCAAGGGCGTGGCGCGGCGAACCCCCGGTTTCACCGGCGCCGACCTGGCCAACGTGCTGAACGAGGCGGCGCTGCTCGCCGCCCGGCGGGGTCAGCAGACCGTCGACGCCGACGCCATGGACGAGGCCATCGACCGGGTGATCGCCGGGCCGCAGAAGCGCTCGCGGCTGATGAACGAGCTGGAGAAGAAGATCACCGCCTACCACGAGGGCGGCCACGCCCTGGTGGCCGCGGTGCTGCCGCACACGGCTCCGGTGCAGAAGGTGACGATCCTGCCGCGCGGACGGGCCCTCGGGTACACGATGGTGCTTCCGGAAGAAGACAAGTACTCCACGACGCGCAACGAGATGCTCGACCAGCTCGCCTACATGATGGGCGGGCGAGCCGCCGAAGAGCTCGTGTTCCACGACCCGACCACGGGAGCAGCCAACGACATCGAGAAGGCGACATCGCTGGCGCGGCGCATGGTGACGCAGTACGGCATGACCGAGCGGCTGGGCGCCATCAAGTTCGGCTCCGAAGGCGGCGAGCCCTTCCTCGGCCGCGACATCGGCCATGAGCGCGACTACTCCGAGCAGGTCGCCGCCGTGGTGGACGAGGAGGTGCGCGTGCTGATCGAGACGGCCCACCAGGAGGCCTTCGACATCCTCGCGGAGAACCGGCACGTGCTCGACTCGCTGGTCACCGAGCTTCTCGAGCACGAGACGCTCGACCGCGCCCAGGTGGAGGCGGTCTTCGAGCCTGCCCTGCGCCGCGACCCGCGCCCGGCGTGGACCGGCTCGTCCACGCGCGTGCCGTCCGACCAACCGCCGGTGCTCAGCAAGAAGGAGAGGGCGGCCGGCATGAACGGCCACCAGCCCAACGGCCACGAGCCGGCGGCCGACCACCAGCCGGTCGGCGAGGACGCCCCGGCGGTGTCGCGCAGCGAGGCGAGCGGGCAGTGAGTCAGCCCTTCGACCTCGACCGGGCCGAAGCCGCCGTCCGTGAGCTGTTGCTGGCCATCGGCGAGGACCCCGAGCGCGACGGCTTGCGCGACACACCGGGGCGGGTGGCCCGCGCCTACGAAGAGGTGTTCGCCGGCCTGCGCCAGCAGCCGCAGGATGTTCTCACCACCACGTTCGAGCTGGGCCACGACGAGATGGTTCTGGTGAAGAACATCGAGACGTACTCGATGTGCGAGCACCACCTGGTGCCGTTCCACGGTGAGGCGCACGTCGGCTACATCCCCTCGGACGACGGACGCATCGCCGGCATCTCCAAGCTGGCCCGCCTCGTCGAGGTGTTCGCCCGGCGTCCGCAGGTGCAGGAACGCTTGACGTGCCAGATCGCCGACTCGATGGTCGACATCCTGCGACCCCGCGGCGTCATCGTCGTGCTCGACTGCGAGCACCTGTGCATGTCGATGCGCGGCGTGCGCAAGCCGGGTGCACGCACCGTCACGAGCGCGGTCCGGGGCCAGCTGCTCGACCCGAGCTCTCGCGCCGAGGCGATGTCGCTGATCCTCGGCTCGTGACGAGGCAGTCCCTGCCCCGGCCCGGCCGGTGCGTCGTCATGGGCGTGGTGAACGTGACCCCGGACTCGTTCAGCGACGGCGGCCAGTTCGCCGACGCCGCCCGCGCCGTCGCGCACGGCGCGCACCTCGTGACCGCCGGCGCCGACCTCGTCGACGTGGGCGGGGAGTCGACGCGTCCCGGGGCCGCCCGCCCCGACGCGGCGGAGGAGCGGCGGCGCGTGCTGCCGGTGGTGCAGGGTCTGGCGCGAACGGGGGTCACGGTCAGCATCGACACGATGCGCGCCGATGTGGCCGCCGCCGCCCTCGACGCCGGTGCAGCCCTGGTCAACGACGTCTCCGGCGGGTTGGCCGACCCCACCATGCTCGCCACGGTGGCCGAGCGGGGGGTGCCGGTCGTGCTCATGCACTGGCGCGGTCCGTCGGTCGACATGCAGACCCGCACCGACTACGCAGACGTGGTCATGGCGGTGCGGGACCACCTGGCTGCCCGGGCCGACGCCGCGCTCGCGGCCGGCGTCGACGAGAGCAACCTCGTGCTCGACCCCGGGCTCGGCTTCGCCAAGCTCCCCGAGCACAACTGGGCCCTGCTGAACCGCCTCGATGTGCTGGTCGACCTGGGGCTCCCGGTGCTCGTGGCGGCGTCGCGCAAGTCGTTCCTCGGTGACCTGCTGCGCGACGGTGACGACCCGCGGCCCGTCGAGCAGCGCGAGGACGCCACCACAGCGGTGACGGCACTGGCCGCGGCGGCCGGCGCGTGGGGCGTGCGGGTGCACGAGGTGCGCCCCGCCCATGACGCCGTCCGGGTCGCGGCCCGATGGGTGCGCGGATGAGCGCCAGGCCCGCGGGGTCGGCAGCGGGGACTACCCTCGCTGCCGTGAGCGAGGTGTCCGCGGTTGCTGCCGACCGGGTTCTGCTGCGCGGGCTGCGCGGCTACGGCCGCCATGGCGTGATGGAGTCCGAGCGTCGGATGGGGCAGACGTTCCTGGTCGACGTCACCATGGAGCTCGACACCCGACCCGCCGCGCTCTCGGACAAGGTGAACGACACCGTCGACTACGGTGACGTCGCACAGTCCGTCCTGCAGATCGTGGAAGGGGAGCCGGTCGCTCTGCTCGAGCGGCTCGCCCAGCTCATCTGCGACGCTGTTCTCGTCCACGAGAGGGTCACCGCCGTTGAGGTGACCGTGCACAAACCCTCGGCGCCGGTCCCGGCGCCGTTCGACGACATAGCCGTGACCATCCGGAGGGCCCGCGCGTGACCTCGGTTCCCAACCCATTCGTGATCGATGCCGACACCCTGACCGGCGAGCTGCGTCCCATCCGGCGCGTGGCGCTCGGGCTCGGCAGCAACCTCGGCGACCGGCTGGAGTACCTGCAGGCCGCGGTCGACACGTTGACCGAGACGCCCGACATCGTGCCGGTCGCCGTCTCGCAGGTGTACGAGACCGACGCCGTCGGCGGCCCGGACGGGCAGCCGGCCTTCCTCAACGCGGTGCTGACGCTCGACACCATGCTGGCAGCGCGCACCCTGGTCGAGCGGGCTCTCGCCGTCGAGGACGCGTACGGCCGCGACCGCAAGGAGCGATGGGGCCCGCGCACGCTGGACGTGGACGTGCTGGCTGTCGGGTCGGAGCGGGTGAACGAGCCCGACCTGGTCGTCCCGCACCCCTTGATCGCCGAACGCGGATTCGTGCTGCACCCGTGGGCCGAGATCGACCCCGACTTCGACATCCCCGGGCTCGGTCAGGTGGGCCAGCTCGCGAAAGCAGTGGGCAAGGACGGCGTGCGCAAGACCGAGCACTACCTGCTGCTCCCCGGCTGAGCCGGGGCTGCCCGACCCGATGACCCCCACGAGACCCCCGACCCTGCTGGTCGCGGGGATCACTGGGCTCGTGGTCGGCTTCAGCCTCGCGGGCTTGAGCGACCGGCTCGGCTCGGGGCTCCCACGCGTGTCGTGGGTGAGCATCGGTCTGCTGCTCTTCCTTGCTGCGCTCATCGTCGTCGCCACCCGGCGGGTTCGGGCATGGGTGAGCGGAGACCGTCCCGAGCAGCCCGGTGACGCCCTGATGATGGGCCGGTTCGTCGCGCTGGCCAAGGCCGGGTCGATGTTCGGTGCGCTGATGGTCGGCGGTTACCTCGGTCTCGCCGCCGTCGGCCTCGACCGGGTAGGTACCGACTACGGACGCGACCACGTGCTGTGGGCCCTCGGTGGCGCGCTGGGCGCCACGTGCGTGCTGGTCGCGGCCCTGCTGCTGGAGCGGGCACTGCAGCTTCCGAGCGACACAGACAGCGGCGCGACAGGAGCCACCCGATGAGCGCTCTCGGCATCACCCTGGACAAGCTCACCAAGCAGTTCGGCCCGAGCGCCCCGCCGGCAGTCGACTCGCTGAGCGTCTCGATACCGGGCGGGTCCATCGTCGCGCTGATCGGCCCCTCGGGATGCGGCAAGACCACCACCCTGCGCATGATCAACCGGCTGATCGAACCGACGTCGGGCACCATCACCATCGGCGGCACCGACGTCACGCACCAACCGGTCACCGAGCTGCGACGCGAGATCGGGTACGTCATCCAGCAGGTGGGTCTGTTCCCGCACCGCACGATCGGGGCGAACATCGCCACCGTGCCCAAGACGCTCGGCTGGGGCAAGGAACGCATCGACGAGCGCATCGCCGAGCTCACCGCCCTCGTCGGGCTCGACGACGACATGCTGGACCGCTATCCCGACGAGCTCTCCGGCGGTCAGCAGCAGCGGGTGGGTGTGGCCCGCGCGCTGGCCGCCGATCCGCCCGTCCTGCTCATGGACGAGCCGTTCGGCGCGGTCGACCCGATCGTGCGCAGCCGGCTCCAGGACGAGCTGCTCAGCCTTCAAGAGCGCGTGCACAAGACGATCGTGCTGGTCACCCACGACATCGACGAGGCGCTGAAGCTGGGCGACCGCATCGCGCTGCTCAACGTCGGTGGCATCTTGGAGCAGTACGCCACCCCCGACGAGCTGCTGCGTGCACCGGCCAACGCGTTCGTCGAGGAGTTCGTCGGTGACGACCGCGGCGTGAAGCGGCTTCAGCTGTCGACCGTGAGCCAGCTGCCGTTCGAGCAGGGCCCGGTGCTCGACCTGGCCTCGCCTCTCGACCAGGCGCGCGCGGTGATGCGCGACTACCGAAGCGAGTGGCTGGGCCTCACCGACTCCGGCCGGTTCGTCGGCTGGGTCGACGGCTCCGACCTGGCCGAGGGCGCCGACCTCGCGCGTGTGCCGCGGTACCCGGCCGCGGGACGTGTCACGCCGGCCAGCACCCTGCGCAACGCCATGGAGGTGATCATGAACTCGAACACCTCGGTAGCCGTCATCGACGACGACGGACGCTTCGGGGGCGTGGTCACCCTCGAAGCCATCCGCGCCGAGCTCGGCCTGGCCGACACCCGGCCCGGCTCCGCGGTGTGACCGTGCCCAGCGTGGTGTCAGCGGCGCAGGCGGTCGAGCGTCGCGGCGCAGGACCGCAACCCGATCATCCGCTGGGACTATGTCGTCGACCAGGCCGACGACATCGCCGCTGCGCTTCTTCAGCACCTCGAGCTGACGTTGCTGTCGGTGGCTGTGGGACTGGCCATCTCGGCCCCGCTGGCGGCCTTGGCCCTGCGCAGGTCGTGGGCCACGAACGCGATCACCGGGTTCACCGGCTTTCTCTACACGCTGCCGTCGGTGGCGCTGTTCGCGCTGCTCGTGCCGGTGTTCGGGTTCAGCCGGCTGAGCACCGTGATCCCGCTGGCCAGCTACACGCTGCTGATCCTGGTCACCAACATCATCGAGGGCTTCCGCTCGGTGCCCGAGGCGGTCGTCGACTCCGCGAACGCGATGGGTCTCACTCCGGCACGGCGGGTGTGGTCGGTCGAGCTGCCGCTGGCCATGCCGTCGATCATCACCGGCATCCGCATCGCCACCGTGTCGACGGTGGGCCTGCTCACCGTCGCCGCCATCATCGGCCAAGGTGGCCTCGGCCGGCTGATCCTGGACGGGCTGCGCCGAGGGTTCTGGACCCCCATGACGGTCGGCGCCGTGCTCTCGGTACTGCTGGCCCTCGCGCTCGACGTGCTCATCCTGTGGCTCGGCCGGGCCGTCACCCCGTGGACGCGGGCGAAGCGTGCCGCGCAGGCGGTGGGCCGATGAGTGGCCTGGCGCGCCAAGCTGCCGTCCCTCGCGACATCGGTCTGTGGGAGTGGCTGTCCGACCCGGCCACGTGGACCGGTCCGGACGGCATCCTCGCGTCCCTGCAGGAGACCGTCGTGCTCTGCGCCGTGGTGGTGGCCGTCGCGATCGCCGTTGCCGTGCCGCTGGCCGCCTGGCTGGCCCACCACGGCAAGGGCGAGCTGAGCGTGACCTGGATCGTCACGCTCAGCCGCGCCGTCCCCACGTTCGCGATCGCCGGCCTGCTGGTGCCGATCTCGCTGGTCAACGGCTGGGGGTTCGAGCCGTGGCCGATCTTCATCGCCTTGCTGCTGCTCGCGTTGCCACCGATCTACCTCAACACCTACACCGCGATCCAGGGAGTGCCCAGCGGCACGGTGGACGCTGCCCACGCCATGGGATTCTCCGACCGCCGCGTGCTTCTCACGGTCGAGGCGCCGCTGGCGGCGACGCTGGTGTTCGCCGGCATCCGGGTGTCGGCGGTGCAGGTGGTGGCCACCGAACCCATCCGGGCCTTTCTCGGCGGTGACGGCATGGGCCGCTACGTGCGCGACGGCCTGGGCCAGAACAACGACACGCTTCTTGTCGGCGGAGCGATTCTTGTCGCTACCCTTGCGGCTGCAACCGGGTTGGCGTTCGGTCTGCTCGAACGGGTCGTCCTGCCGCAGGGCGTCCGCAGGCTGTCGACCATCCGAGCTTCCTAGGACGAAGGAATCCCCATCATGCGTACTCGTACCGCCCGCCTCATGCTGCCCGTCGCTCTGCTCGGACTCGCCCTCGCGGCGTGCGGCAGCGACGACGGCGACTCCACCGAGCCGACCGACGACGCGGCGGGCACCGAGGCTGCAGCCCCCGAGGGCCCGACCATCAAGGTGCGCGGCCAGGCCTTCAGCGAGTCGGTCACCATCGCCGAGGCGTATGGGCAGTACTTGCAGGCCAAGGGCTACGACGTCGAGATCCTCACCGAAGCGGGCTTCCGCGACGAGGCCGTCGCCGGCATCGAGACCGGTGAGCTCGACCTGATCATCGACTACATCGGCAGCGCTCAGGCCCAGCTCGTACCGGACGCGGAGGCGTCGGCAGACCCAGCCGAGGTCAGCGCCACCCTCGCCCCCTTCTTCGAGGGCATCGGCGCCACGCTGCTCGAGTACAGCCCTGCCGTGGACGGCAACGCCTACGTCGTGCGAGGCGACCTCGACGCCACCACGATCTCCGACACCGCCGGTGCCGGCCTGGTGTTCGGCGCCTCGGCGCAGTGCTTCGAGCGCCCGCAGTGCTACCTCGGCCTGACCGATCCGGCGATCTACGGCATCGAGTTCGCCGACACCGTCACGTTGGAGTTCGGCCCGCTGCTGGGTGAGGCGCTGGCGGCCGAAGAGGTCGACGCAGTGATCTGGAACACCACGGCCCCGCAGATCGAGACGGAGGGGTTCAAGGTGCTCGAAGACGACCAGGGTCTCTTCTCCGCAGACAACATCGCGCCGATCGTGCGCACCGAGGTCCTGGACGCCTACGGCGACATGCTGGCTGACGACCTGAACGAGCTGAGCGCGCAGATCACCACCGAAGACCTGCTGGAGTGGAACGTGCAGACCGACATCGAGCTGCGCGAGTCCGACGACGTCGCAAACGAGTGGTTGACCGCGAAGGGCCTGCTCTGACCAGCGTCGACGGGGTCTTCGCCCCACCGGCTGAGCCCTGGGTACGGGTCTCGCCGAAGCTGATCACCGCACGTCGGCTGGTGCTCGCACTGACGCTCAGCCCGATCGTCGCCATCCTGGTCGCGATCACCTGGGTGACACCGGCCCCAGGCTGGGTTCCTGCGCTGATCGCAGTGATCGGGCTGGTCATCTTCGTCTGGGCCTGGTGGCTGATCGGGCGCCGCGTGCGCTCCTACGGCTACTGCGAGCGGACCGACGACCTGCTCGTGACCAGCGGCATCCTCTTCCGCCGCCTGGTCATCGTCCCGTACGGACGCATGCAGCTCGTGGACGTGACGGCCGGGCCGATCGACCGGTGGCTCGGCATCACCACCGTCCAGCTGCACACCGCGGCTGCGACCTCGGACGCCGCGATCCCCGGGCTCACGCCCGCCGACGCCGCCGAGCTGCGCGACCGGCTCTCCGCCGTCGGTGAGCAGCGGTCAGCCGGTCTGTGAGCACCGAGGCAGTCCCGGCACCGGTGCCGGCGACGACGACCGAGCCGGCGCACACACACCCGCTCACCGTGCTGGTCACGGTGCTGCGCTCGATCCCGGCCCTGCTGGGTGTGGGCGTCGTGATGGTCGCCCAGTCCGGTGCCGGGCAGTGGGTCGGCGACATCGGCGTCGCGTGGTGGTGGCTGCTGCTGGGCGGTCTGGCCCTGCTGGCCGTGCTGGCTCTCGCGATCGCCGGGTTCGCCTACCTGTCGTGGAGCCGGCTCACGTACTACTTCGACTCCAGCGGCGACCTGCGCGTCGACTCCGGGGTGCTCACGAAGCAGCAGCGTCGCCTGGCTCTCTCGCGTCTGCAGTCGGTCGACGTCAACCAGCCGCTGCTTGCCCGCGTGGTGGGCATGGCTGAGGTCAAGGTCGAGGTCGCCGGGGCGGGCGACTCCCGGGTCACCCTGCAGTACCTGACCATGGCTTCGGCGCAGGCGTTCCGCGACGAGGTTCTCGCCCGCGCGGCCGGGCTGCGTCCCGACGCCGGCACCGCCCCGCAGAACGTGATCGTCACGGTGCCCACCCGAGACCTGATCGTCTCGTTGCTGCGCTCGTCCACCACCTTGGTCGGCGTGCTCGCGACGGTGCTCATCGTGGTCGTGGCCGTGCTGTCCGAGGGGGCGGTCGGGCTCTTCGCGCTGCTCATCACCGGTGGCGTACCGATCTTCGCCGCCTTCGGGGAGTTCGTTCGCTACTTCGGCTTCACGGTCGCGGAGTCGCCGGACGGGCTGCGCCTGCGCAGCGGACTCACCTCGACGCAGGCCCAGACCGTCCCGCCGGGTCGCGTGCACGCGGTCGAGTACGAACAGCCGCTGCTGTGGCGGTCGAAGGACTGGGTACGGGTGAAGATCACCGTCGCCGGTGCCTCGAGCGGCGACGAGCAGCAGGGAGGCGCCAGCGCAGGCGTGCTGCTGCCCGTCGCGCCGCGTCCAGTGGCCGAGGCGGTCGTTGCTCGCGTGCTGCCGGGTCTCGACACGAGCGGGCTGGAGTGGACGTCGGCACCCGCGCGGGTACGCGTCCGGGCACCGATCCAGTCGCGTCAGCTCGCGGTCGCTGCCAACGAGCAGTTCTTCGCGGTTCGGCGCGGCAGGCTCGTTCGCCGCATCGCCCTGGTGCCGCATGCGCGCACCCAGAGCGTGCACCTGACGCAGGGTCCGTGGCAGCGGCGGCTGGACGTGGCGACGGTGTCCGTCGACGTCGCCCCGGGTCCGGTAAGCGTTCTCGGCTTGCACCAGGACGCAGCGACCGCGCGCACCGTGGCCGACGAGCAGGCGCTGCGGGCCCGTACGGCCATGGCGACGGCTGCGCCCCTGCGGTGGATGTCAGGCCAGCCCGACCCGGCGGCGCCCAGTGATACCGACGATCCCGCACCCGGTGACGGGGACGTGCCCACGCCCGACTAGGCACGGCGTCAAGGCGGCGTCCGAGTAGCCAGGACGACTTGCCCTGCACCGCGACAGCGTCGCGCACAACCCAGAGCGCACCGTGACGGGCCTGCTCCGCGCACGGGCTCCTGTGGGCAACCAGGCCCGCCCCTGTCGCGGGCGGGTACACTCGTGCCGTCAGCACGACGACCGGTACCGCCATGGACTGGAGCGCGAAGGGCTGGACCACATGACCACATCTGCTCAGGCACGCCTTGCCCCACGTCGGGTCGGCGTGATCGGCGCCGGACGAGTCGGGGCCGTCCTGGCCGCCGCACTGCGAGCCCGGGGCCACGACGTCGTCGGCGCGCACGGCGTGTCCGACGCCAGCCAGGCGCGCGCCGCCGACCTGCTTCCCGGTGTGCCGCTTGAACCGGTGGCTGCCGTCATCGAGCGGGCCGACCTCGTTCTGCTGGCCGTCCCGGACGACACGCTGCCCGGTCTGGTGCAGGGCGTTGCCCGCAGCACCGGGTTTCGCGACGACCAGGTCGTGGCACACACCTGTGGTCGGCACGGGGTGGCCGTGCTCGCCCCGGCCGCGGCCGACGGCGCCCTGACCATGGCGGTGCACCCGGCGATGACCTTCACCGGAACCGCCCGCGACCTCGACCGGTTGGCCGGAACCAGGTTCGGCGTCACCGCCGACCCGGCGAACCTCGACATGGCAGACGCTCTGGTGCGCGAGCTCGGCGGGGTGCCGCTGCACGTCGGCGAGACCGACCGAGACCTCTACCACGCCGGGCTGGCGCACGGCGCCAACCACCTGGTCACCCTGGTCGCCGATGCCCGTGACCTGCTGACCCGAGCCGGGGTGGCCGACCCGGCGGGCACGCTGCGCCCGCTGCTGCAGGCCGCGCTCGACAACGCGCTCGACTCCGGCAGTGCCGCGCTGACCGGACCGGTCGCCCGCGGCGACGCGGGCACGGTGGCCGCGCACCTGCGGGCCATCTCGGCTGTCGACCTCGACAGCGTCGACCTCTACTCCGCGCTCGCCCGGCACACCGCGGCGCGGGCGGTGGCCGACGGACGCCTGCGGGCCGCCGACGCTGCCGGACTGATGGACGCGCTCGCCGGCCACGACACCTCGCAGACGGCCAGCGCCTGACCTCATGCGCCTGCTCCGCACGCGCGACGAGCTGCTCGACGCCCGCATCGGGGTCGCCGACGAGAGCAGCGACGTCGCCGCCGTGCTCACCATGGGGGCCCTGCACGCGGGGCACCGCGGCCTCATCGAGGAGGCACGACGCCTGGTCGGCGAGTCGGGAACCGTCGTGCTCACCGTCTTCGTCAACCCGTTGCAGTTCGGGGCCGGCGAAGACCTCGAGCGCTACCCACGCGCCCTCGACACCGACCTCGCAACCGCCGAGCAGGCCGGGGTCGACCTCGTCTTCGTCCCCGACGCCGCCCAGGTGTACCCGGACGGACCGGCAACGATCACCGTCGACCCCGGTGAGCTGGGCACCCGCTGGGAGGGCGCCGCACGACCGACGCACTTTCGTGGCGTGCTGACCGTGGTGGCGAAGCTGCTGAACCTTGTCGTGCCGTCGGTGACGGTGTTCGGCGAGAAGGACTACCAGCAGCTCGTGCTGGTGCGGCGCATGTGCCGCGAGCTCGAGCTGGGCGTCGAGGTCGTCGGTCTGCCGACCGTCCGTGAGCCGGACGGCCTGGCCCTGTCGAGCCGCAACGCCTACCTGAACGCGCACCAGCGCCAGGCCGGCCTGGCACTCTCGCGGGCGCTGCGCGCCGCCCAGCAGTCCGCGCGTGCCTCCGGCGAGGCAGCGCTCGCCGCCGCCCATGCAGTGCTGCAGGCCGAGCCCGACGTCGACGTGGACTACCTCGCGCTCACCGACCCCGAGCTCGCTGACCCGCCGCTCGAGGGCGACGCCCGCATGCTGGTGGCGGCGCGCGTCGGCACGACGCGTCTGCTCGACAACATGGCCCTCACGATCGGCGGCGCTCGGTGACGGCGCGGGGCGTGCGCCGCTACTCCACGCGGGTGCAGGTGCCGTCCGCGCTCGCCGCACCGCCCCCGGGCTGGACGACCGAGGCGGACGTGATCGTCGTCGGCAGCGGCATCGCCGGGCTGAGCGCTGCCCTGCAGGCGCGCGACCTGGGCCGGGTGCTGCTGGTGACCAAGACCCACCTGGACGCCGGCGCGACGGCCTGGGCGCAGGGCGGCATCGCTGCCGCGCTCGACCCGGACGACTCCCCGGCCGAGCACCTCGCCGACACGCTCGTGGCCGGCAGCGGCCTGTGCGACCCCGAGGCGGTGCGCGTGCTCGTCACCGAGGGACCGCGGCGCATCCGCGAGCTCGTGGCTCTGGGCACCGAGTTCGAGCGGACGGCGACCGGGGAGTTCGCCCTCACCCGCGAGGGCGGGCACCTGCGCGACCGCATCGCCCATGCGGGCGGAGACGCCACCGGCCGGGAGATCTCGCGCGCCCTGATCGCCCAGCTCACCGCGGTCCAGGCCGACCCGCGCATCGAGGTGGTCGAGCACGCGCTGGTCGTCGACCTGCTCACCGACGCCACTGGGCACGTGTGCGGGGTCACGCTGCACGTCATCGGCGAGGGCACCCGCGACGGGGTCGGAGCGGCCCTGGGGCGCACGGTGGTGCTGGCCACCGGTGGCCTCGGGCAGGTCTACCGCGCCACCACCAACCCGGCGGTCGCCACCGGCGACGGGGTCGCCGCGGCACTACGAGCCGGGGCGCAGGTCGCCGACCTGGAGTTCGTGCAGTTCCACCCGACGGTGCTGTGGCTCGGCGCGGAGTCCACCGGGCAGCAGCCCCTGATCTCCGAGGCCGTGCGCGGCGAAGGCGCGGTGCTGCGCGACGCCGACGGCACGAGGTTCATGCTCGATCGTCACCCGATGGCCGAGCTCGCGCCGCGCGACGTCGTCGCGTCGGCAGCCGTCGAGGTCATGGTGGCCGCCGGCACCGACCACGTCTACCTCGATGCCCGTGACCTGGGGGCCCAGTTCGTCGAGCAGCGCTTTCCGTCGATCGTCGCGAGCTGCCGCGAGCACGGCTTCGACCTGGGCACCGAGCTCGTGCCGGTGGCGCCCGCCCAGCACTACGCATCCGGCGGCGTCTGGGTCGACACCTGGGGGCGCACCAGCCTGCCCGGGCTGCTGGCCTGCGGCGAGGCGTCGGCGACGGGGGTGCACGGGGCCAACCGATTGGCGTCCAACTCGTTGCTCGAAGGGCTGGTGTGGGGGTCGCGCATCGTCGACTACCTGCGCGTCGAGGGATTGCCACGCCCGGGAGACCCGGTGCCCCGGCCCCAGTCGCCGGTGGTGCCGGCGCAGGAGCGCCGCGGGCTCCAGCAGGCGATGACGGCCGGCGTCGGGGTCGTCCGCGACGACGAGGGCTTGTCTGCGGCGGCTGCCGAGCTCGCGGCCATCCGCCGCCGCGCCGAGGCCAACGGGTCGTCGGAGCATCGCGTCTCGACCGAGGCCTGGGAGACGTCCAACCTGCACGACGTGGCCACGGCGATCACCGCCGCGGCAGCCGCCCGCACCGAGACCCGCGGCGGGCACTGGCGTCGCGACCATCCGCAGCGTGACGACCGTGCCTGGCGTGGACGCCTCGTGGGCGTGCGCGAGGCCGATGCTCACCTCGAGCTGCTCTACCGGCCCCTGGAGGAGCAGTGAGCGCACCGGACCCGGCCGTCGTGGCCCGGCTGCGCGCGGCAGGGCTTGACCCCGACGCCCTCGCCCGGCTGGTCGACGCCACCCTCGACGAAGACCTGGCCGGTGGGCAGGACGTGACCAGCGTGGCCACCGTGCCGGCTGACGCCGCTGCCCGCGCGACCTTCGTGCCGCGAGCCCCCGGGGTCGTAGCCGGGCTGGACGTCGCCGCGCTGGTCATGGCGCGAGCCGCCGCCTCCCCGGTGACGACGACCCCCCTCGCCACCGACGGGTCGTGGGTCACGCCCGGCACCGCCCT
Source organism: uncultured Actinomycetota bacterium (assembly GCA_963714455.1). GTDB lineage: Bacteria > Actinomycetota > Actinomycetes > Jiangellales > Jiangellaceae > CAVQGZ01. The sequence continues at coordinate 78,745 of CAVQON010000020.1, forward strand.
GCTGGTCTGCGAGGGGCGGGCACGGGACCTTCTGCTGGGCGAGCGCACCGCGCTGAACCTGCTGGGCCGGCTGTGCGGGGTCGCCACGCTGACCCGGGCCTGGGTCGATGCGATCGCCGGCACCGGCGCCGCCGTCCGCGACACCCGCAAGACCATGCCCCTGCTGCGTGCGCTGGAGAAGTATGCGGTGCGCTGCGGCGGTGGCCTCAACCACCGGATGACTCTCTCCGCCGCTGCGCTGGTCAAGGACAACCACGCGCTCGCGGCGGGCGGGGTCGTCGCGGCCTACCGGCGCGTGCGTGCCGCCTACCCGACGCTGGAGGTGGAGGTGGAGGTCGACACCGTCGCCGACGCGCTCGCCGTGGTGGATGCCGGTGCCGACTTCGTGCTGCTCGACAACTTCAGCGTCGACGAGCTCAGCGAGGCGGTGCGGCTCCTCGGCGGACGGGCGCGGCTGGAGGCCAGCGGTGGCCTCACGCTCGACAACGCCGCCGCCGTGGCCGCGACCGGGGTCGACTACCTCGCGGTGGGGGCGCTGACGCATTCGGCTCCGGTGCTCGACATCGGCCTGGACTTCGACGAGAGACCGGAGGGCTGAGCCGTGCTGCTGGCCATCGACGTGGGCAACACCCAGACGGTGCTCGGGCTGCTGGAGCCAGCCGAGGCACCCGAGCGTGACGACGACGTGACGGTGCTGGAGCACTGGCGCGTCTCGACCGACGCCGAGCGCACCGCCGACGAGTGGGCCGTGCTGCTCGACGGGTTGCTGACCCGCCGTGGGCTGTCGCTGGACGGGGTCGACGGGGTGGCCATGTGCTCGACGGTGCCGGCCGTTCTGCGGGAGATGCGCGACATGTCCGAGCACGCGTTCGCCCACATCCCCACCGTGGTGGTCGAGCCCGGCGTCCGCACCGGCATCCCGGTGCTGGTCGACAACCCGCGTGAGGTGGGCACCGACCGCATCGTCAACTCCCTGGCGGCCGTCCACCTCTACGGGGGTCCGGCGATCGTCGTCGACTTCGGCACCGCCACCACCTTCGACGCGGTGTCGTCCGCAGGCGCATACGTCGGCGGTGCGATCGCGCCGGGGATCGGCATCTCCCTGGACGCGCTCGGAGTTCGCGGAGCCCAGCTGCGCAAGGTCGAGCTGACCGCACCACGCTCGGTGATCGGCAAGAACACCGTCGAAGCGCTGCAGTCCGGGGCGCTGTACGGGTTCGCGGCCCAGGTCGACGGGATGGTCGAGCGTATGGCCGCCGAGCTGCACGACGACCCGGACGAGGTTGCCGTGATCGGCACCGGCGGCCTGGCGCCCCTGATGATCGGGGAGGCCCGAAGCCTCGCCCAGCACGAGCCATGGTTGACGCTGATCGGGCTGCACCTCGTCTGGGAGCGCAACCACCGCTCCCAGTAATACCCCGGGGGGTATACTGGTCTGCCTGTCGTCCCTGGAGGAGCCCCGCATGCGCATCCGCCCCCTGCTTGCCGCCGCCGTGTTCAGCGTCGCCGCTGCCGTCTCTCTCGTCGGCTGCTCCAGCGACGACGGTGGCACGGCTGCCGTGACGACCGTCGGGGCCGAGCAGCTGATCGAGGTGGCCGAGACCGGCGAGGCCACGGTCATCGACGTGCGCACCCCCGAGGAGTTCGCGGCCGGCCACGTCGAGGGCGCCCTGAACATCAACGTCGAGAGCCCCACGTTCGCCGACGAGATCGAGGCCCTGCCCAAGGACCAGACGTACGTCGTCTACTGCCGCAGCGGCAACCGAAGCGCCGCGGCTGCCGAGCAGATGGCCGACGCCGGGTTCACCGACCTCTACGACGTCGACGCCGGGCTGGCGACGCTCGCCGAGGCCGGCGTCGCCCTGACGCAGTAGCCCTATTCTTGGCGGGCGTGCGACCCCCCGTCACGATTCGGCGTGCCACCACAGGTGACGTCGCCGACATCCGCGCCATCGTGGAGGGCTACGCGACCGACCGGATTCTGCTCGGCAAAGACATCGTCACCCTGTACGAAGACGTCCCCGACTTTCGAGTCGCGGTGAATGTCGACGGCCGTGTCGTCGGGTGCGGAGCCGTCCATGTGATGTGGGAAGACCTCGCCGAGGTGCGCACGCTGGCGGTGCGCCCCGAGTTTCGCGCCCGCGGAATTGGACGTGACCTGCTGGCCGAATTGGTCGACACAGCCCGCGCACTGGGGGTCGACCGCGTCGTCTGCCTCACGTTCGAGGTCGACTTCTTCGCCAGCCAAGGCTTCGAGGTCGCCGAGAAGGTGGACGTCGCGCCGGAGGTGTTCATGCAGATGGTGCGCTCGCCCGACGAAGGAATTGCCGAGTTTCTGGATCTCGAGCGAGTTCGACCGAACACCTTGGGGAATACTCGTATGGTTCGCACTCTGCGCGATTAGCGGCTAGCGTGTGGACGCTCGCGTGAATCGGCGCGGGCATCCATTACCGGGGGCAATACCCAAGGAGCTTGAATGGCCCAGCGAGTCGAAGTTGTTCTCGTCGATGATGTCGACGGCGGTTCCGCCGACGAGACCGTCGCGTTCGCCCTGGACGGCGTGACGTACGAGATCGACCTCAACGCCACCAACGCGGCTGCCCTGCGCGAGGCCCTCGCGCTGTACGTGGGACACGCCCGCAAAGCCGGCCGCAAGGCTCCCGCGCGCTCGTCGAGCCGTCGCAGCGCTGCCGGCTCGCAGACCGCGGCCATCCGCGCCTGGGCCAAGGAGCAGGGTCTGCCGGTCAACGAGCGCGGCCGCATCCCCGCGTCGATCGTCGAGCAGTACGAGGCCGCCCACGCCTGAGCGGCGTTCGCCGGTGGCAGAACTCGGCGTGCCTGCGGAACATCGCTGACCTGCGTTTCCGTTGACCCATCACGCGTAGGCGTCCGCCGTGCTCCAAGGACGGGGCACGGTTGGCCGCCTGGCTCAGATGTGCGTCCCACCCACCGGGGCTAGCATGCTGCGACCAGGCGTCCACCAGACCCGGACGGCTGCGCACCGCGGCAACGAGGAGCGCTACATGTTCGAGAGGTTCACCGACCGTGCCCGTCGGGTTGTCGTCCTTGCCCAAGAAGAGGCCAGGATGCTCAACCACAACTACATCGGCACCGAGCACATCCTGCTCGGACTCATCCACGAGGGCGAAGGCGTAGCAGCCAAGGCCCTGGAGAGCCTCGGCATCTCGCTGGACGCCGTGCGCAACCAGGTCGAGGAGATCATCGGCCAGGGTCAGCAGGCGCCGAGCGGGCACATCCCGTTCACGCCGCGCGCCAAGAAGGTGCTGGAGCTGTCGTTGCGTGAGGCGCTGCAGCTCGGGCACAACTACATCGGCACCGAGCACATCCTGCTCGGGCTCATCCGCGAGGGTGAGGGCGTGGCAGCCCAGGTGCTGGTCAAGCTGGGCGCCGACCTGAACAAGGTGCGCCAGCAGGTCATCCAGCTGCTGTCTGGCTACCAGGGCGGCAAGGAGTCGGTGTCGGCCGGCGGGCCCCAGGCCGAGGCCCCGTCGACCTCGCTGGTTCTCGACCAGTTCGGGCGCAACCTCACCCAGGCCGCCCGCGAGGCCAAGCTCGACCCGGTGATCGGCCGGGAGAAAGAGATCGAGCGGGTCATGCAGGTGCTCAGCCGCCGCACCAAGAACAACCCGGTGCTGATCGGTGAGCCCGGCGTGGGCAAGACCGCCGTCGTCGAGGGGCTCGCCCAGGCGATCATCAAGGGCGAGGTGCCCGAGACGCTGAAGAACAAGCAGGTCTACACGCTCGACCTGGGCGCTCTCGTGGCCGGCAGCCGCTACCGCGGTGACTTCGAGGAGCGCCTGAAGAAGGTGCTCAAAGAGATCCGCACCCGCGGCGACATCATCCTGTTCATCGACGAGATCCACACCCTCGTCGGTGCCGGTGCCGCCGAGGGCGCGATCGATGCGGCGAGCATCCTCAAGCCCATGCTCGCCCGCGGCGAGCTGCAGACCATCGGCGCCACGACGCTCGACGAGTACCGCAAGCACGTCGAGAAGGACGCTGCCCTGGAGCGCCGCTTCCAGCCGATCCAGGTCAACGAGCCGACGCTCGCGCACACCATCGAGATCCTCAAGGGCCTGCGCGACCGCTACGAGTCCCACCACCGGGTCACCATCACCGACCCGGCGCTGGTGGCCGCCGCGCAGATGTCGGACCGCTACATCTCCGACCGCTTCTTGCCCGACAAGGCCATCGACCTCATCGACGAGGCCGGCGCCCGGCTGCGCATCCGTCGCATGACGGCCCCGCCTGACCTGCGCGACTTCGACGAGAAGATCGCCGGGGTGCGCCGCGAGAAGGAGTCGGCGATCGACGGGCAGGACTTCGAGCTGGCCGCGGGTCTGCGCGACAAGGAGAAGACGCTGCTCGGGCAGAAGGCCGAACGAGAGAAGCAGTGGAAGGCCGGCGACCTCGACGTCGTCGCCGAGGTGGACGAGGAGCTCATCGCCGAGGTTCTCGCCGTCGCGACCGGCATCCCCGTCTTCAAGCTGACCGAGGAGGAGACCTCCCGTCTGCTGCACATGGAGGACGAGCTGCACAAGCGCGTCATCGGGCAGGAGGACGCCATCCGCGGGCTCTCCAAGTCGATCCGGCGCACGCGCGCCGGTCTGAAGGACCCCAAGCGCCCTGGCGGCTCGTTCATCTTCGCCGGCCCGTCCGGCGTCGGGAAGACCGAGCTGAGCAAGGCGCTGTCGGAGTTCCTCTTCGGCGACGAGGACTCGCTGATCTCGCTCGACATGAGCGAGTACTCCGAGAAGCACACCGTCTCGCGGCTGTTCGGCTCACCTCCCGGCTACGTCGGCTACGAGGAGGGCGGCCAGCTCACCGAGAAGGTGCGGCGCAAGCCGTTCTCGGTCGTGCTGTTCGACGAGGTCGAGAAGGCCCACCCGGACATCTTCAACTCGCTGCTGCAGGTGCTGGAGGAGGGCAAGCTCACCGATGCCCAAGGGCGCTCGGTGGACTTCAAGAACACGGTCATCATCATGACGACCAACCTCGGTACCCGTGACATCGCCAAGAGCGTCAGCCTGGGGTTCGCCCAGGCCAGCGACGTGCAGGGCAGCTACGACCGGATGAAGGCCAAGGTCTCCGACGAGCTCAAGCAGCACTTCCGTCCGGAGTTCCTCAACCGCGTGGACGACATCGTCGTGTTCCACCAGCTCACGCCGGAAGAGATCGTCCGCATCGTCGACCTGATGATCGACAAGGTGGACGAGCGCCTGCGCGACAAGGACATGGGCCTGGAGCTCACGACGGCGGCCAAGGAGCTGCTGGGCAAGCGTGGCTTCGACCCGGTGCTGGGCGCGCGTCCGCTGCGTCGCACGATCCAGCGCGAGATCGAGGACTCGCTGAGCGAGCGCATCCTGTTCGGCGACCTGAAGGCGGGTCAGATCGTCCTCGTCGACGTGGAGGGTGAGGGCCCGACAGCCGAGTTCACCTTCACCGGCGCCGGGGAGACCCCTGAGCTGCCGGATGCGCCACCGGTCGAAGAGGCTGCCGGCCAGCCGGAGAGCTAGCCCGAACGGGTCACGGCCCGGGAGCGCAGCGCCAGGAATGGCGCGGCGCCCCGGGCCGTTCCCTTGCCGTGATGAGTACCCAGCACCCCGCCGACCTCATGCGGCGCGCCGATGCCCTCGTCGCGCAACGCAAGCCCGCCGAGGCGCTCGACGTCCTGGCCCCGCTGCTGTCCGACGAGCCCGACTCCCGATCGGTGCTCGAGCTCGCGGGCCGGGCCTACTTCTACCGCGCCCAGCTCGACCACGCCGAGCGCGCGTTCTCGCGGCTGGTCGAGCTCGACCCGACCGACGCCTACGCCCGGTTCGCACTCGGCCGGGTCTGCGAGCGCCGCTCGCGTGTCCGCGAGGCCGTGAGCCACTACCGGGTGGCGGTGGCGCTCAACCCGCGTCCGGAGTACACCCAGGGGCTCGCCCGGCTGCAGGAGCAGGTCGAGGGCGAGCAGCCCTAGTCGGGCAGGCGGTAGCGGCCGTCGGGATCCACGACGACCAGGCCGTCGGCGACCAGGGATGCCAGTGCCCGTCGCCGTTGCGTGCCGTCGACGCGCGGCGGGGCGTCGGCGCCGACCGCGTCCAGGGTCGGCGGGTCGACCGGTGCGTCCGACTCGCGGAGAACGGCCATCAGGCGCCCGCGTACCTGGCGGTCGGTTCCGGTGAAGGGCTGCGGTCGGCGGGGCGCGTCGGCGGCGGGCCGGCCGGCGGCCAGCCACGAGCACTCGGCGGCAAGCGGGCAGTCGTGGCAGCGCGGGCTGGACGACGTGCACACCAGGGCCCCGACCTCCATGACCGCCACCGACCATCGGGCCGCCACCGGCGGGTCGGCGGGCAGCAGGCCGGCCGCCAGCGCCCGCTCGACGTTGGTCAGGTGCGCCGTGGGCTGCGCGTCCCCCCGCAGCCGTGCGAGCACCCGACGCACGTTCGTGTCGAGCACGGCCACGCGGGCGTCGAAGGCGAACGCCGCGACGGCGGCGGCGGTGTACTCCCCGACCCCCGGCAGCGCGCGGAGCTCCTCAGGGGTGGAGGGAACCACGCCGTCGTGACGGGTCGCGATCTGCGTGGCAGCGGCGTGCAGCCGCACCGCGCGCCGCGGGTAGCCGAGGCGGCCCCAGGCGCGGATCGCCTCGGCCACGGAGTCGTCGGCCAGGTCGTCCGGGGCGGGCCAGCGGGTCATCCACGTCTCGTACACCGGTGCGACCCGGGCGACTGGCGTCTGCTGCAGCATCACCTCGCTGACCAGCACCCCCCAGGGCGTGGTCTGCGCCGAGCGCCACGGCAGGTCGCGCGCGTGCTCGTCGAACCAGGCGAGGGCCTTCTCGTGCACGGCTGGTCAGCGCACGCAGTCGGTCACGTCAGGCCCGCCGGGTCACACGTAGCGGTCCATGATGCTCGCCTCGGCGAGCCGCGAGAGTGCCTCGCGGATGGTGCGGGCGCGGGCACCGCCGACGCCGTCGATGGCCAGCAGGTCTTCGACGTTGGCGCTGAGCAGCCGTTGCAGCCCGCCGAAGTGGGTGACCAGGCGCTCGACGACGCTGCCGGGAAGCCGCGGCACCCGGGCGAGCAGCCGGTACCCGCGCGGGCTGATCGGCTGGTCGAGCATCGCCTCGCCGCCGGTGTAGCCCAGAGCGTTCGCCACGAGATGCAGCTCGAGAAGGTCGGACTGCTCCAGCGCCTCGAGGTCGCCCAGGTGGGTGCGATGGTCGGTGGCCGGGTCGTGCACGTAGTCCTGCACGAGCAGCGCGCGGTCGGGTGCGAGGCCGGCGACGAGCTCGGTGAGCTGGAGCGAGAGCAGGCGGCCGTCGCTGCCGAGCTCCACGACGTATCCCTCGATCTCGGTGTGGATGCGACGGACCATCTCTTGACGCTGCGCCACCATGGCGACGTCGCGCAACGTCGCGAGGTCTTCGATCTCCAGCGCCGAGAGGGTGCCGGCCACCTCGTCCAGGCGGTGGCGGTACCGCTCAAGGGTGGCCAGTGCCTGGTTCGCCCGGGAGAGGATCTCCGAGGAGTCCTCCAGCACGTGCCTCGCGTCGTCCAGGTAGAGGGCGACCAGGTTCATCGACTGGCTGACCGAGATCACCGGGTGCCCGGTCTGGCGGGCGGTCCGCTCCGCGGTGCGGTGCCGGGTGCCCGACTCGCTGGTCGGGATGGCGGGGTCGGGCACCAGCTGGGTCGCGGCCCGGACGATGCGGTTGTTCCTGGTGTCCACCACGATGGCGCCGTCCATCTTGGCCAGCTCGCGCAGGCGGGTGGCAGAGAACTCGACGTCGAGGGTGAAGCCGCCGGTGCACAAGGAGTCGACCTGCTTGTCGAAGCCGAGCACGACGAGGGCGCCGGTGCGTCCACGCAGGATCCGCTCCAGCCCCTCCCGCATCGCGGTGCCAGGGGCGACGGAGCCGAGGGTGCGGCGCAGCGTGGTGTCGATGGGCGGGAGTCTAGTGCGGCTCAGGCCTGCCGATCGCGCTCGACGGCGGCGCTGAGCAGTGGTCGTTGGGCGCGCAGGATGGCCTCGGTGAGCGACGACACGGCGATCACCTCGCACCCGTCGACCGTGGGGACTGCCTCGTCCCCGTCGGTGCGGGTGGCGGGGACGAGTACGCGACGCGCACCGACCCGGGCGAGCTCGGCGACGCGGTGCTTGACACCGCCGACGGCCCGGATCTCACCGTCCAGGCCCACCTCACCCACCGCGCCCACGCCCGACGGCAGGGGCACGTCCGCCGCGGCGCTGCCGATCGCCAGAGCGGTGGCCAGGTCGCCGGCAGGCTCGTTGACGCTCAGCCCACCGACCGTGGCGACGTACACGTCGCGTCCGCCGAGCCGGGCGCCCGTGCGCCGGTCGAGAACCGCGAGCAGCAACGAGACGCGGTTCGACGCCATGCCCGTGCTGACGCGGCGAGGGGTCGCGGACGCGTCGGTGCCCACCAGTGCCTGCACCTCCACGGGGAGCGCCCGACGTCCCTCCAGCGTCACTGTCCAGCACCGGCCCGGCACCGGCTGCGGGTTGGCGCTCAGGAACAGCCGGCCCGGGTCGGGCACCGAGCGGATGCCGGACTCGTCCAGGTCGAGGCAGCCCACCTCGTCGCTCGGGCCGAACCGGTTCTTGACGCCGCGCAGCAGCCGTAGCCGGGAGTGGCGGTCGCCCTCGAACATGACGACCACGTCGACCAGGTGCTCCAGCACCCGCGGCCCCGCGACGGCTCCGTCCTTGGTCACGTGCCCGACGAGCAGCACCGAGGTTCCCACCTGCTTGGCGAGGCTGACCAGGGCCGCAGCCACGCCGCGCACCTGGCTGGGGCTGCCCGCCGCCCCGTCCACGCCGCTCGCGGTCACGGTCTGGATCGAGTCGAGCACCAGCAGCGACGGGCTCACCTGCTCGGCATGGCCGAGCACCTCGTCCAGGTCGCGGACGGATGCCAGGTAGAGCCGCTCGTGCACCGACCCCGTGCGGTCGGCCCGCTGACGCACCTGCGCCGTGGTCTCCTCACCGGTGACGTAGAGCGTCGGACCCGGCGCGCTCGCGGCCACCTCGAGCGCGAGCGTCGACTTGCCGACTCCCGGCTCGCCGGCCAGCAGCACGACCCCGCCCGGGACGAGCCCGCCGCCCAGCACGCGGTCGAGCTCGTCGATGCCGGTCGGCACGGCCTGGCCGTCCTGCGCGTCCACCTCGGTGATGGGACGCGCTCGCATCTCGGCCGCACCGGCGGCGGTGAGGGCTCGGTCGCCGACGGTTCCCCACGCCTCGCACCCGCCGCAGCGACCCACCCAACGGGGGGTCGCCCAGCCGCATTCCGTGCACCGGAAACCCCGGCTCGATGCCTTCGCGCTCGCCATGAGACCGACGCTACGAGGTGGGTCCGACACGACCCGGACGCCGCGCGGCAGACCGTGGTGACGTGATCACGCGCGGCGGGGATGACGCCAGCGCAGCACCGTCGGGACGGAGATCGTGGCGCCGACCGTCTCGCGCAGCGCCATCGCCGCGACGTCGGGAGGGAACTCGATGCCCAGCACCGCCGCCAGGTCGGCGCGGTCGGCGAAGCGCCAGACCACCGCCAGCCGCTCCTGCCTCCAGCCGCTGAAGAACGACGCTGCGCGATCGCTGCGCACCCCGGTGCCGCTGGCGGCGAACCACCGCGCGTAGCCGGTGGTCGCGGTCACGTCGAGGTCGACTGCCACCTGCACCCCGTCCGGCCGCAGCACCCTGTCGACCTGCGCCAAGCCAGGCTCGCAGCCCGGCCCGAAGAAGTAGGCCCAGTGCGAGAAGACGAGGTCGACCGATGCGTCGGGCAGGGGCAGGTGCTCGGCCAGCCCCGTACGCACGCTCACCCGGTCGGTGAGGCGGGCCCGTGCGACGCGGCGGGACGCGGCCGCGGCCAGGCCCGCGTGCGGCTCGACCCCGACCACGCGCTCGGCCCGCCCGGCGAGCATCGGCAGGTGGTACCCCGTCCCACACCCGACATCCACGGCGAGGTCGACGGGGACGCGCCGCCTCCCGATCACCTCGTCGAGCGCGGCGACCACGAGGCCGTCCGGGTCGGCGGCGCGGTTGAGGCGCTCGTAGACCTGCGGCGAGCGCCAGATGTTGGGGCTGGGTGTGGGCCCGGTCACCGTGGGGGCGACGCCGGGTGCGGTGCGACGCCGGTGCGGCACAGGTCGACCAGCACGCCGTAGGCAGGTGCTCCGATGAGGGCCTCGATCTCGGCTCGCGAGCTTGTCAGCACAGTCTCGACGCCGACATGGGCCAACGGTGAGCCGGAGCAGTACCAGTCCAGGTCGTGCCCGCCGGCGCCCCAGCCACGGCGGTCGAACTCGCCGATGCTCACCTCGTGGTACGTCGTGCCGTCGGGACGCGTGACGTCTCTGAAGTCCCGCCGGATGGGCAGCTGCCAGCACACGTCCGGCTTGGTCGCCAGCGGGTGGACGCCCTCGTCGAGCGCCAGCGCATGCAGCGCGCAGCCGGCCGGGCCGTCGAACCCCGCGCGGTTGTGAAAGATGCAGGCCCCGTCCACCACCCGGGTCTGTCGGGCACCGTCGTCGTCGAGCCCGACGACACCTCCGCGCCGACCCCGCCTGCGCATCTGCCACTGCGCCGCAGTCAGTCGGTCGGCGGCGGCGCTCACCCGAGCCTCGTCCTCGTCGTCGGCGAAGTGCGCGCCGTGCGTGCAGCAGCCGTCGTCGGGCCGGGCGGCGTCGATGCCGAGACATCCACGACCGAAGATGCACGTCCAGCGTGACGTCAGCCAGGTGACGTCCGCCCGCACCACCGTGTCGGGGTCGGCGGGGTCGGTGAACTCCACCCACGTGCGCGGGAAGTTCAGCGCCACTTCGCCCACCGGTCGCAGGGTACGCAACGGGGGCGGCTACCGTCGCACCGTGCGACTCGGTGTGCTCGATGTCGGATCGAACACGGTCCATCTGCTGCTCGTGGACGCCCACCCCGGCGCACGCCCCCTGCCGGCGTACAAGCACAAGGCACAGCTGCGGCTCAGCGAGATGCTCGGCCCGGACAGCCGGGTCGGCCGCGCCGGGGCGGACCGGCTCGTGGAGTTCTGCCAGGAGGCCGTCGCGCTGGCGGAGGACAAGGGCGCCGAGCGCATCCTGGCCTTCGCGACCTCCGCCCTGCGCGAGGCGGCCAACGGCGACGCCGTTCTCGCCCGGGTGGCCGACGAGGCCGGCGTCGAGCTGGCCGTGCTGAGCGGGGACGAGGAGTCGCAGCTGACGTTCCTCGCCGTGCGGCGCTGGTACGGCTGGTCGGCCCAGCGGTTGCTCATGCTCGACATCGGCGGCGGGTCGCTCGAGATCGCCACGGGCATCGACGAAGACCCCGACGCGGCTCTGTCCCTGCCGCTCGGCGCCGGCCGGCTCACCCGTGACCGGCTGGCGCACGACCCCCCGCAGCCGGACGACCTGCGCGCGCTGCGCAAGCACGTGCGCGCGTCGATCGCCGACGTCGCCGGACGGGTGCTGCGCTTCGGCCGCCCCGACCTGGCGACGGGAAGCTCGAAGACGTTCCGCTCGCTGGCCCGCATCGCCGGGGCGGCACCCTCGTCCGAGGGCATCTACGTCCGGCGGTCGCTGTCGCTGGCCGACCTGCAGACGATCGTCCCGCGCCTGGCCGAGATGAGCGCCAAGCAGCGCGCCGACCTGCCCGGTGTGTCGAACGGACGGGCCGCCCAGATGCTGGCTGGAGCCATCGTGGCCGAGGCGGCGATGGACCTGCTGCAGGTCGACTCGGTGCAGATCTGCCCGTGGGCGCTGCGGGAGGGCATCATCCTGCGCCAGCTCGACGTGCTGGCCCAGCCGAGCCTGCCGGCGTCGTCCGGCATGGGTGTCGGCGATGGCTGACGAGCTGCCCGTCCGCGTCGGGAAGGCACCCGTCGCGCTGTCGACGGCGTCGGTCTACCCCGAGGGCACGGCTGCAGCATTCGAGATGGCCGACTCGCTCGGCTACGACGGCATCGAGCTGATGGTGTGGACCGACCCGATCAGCCAGGACCCCGACGAGGTAGCCGCCCTCGTGCAGGGCTACCAGCTTCCGGTGCTCGCGGTGCACGCCCCGTGCCTGCTCGTCACCCAGCGGGTGTGGTCGCCCGACCCCTGGGAGCGGCTGACCCGGTCGGTGGAGGTCGCCCGGCAGCTCGACGCCGGCGTCGTCGTGGTTCACCCGCCGTTTCGCTGGCAGCGGGAGTACGCGCGCGACTTCGCCGCGAAGGTCGGTGCCCTCACGCAGGAGTCGGGTGTGGTGGTCGCGGTGGAGAACATGTACCCGTGGCGTGCCCGGGGACGAGAGCTCAAGGCCTACCTGCCCGACTGGGACCCGACCGACGAGGGCTACGGGCACTGCACGCTCGACCTGTCGCACACCGCCGTCTCGGGGTCGGACGCGCTGAAGATGGCCGCCGACCTCGGCGAGCGGCTCTCCCACGTCCACCTGGCCGACGGCACGGGCCTGGCCCGCGACGAGCACCTCATCCCTGGTCGGGGCACCCAGCCGTGCGCGACCCTGCTCGAGCGCCTGGCCCGCGACGCGTGGGAGGGGACGGTGGTCGTCGAGGTCACCACCCGCAAGGCCAAGAACCGCGCCGAGCGCGAGACCGACCTGGCCGAGGCCCTGGCCTACGCGCGCCTGCACCTGGCGGCGCCGCTTCGCGCCGAGCCCTGGTAGGTCACCCCCGCTGCGCGCGCTCCTGCGCACCGATGGCGGCAACACGGTCGTGCTCGACCTCGCCCGGCCCGGGCTGCACCAGCACCGACGAACCGCCGCAGCGCAACGGCACGAGCAGCGACTCGCGCAGCGTTGCGTCGTCCAGCCGCTGGGCCACGACGAGGCGGCGCGTGCCCGGCTCGGCGGACGCGGAGCCCATCAGCGCGGCCAGCGCGGGGTCGTCTGCGGGCTCGGCGGGCCCGCAGACGTCGGGGTAGCCGAGCACCTCGCGGCCGTAGTCGACCGACCCGGATGGCGCGCGAGCCCCCGCGGGTCCGCCCAGGGGCAGGGTGTTCACGACGACCAGCGACCCGGCGCCGGTCGGCTGCTCGTCCCACGCCCGCACCGAGACCGCCGCGTCGGGCAGCGGGGCCGTCGACACCTGCGCCCCCACCGTCCAGGCGGCCATCGCCAGCACCAGTCCCGCCCAGTGCGCCGGCAGCACGATGTCGAGACGGTCCCCCGCCTCGACGTCGAGCTCGTCGCGCAGCAGCCCGACGGTCTTGCTCGTCCAGTTGTGAAACGTCGCCACCGACAGCTCGACCCGCCCGCCGCTCGCCAGGTCGTAGTAGGTGACGAACGGTCGGGCGGCGTCGCGGCGCAGGGCCTGGGCCAGCAGCGCGCTCGGGTGCGGGCCGACGTGGGGGGCAGCCATGGCGCTCACCGTAGGCTGACCGCGTGGTCGAGGCGATTCTGCTGGTCGGGGGTCTGGGGACGAGGCTGCGTCCGTTGACCGAGCACGTGCCCAAGCCGATGCTGCCGGTGGCGGGGGTGCCGTTCGTGGCGCACCAGGTCGCCCGGGCGGCGGCGGCCGGCGTGACGCGCGTGGTGCTGGCCACGTCGTACCGCGCCGAGGCGTTCGAGCGCTACGTGCCCGAGCTCAGCCAGTACGGCGCCGAGGTCGACCTGATGCTGGAGTCGACCCCGCTGGGCACCGCGGGAGCCATCCGCAACGCCGCCGAGCGGCTGGGCAGCGACCCCGACGACCCGGTGGTCGTCTTCAACGGCGACGTGCTGGACGGGCACGACCTCGCCGCCCAGCTGGCCCGGCACCGTGAGTTCGACGCCGACGTCACCCTCTACCTCACCGAGGTCGACGACCCGCGGGCCTTCGGCAGCGTCCTCGTCGGCCCGGACGGTCGGGTGTCGGAGTTCCTGGAGAAGTCGCCCGAGCCGGTGACCAACCGGGTCAACGCCGGCTGCTACGTGTTTCGACGGGCGCTACTCGACGAGATCCCGCAAGGACGGGTCGTGTCGGTCGAGCGCGAGACATTTCCCGCGCTGCTAGCGCAGGACCGGATGGTGCTCGGCCACGTCGACCGCGCCTACTGGACCGACCTGGGCACCCCGGAGCTGTACGTGCAGGGCTCGGCCGACCTCGTGCGAGGCGTGATCGTTCCGTCGGCCCGACCCGGCCCGCCGGGGGAGGCCCTGGTTCGACCGGGGGCGACGGTGCACCCCACGGCCCGGGTGTACGGAGGAAGCTCGGTGCTGCCCGGGGCCGTGATCGGGCCCGACTGCGTGATCGAGGGATCGGTGGTGATGGCCGACGCGGTCGTCGGGGCCGCCAGCCGGGTGCGGATGTCGGCCATCGGGCACGGGGCTCAGGTCGCCGAGAACGTGCTCGTCGACCACGCGGTCGTCGGTGCCGACGCGCGCATCGGCTCGGGCAACGAGCTGCGCCGCGGAGCCCGGGTATCGGCCGGTCTCGACCTGCCTGCCGACGCGCTGCACTTCTGACTCGATGGGCACCCCCGTGGCCGAGCGTCGGTGGCGGCCGGGGTTCGCGCTGTCGCTGCGCCTCGTCCTGGGCGTCCACCGCCGCGGTGGGGGAGACCCGACGTTCGTGACGGACCCGGCCGGGGCGCTGTGGCGCACGGCTCGCACGCCGGACGGACCCGGGACGGTGCGCTTCGTGAGCGACGGCGACGAGGTGGTCGTCACCGCCTGGGGGGCCGGTGCGGCGTGGCTGGTCGAGCACGCCCCCGACTGGCTCTCGGCTGCCGACGACCTCGACGGGTTTCGCCCCACGCCCACGGTGCTGCGCGACGGCGCGCGCCGCACCCGGGGGCCACGTCTGGGACGCACCGGCCTCGTGATGGAGGCGCTCGTCCCCTCGGTGCTGGAGCAGAAGGTGACCGGCGGGGACGCGCGGCGCGCCTGGCGCTGGCTGCTACGGCGATACGGCGAGCCCGCGCCCGGTCCGGCGGCCGGGATGGTCGTCGTCCCCACGCCGCAGACCTGGCGGACGATCCCGTCCTGGGACTGGCACCGCGCAGGTGTGGGGCCGCAGCGCTCGGCCACGATCGTGCGGGCCGCCGGGCTGGCGTCGCGGCTGGAGGAGATCACCGCCATGACCACCGAGCAGGCCGACCGGCGGCTGCGCGCCGTGGCTGGCATCGGCGCCTGGACGTCGGCCGAGGTGCGCCAACGTGCGCTGGGGGACGCCGACGCGGTCTCGGTGGGCGACCTGCACGTCCCCCGGCTGATCACCTACGCCCTGACCGGGCGGGTCAGCGACGCCGACGACGACATGCTCAGCGCGCTGGAGCCCTACCGGGGGCACCGGTTCAGGGTGCAGCGGATCCTCGAGCTCTCCGAGGTGCGCGCGCCGCGCTTCGGGCCGAAGTACGCCCCGCACGACTTTCGTACGAGCTGAGCGCGCCGACGGGTACGGCGCGTCGCCTACCGTGGCGCCATGAAGATCGCGGTGATCGGTGGCGGGGTCATGGGGGAGAGCATCGTGGCCGGGCTGCTGGACTCCGGGCCGACGGACGGCGCGCGCGTCGAGGTCGCCGTCGTCGAGCAGAACCCCGAGCGGGCGGCCGAGCTGGCCCAGCGCCACGCGATCATGGTCACCGACGTGGCCACGGCCGTCCGCGACGCCGACGTGGCGATCCTCGCGGTCAAGCCGCACGACGTGGCGACTGCGAGCGAGACTGCGGTGGAGGTGCTGTCGCTCGAGTGCGTCGTCGTCTCTGTCGCCGCCGGCCTCACCCTCGCCCAGCTCGAGGGCTGGCTGCCGCTGCAGCAGCCGGTCGTGCGGGCCATGCCCAACACCCCTGCCCTCGTACGCGCGGGGATGACCGCCATCTGCGCGGGCAGGTACGCCACCGACGAGCACATGGCGACGGCCCATGCCGTGCTGGCCTCGGTCGGCGCGGTGGTGCGGGTGCCCGAGGCCCAGATGGACGCTGTCGCCGCGATCTCCGGGTCCGGTCCCGCCTACGTCTTTCTCGTGGTCGAGGCGTTGGTCGAGGCAGGGGTGCGGGCCGGGCTGCCGCGCGCGTTGGCGACCGACCT
Organism: uncultured Actinomycetota bacterium; assembly: GCA_963714455.1. Taxonomy (GTDB): domain Bacteria; phylum Actinomycetota; class Actinomycetes; order Jiangellales; family Jiangellaceae; genus CAVQGZ01. Next base: position 94,786 of record CAVQON010000020.1, read on the forward strand.
CACCGTCGCGACGCTCTCCGGGTCGGCGCGGCTCATCGAGGAGTCCGGGGAGCACCCGGCGATCCTGCGCGAGCGGGTCACCTCGCCCGGCGGGACGACGGCCGCGGCGCTGCACCAGCTCGAGGCGCACGGGCTGCGCGCGGCGTTCCTCGACGCCGTGCTGGCCAACCGCGACCGCTCGCGCGAGCTGGCCGCGCCTGATGCCCACTGACCGTCCCCTTGCTGAGCCGACCGCTCACTGAGCCGGGCGTCCGAGGTCGCCGTCACGCACTGGTGCGGGCCGCCTCGGCGATGGCGGAGAACTGCTCGCACAGGCGCGTCTCGCCGGCGATGATCAGGGCATCCTCGTGGTGCACGACCGTCTCGCGCCGCGCGAACTGGAACGGCTTGCCGGGTCGCTTCGTGCCGACGACGGTGATGCCGTAGAGCTCGCGCAACCGGCTCTCGCCCAGCGACTGGCCGATCGACTCCGGAAGCGGCAGCACCTTCACCAGGGCCCAGCCGTCGTCGACCTCGATGAAGTCCAGCATCGTGCCGCCGATGAGGTGGCCGACGCGGTTGCCCTGCTCACGCTCGGGGCTGACGACGCGGTGCACGCCGATGCGCTCCAGGATGCGCGCGTGGCGGTCTGACAGGGCTTTCGCCCACACTTGGGGCACGCCGAGGTCGACCAGGTTCGACGCCGCGAGAACGCTGGCCTCGAGGTCGCCGACGGCAACCAGCCCGCGGGCGAAGTCGCTGGCGCCGAGCTGGCGCAGGGTCTCCTCGCTCGACCCGTCGCCCTCGACGGCAGAGGTGATGCGGGGCGCGACGTCGGCGACGACGTCCGGGTTCTCGTCCACGCCGAGCACCTCGTGGCCGAGCGACACCAGGGTCTCGGCGACCGACGACCCGAACACCCCCAGGCCGATGACGAGCACGTTCTGGCGGGCGACGTCGGCGTTTCGTCTGCGTGGCATGTGTGGCTCCTTCAGCCGACCAACGGGCGGGACTCGGGGTAGCGGTAGCGAACCTTGGTCGAGCGCTGAGCGAAGAACGCGAACGCGGCGACCGGGCCGACGCGTCCCATGAACATCAGCACGACGAGCACGAGCTTCGCCGAGGTGGGCAGGTCGGCGTCGAAGCCGAGCGAGAGCCCGACCGTGCCGAACGCGGACGCGGCCTCGAACACGGCTGGACCGAACTGGATCTGCGTGGTCGCCATGATCGCGATGGCGCCCACGCCGACACCCAGCAGGCCCACCGCCGTGATGCCCACCGCCTGGCGCTGCGTCTGGGTCGGGATGCGCCGACGCTGCACGACGACGTCCTCGTCGCCGCGAATCTCGGCCCACACCACGAACAGCAGCACTGCGAACGTGGTGACCTTGATGCCGCCGGCGGTGCCGGCGCTGCCGCCGCCGATGACCATCAGCGCGACGGTCGTGAGCAGCGACTCCTGCCGCATGGCGGCGACGTCGATCACGTTGAACCCCGCTGTGCGCGGCTGCACTGCCTGGAAGATGGTCGCGAGCACGCTCTCGGACGTGTCCAGCGTGCCCAGCGTCAGGGGGTTGTTCCACTCGAACACCACGATGGCGACGACGCCGACGAGCAGCAGGATGACGGTGCCCCACACGGTGAGCCGGGTGTGCAGCGTCCAGGCCCGCGGTGAGCGCCACCGACGGCGTAGCTCGAACAGCACGGGGAAGCCGAGGCCGCCCACGATGATGGCGGCACAGACGGTCAGCATGATCACCGGGTCGCCCACGAACCGGGTGAGGCTGTCGGGGTAGAGCGAGAAGCCGGCGTTGTTGCTCGCCGACACGGCGTGGAACACGCCTTGGCGCAGCGCCTCGGGGAAGGAGTTGTCGTAGGCGAGCAACAGCCGCGACGCCAGCACGATGGCCACGGTCACCTGCAGCACGAGCATCGTGACGCCGACGCGCAGCAGCACGCTACGTACGTCACCGAGCCCGGACGTCTTGGTCTCGCGCTGGGCGGCGATGGTGGTCGTGAGCCCGAGTCGACCGGCCAACGACAGGACGATGAGGGTGGCGAGGGCAGTGATGCCGAGACCGCCTACGGCGATGAGCGCGAGGACCACGAGCTGGCCGAACCCCGTCCAGTACGTCCCCGTGTCCACGACCGTCAGCCCGGTGACGCACACCGCCGACGTGGCGGTGAACAGTGCGGTGATGGGGTCGGTACCGCCAGGCCCGACCTTGGCGACGGGCAGCATGAGCAGGCATGTACCGGTGGCGATGGCGGCGATGAACGTCGCGGGCAGCAGCCGGGCCGGGCTGGCGAGAAATCGCGGCAGGCGCAGGTGCATGCATGCCTCCTCAGCCCCGCCCCGGTCGCGTCGCGGTCGCGACCGCACAGTAGATGAGCGGGCCGCGTGAGACGTGCCAGTTGCCCTTCTACGGTCGAAGATGTGGGCGACAAGCAGCGGAGCAAGGAGCCGCGGACGAAGGGCAGCGCCCCCATGGTCCACATGGGCCTGGCCATCGTGTGGGGGCGGGTGTCGGCACCGTGCTCTTCGCCTTGACCGGCGACGTCCTATGGGTGGCGACCGGTCCGTCGCCGGGAGTGCTCGCCGCGGCGGTGTGGCAGCTCAGCAGGACGTCGAGGCGGGACGGCCCTCGGCGCTGGTCGACAACAGGCGCTGCGCGGCCGCGTCAGGGTGCGCTGCGGGTTGCGCGCCGGTTCGTCGCGGTGCAGTCCAGGTAGCCCTGGGTACCTAGATGCCGCCTTGATGCCGACCGCGCGCGCTATGGCGGGCCTTACCTCGTGGCGGGGAGGTGGCGCTCGAGTCGTTGCCTGAACTCCAGGTGAGTGCGCGGGTCGAGCAGGTTGAGCGCGGTGAGGCCGGACAGCCGGGAGACCAGCGCGATGCCTGCGGTCGTGTTGGCCGCACCTCCTGCGACGACGTCGGGCTTGGCTCCGAACGCGTCCATCAGGCCCGCGACGGAGTAGGGGTCCGACGCGCACAGAACCGTGAAGCAGATCTGGCGCCCGATGAGATCGGCGAGGGCGGCACCGTTGTACTCCTCCAGCGGTGAGGCTCCGGCCTCGACGACGGCGACGTCTGCGCCGTAGGAGCCCATCCGGGCCAGCACGGTCGAGATGGCGGCGACATAGTCGTCTGCGGGGACGGCGGTCGAGGGCAGGCCGGCGTCGACGAAGTCGAACACCGCCGTGGCACCCGCGTCCCACATCGCCAGCGGGTCGCGGTAGCGGGCGGCCCCGGTGAGCTTGGCCCCGACGACCACCAGGCCGAGGTCGCGCAGCAGGCCGACGACGACTTTCGCCGACTCGGTCTTGCCGGCCGACATCGACGTGCCGATCACCAGCACGACGGGCAGGTCGAACGCCGCACCCGATGGGGCGGCGACGACCCAGTCACGCATGCGCGTCGGCTCACCGTGCAGGTGCAGGTGACCGACGTAGTCGAGGCTCACGAGGGGCGGGAGGAAGGGCGACACCGACGTGGCGCGGCCCATGAGGCCGGCCGACGTCAGCAGGTGCATGTGGCCGTCGTCGGTGACGTCGCGCCAGTCGCCCACCGCCTCGAGCGTGGCCGCCCGCCTGCCGAGCGCGCCCGTGACGAGCTCGCCTCGCGTCACGTCGGCCATGCGCCCGTTGGGCAGCTCGACCTGGTGCAGCGCTCGCGACACCTCGGTGACCCGGCCCACGACGTAGTCGCCGGTGGCCCACCTGCTGCGGCTGATCGGCACGATGCTCGTGGCTGCGGAGTCGATGTCGGCGATTCGCGTGACGGTCGTGGGGACGATGCGTGTGGCGGTTCCCATGCTCATGGCATGCCTCCTCACCGGGGGACGAGGGCGAGCGGGTCGTCCACACTGGGCACGTGCCCCGCCCGAACGGGCGGCAGCAGCAGCAGACCGGCCAGCAAGGCGGTGCGCTGGACCCATCCGGGCACGAAGACCCGCTCGTGCTCGGCGTGGGCGCCGTCCCCCACCGCCCCGAGGCCGTCGAGCGTAGGCGCCACCTGGCTGGCGGTGTTGCCGTCGGACCCCCCGCCCGCGGTCGCCTCGGGCAGCGCAAGCCCCATCTCGGCGGCGACGGCCACGGCCTGGTCGTAGAGCGCGGCGTTCCGCGCGGTGCGCTCCAGTGGAGGTCGACCCATCCCGCCGTCGACGCTCAGCGACGTGCCCGGGGTGGTCGGTTGCAGGGCCCGGATCGATGCGTCGACCGTCTCGGCGTCCTCGCTGGTCAGGACACGCACGTCGATCACCGCGCTGCTCTCGGGCGCGATCACGTTGGGCTGGATGCCGCCGGAGACCATGCCCACGTTGACGGTCACACCACGGTCGTGGTCGTTGAGCGCGAACAGGCGCTGGATCACGCTGGAGAGCTCGAGGATGGCGCTTGCCCCCGCGGTCGGGTCGAGACCCGCATGCGCGGCCTTGCCGTGGACGGTGACCGTGTAGCGGCCCAGCCCCTTGCGCGCGGTCTTCAGTGCGCCCTGCGAGCCCAACGACGGCTCGAGCACCATCGCGCGGTCGGCTGCCGCGGCCAGGGCCCGGATGGCTTCTGTCGACTCGCGGCTGCCGATCTCTTCGTCGCTGTTGACGAGCAGCACGGGGGTCACGTCCGGCCGCCGTCCGACCTCGGTGAGCAGGTCGAGTGCGGTGAGCACCTGCACGAGCCCGGCCTTCATGTCGTAGGTACCCGGCCCGTGCAGCAGGTCGCCGTCGCGGGTCGGGGGGCGCTGCGCGGTGGTGCCGCGGGGCCACACCGTGTCGGAGTGCCCGATGAGCAGCTGGAACGGCGCGGGTGGGCCGGGCATGGCGGCGACCAGTGTTCCGCCGCTTCGGCCCGCACCCGGCAGGCGCAGCGTGCGCGCGCCACGAGCGCTCAGCTCGGCCTCGACATGGTCGAGCACCGGCTGCTGGGCCGCGGGGTCGCTGGACGGCGACTCCATCTGGGCCAGGGTCGTGAGCTGCGCGACCATCGCCTCGTCGCGGCGGGCGGCCGCGGCGAGCAGCGCGGCAGCGACATCGGTGTCGAGCGTGGAGGGTGCCGACGGCGCCATGGGTGCCCCTATCGCGAGAATCCCAGGTGGTACGGAAACGAGACGGTGTCGCTCACCGTGGCCACCCGTCCCGGGTTGATGTAGGCCAGCAGTGGCGAGGCGTGGACGATGTCGGCGTCGTCGACGTCGAAGGTGCGCAGCATCTGCTCGGCGACGTGCGCGGCGACGACTCGTCCGATGACCATCACGTTCTCGCCGAGGTCGTCGATGATGCGGTCGAGCTCGCACTCCAGGTGCACGCGGCATCCGTCGACCAGCACACCCTCGACCTTCTTGGCGGCCGTCAGCGGCAGAACCTGCACCGTCGGCTTGGTGCCGTCGGAGGCGCGGGGTGCCGCGGCGAGGCTGGTGTGCAGCAGCATCTGCGGCGTCGGGTAGCCGACGGTGAAGGCGTCGTTGGCCACCAGGTTCTTGAAGGTGCCGTGGTCGGGGTGGCAGACGAACGCGAAGTAGTTCTGCCAGCTGGCCGGCATCGCCAGGTGCTTGGGCGCGATGTCCGGCTCACCGTCCGGCTCGATGGTGCCGACGAGAACCAGGGGAGCGAGTACGGGGAAACGTTCCCAGATGGGTGCGTCCGTGGGCAGGCTCACGTACCGAGTCTTCGTCGTCGCCTCGCCGCTCATGAGGGCCTCCTCGTGCTGACGCTAGTGAGGCAGCGGGCCGTTGGGATCGGGTCCAAGGTCCCGGGAGAGGGCCTCATCGTTGTCCACAGATTGGGTCGAGGGTCTGGCCGGTGTCGCAGGTACATGGGATGATTCATACATGTGTTCGAACAACGCGATGGTGGGGACTCCGCCCGCGGCTTCCGGTGTGTCCGCAACGTCGCACGCGCCGTCGATCGCGGCAGACCTGCACGGCGTGCTCGACCGGCTGCTGTCGGCTGACCTGTCCGGGCTCAGTGCAGACGAGCGCACCCAGCTGGTGACGCGCGTGCTGCGGGCCGAGCACCGGCTGCACGCAGGCGTCCTCGACGCGGTCGCTGCCTTCGACAGCGCGGACGTCGCGGCGGCGAGCCGGCACCGCACCACGAAGCGGTGGCTCGAGCTGCGCACCCGCGTCTCGGCGGGCACGGCCGGCCAGCTCACCCGCACCGCCCGGGCCTTGCGCGACCACCTGCCCGACACCCGGGACGCGCTCGCGCGCGGGCGCCTGTCCCCGCAGCACGTGTCGGCGATAGTGAGCGTGGTGAGCACGATCGGCGCCGACCATGCGAAGGCCGCCGAGCCGCTGCTGCTCGACCTCGCATCGAGGTTCGAGCCGGCGGTCGTCCGCAATGCCGCTGCGCGTATCCATCAGGCGGTCGACCCCGGCGGGGCAGAGCGAGCGATGCGCGACGCCTACGAGCGACGCGGGCTCAAGCTGTCGGTCGCGGGCAGGTTCGGCTACCTCAACGGCATCTTCGACCTTGAGTCGACCGAGCTGCTTCAGTCCGCGCTCATGCCGTTGATGACGAAGGCGGGAGACGGCGATCGGCGCAGCACGGGACAGCTGCGTGCCGACGCTTTGCTCGACCTCGCCAAGAGGGGGCTGGACTTCGGGCTGGAGCCGCAGCTGGCCGGAGAGCGTCCGCACGTGTCGGTGGTCATCGACGAGCAGGCGCTGCGCTCGGGTGTCGGCTCGGCCGACCTGCCGTGGACGGGGGCGGCGGTCCCTGCCGGCGTCGCGCGGCGGTGGGCGTGCGACGCGGCGGTCACCCCCGTGCTCGCCACGCTGCTGCCGCCGCCGAACGGCGGCGCGAGCCAGCCGTCGAGTGCGGCAGCGGTGCAGATCGGTGGTGGCTGGCTCCCGATGGACGTCGGCCGGGCCGCGCGCACCGTCACCACCGGTCAGACCAGGGCGCTGCGGGTGCGCGACGGGGGCTGCGTCCACCCGGGGTGCAGCCGGACGGCCGCCTTCTGCGACGCCCACCACGTCCGCCACTGGGCCGACGGCGGGGCTACGGCGCTGGACAACCTGGTGCTCCTCTGTCGACACCACCACCGCACCTTGCATGCGGAGATGTGGGGTCTCACGCCTGATGCGGGGCAGCCCGGGCGCTTCTGGGCCGGCTCGGCGGGGTGGGACAGACCTGCCCAGACGGCGGCCGACCGGTCACCGCCGATACAGGTGGCGGCCCGCGAGTAGCCGGGCTACTCGTCCACCGCTCCGCTCGGCTCGGCCGGGCAGGGATCGATGCCGTAGCGCTGGCACTCCGCGGCCGTGAACGTCCGCGAGACCTTCGCTGCGGCCATCTCGAGCAGCTCGTCGACGTCGAGGGTCCACACCAGGCTCTCGCCCTCCGCGCTGGTGACGAGACGTCGGCCGTCGTCGCTCACCGCGATGAAGGGAGCCACGTCGGCATCGCCGATCTCGGCCCGCAGTCGACCCGACGTCACGTCCCAGACGCGGGCCTTCCCGTCGATGTGGCTGCTGACCACGGTCTCGTCATCCGCCCACACTGCGGTCTCGGCCGCGCCGCCGGTGCCGGCCATCGTCATCCGTTCCTCGCCTGTCGCAGAGTCCCAGACCCTGGCCGCTCCGTCGGCTCCCGCCGTCAGCAGCCACCGGTCGTCCGGGCTGAATCGCACCGACCCTCGGCTGAGCGGCTGGTGCGACACGAACAGGCTCTCCTCCTCGGAGGCAACGGGGTAGACGCGCGCCCCCGCAAGACCACTCGATGTCAGTGCCGCGTAGCGGGTCAGGTCGTGCGACAGCGCGACGCCGTGGCCGCAGTCCATGGTGCCTATCCGCCCGATGACCGTGGCTTCGTCCTCGTGCGACCAGTCGACACTGAGCACAGCGGCCGGCGCACCACCGACGCAGAAGGAGAGTGCGAGCAGATGCCCGGCGACGTCGATGTCCCCGATCATCACCTTGTCGTCGCGCTCGCGGTGCCGGACTTCGCCGGTCGCCGCGTCGATGACAGCCACGGTGTCCCGGTACCTGCCTTGCGAGTACGTCCTCAGCTTCCACCCGTAGGTGATGACGAGGCGCGAGCCGTCGTCGGAGTAGGCCATGCCTGCGACGTGTGTCGCCCCCTCGGGAGGGGCAATCGTGGCCTTCTCAGTTCCGTCGTACAACGACCGCAGCACGACTGTCGCCGCTGGCTCGCTACCGTCCTGTGCCGCAGCGGCCAGCACGGTTCCGTCCGGGCTGACCGCGACAGGCCCCCCACCTGGCCAGCGTCCGAGCTCGGACGCCGCCGCTACCGTCCACACCCGTACTCGACGCTGCGAGTCCGCGACGGCGACGAGCCCGTCGCGGATCTCGATGCCGACGATATCCGCCTGTGTCGCTCGTACGTTCGTGACGGGAGCCAGTCCGCGCCCGTCAGGCTGCCAGACGTGCACGACCCCGGACGAGTCACCGATGGCCACCTGGTCCGTCGTGCGATCCACGCTCAGCGCGAGGAGCGGGACGCCGGCGATGCGGACCGAGTCCACCAGGCTGCCGTCGGACGTCCATCGGCGCAGCCAGCCGTCGTCATCCGCGGTGAGCATCGAGCCGTCGGCCATCTGGTCGACATCCGAGATCGTGCTCGGTCCGGTGACCGCGGGCGCCCAGGCTTGGGTCGCCAGGTCGAGCGACATCACACGGGAGTGATCCGTACGCCAGACCACCGAGCCCGTCCGATCGAAACGGACGCGTATGGCAGTGAACTGGAGGGAGCCCGTGACGAGCTGACGTGCAACCCTCTCACCGGTCACTGTGTCGATCACGCTCAGCCCTTCCGCGGTGGGCTCGTTGTGCGCCGCAACCAGCGAGCCGTCGTCGGTCATGGTCAGGTCCAGCACTTCGGTGATGAAGCCGGGTCGATCCAGTGATTGCGCGGACAGCAGAAGCGGGCCCCGCATGTCCCAGGTCGTCACACGGTCGACCTCGAGCATCGCCGCCCACGCGCCGTCCACCGACGCCACCACGTGGGACGCTGACGATGCCCCCGGCATCACCGTCTCGACCTGACCAGTCACCGCGTCGATCACCCGTGGCTGGTCGCCGCCGACCAGCACACGGCCATCCGGCAGGAGGGCGACGCTGTCGCCCTTGTCGACGGTGAGCAGGAGCCTGTCGCTGGACACAGCAGTGTGCAGCGCTGAGACGGCCTGCGGGACCTGGTCGCCACCGAGCCGGCTCGCCTCCATCGCCAGCAGGAGGGCCAGGTCGGTGTCACCGGCCACCTGGCTCGCCGAGGCAGCGGCCAGGTCGCGCGCCCGCGCCTGGGCGGCGCCGGTCGCGATGACGCCCGCGCGTTGGACGGCCACGACGGCCAGCACGGAGGCCACCAGCGCCACCACCGTGGTCGCGGCCACGAGTGACCGCAGCCGCCGCGCCGTGCGACGCTCCGCCACTGCCCGGCGCTCGCGTTCGCGGCGGCCCGAGGACAGGTAGTCCCGTTCGACATCGGTAATCGACACCGCAGGGGTCCGTGGCCAGTCGTCGTAGGCGGCCAGCCGCGAGCCGCTCATCAGGTACGCCTGGTCGTGCCCGGCGGCTTGCCACTCGGCGACCTCGTCGTCGAGCAGCCGGGCGAGACGCAAGTCGTCGCGCGACTCCTCGACCCACGAGGCGAGCCGTGGCCACTCTCGGATGAGGGCCTCGTGGGCCACCTCGACCGTCGCCTCGCCGGTGCCGGGGTGACGGTCGAACGTCAGCAGGCGTGCCCGGTCGAAGGCGTCGATGGCCGCGCCCGATCGCGGGGCCAGCGACTCCAGCGCCGAGCGGCTCACGCGTTGTCGCACTACGGCGCCGTCCTCGGTGACGGCAACGAGGCGGAGCAGCGACGCCCGTGCAGCGGCTTGCTCGCCGGGCTCGAGCGCTTGGTACGTCTTCTCGGCCCGCCTCGCCAACGCGCCGCGCAGACCCCCGAGGCGGCGGTACGCCTCCCGGCTGAGGACGGGGCCGACATGGTTGTGGCACATCTCGGCGAGCGCATATTCGAACAAGGGCAGCGCGCCGGGCTGGTCGGTCACGTCGGCCACCAGCTCGGCGACCAGCTCGGGCTCGACGGTGAGACCGACGCGACGGGCAGGGCCGATGGTGGCCTCGGTGATCTCGGACGGGTTCATGGGCGCGACGGTGACCAGGGAGTCGGCCACGTGGGCAGCCAGGAGCGGGTGGGCCAGCAGCCGGTCGGTGAAGTCCGCGCGCACCGTGGCGAGAACGGTGCATTGGGCGGCCGGGTCCTCGGCCACCGAGACCAGGTTGGTCACGAAGCGCGCCGCCGCCTCGCTGGTGGACTGCGTGATCAGCTCCTCGGCCTGGTCGACCACAAGCAGCACATGCCGGCCCTCGTCGGGTGCAAGTGCCTGCATCGTGCGCAGGACGTCGAGGTCGTCGGTGTACCAGGCGACGTCCGCCCCGCCGGCATCCCTCGCGGCCTCCCGAAGTGCCTCGAACGGGTGGGCCCCGGGCGTCATCGTGACGACCGTCCACGGCGGCGAGCGCCGCAGCAGTCGTGGCACCAGCCCAGCACGTGCAGCCGACGACTTGCCGGTGCCGCTGGCGCCGACGAGCACGACCAAGGAGTGCCCGTCCACGGCCTGCTCGAGCGCCTCGGCGAGCGCCGATCGACCGAAGAAGTCGTCGGCGTCGGAGGTCTCGAAGGCGTGCAGGCCCTTGTAGGGGTTGCGACGCGGCTGGTCCAGCTCTGACGGCGCCCCCGTCTGCGGTGCGCCGGCAGGCGCGTCCAGCGTCGGGTCACGCCGCAGGATGCGTGCGTTCAGGTCGCTGAGCACCGGGTCGGGGTCGGCTCCGAGCGCATCGGCCAGGTGTCGGCGTGCTTCGTCGAAGAGCGCCAGCGCATCTTCGCCTCGGCCCGAGCGGTACAAGGTCAGCATGAGCGCCGCGCGCAGCCGGGCTCGTCCCGGATGGTCGGCAAGCAGCGGCGTGAGCTCGGCTGCGAGCGCGGGCGAGTGGGTGAGGGCCTGCTGGGCGTCCACCCTGTCTTCGATGGCCACCAGGCGCCGCTCCCGCAGCCGCTGTCCCTCGGCCTGCAGAGCCACCTCGTCGGCCATGTCGCCGAACGGTGGGCCGCGCCACAGCCCCAGCGCGCCACTCAGCTCGTCGAGAGCACGGTCGGGCGCCTGCGCGAGCAGCAGGTGCCCTCGATCAGCGGCGGCGACGAACTCCTCGGCGTCGAGCTCCCCCTCACGCAGAACAAGCCGGTAGCCGGTGGGCCCCGTCTTCACGGCGTCCTCGCCCAGCACGGCCCGCAACCGGGCGACGTACACCTGCAGCGTCTTGCGGGCGGTGCGCGGCGGGTGCTCCCCCCACACGGCATCGACGAGCCAGTCGGTGCTCAGCGACTCGCCCACGCGGCTGAGCAGCAGAGCAAGAACGAGCCGCTGCCGGTAGCCCCCGAGGGGCAGGCTGCGGGCGCCGTCGTCCACGCCGACGGGGCCGAGCACCCGATACCGCATGCCTCCACCGTCCGACCCCCGTGCAGCGCCGCACAGGGTCGTCAGTCCCGGGTGGTGCCCGTGAGCAGGTCGAACCCCTCGGCCAGCAGGAGCGGGTCACGGCTGGCGATGGTGGGAGACATGACCTGCCCATCGGTCAAGGCCCAGACGAATGTCTCGGCTGCGATCTCGTTCGCCTGACGGTGCCAACGGTCGTCGTGGTTGTTCCAGCTGTCGGCACCGACCAGAACTGTGAAGGTTGCGCGCTGCTCGGCGCTCGTGTGGGTCTGGGTCCACGCGTGGGCCAGCTCGTGCAGCAGGAGCCACTGCTCGTGCTCGCGCAGCATCCGGTCCGGGCCGAGCACCACCGTGTCGGCGTCGAAGCAGACAAGGATGGCGGCGGTCGAGGCGGTGAACCGACCACCGTGGCGCTCGCAGAACGGGTCGTCGGCGTCGAACGTGATCGACGAGACGGCCGGAGCCTCCAGCCCGTGCGTCGTGAACGATGCCAGCGCGGCATCGACGTGTGAGGCCAGTGCCGGGGTGCCGTCGACCAGCTCGATGGGCGGCCGCTGCCCGCCGGAGGTGAGGCCGACGACCAGGGCGGTCACCAGCACGACCATCTCGGCGATCTGACGCGGGATCCTTCTCACGCCTCGACCGTCCGGCGGGCCGGCAGAGGTTCGGCTGCGACCGGCAGCAGCGCGGCTGCACCCGTGCCCGGGTGGCAGGCCCGCATGGTCGCGCGACGGTGACTAGGGTCAGAGCATGAGTAGGCGGGTCGAAGTCGTCTGGGAGGACGACCTCACTCAGTACAACTTCGGGCCGGGCCACCCCATGGCCCCGATCCGGGTCGAGCTCACGATGCGGCTCGCTCGCGCCCTCGGCGTGCTGGCCCACGCCAACGTCGAGGTGGTCGCGCCCGGCTACGCCGACGACGAGCTGCTGACCACGATCCACACCCCCGAGCTGCTCGCCGCCGTTCGTCGGGCTGCGGCCGACCCGACCGTGGTCGACCTCGAGTTCGGGCTGGGCACCGACGACAACCCGTGCTTCGCCGGCATGCACGACGCCAGCGCCCGCGTGGCGGCCGGCAGCGTCGAGATGGCCAAGTCCGTGCTCTCCGGTCGCGCCGAGCACGGCGTCAACATCATCGGTGGGCTGCACCACTCGATGCCCGGCAAGGCCAGCGGCTTCTGCATCTACAACGACATCGCGCTGGCCATCAACCACCTGCTGGACGCCGGTGTCGAGAGGGTCGCCTACGTCGACGTCGACGTGCACCACGGAGACGGCGTGCAGCACATCTTCTGGGACGACCCCCGGGTGCTCACCATCTCGATGCACGAGACGCCCCGCACGCTCTTCCCGGGCACCGGCTACCCGGAGGAGACCGGCGGACCGAACGCCGAAGGCAGCGCCGTCAACGTCGCCCTTCCCCCGGGCACCAACGACGCCGGATGGATGCGGGCCTTCGAGGCCGTCGTCCCGCCCATCCTGCGCGAGTTCGACCCGCAGATCCTCGTCACGCAGCACGGCTGCGACAGCCACGCCGAAGACCCGCTGGCGCACCTTGCCCTCACGGTGGACGGCCAGCGCACGGCCTACGAACGCCTGCACGAGCTCGCTCATGAGCTGTGCGACGGCAAGTGGGTCGTGACCGGGGGCGGGGGCTACGAGGTGGTCGACGTCGTCCCGCGCGCCTGGACGCACCTGCTGGCCATCGTCGCCGACGCCCCGATCGACCCCCATGCCGACCTCCCGGAGTCGTGGCGGGCCTACGTCACCGAGCGTCTGGGCAGGCCGGCGCCCTTCCGGATGACCGACGGTGCGGTCGTCCGGTTCCCGCCATGGGAGAACGGCTACGACCCCGGAGACTGGCTCGACCGGGCAGTGCTGGCCACCCGAAAGGCATCTTTTCCGCTCTACGGCCTCGACCCGCACTGGTAAACGGCCCTATGCTCACGGCCCGTGGCCGCTGAACTGTCTTCGCTGTCGTTTCTCACGGTGGCAGAAGTCGCCCGCATCATGCGGGTGTCGCGCATGACGGTGTACCGCCTCGTGCACGACGGCAAGCTGCCGGCGGTCCAGGTGGGCCGTTCGATGCGCATCCCGGAAGAGGCAGTGCGCGACTACCTTCGCGACGCGATGGTGCAGGCGGGCTGAGCGCAGGCGGTAGTCTTGCCCGGTCCGTCTCAGTGCACCATGTAGAAGGGTTGGCCCCCCTTGGGCTCCGTGATCAAGAAGCGTCGTAAGCGCATGGCGAAGAAGAAGCACCGCAAGCTGCTGCGCAAGACGCGCGTCCAGCGCCGCAAGCTCGGCAAGTAGTCCGTCATGGGACGGGTCGTCCTGGTCACGGGCGTCGCTCGCTACCTCGGGGCCGTGACGGCCCGGATGCTGGCCGGCGAGCCTGACGTCGAGCGCGTCGTGGCTGTCGACCTCGTCCCGTCTCCGTACCCGTTGGGTGAGGCGGAGTTCATGCGGGCCGACATCCGCAGCCCCGTCATCGCCAAGATTCTTTCCCGCGGCGACATCGACACCGTCGTGCACATGAACGTGCTGGCCACGCCCACCGCGGTGGGCGGACGTGCCCCGCAGAAAGAGATCAACGTCATCGGCACGATGCAGCTGCTCGGGGCGTGCCAGCGTGCGCCGGGGCTGCGGTCGTTGGTCGTCAAGTCGTCCACGACGGTGTACGGGGCGTCGCCGAAAGACCCGGCGATGTTCACCGAAGACATGGCGCCCAAGTCGCCACCACGGTCGGGGTACGCCAAGGACGCCGTCGAGGTGGAGGGCTACGTGCGCGGCTTCGGTCGTCGTCGTCCCGACGTCAACGTGACGACGCTTCGCTTCGCCAACTTCATCGGCCCGAACGTCCGCACCCCGTTCACCGAGTACTTCACCCTGCCGGTGGTACCCACGGTGATGGGGTTCGACGCCCGGCTGCAGTTCATCCACGAGACCGACGGGCTCGACGCGATCCGCAAGGCGACCGTTCTCGACCGGCCGGGCATCTACAACATCGCCGGGGACGGCGTGATGGCGTTGAGCCAGGCCGTGCGTCGGGCCGGCGGCATCGCCGCACCCCTTCCGAGCATGGCGGCCGGACCGGTGGGCGGCTTCTTCCGCCGAGCCCGGCTCGCCGACTTCTCCCCGGAGCAGGTGCGCTTCTTGACCTACGGTCGAGCGGTCGACACGAGCAGGGCTCGCGACGAGCTCGGCTTCGCCCCCGAGTACACGACCGAGCGAGCCTTCGAGGAGTTCATCAGCGTGCGCCGCGCCGACGTGGAGAAGGCCCACAAGCTCGTCTCCGACGTGGAGCGGGCGCTCGTGGGAAGCGTGACCCGGGGGAGGGCACATGTCGCCAGCTGACGTCGTTCCGATCGGTACCCGGGGCAAGCCTGGCCGCGGCTCCGGCAAGGCCCGCACGCCCTCGTCGGCATCGCGGTCGTTGGCCGGTGGCGCTGCGGCGCTGCGGCCGGTCGAGGACGTGACCGACGAGCCGACTGCGCAGCCGGTCGGGCCGAAGCCGCCCGTGACGAAGCCGGTGGCCACGAAGCCCACCCCCACGAAGCCGGTGGCCAAGAAGCCCGTACCGAAGAAGCCTGTGCCCAAGAAGCGCGTGTCGACGGCCACCGAGAAGCCGGCCGCCAGCACGAGTGACGGTCCAGACCCGGATGCGGGCGGGGCAGCGACGGGCACCGACGACTTCGAGCTGCCCGGCTCGTTGGCCGAGCTGCTCGCCCTGGCCGGCGACGCCGCCTACGCGGTGTTCGGCAGCGACGCCGACAAGGCGGTGGCCGAGGTGCTGGGCTTCGCGCGCCGCCGCCTCACCGGCGACTACGGCGTCGACAGCTTCGGACTCGACACCGACCTCACCGAGACGCTGATCCTGCCGCTGCTGCGCCCGCTGTACGAGAAGTGGTTCCGCATCGAGGTCAAGGGCGCGGAGAACATCCCGACCGAGGGCGGCGCGCTCATCGTGGCGAACCACTCCGGGACGATCGCCGTCGACGCGGTGATGACCGCGCTGGCGGTGCACGACGAGACCCCGAACAACCGCATCTTGCGGATGCTCGGTGCCGACTTCGTCTTCTCCCTGCCGTTCGTGGGCGAGATGAGCCGCAAGACCGGCTCGACGCTGGCCTGCGGCGAGGACGGTCACCGGCTGCTCACCTCTGGCGAGCTCGTCGGTGTGTGGCCCGAGGGGTTCAAGGGCATCGGCAAGCCGTACAAGGAGCGCTACCGGCTGCAGCGCTTCGGTCGCGGCGGGTTCGTGTCGTCCGCGATCGCCGCGGGGGTGCCGATCATCCCGACCGCGATCGTGGGAGCCGAGGAGATCTACCCGATCATCGGTGAGATCCCGCTGCTGGCGCGGCTGCTCGGCTCCCCGTACTTCCCGATCACCCCGACCTTCCCGTGGCTGGGACCGCTCGGCATGGTGCCGCTGCCGTCCAAGTGGATCATCGAGTTCGGCGAGCCGATCCCCACCAACGACCTGGCTCACGACGAGGCGGACGACCCGATGGTCGTGTTCAACCTGGGCGACCAGGTGCGCGAGACCATCCAGCACAACCTGTACCAGCTGCTCCAGGAACGCCGCAGCGTCTTCTTCTAGCCCTCGCCCGGGTCAGGTCGCCCGGCGCCCGGCGATCGCCGCGGCCCCCACCAGCGCCCCACCGATGGCTGCCCCGCCGGCGGCGGCTCCGGCGGCCTGCGTCAGGTGCCGTTTGCGGCGGTAGTCGCGCAAGCGCCAGCCGTTCCTCCTCGCTTCCGCGCGCAGCTCCTTGTCGGGGTTGATCGCGCACGGGTCGCCGACCAGCGCCAGCATCGGGATGTCGTTGGCCGAGTCGCTGTAGGCCGCGCACCGCGCCAGGTCGAGCCCCTCGCGGGCGGCCAGCGCCGACACCGCCTCGGCCTTGGCAGCGCCGTGCAGCACCTCGCCGACCAGGCGACCGGTGTAGACGCCGTCGACGTGCTCGGCCACCGTCCCCATGGCACCGGTCAGGCCCAGCTTCTGGGCGACGACGGTGGCGATCTCCACCGGCGCGGCGGTCACGAGCCACACACGCTGACCCTGGTCGAGGTGCATCTGGGTGAGGGCTCGGGTGCCCGGCCAGACCTTCTTGACCATCACCTGGTCGAAGATCTCCTCCGTCAGAGCGCTCAGGTCGGCCACCGACTGCCCCTGGATGAACGTGAGCGCGAACGAGCGGGCCTCGTTCATGTGCTCCAGGTTCTCCCCACCGAACAAGAACTGCCCCTGGGCCATCGCCATGCTCGCGAGCTCCCGGGTACCGAAGTAGCCGCGGCGGTAGAGGCCGCGGCCGAGGTAGAAGATGGACGCCCCGCGCATGACCGTGTTGTCGACGTCGAAGAAGGCCGCCGCTGTCGGGTCGTCGACCGGTTGCGGGGCGAACTGGGCGGCCTCGGCCGCGGCTTGGCCGGCCACCACGCTGCGGCGTCGAGGACGAAGACCACGTACCGGAGTCACCCGGCCCACCCTAGACTCGCGCCATGAGTGGTCCCTCCGCGCACAACGTCGCTGATCTGCTCACGCGCGCGGCCGCTCAGCACGGGGACCGCCCCGCCTTGGTGACCCAGGACGCGACACAGACCTGGGCGCAGGTCGACGCAACGACCAGCCGGGTGGCGTCGGGCCTGCAGCAGCGCGGGGTGAGTCTGGGCTCGCGCGTCGTGCTCGTGCTTCCCACCAGCGCCGAGTTCGTCACCGCCTACCTGGGGGTGCTGCGGGCCGGCGGTGTGGCGGTGCCGTTGAGCACCGAGTACACCCCCGGTGAGCTGGCCCGGCTCATCGGTCGCACCGAGGCCACCGTGGTGATCGCCGGCGGCTCGTCGCTCGCGGCCGTGCGCCAGGCCGTCGCCGGCATCGCCGACGCGCTCGTCGACCCCCCGGACGACCTGGCCGGGCGCAGCGTCCCCCTGCTCGTCGTCACCGGCACCGCATTGCCGGAGGAGACTGCCTACACCGACCTCGAGACCTTCGACGGCGTCCCCACCCCGCACGAACGGGGCGGGGAGGACGCGGCCGTCATGCTGTTCACGTCCGGCTCCAGCGCCGACCCCCGTGCCGCCCTGCTCAGCCACCGGGCACTGGTCAGCAACCTCGACCAGCTCATGGCCCTCGAGCCGACGCCGCTGGGTGCCGACGACGTGATGCTGGCTGTGCTGCCGATGTTCCACGTCTACGGGCTCAACACCGTGCTCGGTGAGGCCCTGGCGACGGGTGCCTGCCTGGTGCTGCGCGAACGCTTCGACCTCGACGAGACCCTGGCCTTGATCGTGCGTCACGGGGTCACGATCGTCCCGGCGGCGCCGCCGATGCTGCTGGCGCTCAGCGAGGCGGACGGCCTGGAGGCAGCGCTGGCGGGTGTGCGTTACATCGTCAGCGGTGCCGCGGCTCTGTCGGCCACCCTGCAAGAAGAGCTCACCGCACGCACCGGCGTCACGATCCACCAGGGGTACGGGCTCACCGAGGCCGCACCCGTCGTCACCACCACGCTTGCCTCGACGCCGAAGCCGGGCTCGGTCGGTCGCCCCCTGCCCGGCTCGCAGATCATGCTGGTGGACGACGACGGCGAGCCGGTGCACGAGGGCGACCCCGGCGAGGTGGTGGTGCGCGGACCCAACCTGTTCTCCGGCTACTGGCCAGGCGACGTCGAAGGTCCCAACCCGGAGGGGTGGTGGCCCACCGGCGACGTGGCCTTCGTGGACGAGGACGGCGACCTGCACCTGGCCGACCGCATCAAAGACATCGTGATCGTCAACGGCTTCAACGTCTATCCGCGCGAGGTGGAGGAGGCGCTCGTCGAGCACCCGGCCATCGCCGCGGCAGCCGTCGTCTCGGTGCCCGACCGGCGCACCGGTGAGGCCGTCAAGGCGGTGGTCGTCGCCGCCGACGGGCACGAGCTGAGCGTCGAGGACGTGACTGACCACTGCCGCGACCGCCTGGCGCGGTTCAAGCGGCCCACGCAGATCGAGATCGCCGACGAGCTGCCCCGCACGTCCATCGGCAAGGTCGCCCGAGGACGGTTGCGCGACGCCGCCGCGCGCGAGGCCGACAAGAAGCTGGCCGGCTTGACGTGACCGAGCGCCCTCGAGTGGTGCTGCTCGGGCGCGTCGGCTGCCACCTGTGCGACGAGGCGCGCGCCGTGGTCGCCGCCGTGTGCGCCGCCCTCGACGTCGAGTGGGTCGAGCGCGACGTCGACGCCGACCCCGATCTACGCCGGCGCTGGAGCGACTTCGTACCCGTCGTGCTCGTCGACTCTGCCGAGCACGCTCGCTACCGGGTCGACGCCGCATCGCTTCGCCGGGCGCTGCTGTAGCCCCGCTGCCACGAACTTTGTTCCACCCTTCACAAACGCCTACCCTGACCCCGCGAGCACTTCGCTCGCGCCTTCCTGGTACAAGGACCGGAGAGTCGAGTGGCTGCAGCCCGTCGGCGGATCACGGTGCCGGGCCTGCGGGGCAACGAACGTGTCGTCCCCGCCGCCACCGTGGCGCGTCTTCCGCTCTACCTGCGCGCGCTCGTCGCGCTCGAGGACGGGGGCGTGCAGGTCGTCTCCAGCGAAGAGCTGGCGACCGCGTCCGGGGTCACCTCCACCAAGCTGCGCAAAGACCTGTCCTACCTCGGCTCGTACGGCCGCCGGGGCGTCGGCTACGCCGTGGCAGGGCTGCGCACCCACATCGAGGACGCGATGGGCCTCGACCGCGAGCTGCCCGTGGTGATCGTCGGTGTCGGCAACCTCGGCCACGCGCTGGCGAACTACGCCGGCCTGACCGGGCGCGGGTTCTGCGTGGTGGGCCTCGTGGACGCCGACCAGGCTGTCGTGGGGGACGTGATCGCCGGGCTCCCGGTGCGCGCGATCGACGAGCTCGAAGCCATCGTCGGTGTCTACCCGGGCTGCATCGGCGTGCTGGCCGTGCCGGCATCAGCTGCCCAGCAGGTCACCGACCGACTCGTCGGTGCCGGCGTGCGCAGCATCCTGACGTTCGCCCCGATCTCCCTGACCGTCCCGGACGGCGTCCAGGTACGCAAGGTCGACCTGGGTGTCGAGCTGCAGATCCTGGCGTACCACGAGCGGGCACGTGCGAGCGAGGCGGTCGCCGGATGAGCCTGCTCGTCCTGGGGGTGTCGCACCACACGACTCCCATCGCACTGCTCGACGAGGTCGCGATGGCCGCGACGACCGCCCGCGCCATGCTCACCGAGCTCGCCGACGACCCCCGGGTCGACGAGGTGTTGGTGCTCGCCACCTGCAACCGCCTCGAGGTCTACGCCGCGGCATCCCAGTTCCACCCGGCCGTCGAGGCCATCACCGCGGCGATCGCCGAGCACAGCGGGGTCGACGAGACCCGACTGCGTCCGCACCTGTTCGTGCACCACGCCGACCGCGCCGCCGAGCACCTGTTCATGACCGCGTCCGGCCTGGACAGCATGGTGACCGGCGAGAGCCAGATTCGCTTCCAGGTCAAGAACGCCCTGCAGACCGCTCGTGAGGCCGGCACCGTCGGTCCGACGCTCAGCGACGTCGTCGAGGCCGCGCTGCGGGTGGGCAAGCGGGTGCAGACCGAGACTCGGATCGACCAGGCGGGGCGCAGCCTGGCTGACGAGGGGTTCGTGGCTCTCGACGAGCTCGGTGTCGACGTCAGCGGGGCGACCGTGCTGGTGCTCGGCGCCGGGTCGATGGCCTCGGTCGCTGCCGTCGCCGCGAACCGCCGCGGCGCGGCGACGATCGTCGTGGTCAACCGCGACGTCGAGCGAGGCGCCCGGCTGGCCGAGGCAGTCGGCGGCATCTGCGCCGGCTGGGACGAGCTCGGGGGCTTTCTGACCAAGACGGACGTGCTGGTGGCCTGCACCGGCGCCGCCGGCACCCTGGTCGGTGCCGAGCACCTCGTGGACGCCCGACCTACCCCAGCTGCCCGCCTCGGCATCCTCGACCTGGCCATGCCGCACGACGTGGAGCCCGCGGTCGCCGAACGGCCCGATGTCGTGCTCGTCGACCTTGCTTACCTGGCCGACCGGCTCGGGCACGGGGACGTCGCGGTCAGCGACACCGTCGCGCGCGCCCGCGCGATCGTCGCTGCCGAGGTCGACGAGTACGCCGCCGCCCGGCTCGCCACAGCAGTCGCCCCCACTGTCGTCGCGCTGCGCCAGCAGGCCAGCGACGTGGTGGCGGTCGAGCTCGACCGGCTTCGCGGCCGGTTGGGCGCCGACCTGGACGAGCGCCTGGACGACGAGGTGAGCGCAACGCTGCGCCGGGTCGTCGGCAAGCTGCTGCACACGCCCACGGTCCGCGTGAAGGCGGCAGCCGCCGGCGGTGGCACCACCGACTACGAGGCGGCGCTGCGCCACTTGTTCGCGCTCGACCCCGGCGCGGTGTCGGCGGTCTCGCAGTCCGACCGTGACGACGCGGTGCGCCCATGACCGCCCCCCTGCGTCTGGGCACGCGCCGCAGCCCGCTGGCGATGGCCCAGAGCGCCCAGGTGGCCGAGGCCCTGCGTCGGGCGAGCGGGCGGGACGTGGAGCTGGTCGAGATCGTCACCCGCGGGGACGTCGACCGTGCCCCGCTCGCGACCATCGGTGGCACCGGGGTGTTCGTGAGCGCGCTGCGTGACGCCCTGCTCGCCGGCACGGTCGACATCGCGGTGCACTCGCTGAAAGACCTGCCCACCATGCCCGCCGAGGGCCTGGTGACGGCTGCCGTGCCGGCGCGCGACGACCCACGCGACGCGGTCGTCGGCGCCGAGCTCGAGTCGCTGCCGGCCGGGTCGCGCATCGGCACCGGCTCGCCGCGGCGCGCCGCCGCCTTGCGCGCCCTCGATCGCGGGCTGCGTCCCGTCGCGGTGCGCGGCAACGTCGACACCCGCCTGGCGATGGTCGCCGACGGCGAGCTGGACGCCGTCGTGCTCGCGATGGCCGGGCTGGCCCGCCTCGGCCGCACGACCGTGGCCGCCCATCCTGTTGACCCCTCCCTGATGCTGCCCGCACCGGGGCAGGGAGCCCTGGCCGTGGAGACCCGGGTCGACACGGCAGACGCGCTCGTGGACCCGCTGGCCGCGCTCGACGACCCGGCCAGCCACGCCGCCGTACGCGCCGAGCGGGCCGCTCTGGCCCGGCTCGAGGCCGGCTGCAGCGCCCCGGTCGGTGCCCTGGCCAGCGTCCACGGCCACGACCTGGCCCTGCGCGTCCGAGTCTGGTCACCCGACGGGTCGCACGACCTGGCGGTGCGCGAGATCGGCTCGGTGTCGTCCCCGGACGACCTGGGACGTGCCCTCGCCGACGACCTGCTGGCCCTCGGGGCCGGCGACCTGATGCACGACCCTTCATCCGACCCACCGCCCGACCGCGCCCAGCAACTCAAGGAGACAGCGCTGTGACCAAGCGTTTTGCCACCGAGCCCGGAACCGTCGTCTTCATCGGCGCCGGGCCCGGCGACCCCGGTCTGCTGACCACCGCGGCGCTGCGTGCGTTGCGCGAGTCCGACGTGATCGTGCTGCAACGCCCGGGCATCGTGCCCGATGACGTGCTTCCGCCCGGCGTGCCGGTGCTGGAGGAGCACGGGCCGACGGCTGCGAAGGCCGTCATCGAGGCCGCGAAGTCAGGCAAGCAGGTCGGCCGAGTCCTCGTCGGCGACCCGCTTGTCGACTCCTACGGTGCCGAGGAGGCCGCCGCCTGCCAGCGGGCCGGCGTCGGTTTCGAGATCGTGCCCGGTGTGCCACTGGCCACTGCCGTGCCCGCGTACGCCGGCATCGCCGTGGGACGTGGCGACTCCCCGGTCAGCGTGTCGGTCGACGGCACGCACGTGTTGCACGGGGCGCGGGCCGAGGTTGCCGCGGCGGCGAAGTCGCTGCTGGCTGACGGCGCTGACCCCGACACGCCGGTGCGGGTGATCGCGAACGGGACGACCCCGGCACAGACCACCACAGGCAGCACCCTGGGCGCGCTCGCCCAGGCCAGCGACGGCGACGACCTGCTGGTGGTCGTGGTCACCTCGCCCAGCACCGAGGCACAGGCGCCCCTGGGGTGGTTCGAGACCCGGCCGCTGTTCGGGTGGCGAGTGCTGGTGCCCCGGACGAAGGATCAGGCCGGCCCGCTGGTCGAGCGGCTGGCCCGGCACGGCGCACTCGCCGACGAGGTGCCCACCATCTCGGTGGAGCCGCCACGCAACCCGAACCAGATCGAGCGCGCGCTTCGCGGGCTGGTCGAGGGCCGCTACGCGTGGATCGTCTTCACGTCGGTCAACGCCCTGAAGGCCGTGCGCACCCGGCTGGAGGCCTACGGCCTGGACGCGCGCGCCATGTCGGGTGTCAAGGTCGCGGCCGTCGGCGACAAGACCGCTGACGCGCTGCGCGCCTGGGGCATCACCCCCGAGCTGCTGCCCAGCGGCGAGCAGTCCTCGCGCGGGCTGCTGGCCGACTGGCCGCCTTACGA
The DNA here is from genome assembly GCA_963714455.1 of uncultured Actinomycetota bacterium. Taxonomy (GTDB): domain Bacteria; phylum Actinomycetota; class Actinomycetes; order Jiangellales; family Jiangellaceae; genus CAVQGZ01. Next base: position 117,659 of record CAVQON010000020.1, read on the forward strand.
CGAGGAGTGCGACCCGATGAACCGGGTCTTCCTCCCGCGCGCCGACATCGCCACGGAGACGCTGGCCGCCGGGCTGGCCGATCTCGGGTGGCTGGCCGAGGACGTCACGGCCTACCGCACCGTGCGCGCCGCGCCCCCGCCCGCGCCGATCCGCGAGGCCATCAAGGCAGGCGCGTTCGACGCGGTGCTGTTCACCTCCTCCTCGACGGTGCGCAACCTCGTCGGCATCGCCGGCAAGCCGCACCCGACCACCGTCGTGGCCTGCATAGGTCCGGCGACGGCCAAGACCGTCGAAGAGCACGGCATGCGCGTGGACGTGCTGGCCCCGTCTCCGTCGGTCGAGGTGCTGGCCGATGCGCTCGCCGACTTCGCCGAGCAGCGCCGCGCCGAGCTGACCGCCGCGGGGGAGCCTGCCACCCGGCCCTCGCAGCGCCGCCGAGGCGGAGCGCGCCGTGCCGCCTCGTCGCGCCGTCGGGCGACGTGACGCGCTTTCCCACGCAGCGTCCCCGCCGGTGGCGCACCTCGGCGGCGCACCGCCGGCTCGTCGGCGAGACGTCGCTGGCGCCGGCGAACCTCGTGCTGCCACTGTTCGTCGGGGAGGGGACGGGCACGCCCGCGCCCATCGCGTCCATGCCCGGCGTGCTGCGGCACAGCCGCGACTCCCTGCGCGCCGAGGTCGTGCGCGCTGCCGCGGCCGGGCTCGGTGGGGTGATGCTCTTCGGTGTCCCGGCCACCAAGGACCCCGACGGAAGCGGTGCCTGGAACCCCGAAGGCATCCTCAACCTCGCCTTGCGTGATGTCGTCACCGAGGTCGGCGACGACATCGTGGTCATGGCCGACCTCTGCCTGGACGAGTTCACCGACCACGGGCACTGCGGCGTGATCGGCTCCGACGGTGCCGGTCGAGTGGTCGTCGACAACGACGCCACCCTGCTGGCCTACGCCCGCATGGCCCAGGCCCAGGCCGACGCCGGGGCACACGTCGTCGGCACCAGCGGCATGATGGACGGCCAGGTGGGCGCCGTGCGCGCGGCCCTGGACGCCGACGGCCGCGGCGACGTGGCTGTGCTCGCCTACGCCGCGAAGTACGCCTCGGCCTTCTACGGGCCGTTCCGCGACGCCGTCGACTCCAGCCTCGGTGCCGACGCCGCCGTCCCGGGTGACCGGGCCACCTACCAGCAAGACCCGGCCAACCTGCGCGAGTCGCTGCGCGAGGTACGCCTCGACGTGGCCGAGGGCGCTGACGCCGTCATGGTCAAGCCCGCCGGCAGCTACCTCGACGTGCTGGCGGCGGTGCGCGCCGCCGTCGACGTGCCGGTGGCCGCCTACCAGGTGTCGGGCGAGATGGCGATGGTCGAGGCGGCGGCGCAGCGCGGCTGGATCGACCGCGACCGGGCCGTGCTCGAGACGTTGGTCTGCATCCGTCGCGCGGGGGCCGACATCGTGCTCACCTACTGGGCGCACGACGCCGTGCGCCTGCTCGACGCAGCGATCCCTGGGCGGCTGAACCCAGCAGAAGCAGGGAGAATGGTCCCGTGAGCACCCCCGTGACCACTGCCGCTGCGGCAGCCACGTCAGGGGAGTGGATGGACCGCGCCCGCCGGGTCACGCCCGGCGGCGTGAGCTCGCCGGTACGGGCGTTCCGGTCGGTCGGCGGGCAGCCGCGCGTGATGGTGCGGGGTGAGGGCCCGTACGTGGTCGACGCGGACGGGCGTCGCTACGTCGACCTGATCTGCTCGTGGGGCCCGCTGCTGCTCGGGCACGCCCATCCCGAGGTCGTCGCCGCGGTGGCCGCCACCGCCGCGTCCGGCACGTCGTTCGGCGCCCCGTCCCCACCGGAGATCGAGCTGGCCGAAGAGATCGTGGCGCGCGTCGAGCACGTCGAGCAGGTGCGGCTGGTGTCCAGCGGCACCGAGGCCACCATGAGTGCCGTGCGACTGGCCCGCGGGTTCACCGGCCGCAGCCTTGTGGTCAAGTTCGCCGGGCACTACCACGGGCACGTCGACGCGCTGCTGGCTGCCGCCGGATCAGGGGTCGCCACCCTCGGGCTCCCCGACTCCCCGGGTGTGCCGGCCGCGGTCACCGCCGACACCGTCGTCCTTCCCTACAACGACATCGACGCGTTGCGCGCCGTCTTCGCCGAGCGCGGTGAGCAGGTCGCGGTCGTGCTGGCCGAGGCCGCCGCGGGCAACATGGGCGTCGTCGCGCCGGCCCCCGGCTTCAACGAGGCGCTGCGTGAGCTGACACAGCGCCACGGGGCCCTGCTGGTGCTCGACGAGGTGATGACCGGATTCCGCGTCTCGCGGTCGGGCTGGTACGGGCTGGACGGCGTGCCGGCCGACCTGGTCACGTTCGGCAAGGTGATGGGCGGTGGCTTCCCGGCCGCGGCGTTCGGTGGCCGGGCCGACGTGATGGCCCACCTCGCCCCGGACGGCCCGGTCTACCAGGCAGGGACGCTGTCGGGTAACCCGGTGGCCGCGACGGCCGGCCTCACCACGCTTCGGCTTGCCGACCATGCCGTCTACGCGCACGTCGACCGCGCCGCCGACCTGCTCGTCGCCGAGGTCGGTGCCGCGCTGAGCACCGCCGGCGTGCCGCACGTCGTCCAACGCGCCGGCTCGATGTTCAGCGTCTTCTTCACCGACGCCGCCGCGGTGCCCGACTACGCCACTGCCCGCACGCAGAACACGGCGGCGTTCGCGGCGTTCTTCCACGCCATGCTCGACGCCGGCGTCTCGCTGCCGCCGAGCGCCTTCGAGTCGTGGTTCCTCTCCGCCGCGCACGACGACGCCGCCCTCGCCCAGGTCGTCGACGCACTCCCGAACGCGGCGGGCGCCGCAGCGAAGGCAGGTCAGGCATGACGGCGACAGTCCACGTGGTGCGCCACGGGGAGGTGCACAACCCCGAGGGCGTGCTCTACGGCCGCCTGCCCGACTACCACCTGTCCGAGCTCGGCCGAGCGATGGCCGAGCGCATCGCGACCACCATGGCCGACCGAGACGTCACCCACCTCGTCTCGTCCCCTCTCGAGCGGGCGCAGGAGACCATGGCCCCGACCGCGGCGGTGCTGAACCTCGAGCCCGTCATCGACCACCGCGTCATCGAGGCCGCCAACCAGTTCGAGGGCCAGCGGTTCGGCGTCGGCGACGGTGCCCTGCGGGTGCCGTCGGCCTGGTGGCTGCTACGCAACCCGTTCCGGCCCTCGTGGGGGGAGTCCTACGACGTGATCGCCGCGCGCATGCTCGCCGCGATCGAGGACGCCGCGCTGGCCGCCGACGGGCACGAGGCTGTCGTGGTCTCCCACCAGCTGCCGATCTGGACGGCCCGTGGTGCCGCGGAGGGCCGACGCCTGTGGCACGACCCACGCAACCGGGAGTGCGGGCTGGCCTCGGTCACCAGCTTCACCGTCACCGACGGCGCGTTCGTGGACGTCAGCTACCACGAGCCGGCCGCCGACCTCGTGCCACCCAAGCCCAAGCGTCGGTTCCAGCGAGGCGCCTGAGGTGAGAAGAGTCGTAGTCGGCGCGATGCTGTCGGCGGTTGCTGCCCTGGCTCTCGCTGGGTGCGGCGGTGACGGGCGCGTCGAGCCCGCGGCCGAGGCGGGCTTCGTGCAGGGCGGCGGCGTCGTCACCGTGATCGACCCAGCCGAGCGCGAGCCGGCGCCGGAGTTCAGCGGGCCCACCCTGGACGGCGACACGTTCAGCCTGGCCGGGCAGACCGGCAACGTCGTCGTGCTCAACGTCTGGGGCTCGTGGTGCGCGCCGTGCCGCGGCGAGGCCCCGGGCTTCGCGGCGGTCGCGAACGAGACAGCCGCCGACGGCGTCGTGTTCGTCGGCGTCAACACCCGGGACACCGAGACGGCCGCCCTGGCCTTCGAGGACGAGTTCGACGTGCCGTACCCCAGCGTCGTCGACTCCGACGGGCGTCGCCTTCTCGCCTTTCGCGACACTCTGCCGCCCGCAGCGATCCCCAGCACGCTGGTCGTCGACCGGGACGGCAACATGGCGGCCCGAGTGATCGGTCCGATCAGCGAGACGTCCCTGCGCGACCTCGTCACCGAGGTGGCCGAGGAACCGATGTGAACGGCGCCGCCGAGACCGTGCTGACCGGGTCGCTGCTGCTGGCCCTGCCCCTGGCCGCCCTGGCCGGTCTTGTGTCGTTCGCCAGCCCCTGCGTCCTGCCGCTGGTGCCGGCCTACCTCTCCTACGTGAGCGGGCTGCCCGTGGCGCCGGTGGACCAGCCCGGCTCCACGATGGTGCGAACCCGCCAGACCAGCCGCGTGCTGCTCGGCACCCTGCTGTTCGTCGCCGGCTTCACCGCGGTGTTCGTCAGCTACGGGGCACTGTTCGGCGGGCTCGGCAGCCTGCTGGTGGAGTACCAGCAGCCGGTCACCCGGGTGCTCGGGGCGCTCACGATCGTGGTCGGGCTCGCGTTCGGTGGATGGCTGCCGGGCCTCGACCGCGACCGCCGCCTCATGGACCGCTTCCCGTCCGTCGGGCTCGCCGCCGCCCCGGCGCTCGGCGTGCTCTTCGCCATCGGGTGGACGCCGTGCATCGGCCCCACGCTGGCCGCCGTCCAGGTGCTCGCCTTCGACCAGGGCACCGCCGCTCGTGGGGCGCTGCTGTCGGTCGCCTACTGCGTCGGCCTCGGGGTGCCGTTCGTGCTGTTCGCGCTGGCCTACGGACGGGCCAGCGGCATGTCGGCGTGGCTGCGCCGGCACATGCACACCATCCAGACCGTCGGTGCGGTGGTGCTGATCGCCCTCGGGCTCGCGCTGCTCACCGGGCTGTGGAGCGAGGCGATGGCCGGGCTGCAGGGCTGGGTCAGCGGCTTCGAGGTGCTGCTGTGACCCAGACGCTGCCGCCCCAGCAGGCCGATCGGCCGGCCGGACCGCCGTCGATGAGCCCACGCGAGCTCGTCCGGTGGTTCTGGCACCAGCTCACCTCGATGCGGGTCGCGCTGTTCCTGCTCTTCCTTCTCGCGGTGGCCGCCGTGCCCGGCTCGATCGTCCCGCAGCGGGAGGCGAACCCGCTGGCCGCCATCGACTGGGCCGAGCGCAACCCGGGTCTCGCGGTCTGGGCGGAGCGGCTCGGCCTGTTCGACGTCTACTCCACGCCCTGGTTCTCCGCGATCTACCTGCTGCTCATGATCTCGCTGGTCGGGTGCATCATCCCGCGGATCGGCATCCACTGGCGTGGGCTGCGGGCGCGGCCCCCGGCTCCGCCGAGCCGGCTGACCCGCATGCCGGCGCACCTCGAGTGCACCGTGGCCGGCGACCCGGACACCGTGCTCGACGTAGCCGAGCGCGCGCTGCGGGGCCGTCGGTTCCGCGTGGACCGGGTCGACGACCAGCGGGCCGCCGCCGGGACGTCGACCGGCGTGGCCCTCGCCGCCGAGCGTGGCTATCTCAAGGAGACCGGCAACCTGCTGTTCCACCTCGCGCTCGTGGTGGTGCTGGTCTCGGTCGCCGCCGGCAGCCTGTTCGGCTACCGCGGCACCGTGCTCGTCGTCGAGGGGGAGGGCTTCGCGAACTCGCCCATCCAGTACGACGGGCTCACTGCGGGTGCCCGGTTCACCCCCGGCGACCTGCCACCGTTCGCGCTGACGGTCGACGAGTTCGTCATGGAGTTCGAGACGGAGGGCCCCGCCATGGGCAACCCCTCCAACTTCGAGGCGTCCGTGACTCTCGAGCCGACCCCCGGAGCCGCCCCGGAGCAGCACGTGATCCGGGTCAACAGCCCGCTGGAGGTGGACGGCACCCTGGTGCATCTGCTCAACCCCGGCTACGCGCCGCTGATCACCGTGCGGGGCCCGGACGGCGACGTGCTGTTCAGCCAGCCGGTGCCCTTCCTTCCGCAGGACTCCTCGTTCACCTCGACCGGTGTGGTGAAGGTGCCGCAGGGTGAGCAGCCCGACATCGGCCTGCAGGGGATCTTCTTGCCCACCGGGATCATCGCCGAGAACGGCCCGGAGTCGATCTTTCCCGGCCTCGGCAACCCGGTGCTGGTGCTCACCGGGTGGCAGGGCGACCTGGGGCTCGACGACGGGGTGGCCCAGTCGATCTACCGGCTCGACACCACCGACATGACGCAGCTCACCGCCGGCGACGAACCGTTTCGGGCAGCGCTCGACCTCGGAGCGAGCGTCGAGCTGCCCGACGGGGCCGGGTCGGTGAGCTTCGACGGGGTATCGACCTGGGTGAACCTGCAGGTCAGCCGCAACGCCGGCAAAGAGCTGGCGCTGCTCGGCGCGATCCTGGCGATCGCCGGTCTGCTGCCCACCCTGTTCGTGCGGCGGCGTCGCGTCTGGGTGCGGGTCCACCCCCACCGCCCAGTCGGCGCTACCGTTCTCACCATCGCTGGTCTCGACCGGGTTGCCTCCGGCGATGCCGGGGAGCTGGACGAAGAGCTGGCCGCGGTCGCGGCAGCCGTCGAGGAGGAGCTGTCGTGAACGTCGAGGATGCTGCCTACCTGAGCAACGTGCTTGTGGACGCGGCCATGATCGTGTGGGCGGTCACGTTGGCGGCCTTCGCCGCCGACCTTGCCTTCGGCTCGCCGGTACGCAGCACGACGACGGTTCGCGCCCAGGTCGCCGTCGGGTCAGGGGGCTCGGACGAGATCGTCGTCCCCGACGACACGTCGTCCGAGCCGACCTCGCGCTGGTGGGGCATCGGCATGGGGACGCTGGTGCTCGGCACGATCATCCTCGGTGCCGGGGTCGTCCTTCGCGGCGTCGCCGCCGGCCGGGTGCCCTGGGGCAACATGTACGAGTTCGCGATCACCGGCTCGTTCCTCGTGGCGGTCGCCTTCTTGCTGTTCATGCGCCGCTACGACCTGCGCACGTTCGCCGTGTGGATCACTGGCGTGCTGCTGCTCACGGTCGGCCTCGCCGTCACGGTGCTCTACCTCCCCGCTGCGCCGCTCGTGCCGGCTCTTCGCTCGCCATGGCTGGTCATCCACGTCGCCGCCGCGACGCTGGCCGCGGCCTTCTTCACCCTCGGCATGGTCGCCACCGCGCTCTACCTGGTGCGCGACGTGGCCGACAAGCGTGGGGCCAGCGGCGGCCGTCTCATCTCCCGACTCCCCGACACCGCCACGCTCGACCGCATCTCGTATCGCGTCATCGCGTTCGGTTTTCCCATCTGGACGTTCGCCGTGGTCGCCGGGGCCATCTGGGCCGAGTACGCGTGGGGCCGGTACTGGGGCTGGGACCCCAAGGAGACGTGGTCGCTCATCACCTGGATTCTGTACGCCGCCTACCTGCACGCCCGCACCACCGCCGGCTGGCGGGGACGGCGTGCGGCCGTCATCTCGCTGGTGGCGTACTCGACCTTGATCTTCAACTTCTTCGGCGTCAACATCGTCTTCGTCGGCCTTCACTCCTACGGCGGCGTGTAGCAGCCACGGGCCGACTCCCACCAGCGCAGCACTGCCAGCGCCCTGACCGTCGTCCACCGGCTGGCGCCCGGCTGCTCCAGCCGATAGAACTGCTTGCCGGCGTAGGGGGCGTAGGTCGACCACGTCCCGTCTGCACGGCGCTTCTGCTCGAGCAACGCCACCGCGTCGGTGAGCCGTTCGTCGCCGCCGGCACGGACGCGGGCCAGGTACTCCAGCCCGCGCAGCACGTCGAAGTGCCACTCCGGGAACGCCGGGAACCGCGTACTGGACGCGATGGCGACCTGGCCCGTGCGGTGCGACTGGTAGAGCCGGTGCCGCAGGAAGAACTCCTGGCCCCGAGCAGTGGCCGGTGCCGTGTCGAGCCCGCCGCCTGACTCGCGGTAGGCCGCGAGTGCCTCCAGTGCCTGGATGCTGGTGTGGAACGAGCTGTGGGTGCTCATCACGCCGCGAGCGACGCAGTTCCAGCCGCCGTCGTCGAGCTGCTGCCCCAGCAGGTGCTCCGTCACGTCGTCCAGCCGGTCCGCGGGGAAGCCGAACGCCGCCGTCAGGCGGACGAGGATGGACTCGATGCAGGTCTCCGGTACGCGCCAGCGTGACTGCCAGTCCCACAGGTGCTCCAAGCCGCGCAGGGCCGCCTCGTGACCGGCGGGGACCCCGAGCCACATCAGGTGCAGCAGCGTGTACGTCGTCGACGTCCACTTCGGCGAGTAGACCCCCTCACCCCACCCGCCGTCAGGGTTCTGCTCGGCCAGCAGGCGTGCGCCCCATCCGTCCTCCGCGACGCGCCGACGCTCGGCCGCAACCTCGTCCGGTGGTGCGTCGAGCAGGTCGCGCAGCACCCGCACGCGCACGGCGGGGTCGCCGTCGAGCAGCCAGGCGACCTGCGTGTCATCGGATGCCATGACCGAACGACACCACACGCCGGCCCTGTGCTGGACTACCAGGCATGCTGTGGTCCCGATTCCTCGTCTGCCTGGCCGCCGACTACGACCGGCTGCGCGCCGTCGTCGTCCTGGACGAGGGGGCTGCGGTTCCCACCTGCCCGGGGTGGACGGTGGCCGACCTCACCCGCCACGTCGGCGAGGTCTACCTGCACAAGACCCAGGCCATGCGCGACGGGGTCGAGCCGGCGGACTGGCCACCGCCGGGGATCGCTGACGAGGACCCGATGGCGCTGCTGGAACGGGCCTACGCCGACCTTCGCGGAGAACTCACCACCCGCAGCCCCGCCGACCCCGCCGGCTCGTGGTACGGCCCCGACCAGACGGTCGGGTTCTGGATCCGCCGCATGGCCCACGAGACGGTTATCCACCGTGTCGACGCCGAGCTCGCCACCGGCCAGCCGGTCGCCCCCATCCCGGACGACCTGGCGCTCGACGGCATCGACGAGCTGCTGCGGGTGTTCCTCGCCTACAGCGTCGCGGAGTGGGGCGACTACTTCACCGACATCCTCGACGACTCTCCCGGCGAGACGGTCGGCCTGCGCACGGACGGGGCCGCCTGGACGGTGTCGATCGGCCCCGGACGACTCGTCGTCACCGATGCGGTCGCCACCGAGCCTGATGTGACGGTCTCCGGCTCACCGCAGCACCTGCTGCGCTGGGTGTGGAACCGCGACACCGAACCCGACGACGTCACCGTGGACGGCAGCCCGGAGGCGGTCGACCGGCTGCGCCGGTGCATCGGGACGGCGACGCAGTGACGACAGGCTCAGGTGAGGGCGGCTACAGACCGCGCAAGAAGTCGGGGTCGTCGTCCGGCGCGATCGGCGGCACCGGGCCCTGCCTGCCACCCCCGGACGCTCGTCGGGCGCGTCGCCCTACCGCGAGCCATGCGAGCGGGCCGACGAGGGGGAGCAGGACGATGGCCACGACCCACCAGCCCTTGCCGGGCAGCTGCTGCTTCGGCGTCATCACGGCTTCGACGATGGCGAACACCGTGACGGCGACGAGAAGGACCAACGGCAGTGCCAGCCTCACCGTCTGCCTCCGATCACGACACCAGAGTAGGTGTCCGACGACGTCGGCGCAGGTTGTGGGCCCGTGCTGACCCCGGCCGACGTCGAGGCGGCGGCCCGGCGGATCGCGCCCTACGTCCGCACGACCCCGCTGCGTCCCTCCCACCGGCAGGGCCTCTGGCTGAAGCTGGAGAACGAGCAACGATCCGGCGCGTTCAAGGCCCGCGGCGCCTTCGCGGCCCTCACGGCGCTCACGCCCGAGCAGCGGGCCCGCGGGGTGGTCACCCACTCCTCGGGCAACCACGGACGGGCGCTCGCCGAGGCGGCGGCCGAGCTGGGCTGCCCCGCCACGGTGGTCGTCCCCGACAACGCGATGGCGCACAAGGTGGCTGCGGTTCGAGCCGCCGGCGCCGACGTCGTCGTGGTCCCGGTCGCCGAACGGGCCGCGGCCGCTGCCGCGCTGGTCGAGCAGGGCCTCACCTACGTCCCACCGTTCGACCACCTCGACGTGATGGCCGGGCAGGGCACCCTGGCGCTGGAGATCGGCCACCAGGCCGCCGAGCAGGGCGTGTCCGTCGGGCGCGTGTTCGCCCCCGTCGGCGGGGGAGGGATGCTGAGCGGCATCGCCGTGGCCCTGTCCGACACCGACGTCACGGTCGTGGGAGTCGAGCCGGCCCTGGCGGGCGACTTCGCCGACAGCGTGGGTCAGGGGCGCCGCGTGGCGTGGCCGGTCGCCGACACCGCCCGCACGATCGCCGACGGCCTGCGGCTGCCGAGCGTGGGTGCGGCACCGTGGGCGCACCTGCACGCCCTGGCCGTCCGGGCAGTCACCGTCGAGGAGGACGAGATCGTGGCGGCGCAGCGATGGCTCGACGAGCAGGGGGTGCGAGCTGAGCCGAGCGGGGCGGTGTCGGTCGCGGGTGCGCTTCGGCACACCCCCGGGACCAGCGTCGACGTCGCCGTGGTGTCCGGGGGTAACCGCGCGCCCGACGATCAGGGATGATGGACCCACCATGGCACTGCTCAAGTACACGCTGCTGCGTCTCGCCCTGCTGGGAGCGACCGCCGGGGTCTTCTACCTCGTCGGTCTGCGCGACTGGATCCTGCTGTTCGCGGCGTTCCTCGTCTCCGGCATCATCTCGATCTTCGCCCTCAACCGGGCGCGCGACGACGTGTCGACGTCGCTGGCCACCCGCCAACGGGTGATCAACGAGCGCATGGAGGCCGCCTCAGCCGAGGACGAGCCCGACGGTGAGGCCGATCGCCAGCCATAGCTCCGCCCGGCCGGTGTTGACCAGCGCGGGGATGAGCGCCGGTCCTGTCGCCCCGCGCTCCACCGGGGTGACGGCCTGCATGGCCCAGGGCAGCGACAGCCACCCGAGCAGCGCTCGCGGGTAGCCGTAGACCGCGATCGCAGCGGTGGTCGCATAGGCCAGTGCCACGAGCAGCAAGAAGAGTCGCCGCGTCCACCGGTCACCCAGGCGCACCGCCAACGTCCGCTTGCCGCTGGCGGCGTCGGTGGGGATGTCGCGCAGGTTGTTGACCACCAGGATCGCTGTGGCCAACGACCCGACCGCCACCCCGCCCAGCACCGAGGCCGTCGTCACCTCCAGCAGCTGGACGTAGGTGGTACCGACGGTCGCGACCAGGCCGAAGAAGACGAACACCGACAGCTCGCCGAGCCCGCGGTAGCCGTACGGGGACGAGCCGCCGGTGTACCCCCAGGCGGCGAGGACGGCCACGGCCCCGACGCCCAGCAGCCACCACTGCCCGGTGAGCGCGACGAGCACCAGGCCCAGCAGCGCAGCGAGCGCGAACGAGGCGAGGGCGGCGCGCTTGACCTGTGACGGCGGCGCCGCCCCCGAGCCGACGAGGCGCATCGGGCCGACCCGGTCGGTGTCGGTACCCCGCACGCCGTCGGAGTAGTCGTTGGCGTAGTTGACGCCCACCTGCAGCGCCAGCGCCACCCCCATGGCCAGGGCCGCACGCTCGGCGACGAAGCCGTCCTGCGCCGCCGCCGCGCCGCTGCCCACCAGAACCGGGGCCACGGCGGCCGGCAAGGTGCGGGGACGAGCCCCCTGCCACCACTGCTGCAACGTCGCCATCAGGCCTCCCGTCGTCGTGTCAGCTCGAGCCGCGCGGCGGTGCTGGCGCGGTCCACCTTGCCCGGCGCGGGCCGTCCGAGGTCGTCCACCAGCACCAGGTCACGGGGGACGTAGGCCGGCTCGGCGCGATCGGCGACGAACGACCGGACGTCGTCCAGGGTAGGCGTGGTGCCCGGCCGGGGAACGACCACGGCGACCACGCGGGTGCCCCACTCGACGTCGGGCACTCCGACGGCCACAGCGTCGGCGAGGTCGGGGTGCTCGGCCAGCAGCGCGTCCACGGCCGGCAGCGGTACCGACACGCCGCCGCTGATCACCACGTCGTCGTCGCGGCCGACCACCCGCAGCCGGCCGTGCGACCACTCGCCGACGTCATGGGTGGCGAACCAGCCGTCCCCGGCCACCGGCTCGTCCCCGGACTCGCGGCGGTACCCGGTGGCCAGCATCGGACCGGCCAGCGAGATCGCCCCCGCGTCGTCCACGCGCACGTCGACGTCCGGCAACGGCTGCCCGTCGTGCACGCAGCCCCCGCACGTCTCGGTCATGCCGTACGACTCGACCAGGTGAACACCGACGGACTCGGCCCGCGCCCGCAGCCGGTCGTCGAGCCGCGCGCCGCCGACGAGCACGGCGTCGAACGCCGCCAGGGTGTCGGGGTCGTGGTCGAGCAGTCGCCGCACCTGGGTCGGCACGAGGGCCGTGTAGCGACGCCCGGGCGGCATCCGTGCCACCGAAGCAGCGAACGAGCCGGTCAGCGGGACGACGGGGCTGTCCGACACCAGCGCCCGTGCCAGCACCATCAGCCCGGCGACGTGCGTGGGGGGAAGGGCCAGCAGCCAGGCACCTGGTCCACCGAGCCGGGCCACGACCGCCGCGCCCGACCATGCCACCGCCGCCGCGCTCAGCAGCACGCCCACCGGCGCTCCGGTCGACCCCGACGTGGGCACCACCAACCCGTCGGCCACCGGTCGCTGCGGGTGCAGCGCAGCCCGCACCGACGCGGTCCATGCCGGTGGCCCGTCGGGCAGCACCCCCACGGCGGGCCCGCCGGACAGCGCGGCAGCGACGGCCTCGCTCACCTGCGGCAGCGAGCCCGGCCCGGCGACGACGAGGCGCATCGGGTCAGTAGGCCCAGCCGAACCGATCGAAGTCTCCGGGACGCTTCTCCAAGAACGAGTCGCGGCCCTCGACCGCCTCGTCGGTCATGTACGCCAGCCGGGTCGCCTCCCCGGCGAACACCTGCTGGCCGACCATGCCGTCGTCGACGAGGTTGAACGCGAACTTGAGCATCCGCTGCGCCGTCGGGCTCTTCGCCGTGATCGCCTCGGCCCACTGCACACCCACGGTCTCCAGGTCGGCGTGCGGCACGACCTCGTTGACCATGCCCATCCGGTGCGCCTGCTCAGCGGTGTAGGGCCGGCCGAGGAAGAAGATCTCGCGGGCGAACTTCTGGCCCACCTGCCGGGCGAGGTAGGCCGAGCCGTACCCGCCGTCGAACGAACCGACGTCGGCGTCGGTCTGCTTGAACCGCGCGTGCTCGGCGCTCGCCAGCGTCAGGTCGCAGACGACGTGCAGGCTGTGCCCGCCCCCGGCGGCCCATCCGGGCACCAGGCAGATCACCACCTTGGGCATCGTGCGGATGAGGCGCTGCACCTCCAGGATGTGCAGGCGCCCGCCGCGGTGCGGGTCGATCGAGTCGCTCGTCTCACCATCGGCGTACTTGTACCCGTCGCGGCCGCGGATGCGCTGGTCACCGCCGGAGCAGAACGCCCACCCGCCGTCGGTCGGCGAGGGCCCGTTGCCGGTGAGCAGGACGCACCCGACGTCCGAGCTCATGCGGGCGTGGTCGAGCGCGGTGTAGAGCTCGTCCACGGTGTGCGGCCGAAACGCGTTGCGCACCTCGGGACGGTCGAACGCCACCCGCACCACCGGACGGTCGGACCCGTCGACGTGCAGTCGGTGGTAGGTGATGTCGGTGAAGCCGAACCCCTCGACCTCGCGCCACGACGACGGGTCGAACGGCTGGGCGGACGGCTGCGGTTCGGCGTGCGCACTCACCCGCGCGAGAATAGGTGCCGTGCTCACCACCTCGATCGGCGACGTCGCCGTCGTACGGCTGGGCCTGCGTGTGCCGTTCCGCGGTTTGCCGGCCCGCGAGGTGCTGCTGTGGCGCGGACCGCTGGGCTGGGCGGAGTTTGCGCCCTTCGTCGAGTACGACGACCGCCAGGCCGTGGCATGGTTACGAGCCATGCGCGCTGCGGGGGAGCGGACGTGGCCGGTGCCACGACGTTCGAGCGTGCCGGTGAACGCCACCGTCCCCGCCGTGCCCGCCGAACAGGTGCGTGACGTCCTGGCGCTGTTTCCCGGCTGCACCACGGCGAAGGTCAAGGTCGCCGAGGCGGGCCAGACGCCGGCCGACGACCTCGACCGGCTCGCTGCGGTGCGCGACGTCCTGGGACCGGGGGGCCGGGTGCGCATCGACGTCAACGCAGCGTGGACCCTGGACGAGGCCCGCCGCCGGCTGCCGGCCTACGACACCGCCGCGGGAGGGCTGGAGTACGTCGAGCAGCCCTGCGCCGACCCCGCCGACCTGGCCCGGCTGCGCCGAGCCGTCGACGTGCCGGTCGCCGCCGACGAGTCGATCCGCCTCGGGGCCGACCCGCGCGCCGCCGCCGAGGCCGTGGACGTCGTGATCGTCAAGGTGGCACCCCTCGGGGGTGTGCAGGCTGCCCTCGACCTGGCCTGCCTGCTCGACCGGCCCGTCGTCGTCTCCAGCGCCCTGGACAGCAGCGTCGGGCTCGCCGCCGGTGTGGCTCTCGCCGCCGCCCTGCCCGACCTGCCCTACGCCTGTGGCCTCGGCACCGCAGCCCTGCTCGCCGACGACGTCACCGACAACCCCCTCGTCCCGCATGCCGGGTCGCTCGCCGTACGCCCCGTCGAGGTCAGCGAGCAGCGCCTCGCCGACCTGGCGGTGCCCGACGACCGGGCCCGGTGGTGGGTCGACCGCCTCGAACGCGTCGTGGCGGCCGCCGCGTGACCGGCAGCCTGGAGCTCGCCCGCACGGTGGTGGACGAGCTGGTGCGCGGCGGGGTCACCGACGCCGTGCTCAGCCCCGGCTCGCGCAGCGGTCCGATGGCTTTCGCGCTGGCCGAGGCGGACACGGCCGGACGGCTGCGCCTGCACGTACGCATCGACGAGCGGGGAGCGGGCTTTCTCGCCCTCGGCCTGGTCAAGGCCACCGGACGACCGGTGCCCGTGGTCTGCACGTCCGGCACGGCAGTCGCGAACCTGCACCCGGCCGTCTGCGAGGCCGACCACTCCGGCCTGCCGCTGCTGGTGCTGACCCCCGACCGGCCCGCCGAGCTGCAAGGCGTCGGGGCCAACCAGACCACCGACCACCCGGGCCTTCTGCGCTCGTCGGTGCGGTGGTCGGCCCGGCTCACGGCCGAGCTGCCCACCAAGGGCCCCTACTGGCGCGCGACCGTGGCGCGCGGGCTCGGCGTGGCGACCGGCGAACGGCCCGGACCCATCCACCTCAACCTCGAGCTGTCCGACCCGCTGGTGCCCACACCCGGCACCGACCCCACCCCGCCGGGCCGACCGGGTGGTGCCCCGTGGTGCACGACCACCGCCAACGAGCAGCCGCCCACCCCGCTACGCCTGGACGCCGCGACCCCGACTGTCATCGTCGCCGGTGACGGTGCCGGTACGACGGTCGACCGGGTGGCGGCCCGGGCGGGATGGCCGGTGCTGGCCGAACCCACCTCGGGCGTCTGGGGGGCGCCGTCGGCCATCCCGTCCGCCCCCGCCGTCGTCTCCACCGACCGCTTTCTGCGTACGCACCGCCCGAGACGGGTCGTCGTGTACGGCCGGCCCACCATGTCGCGGTCGGTGCTGCGGTTGATCAGCGACACCGACGTCGAGGTCGTCGTGGTTCCCGGGACGCACGCCGAGTGGCCAGACCCCGGTCACGCCGCGGCGTCCGTCGCACCCGCGATCCTGCCGCGGGGCGAGGCACGCCACGGCTGGCACGACCAGTGGCGTGCCGCCGGCGCGGCGGCATGGATGGCCATGCGCGACCATCTGGCGGCCATGAGCTGGCCCACCGAGCCGGGGGCCGTCGCCGACGTCGTGGCAGCCCTGCCGCGTGGCGCCACCGCGCTGCTCGGGGCCAGCCAGCCCATCCGCGACGTGCACCTGGTGGCCGCACCGCGCGCCGACCTGAGGCTGCTGGCGAACCGTGGCCTCGCCGGTATCGACGGGACCATCTCGACGGCTGTCGGGGTGGCCCTCGCCGGCGCGGGTCCGACCTACGCGCTCATGGGCGACCTGACGTTCTGGCACGACGCGACCGGTCTGCTCGTCGGCCCGAGCGAACCCCGACCAGACCTGTGCCTCGTCGTGGTCGACAACGCCGGCGGCGGCATCTTCGGGCTGCTCGAGCCGGGCGAGCAGGCGCACGCGAGCGTGCACGAACGGGTGTTCGCCACGCCGACCGGCGGCGACATCGGCGGCTGGTGCGGCGCGGTGGGCGTCGAGCACCGCCGCCCCACCACCCGCGACGAGCTCGTCGAGGCGCTGCGGCCGGCGGCTGGTCTGCGGGTGGTGCAGGTCCGCACCGACCGCGCCGCAAACCGCGCGCTGCACGCCGAGCTACGTGCTTGCGCATCGGCCGCCATCGGCTAGCGTTCTCCTCGCACGTTCATCACGAGCGGTCGAGGGATCTGGCCCACTGACACCGCAGCAACCGGGCACTCGTGCCGGCAGGTGCTAACTCCAGCGTCGAGGCTCTCGTCCCGGGGGCTGCGGCGGAAGATGAATGTGTCGTGCCACGGGCTCCGCAAGGCTCCCGGCGCACGTCGGAACCCCCGGGACCCGACGCCGCCGCGAGCGGCAGAGAGGAGCCACAGACCGTGGCCGACGCCTTCCACCCCGAGACCCTGGCGGTTCACGCGGGTCAAGAGCCCGACCCGGCGACCAACAGCCGGGCGGTGCCGATCTACCAGACCACGTCCTACGTCTTCGACGACACCGACCACGCCGCCGACCTGTTCGCGCTCAAGGTGCCCGGCAACATCTACACGCGCATCATGAACCCGACCCAGTCGGTGTTCGAGGCGCGCGTCGCCGCCCTGGAGGGCGGCGTGGCGGCGCTCGCCACCGCGTCCGGGTCGTCCGCGATCACCTACGCGGTGCTCAACCTCACCTATGCCGGCGACAACATCGTCGCGCTGTCCACCCTGTACGGCGGCACCTACGCCCTGTTCGCCCACACGCTGCCGCAGTTCGGGATCGAGGTGCGCTTCGTCGACCCCGACAAGCCCGAGCAGCTCGCCGAAGCCGTCGACGAGCGCACCAAGCTCGTGTTCGCCGAGACGATCGGCAACCCCAAGATCAACGTCGTCGACATCGCCGCCTGGGCCGACGCCGCGCACGCCCACGGTCTGCCGCTGATCGTCGACAACACCGCACCCACTCCCTACCTGGCCCGGGTCTTCGACCACGGCGCCGACGTGTCGGTGCACTCGGCGACGAAGTACATCGGCGGGCACGGAACCTCGATCGGTGGCGTCATCGTCGACGCCGGGACGTTCGACTGGGCCGCCCACGCCGAGCGGTTCCCCGGCCTGACCGGGCCCGACCCGGCGTACCACGGCGTGGTCTGGACCGAGGCCGTCGGCAACCTCGCCTACATCATCCGCGCGCGCACGGTGCTGCTGCGCAACACCGGTGCCGCCATCACGCCCTTCAACTCGTTCCTGTTCCTGCAGGGGCTCGAGACGCTGCACCTGCGCATGGAGCGGCACAGCGAGAACGCGCTCGCGGTGGCCCGCTTCTTGGAGTCCCACGACGCTGTGACCTGGGTGAACTACCCGGGCCTGGAGTCAAGCCCGTACAAGGCGACGGCCGACAAGGTGTTCACCGGCCGTGGCTACGGCGGCCTGGTGTCGTTCGGGGTCACGACCGGGCGTGCCGGGGGACGGGCGTTCGTGGAGAGCCTCGAGCTGTTCAGCCACCTGGCCAACATCGGCGACGCGAAGTCGCTGGCCATCCACAACGCGACCACGACGCACAGCCAGCTCACCCCGGACGAGCTGGAGAAGGCCGGCGTGCCCGAAGACCTGGTGCGCCTGTCGATCGGCATCGAGCACGTCGACGACCTGCTGGCCGACCTCGACCAGGCCCTCACCAAGGCCGCGAAGGTCCAGTAGCCAGGTGTCGATCGGACGCGTCGAGACGCAGCGGGTTGTTCTCACCACCGAGGACGACCCGCTGCGTCTCACGTCCGGTCGCACCCTGCCCCACGTCGAGGTCGCCTACGAGACCTATGGCCGCTTCACCGGCGACAACGCCGTGTTCGTCTGCCACGCCCTCACCGGCGACGCCCACGCCGCGGGGCACCACGGGGACCCCAAGCGGCGCGGCTGGTGGGACAACATCATCGGCCCGGGCCGACCGCTGGACACCGACCGGTTCTTCGTGGTGTGCGCCAACCTGCTGGGCGGCTGCCAGGGCACGACCGGCCCGTCGTCGGTCGACCCGACCACGGGGCGTCAGTACGGCATGGACTTCCCGCTCCTCAGCGTGTCCGACATGGTCGCGGCGCATCGGCTGCTCACGCGACACCTCGGCATCGAGCGCCTGCACGCCGTCGTCGGCGGCTCGCTCGGCGGCATGCAGGCGCTGTCGTGGGCGATGGAGGCCCCCGACGAGGTCGCCTCCGCGGTCGTCGTGGCGGCGTCGTCACGGCTGTCGGCGCAGAACATCGCCTTCTCCGCCGTCGCCCGCGAGGCGATCATGCGTGACCCGAGCTTTCAGGACGGGCACTACTACGGCACCGGCGCCAGCCCCGACGTGGGTCTGGCCGTGGCCCGGATGATGGCGCACATCACCTACCTGTCCGAGGCTGCGATGACGGAGAAGTTCGGCCGCCGTCTGCAGGACGCCACGACGCCCCGGTTCGGCTTCGGCGTCGACTTCCAGGTGGAGAGCTACCTGCGCCACCAGGGGGAGTCGTTCCTGTCCCGCTTCGACGCGCTGTCGTACCTCTACCTGTCCCGCGCCCTGGACTACTACGACCCCTTCGCCCAGGCCGAGCACCAGCTCGCAGCGATGGCCGACGCGGGCACCCGCACGCTGGTCGTGTCGTTCGACTCCGACTGGCGCTTCGACACGTCCCACTCGCTGCGCATCGTGCGCACGCTCGAGCACGCCGGGGTGCCGGTGACCTTCCGCGAGGTGGTCAGCCCTACCGGGCACGACTCGTTCCTGCTGCCGGTCGCGGAGTACCACGCGATCGTGGCCGCCTTCTTGGGGGCATCACGTGCGTCCTGACCTCGCGCTCGTCGCCGACCTCGTCCCCGCCGGTGTGCGGGTGCTCGACCTGGGCTGCGGCCCGGGTGACCTGCTCGCCCACCTCAGCGCCCAAGGTTGCCGGGGCACCGGTGTCGAGATCGACCAGACGGCCTTTCTGGCGGCCGTGTCGCGCGGCGTCGCCGTCCTCAGCCTCGACATCGACCACGACCTGCACGCCTTCGCCGACGACTCCTACGACGTGGTCGTGCTGAGCCAGACCCTGCAGGCCACCCGCCGGCCCCGGCACGTGATGGCCGAGATCGCCCGCATCGCCCCCCGGTGCGTTCTGTCGGTGCCCAACTTCGCCTACTGGCGCCACCGCAGCGAGCTGCTGCTGGCCGGGCGCATGCCGGTGTCGGCCGAGCTGCCCTACCCCTGGTACCAGACGCCGAACATCCATCTGTCCACGCTGCCGGACACCGAGGCGCTGGTCGACGACGTGGGCATGGCCGTGCGCTCCAGGCTGCTGCTCGACGAGAAGCACCGGCCCCTGCGCAACCAGCGGCTGGCCGGCAACTGGCGCGCGGCCCGGGCCGTCTACGCGCTCGGTCGGGCCGACTGAAGCGCCTCACGCATCGGCGTGAGCTTCGCCTCGGCCTCCGCCAGCTCGTCCTGCGGGCTCGACCCGGCGACGATGCCGCACCCGGCGTAGAGGCGCAGCCGACGCGGCCCCTCCAGGTGGGCACAGCGCAGGGCGATCGCCCACTCGCCGTCGCCGCGGGCGTCCATCCAGCCGACCGGGCCGGCGTAGCGCCCCCGGTCGAGCTGCTCCAGCTCGGCGATCACGTCGCGCGCGGTGCCGGTCGGGGTCCCGCAGACCGCCGCGCTGGGGTGCAGGTCGGCCACCAGCTCCAGCGCCGTGCGCCCGTCGTGCACCACCCCGGTCACGTCGGTCGCCAGGTGCATCACATTCGGCAGGTGCAGCACGAACGGCGTCTCCGGCACGTTCAGCGTGCCGTGCCGGGCGAGGGCGTCGGCCACCGAACGCACAGCGAACTCGTGCTCCTGGTGGTCCTTGGACGAGCGGGCCAGCGAGGCGGCCAGCGCGAGGTCGTGGGCGTCGTCGCCGGTGCGGCGGATGGTGCCGGCCAGCACGCGCGAGGTGGCCAGGCCCTTCTCCAGCCGGATGAGCATCTCCGGGGTCGCCCCGAGCAGTCCGTCCACCTGAAAGGTCCAGCACCCCGGGTACTGCTCGGCGAGGCGCTCCAGCGGCCACCGCGGGTCCAACGGGTGCTCGGTCGTCGCCACGACGTCGCGGGCGAGCACCACCTTGTCGAGCTCACCTGCGGTGATGCGCCCCACGGCCGTCGTCACCGCCGCCAGCCACTCCGATGCCGTGAGCGAGCCGTCGTCGAACGTGACCGCGCCGGCGCACATCGATGGGTCGCGCGGCTGGGGCGTCGACATCGGTGGCACCCGGTCACCGGCGCTGATCGTCGTCACCCATGACACCCCGTCACGGCGGCCGACCACGACCTCCGGGACGACGAGCACCGACGTGCCCGCGTCGTCGAAGGTGAACGACCCGAACGCCACCGGACCCGAGCCCGGAACCTGCACGTCGTCGCGCACCACGGCGCCGCGCACAGCGTCTCGCCAGGTGCGGGCCGCCTCGGCGAAGCGGTCGGGGCCACTCGGCTGCCAGCGGGCGACCTCGCCCCACGCGACCATCCCGTCCCCGCGTCGCACCCACGCGAGGCCGTCGCGCGGCAGCAGGTCGAGCAGCGCGCCTGGGTCGTCGACCCGACGGCTGCGCACGACGAGGTGCGCACCGACGGTTTCGACCGAGACGGACACGAGGGGCAAGATTACGGCGCGGATGCGTAGCCTGGCGCGGTGAGCCAGCGCGCAGACTTGTCCAAGCAGCCGTCAGAGGTTGCTGCGATGTTCGACGCGGTGGCCCAGCGCTACGACCTCACCAACGACGTGCTCTCGGCCGGGCAGGACCGTCGCTGGCGCCGCGAGGTGGTCGACGCTCTGGACCTGACGATCGGCGACCGGGTTCTCGACCTGGCTGCGGGCACCGGGACGTCGAGCGAGGCGCTGCACGCGGTCGGGGCCGACGTCGTCGCCGCCGACTTCTCCCTGGGAATGCTGAAGGCCGGCCGACCCGCACGCACCCACCTGCCGTTCGTGGCCGCCGACGCGCTGCACCTGCCGTTCGCCGACGCGGTGTTCGACGCGGTCACCATCTCGTTCGGGCTGCGCAACCTGGTGTCGGTGGCCGACGGCCTGACCGAGATGGCCCGCGTCGTGCGCCCCGGCGGCACCCTGGTGGTCTGTGAGTTCAGCCACCCGACCAACGCGACGTTCCGCACGGTCTACGAGAACTACCTGATGCGTGCGCTCCCGTCGATCGCCCGGCGCGTCTCCAGCGCCCCGGACGCCTACGTCTACCTGGCCGAGTCGATCCAGGACTGGCCCGACCAGCCGACGCTGGCCGGCGTCATCGGCACGTCCGGGTGGGAAGAGGTGGCGTGGCGCAACCTGAGCGGCGGAATCGTCGCGCTCCATCGCGCCACCCGTTCGAAAGCATCGGCCTCGGCCACCTAGGATGCGCGTGGAGAAGTTTGTGAAGGCGTTCACGACCTGTTGGAGGAGATGGTGAACCCGTTCGTCCCCGTGCTGGGCCTCGCCGGCCTGGCGGCGGCTTTCGCTCTCTTCTCCCTCGTCGCCGGCAAGCTCGCCGGACCGAGCCGCTTCAACCGGGCTCGTCTCGACGCCTACGAGTGCGGCATCGAGCCGACGCCGCAGGCCGAGGGAGGCGGGCGCTTCCCGATCAAGTACTACCTGACGGCGATGATGTTCATCATCTTCGACATCGAGATCGTCTTCCTCTATCCCTGGGCCGTGCGCTTCGACGCTCTCGGGCTGTTCGGGTTCTACGCCATGGCCCTCTTCCTCGTCCTCATCACCGTCGCCTACGTCTACGAGTGGCGTCGCGGCGGCCTGGACTGGGACTGATCAGGAGAGAGCCACTGATGGGTATCGAAGAGAAGCTTCCGAGCGGGTTCTTGCTCAGCACGGTCGAAGACGTGGCCGGGTACTTCCGCAAGGGCTCGCTGTGGCCGGCGACGTTCGGCCTGGCCTGCTGCGCCATCGAGATGATGACCACCGGCGGGCCGCGCTACGACCTCTCGCGCTTCGGCATGGAGGTGTTCCGCGCGTCCCCCCGCCAGGCCGACCTGATGATCGTCGCCGGACGCGTCAGCCAGAAGATGGCGCCGATCGTGCGCCAGGTCTACGACCAGATGCCCAACCCCAAGTGGGTCATCTCGATGGGCGTGTGCGCCTCGTCCGGCGGCATGTTCAACAACTACGCGATCGTGCAGGGCGTCGACCACGTCGTCCCCGTCGACGTCTACCTTCCGGGCTGTCCGCCCCGCCCGGAGATGCTGCTGGACGCGATCCTGACGATCCACGACCAGATCCAGAACATGCCGCTGGGGCCGAACCGCATCGCTGCGGAGGACGAGGCCGAGCAGCGGGCGCTCGCTGCCACGCCCACCATCGAGATGAAGGGGCTGCTGCGCTAGATGAGCGAGGAGAACACGCAGCTCGAGGAGTCCACCCCCCAACCGCTCCCGGCTCACCCGTCCGAGCGGGGAGCGTTCGGCACCCACGGCTCGGGTGACACCAGCGGCTTCGGCGGTCTGGTCCGCCGGGTGGCGAACCCCGCCAACCTGATCGCCGGGACGCCGGCCCCCTACGGCTCCTACTTCGACGGCGTCGTCGACACGGTCAAGGCCGCCCACGACGATGCCATCGAGAAGGTGGTCGTCGACCGCGACGAGCTCACGGTCTTCGTCCGTCGCGAGAAGCTGCTGGGCGTGGTGCGCACCCTGCGTGACGACCCCAGCCTGCGCTTCGAGATGTGCATGGGCGTCAACGGGGTGCACTACCCGGACGAGACCGACCGTGAGCTGCACGCGGTGTACCCGTTCCTGTCGGTGACCCACAACCGCCGCGTGCGTATCGAGGTCACGGCCCCGGACGCCGACCCGCACGTCCCGTCGATCGTGTCGGTCTACCCGTCGAACAACTGGCACGAGCGCGAGACCTGGGACTTCTTCGGGCTGATCTTCGACGGGCACCCCGCCCTGACCCGCATCGAGATGCCCGACGACTGGGACGGCCACCCGCAGCGCAAGGACTACCCGCTCGGCGGCATCGAGGTCGAGTACAAGGGCGCCACGATCCCGCCGCCGGACGAGCGGAGGAAGTACTCCTGATGACCGACACCCAGCCGACCTACACCGCCGGCGTCCGCGAGACGACCGAGGGCCCCGTCTACACCGTCAGCGGCCAGGACTGGGACGCGATGACCGCCGAGATCGTCGGCAACGAGCGCGTCGTGGTCAACATGGGGCCGCAGCACCCCAGCACGCACGGCGTGCTGCGCCTGATCCTCGAGCTCGACGGCGAGACCGTCACCGAGGCCCGAGCCGGTGTCGGGTACCTGCACACCGGCATCGAGAAGAACATGGAGTACCGCACCTGGACGCAGGGCGTCACGTTCTGCACCCGCATGGACTACCTCTCGCCGTTCTTCAACGAGACCGCGTACGTGCTCGGGGTGGAGAAGCTGCTCGGCATCACCGAGCAGATCCCTGAGCGGGCCAGTGTCATCCGCGTGATGATGATGGAGCTCAACCGCATCTCGTCGCACCTCGTGGCCATCGCCACCGGCGGCATGGAGATCGGCGCGCTCACCGTCATGACCATCGGCTTCCGTGAGCGCGAGGTGCTGCTGCACCTGTTCGAAGACCTCACCGGCCTGCGCATGAACCATGCCTACGTCCGTCCGGGCGGCGTGGCCCAAGACCTTCCGCCCGAGGGGCTGGACAAGGTCCGCGAGGCCGTCGCCTGGCTCAAGCAGTATCTGCCCGAGTACGAGAAGTTCTGCAACGAGAACCCGATCTTCAAACGCCGCACCGTCGGTGTGGGCTACCTCGACCTGGCCGGCTGCATGGCGCTGGGCATGACCGGGCCGGTGCTGCGCTCCACCGGCCTGCCGCACGACCTGCGCAAGTCCCAGCCCTACTGCGGCTACGAGACCTACGACTTCGACGTGCCGACGCGCGACTCCATGGACTCCTACGGCCGCTTCCGCATCCGCGTGGACGAGATGTACCAGTCGCTGCGCATCGTCGAGCAGTGCGTCGAGCGCCTCGCCGAGCCCGGCCCGGTCATGGTCGAGGACAAGAAGATCGCCTGGCCGGCTCAGCTGTCGATCGGCTCGGACGGCATGGGCAACTCGATGGAGCACATCCGCCACATCATGGGCGAGTCGATGGAGGCACTCATCCACCACTTCAAGCTGGTCACCGAGGGCTTCCGCGTCCCGGCCGGGCAGGTCTACAGCGCGGTCGAGTCCCCCCGCGGCGAGCTCGGCGTGCACGTCGTCTCCGACGGCGGCACCCGCCCGTGGCGTGCCCACTTCCGCGACCCGTCGTTCAACAACCTTCAGGCCGTCGCGGCGATGTCCGAGGGCGGTCAGGTGGCCGACATCATCGTCGCCGTCGCCGGGATCGACCCGGTCATGGGAGGGGTCGACCGGTGAGCGGGCTGACCGAGACCACCCGGGCCGAGATGCGCGAGCTGATGGCGCGCTACCCGCAGCCACGCAGCGCGCTGCTGCCGATGCTGCACCTCGTGCAGTCCTACGAGGGCTACGTCACGCCCGCCGGCATCGAGATGTGCGCGGACGAGATCGGCATCACCGCCGCCGAGGTCACTGCCGTAGCGACGTTCTACACCATGTACAAGCGCCACCCCATGGGCACCTACCACGTGGGCGTGTGCACCAACACGCTGTGCGCGGTCATGGGTGGTGACGCCATCTGGTCGCGCGTGAGCGAGCACCTCGGCATCGGCCACGACGAGGTCAGCGAGGACGGTGCCATCAGCCTCGAACGGGTCGAGTGCAACGCGGCCTGCGACTACGCGCCCGTCGTGATGGTCAACTGGGAGTTCATGGACAACCAGACACCGCAGTCGACCGTCGACCTGGTCGACGCGCTGGCCGCGGGCGAGGACGTCGACTCCACCCGGGGCGCGCGCATCTGCACCTTCAAAGAAGCCCAGCGCGTGATCGCCGGCTTCAACGACTCCCATGCCCACGAGGGCCCGGCAGCCGGGGACGCGTCCCTGCGCGGCCTGGCCATCGCGCGTGGCCGCGACTCCGCCGAGAAGGGATCCGCGTGAGCACCACCTCCCCTCACCTTCTCCCGGTGCTGTCGGCGCACTGGGACGACCCGGACGCCTTCACGCTGGCCGGGTACGAGCGCACCGGTGGCTACCAGGCCGCCCGCACCGCCCTGGGTCGTGAGCCGGCCGACCTGATCGACATGGTCAAGGACGCCGGGCTGCGCGGCCGCGGCGGGGCGGGCTTCCCGACCGGCATGAAGTGGAGCTTCATCCCCAAGGACAGCCCCAACCCGACGTACCTCGTGGTCAACGCCGACGAGTCCGAGCCGGGCACCTGCAAAGACATCCCGTTGATGATGGCCACCCCGCACACCCTGCTCGAGGGCATCATCATCTCCTCCTACGCCATCGGTGCCCACCAGGCGTTCATCTACGTCCGGGGCGAGGTGCTGCACGTCATCCGACGGCTGCGCGCCGCTGTCGAGGAGGCCTACGCGGCCGGGTACCTGGGTCGCGACCTGTTCGGCACCGGCTACGACCTCGACGTCGTGGTGCACGCGGGCGCCGGGGCCTACATCTGTGGCGAGGAGACGGCGCTGCTGGACTCCCTGGAGGGACGCCGCGGCCAGCCGCGGCTGCGTCCTCCGTTCCCGGCCGTCGCCGGTCTGTACTCGTCCCCGACGGTGATCAACAACGTGGAGTCCATCGCCAGCGTCCCGGCCATCATCCGCAACGGCCGTGACTGGTTCCGCTCGATGGGCAGCGAGAAGTCGCCCGGGTTCACGCTGTACTCGTTGTCGGGCCACGTCACCCGCCCCGGGCAGTACGAGGCCGCGCTCGGCGTCACGCTGCGCCAGCTCCTCGACCTCGCCGGCGGCGTGCGGGCGGGCCACGAGCTCAAGTTCTGGACCCCTGGCGGGTCCAGCACCCCGATCCTCACCGCCGAGCACCTCGACGTGCCGCTGGACTACGAGGGCATGGCCGGTGTCGGCTCGATGCTCGGCACCAAGGCGCTGCAGATCTTCGACGAGACCACGTCCGTGGTGCGCACGACCCTGCGCTGGGTCGAGTTCTACAAGCACGAGTCGTGCGGCAAGTGCACGCCGTGCCGCGAGGGCAACTGGTGGCTTGTGCAGATCCTGCGCCGCATGGAGGCCGGGACGGCCAGCGATCAGGACGTCGACACGCTGCTCGACCTGTGCGACAACATCGCCGGGCGCTCGTTCTGCGCCCTCGCCGACGGCACGTCCGCCTGCGTCACCAGCGCGATCAAGTACTTCCGGGACGAGTTCGAGGCGGGCACCCACACCGCGGCCAACGACCTCTTCCCCTACGAACGATCGGCCCTGGAGGCAGTTGCCGTATGAGCGAGGTCGACGAGCTCGTCACCCTGACCATCGACGGGTACCAGGTCAGCGTGCCGAAGGGGACGCTGGTGATCCGCGCTGCCGAGCAGCTCGGCATCGCGATCCCGCGGTTCTGCGACCACCCGCTGCTCGACCCGGTGGGCGCCTGCCGTCAGTGCCTGGTCGAGATCGGCACGCCCGACCGCGAGGGCAAGCTGCGGTGGATGCCCAAGCCGCAGGCCTCGTGCACGATCCCGGTCACGCCCGGCATGCAGGTCAGGACCCAGCACACGAGCGAGGTCTCTGACAAGGCCCAGCAGGGGATCATGGAGTTCCTGCTGATGAACCACCCGCTCGACTGCCCGATCTGCGACAAGGGCGGGGAGTGCCCGCTGCAGAACCAGGCCATGAGCAACGGCCGTCCCGAGGCTCGCTTCGACGGCGAGAAGCGCACCTACCCCAAGCCGATCGCCATCAGCAGCCAGGTGCTGCTCGACCGCGAGCGCTGCGTGCTCTGCGCGCGGTGCACCCGCTTCTCCGACCAGGTGGCCGGCGACCCGTTCATCGAGCTGCTCGAACGTGGCGCGTTGCAGCAGGTGGGCATCTACGCCGACGAGCCGTTCGAGAGCTACTTCTCCGGCAACACCATCCAGATCTGCCCCGTCGGCGCGCTGACCAGTGCTACCTACCGTTTTCGGGCGCGCCCGTTCGACCTCGTCTCGACACCGAGCGCCTGTGAGCACTGTGCCTCCGGCTGCGCCCAGCGCACCGACCACCGGCGCAACAAGGTGATGCGCCGGCTCGCCGGTGAGGACCCCAGCGTCAACGAGGAGTGGAACTGCGACAAGGGCCGCTTCGCGTTCACCTACGCCACGGCTGACGACCGGTTGACGCACCCGCTGGTGCGCAGGGCCGGTGCGCTCGTGCCGGCGTCGTGGCCGGAGGCGCTGCGCGTCGCGGCCAACGGGCTGCGGGCGGCCGGCAGCGTCGGCGTGCTCACCGGCGGCCGGGTCACGGTCGAGGATGCCTACGCCTACGGCAAGTTCGCCCGGGTGGCCTTGGGCACCAACAACGTCGACTTCCGCTTTCGTCAGCACACCGACGAGGAGGCGCAGTTCTTGGCCGCCCACGTCGTGGGCACCACCCCCGACAGCGGCGTCTCCTACGCCACCCTGGCGTCGGCGCCCTTCGTCCTTCTCGTCGGCCTCGAGCCGGAGGAGGAGTCGCCGATCGTCTACCTGCGGCTTCGCAAGGCCGTCCGGGCCGGCACCACACGGGTCGCCACCGTCGCGCCCTTCGCCAGCCGCGGGTCGCAGAAGATGGACGCCGCCCTGGTCACCGCCGTCCCCGGCACCGAGGCAGGCGTGCTGTCTGCCCTGCCCGACGACGTGGCGGCGCGCCTCGGCGAGCCCGGCGCGGTGATCCTGGTGGGCGAACGCCTCGCCGGGGTCGCCGGTGGGCTGTCCGCCGCGTCTGCCCTGGCGCAGCACACCGGTGCCGGGCTCGCCTGGGTGCCGCGACGCGCCGGCGAACGGGGTGCGCTGGACGCCGGGGCCTTCCCGACTCTGCTGCCGGGCGGTCGTCCGGTCACCGACCCCGTCGCCCGCGTCGACGTCGCCGCCGCGTGGGGTGTGGAGTCGCTCCCGGGCGCGCCGGGCCTCGACACCGCCGCCATGCTGGCCGCGGCCGCCGACGGTTCGCTGGGGGCGCTCGTCCTCGGCGGCATCGAACCCGCCGACATGCCGAGCCCACGCCTGGTGGCCGACGCTGCGTCGCGGGCCTTCACCGTGAGCCTCGAGATTCGCGCGAGCGACGTCCACGAGCACGCCGACGTCGTCCTGCCGGTCGCCGCGACCGTCGAGAAGGACGGCACGTTCCTCGACTGGGAGGGACGCCCCCGCTCGTTCGAGACGGCCGTGCGCTCCACGCACCGCAGCGACGCCTGGGCGCTGGACGCGCTGGCGACCGAGCTCGGCGTCCCGCTGGGCACGGTCGAGGCCGGCGCTGCCCGACACGAGCTCGAGGAGCTCGGAGCCTGGGACGGTGAGCGCAGCGCCCCGCCCGCGCACGCCCCCCAAGCCCTGCCGACGGGCACCGTGCTCGCCACGTGGCGCATGCTGCTCGACCTCGGTCGGCTCCAGGACGGCGAGCCGAACCTCGCCGGCACCGCCCCCGCCCCGCTGGCGCGCGTGTCAGCGAGCACCGCAGAGTCTGTGGGAGTCACGAACGGCGACCCGCTCACCCTCACCACAGCGGCCGGCTCGATCACGCTGCCCGTCGAGGTGACCGACATGCCCGACGAGGCGGTGTGGGTGCCGATGAACTCCCCCGGCAGCCGGGTGCACGTCGACCTCGGGGCCACGGCCGGCAGCCCGGTCACGCTGAGCGCAGGAGGTGCCCGATGAACCCCGATGCGATCGAAGGCTTCGGCAGCGACCCTTGGTGGATCATCGCCGTCAAGGTGCTGTTCATCTTCGTGCTGCTCGTCGTCTTCACGCTCTTCAACGTCTGGGCCGAGCGCCGTGTCGTGGCCCGCATGCAGCACCGCGTCGGCCCCAACCGGGTCGGCCCGTTCGGGCTTCTGCAGAGCCTCGCCGACGGCGTCAAGCTGGCCCTGAAGGAAGACGTCGTCCCGCGCAACGCCGACAAGTTCGTGTTCTGGCTGGCCCCGTTCATCTCGGTGGTCACCGCGTTCCTCACCTTCGCGGTCATCCCGATGGCCGGTGAGGTCAGCATGTTCGGGGTCACCACTCGTCTGCAGCTGACCGACATGTCGGTGGCCGTCCTCTACATCCTCGCCGTCACCGCCGTCGGCGTGTACGGGCTGGTGCTCGCCGGGTGGGCGTCCGGGTCGACCTACCCCTTGCTCGGTGGCCTGCGCTCCACGGCCCAGGTCATCTCCTACGAGCTGGCCATGGGCATGTCGCTGGTGGCGGTGTTCCTGTACTCCGGCTCGATGTCGACGAGCCGCATCGTCGAGGCCCAGGAGCAGCTCTGGTTCGCCGTGGCTCTCGTCCCGTCCTTCCTGGTCTTTCTCGTGTCGATGGTCGGGGAGACCAACCGCGCCCCGTTCGACCTGCCCGAGGCCGAGGGCGAGCTGGTCGGTGGCTTCCACACCGAGTACTCCTCGCTGAAGTTCGCGCTGTTCTTCCTCGCCGAGTACGTCGCGATGGTGAACGTGTCGGCGCTGGCCGTCACCGTGTTCCTCGGCGGCTACACCGCGCCGTTCGGCCTGCCCGACGGCGGCTGGCTCGGCTTCTTCTGGTTCTTGGCCAAGGTGCTGACGCTGCTGTTCGGGTTCGTGTGGCTGCGCGGCACGTTGCCCCGGCTGCGCTACGACCAGTTCATGGCGCTGGGCTGGCGGGTGCTCATCCCGGTCTCGCTCGTCTGGATCCTCATGGTCGCCGGCCTGCGCCTGGCCAGTGGCGAGGTCGGCCAGACCCAGCTGATCGTGGTGGTGGCCGGCATCGCCGTCGGGCTGGTGATCGTGAGCTTCTTGCCGTGGGGCCGACGCGGCGGACCGGCGAGCGAGCAGCCGCACGACGAGGAGTCCCTCGTGCCCGGCTACCCTGTGCCGCCGCTACCGGCGCAGACGAAGGGGGAGGACCAGCGTGCCTAAGTTCCTCGACCCGGTCGCCGGCTTCGGCGTCACCTTCCGGACGATGTTCAAGAAGGTCGTCACCGAGTCCTACCCCGAGCAGAAGGTTCCCACCGCCCCCCGGTTCCACGGCCGGCACCAGCTCAACCGCTGGCCGGACGGCTTGGAGAAGTGCGTGGGCTGCGAGCTCTGCGCCTGGGCGTGCCCAGCCGACGCCATCTACGTGGAGGGCGCCCCGAACACCCCGGAGGGGCAGTTCTCCCCGGGCGAGCGCTACGGCCGCGTCTACCAGATCAACTACCTGCGCTGCATCTTCTGCGGCCTGTGCATCGAGGCGTGCCCGACGCGGGCGCTGACCATGACCAACGAGTACGAGCTGGCCGACACCAGCCGCGCCAGCCTGATCTACGAGAAGCACGACCTGCTGGCGCCCCTGCTTCCCGGCATGGAGGAGCCGCCGCACCCGCGCCGGCTCGGCGACTCGGAGAAGGACTACTTCTTGGGAGCGGGTGAGTCGTCGTGACCGGCGAGGCCGTCGCCTTCTGGATCGTCGCGCCCATCACCGTCATCGGTGGGTTCGGGCTGGTCATGTCGCGCAAGGCCGTGCACTCCGCGCTGTGGCTCGCGGTGACGATGATCGGCCTGGCGATCCTCTACATCGCCTCGGACGCCCCGTTCCTCGGCGTCGTCCAGGTGATCGTCTACACCGGTGCGGTGATGATGCTGTTCCTGTTCGTCATCATGCTCGTCGGCGTCGACGCGTCGGACTCCCTGGTCGAGACCCTGCGCGGGCAACGGGTCGCTGCGCTTCTCGCGGCAGTCGGATTCGCGTTCGTCCTCATCAGCGCGATCACCCGGGCCGTGATCCCCGACGCGGTGGCGACCGCCGAGCTGAACCCGATCGGCAACGTCGAGGGCCTCGCCGACCTGATCTTCGCCGACTACCTCTTCGCCTTCGAGGCCACCAGCGCCCTGCTCATCACGGCGGCGGTCGGCGCCCTCGTCCTGGCCCTGCAGCCCAAGGTCTTTCCGAAGAAGAGCCAGAAAGACCTCTCGATCGAGCGGTTCCGGCCGGTCGACGGCGACTTCAGCAACGCAGCCGGCCTGCCGACCCCGGGCGTGCTTGCCCGCAACAACGCCGTGGGCACCCCGGCGCTGCTCCCCGACGGCACACCGAGCGAGGCCTCGTACTCGAGGGTGCTGCGGGCCCGCGAGGCCCTCGACGACGAGGGGGAGGAGCAGTGAACCCCACCAACTACATCGTCTTGTCGGCGATCCTCTTCAGCCTCGGGGCGGTCGGGGTGCTCGTGCGCCGCAACGCCCTCGTCGTCTTCATGAGCGTCGAGCTGATGCTGAACGCCTCGAACCTGTCGTTCGTGACGTTCGCGCGCACATCCGGGACGCTGGACGGGCAGGTGACCGCCTTCTTCGTGATGGTGGTCGCCGCGGCAGAAGTGGTCGTCGGGTTGGCGATCATCATGATGATCTATCGCAGCAGACGCTCGGCCTCGGTCGATGACGCCAGTCTGCTGAAGCTGTAGCGCGACGGACGTGAGGGTGACCACGTGACCGTGTTGAACGGGCTGCTCGCCAGCGAGCAGGTACCAGCTGCTGCCGAGGGGATCTTCTCCCTGATGTGGTTGCTCATCGCCTTCCCCCTGGCGGGGGCTGTGATCTTGCTGCTTGTCGGCAAGCGCGGCGACAGCTGGGGTCACGTGCTCGGCACGCTGACCGTGCTGTCGTCCTTCATCGTGGCGACCTTCCTCTTCTTCGCCGAGGCCGGTCGCGACGCCGAGGACCGGGCGATCGAGCAGATCCTCTACCAGTTCTTCGCCGTCGGCGGCTACGAGGTGAACGTCGGCCTGCTGCTCGACCCGCTGTCGATGGCCTTCGTGCTGCTGATCACCGGCGTGAGCACGCTCATCCACGTCTACTCCATGGGCTACATGGAGCACGACCCGCGCCGGCGGCGGTTCTTCGGCTACCTCAACCTGTTCGTCGCGGCGATGCTGCTGCTGGTTCTCGCCAACGACTACCTCATCCTCTACGTGGGCTGGGAGGGCGTCGGCCTGGCGTCGTACCTGCTGATCGGCTTCTGGCAGCACAAGCCGTCGGCAGCGACCGCGTCGAAGAAGGCATTCGTGGTGAACCGGGTCGGCGACGTCGGGATGTCGCTGGCGATCATGGCCTCGTTCGCCGCGGTCGGCACCAGCGAGATCCTGGCCGTGACGGGAGCTGCCGATCGCATGTCGACCGGCTGGCTGACCGCGATCGGACTGCTCCTGCTGCTGGCGGCCTGTGGCAAGTCGGCCCAGGTACCGCTGCAGTCGTGGCTGCTCGACGCGATGGAGGGCCCGACCCCCGTCTCAGCCCTCATCCACGCCGCCACGATGGTCACCGCCGGGGTCTACCTCGTCGTGCGCTCCGGCCCGATCTTCGAGGCCGCACCCGTCGCGCAGAACGCCGTCGTCGTGGTCGGCACGGTCACGCTGGTCTTCGGAGCGATCATCGGC
The DNA here is from genome assembly GCA_963714455.1 of uncultured Actinomycetota bacterium. Taxonomy (GTDB): domain Bacteria; phylum Actinomycetota; class Actinomycetes; order Jiangellales; family Jiangellaceae; genus CAVQGZ01. Next base: position 150,081 of record CAVQON010000020.1, read on the forward strand.
ACGGCCAAGGACGACATCAAGAAGGCTCTGGCCGCCTCCACGATGAGCCAGATCGGCTACATGATGCTGGCCGCCGGCCTCGGCCCGGTCGGCTACGTCTACGCCATCTTCCACCTCATCGCGCACGGCTTCTTCAAGGCCAACCTCTTCCTCGGCTCCGGATCGGTCATGCACGCCATGAACGACGAGGTCGACATGCGCGTCTACGGCGCGTTGCGCAAGGTGATGCCGTGGACGTTCGTCACGTTCACCGTCGGCTACCTGGCCATCATCGGCGTCCCACCGTTCTCCGGCTTCTGGTCGAAGGACAAGATCATCGAGGTCGCCTTCGACACCAGCATCGTGGCCGGCGTCGCTGCCCTGATCGGTGCCGGCATCACCGCCTTCTACATGACGCGCGTGATGCTGATGACCTGGTTCGGCGACAAGCGCTGGCGCGACGACGCCCACCCGCACGAGTCGCCACCGATCATGGTCGGTCCCCTCGTGGCACTGGCCACCCTCTCTGCCATCGGGGGTGGCATGGAGCTGGGCTTCCTGCCCGGCGGCGGCATCGAGCCGTGGCTGGAGCCGGCAACCGGGTACGTGAAGTCCGAGCACATCCTGCCGACCCTCGCCTACCCGTTGATCACGATGGCCGTGGTCGCCATCGGGGTCGTGTGGTCGTGGCTGGTCTTCGGCCGTGACCCGATACCGGTGACCCCGCCGGCAGGCTCGGCGCTCACCCGGGCCGCCCGTGCCGACCTGTACGGCGACCGGTTCAACGAGGCCGTGTTCATGCGTCCCGGCCAGTACCTCACCCGCACTCTCGTCTGGATCGACAGCAAGGGCATCGACGGGGCCGTCAACGGCACCGCGGCCGGCATCGGTGGGCTCTCGGCGCGCAGCCGGGCCATCCAGACCGGGTTCGTCCGCTCGTACGCGTTGTCCATGCTGGCAGGCGCGGTGGTCGTCATCGCTGCCTTGCTCCTCATGGGAGGAAGGCTGTGACGTTCCCCGTGCTGACTGCCCTGGTGGTCGTGCCGCTGCTCGGCGCGCTCATCACCGCCCTCGTGCCCAGCGACCGCACCGCGAAGCTCGCGGCTATCGCGGCGTCGCTGGTCACGCTCGGCCTCACCGTGCTCGCTGCGCTGCAGTTCGAGCTCGGCGGCCCGCTCTACCAGCTCACCGAGCAGGTCAGCTGGATCGCCCCCTTCGGCCTCTACTGGTCCCTCGGCCTGTCGGGCATCTCTCTCGCGCTGATCGCCCTGACTGCTGTCGCCACCCCGGTCGTCCTCGGCGCCATGTGGAACGAGGCGGACGGCTCCGGTCGCAGCGTCAAGGCCTTCTACGCCCTCGTGCTCGTGCTGCAGGCCATGACCGTCGGCGCGTTCCTGTCCACCGACGTGCTGCTGTTCTACATCCTCTTCGAGGCGATGCTCATCCCGATGTACTTCCTGATCGGGGTGTACGGCGGCGACAAGCGCCAGTACGCGGCCATGAAGTTCTTGCTCTACAACCTGGTCGGTGGCCTGGTCATGCTGGCCGCGGTGATCGGGCTGTACCTTCAGGCGCCCGCCGGCGAGCGGTCGTTCCTGCTGGCCGACCTCGTCGCGCTCGACATCGACAGCACCGTGCAGGGATGGCTGTTCCTCGGCTTCATGATCGCCTTCGCGATCAAGGCCCCGCTCTGGCCGCTGCACACGTGGCTGCCCGACGCCGCCACCGAGGCCACCCCGTCCCAGGCCGCCTATCTCTCCGGCGTCGTCGACAAGGTCGGCACGTTCGGCATGGTCGCGTTGGTGCTGCCGCTCTTCCCGGACGCGTCGCGCACGTTCGCGCCGGTCGTCGTGACGCTCGCGGTGATCAGCATCATCTACGGAGGGCTCGTCGCGATCGGGCAGACCGACATCAAGCGCATCATCGCCTTCAGCTCCATCAGCCACTTCGGCGTGATCGTGCTGGGCATCTTCGCTCTCACCAGCCAGGCGACCACGGGCTCGACGTTCTACATGGTCAGCCACGGTCTCTCGACCGGGGCGCTGTTCCTCGTCGCCGGGTTCATGATCGCGCGCCGCGGCTCGCGTCAGCTCGCCGACTACGGCGGCCTCCAGAAGCCCGCGCCGATCCTTGCCGGCTTCTTGCTCGTCGCCGGTCTCTCCGGGCTCGCGATGCCCGGCCTGGCGACCTTCGTGAGCGAGTTCATGGTGCTGGTCGGCACCTTCAGTCGCTACCAGGTGGCCGCCGCCGTCGCGACCTTCGGCATCGTGCTGTCCGCCCTCTACATCCTGATCATGTACCAGCGGACCATGACCGGCCCGACCACGCCGGACACCGAGCGCACCCCCGACCTGCGTGCTCGCGAGGTGGTGCTGGTGGCGCCCCTGTTCGTGCTGATGGTCGCCCTGGGCGTCGCCCCGGCCGTCCTGCTCGACCCCGTCGACGACGCCACGCAGCAGACGCTCGACCAGGTCGGTGTGACCGACCCCGAACCGGTGTTCGCGGCTGAGGGAGGCGACGAGTGATCGTCCTTCAGGAGTTCACCCAGCCAGACTTCGACCTGGGCGCGATCGTCCCGATCATCGCGACGTTCGCTGCTGCCGTGATCGGCGTGGGCGTGGACGCCTTCGCCCCGGCACGTCGCCGCGCGCTCGTGCACGTGTCGATGGCCGTGGTCGCTCTCACCGTCTCGCTCGTGTGGGCCATCGCTGCGATCGGGGACGCCCCGATCACCACGTTCAACGGCGCACTCGCCATCGACGGGCCCGCCGTGTTCGCCCAGGCGGCCATCGCGATCTTCACGCTGCTCAGCGTGTTCGTCTACACCGAACGGGCACTCGACCCCGCCGGTGACGCGTTCACCCCGGCCGGGGCGTCGATGCCCGGCAGCGAGGTCGAGCGCGTGCTCACCCTGCAGCGTGTGCGCCAGACCGAGGTCTACCCGCTCACCATGTTCGCCGCCGCGGGCATGATGATGTTCGTCGCCTCGAACGATCTGCTCACCATGTTCGTGGCCCTCGAGGTTCTCTCGCTGCCGCTGTACCTGCTGTCGTCGCTGAGCCGGCGCAAGCGGCTGCTGTCGCACGAGGCCGGCCTGAAGTACTTCTTGCTCGGCGCGTTCGCGTCCGCCTTCTTCTTGTACGGGTCGTCCCTCGTCTACGGCGCGACCGGCTCGCTGAACTTCACCGAGATCGACGCCGGCATCAGCAGCCGGGTCGGTGTCGACACCTTGCTGCTGGTCGGCACCGGCATGATCGCCGTCGGGCTGCTGTTCAAGATCAGCGCCGTCCCGTTCCAGTTCTGGACCCCGGACGTGTACCAGGGCGCCCCCACCCCGGTGACCGGGTTCATGGCTGCTGCCACCAAGACCGCTGCGGTCGTCGCGCTCATGCGCGTGTTCTACGTCGGTCTCGGCGGGCTCGTGGACGACTGGACCGTGCTGCTGTGGGTGGTCGCCGCCGTCACGATGCTCCTCGGCTCGGTGCTGGCGCTGACCCAGACCGACGTCAAGCGCATGCTCGCGTACTCCTCGATCGCGCACGCCGGGTTCTTGCTCGTGGGCGTCGTGTCCGCGGACACCGCCGGCACGGCGGCTGTGCTGTTCTACCTGCTGGCCTACGGCATCGCCACGGTCGGCGCGTTCGCCTGCATCACCCTGGTGCGCGACGCCGCCGGCGAGGCGACGCACCTGTCGGCGTGGGCGGGCCTGGGGCGCCGCTCCCCGGTTCTCGCCAGCGTGTTCGCGCTGTTCTTGCTGTCGTTCGCGGGGATCCCGCTCACGAGCGGCTTCGTCGGCAAGCTGGTGGTGTTCGCGGCGGCCTTCGATGCCGGGCAGTGGGTGCTCGTGCTGATCGCCCTGCTCTCCAGCGCCATCGCGGCCTTCTTCTACGTCCGCGTCATCGTGCTGATGTTCTTCTCCGACCCGGTCGAGGGCGGCGCCACCGTCGGCGTCCCCAGCGCCGGCACGACGGCCGTGATCACCGCGACGGCGCTGCTGACGCTGCTGCTGGGCGTGGTGCCCGGGCCGGTGCTCGAGCTGGCCTCGATGGCATCGGAGTTCGTGCGATAGCCGTGGACGACACGCGGTCGATCTCCGTCCCCGACGTCGACAGCGACCTGTCGACGTGGGTCGCGGGCGCGTTGGCCGAGGTCGAGTCGGGCCTGAGCGCGGCCGTCGAGGTCGACGACGGCCTGCTCGACTCCAGCGCCCGCCACCTGCTGGACGCCGGCGGCAAGCGGTTCCGCCCGATGATGGTGCTGCTGGCCGCCCAGCTCGGCGACCCCGACGCCCCCGGCGTCATCCCGTCCGCCCTCGTCGTCGAGCTGACCCACCTGGCCACGCTGTACCACGACGACGTGATGGACGAGGCGGCCGTGCGGCGCGGCGTCTCCAGCGCCAACACCGAGTGGGGCAACACGGTCGCGATCCTCACCGGCGACTACCTCTTCGCCCGGGCGTCGGAGCTCGTGGCCGACCTTGGGCCCGACGCCGTGCGGCTGCAGTCGCGCACGTTCGCCCGGCTCGTCCGCGGCCAGATCCGGGAGACGATCGGCCCGGCCGGGGGCGACGACCCGGTGCAGCACTACCTGGACGTGCTGGCCGACAAGACCGGCTCGCTGATCGCGACGTCGGCGCGCTTCGGTGCCTGGCTGTCCGGGGCGCCCGACGACCACGTCGAGCTCGTGACCCGCTTCGGGGAGGCCATCGGTATCGCCTTCCAGCTCGCCGACGACGTCATCGACGTCGCCAGCGAGTCCGCGGAGTCGGGCAAGACGCCGGGTACCGACCTGCGCGAGGGCGTGCCCACGCTTCCGTCCCTCTACGCGCTGCGCTCCACCGCCCCGGCCGACCAGCGCCTCGTCGCGCTGCTGAGCGACAAGGTCGCCGACGACGACGTGGATGAGGCTCTCGCCCTGCTGCGGGCCCACCCTGCCCTCACCGAGGCCCGCCGCGAGGTGCGCCGCTGGTCAGACCTGGCCCGCGACGAGCTCGTCCAGCTGCCCGACACTGCTGCCCGCGCCGCGTTGCTGGAGATCTGCGACTCGGTGGTCAGCCGGACGACATGACGGCGACCACCCGCCGGTGCCGCATGCCTTCGGCGGTGAAGAGGGCCAGGGAGATCCACACCATCACGAACCCCACGAGCCGCGACGCGGGCATCGGCTCGTCGTAGAGGAACACCCCGATCGCGAACTGGATCGTCGGCCCGATGTACTGCAGCAGGCCCAGCGTCGCGAGCGGGATGCGGGTCGCCGCCCCGGAGAACGCGAGCAGCGGCAGCACGGTGATGACGCCGGCGCCGGCCAGCAGCAGGCTGTGGCCGGGCGAGAGACGCCCGAACGTGCCGTCGCCGGCGGCGTCGAGCAGCCAGAGGAACCCCAGCGCCGGCAGCACGAGCACCAGCGTCTCCACGGTCAGGCTCTCCGCCGCTCCGACGTTGGCCTTCTTCTTCAGCAGCCCGTAGGTCGCGAACGAGAAGGCGAGGGTCAGCGCGATCCATGGGGGGCGTCCGTAGTCGAGGGTCAGCACCACCACCGCGAGTGCCGCCAGCGACAGGGCCGCCCACTGGGCCCGGCGTAGCCGCTCGCCGAGCACGACGACCGCGACGACCACGGTCACCAGGGGCCCGATGAAGTAGCCGAGCGAGGTCTCGACGACCTGCCCGGAGTTGACCCCGTAGATGTAGGTGCCCCAGTTGACCGAGATCAGCACCGCGGCGACAGCGAGGTAGCCGACAGACCGTCGGGGCAGTCGGCGCAGCCCGGCGAGCCGCCTGCGTGCCAGCAAGATGCCCAGCAGGAACACCAACGACCACACGATGCGGTGGGCGAGGATCTCCACCGGGGCCGCCACGTCGATGAGCGGCCAGTACAGCGGGAACAAGCCCCACATGACGTACGCAGCGGCCCCGAGGACCATCCCGATGCGGTGCTGGCTCACCACCCGCTCACAGGTGTCGAGCCATCATCACGCTGTCCACCGGCTCTCCGTCGATGACGAACTCGCCGACCTGCACTCCCTCGACGACGAACCCCGCCTTCTCGTACACGGAGCGCGCGCCGGGGTTGGTCGCCAGCACTCCCAGCGAGATCTTCGACCCGCCGGCGGCCTGGACGGTTCGGGCAGCCTCGTCCAGCAGGGCGCGCCCGATCCCACGGCGTCGCAGGTCCGCGCGCACGTCGACACCATGGATCGCCGACACGTGGGCGTTCTCCGGCAGCGAGGTGGGGTGCGCCAAGGTCAGGTAGCCGACAACCTCGCCGTCCAGGTCGGCAACGAGCGTCGCGGACGGCTCGTGCGTGCCGAAGAACGAGTCGCGCTCGCGGGCGAACACCGAGGGGAACCCGGTGCCCGGCTCGCCGACGTCGAGCGCCAGCAGGGCCGCATCGTCCTCGGCGGTCGCCGGACGGACCGTCAGCCCGCTCAGGCGACCGTCCACGAGTCCCGCCCACGAAGCAGCGCGGAGAGGTCGCCGTCGTCGGAGATCTGCGCGTTCATCATGTCGTCGTACACCGGGTGCTCGACGTCGCGGAACACCCCGATGGGGGTGGTCGCCAGCGTGGTCGGGTCCGACAGCCGCGACAGCGCGAACGGGATCGCGACGTCGGCGGCGACGTCGTGCACGAGCACGTCCTCGTCCGACACCTCCGCCGCGGGCCGAACACGCAGGTCGCGCGTGACGACCTGGTCGCCGAAGCGAACCGGCTCGCCGTGGGTGAGCGGGATCACCGCCGACTCGCGGGTCTCACGGTCTTTGAGCACCTCGAACGCGCCGTCGTTGAAGATGTTGCAGTTCTGGTAGATCTCCACCAGCGACGAGCCGCGGTGCTCGGCGGCGGCGCGCAGCACGGAGGTGAGGTGCGCACGGTCGGAGTCGATCGTGCGGGCGACGAACGTGGCCTCGGCACCCAGCGCCAGCGACACCGGGTTGAAGGGGCGGTCGAGCGAGCCCATCGGTGTCGACTTGGTGATCTTGCCCAGCTCGGACGTGGGGGAGTACTGGCCCTTCGTCAGGCCGTAGATGCGGTTGTTGAACAGCAGGATCGTCAGGTTGACGTTGCGGCGCAGCGCGTGGATGAGGTGGTTGCCGCCGATCGACAGCGCGTCTCCGTCCCCGGTGATCACCCACACCGACAGGTCGGGTCGGGTGGTCGACAGCCCGGTGGCAATCGCCGGGGCGCGACCGTGGATCGAGTGCATGCCGTAGGTGTTGAGGTAGTACGGAAAGCGCGAGGAGCACCCGATGCCGGAGACGAAGACGATGTTCTCGCGTGGCAGCCCGAGCTCGGGCAGAAACCCCTGGACGGCGGCGAGGATCGCGTAGTCCCCGCAGCCCGGGCACCAGCGCACCTCCTGGTCGCTGGCGAAGTCCTTGCGGGTCAAGACCGGCAGGGTGGCGGCGTCAGTCACGGCACAGCTCCTCGATGGCGGCGACGAGCTCGTCGGTGCGGAACGGCAGCCCGCGCACCTGGTTCAGCGAGTGCGCGTCGACAAGGTACGTCGCCCGGATCAGCAGGGCGAGCTGGCCCAGGTTCATCTCCGGGATGAGCACCCGCTCGTAGCGGGCCAGCACGTCGCCCAGGTCGTTCGGGAACGGGTTGAGGTGGCGCAGGTGGGCGCGGGCGACCTTGCGGCCCATGCGCCGGGACTGCTCCACGGCGGAGTCCAGCAGGCCCTCGGTGGAACCCCAGCCGAGCACCAGCACGGACGCGTCGCCGTCGGGGTCGTCGACCCGCATCGGGGGCAGCGAGTCGGCGATCCGGGCGACCTTGCGTGCCCGCAGCCGCACCATCCGGTCGTGGTTCTCCGGGTCGTACGAGATCTCCCCGGTGACGTCCTCCTTCTCCAACCCGCCGATGCGGTGCTCGAGGCCGGGGGTGCCGGGGACAGCCCAGGGCCGGGCCAGCGTCTGCGGGTCGCGGGCGTAGGGCGCGAAGGTCGCCGGGTCGTCGGCGAAGGTGACCGACAGGTCGGGCAACGACGCCACGTCGGGCACCTTCCACGGCTCGGCGCCGTTGGCGAGGTAGCCGTCGGAGAGCAGGAACACCGGCGTGCGGTACGTCGTGGCGATCCGCACGGCCTCGACGGCCGCGTCGAAGCAGTCGCTGGGTGTGGCGGCCGCGACGATCGGCACCGGCGACTCGCCGTTGCGGCCGAACATGGCCTGCAGCAGGTCGGACTGCTCGGTCTTGGTGGGCAGGCCCGTGGAGGGACCGCCGCGCTGCACGTCCACGATCACCAGCGGCAGCTCCAGGCTGACGGCGAGCCCGATGGTCTCGCTCTTGAGCGCGACGCCCGGCCCGGACGTGGTGGTCACGCCCAGCGCCCCGCCGAACGACGCCCCGAGCGCGGCCCCGATGCCGGCGATCTCGTCCTCGGCCTGAAACGTGCGCACGCCCATCCGCTTGTGCTTGCTCAGCTCGTGCAAGATGTCACTGGCCGGGGTGATCGGGTACGAGCCGAGGAACAAGGGCAACCCCGCCTGGCGGGCGGCGGCGATCAGGCCGTAGGAGAGCGCGAGGTTGCCGGTGATCGTCCGGTAGGTGCCCGCGTCCGGGTCGTACGCCTTCACGGCGTAGCCGGACGCGAACTCCTCGGTGGTCTCGCCGAAGTTCCACCCGGCCCGCAGCGCGGCGATGTTGGCGTCACGGATGGTCGCGTTGGCCACGAACTTGGCTGTCAAGAAGTCTTCCGTGAGCTGCACCGGACGGTGGTAGAGCCACGAGACAAGCCCCAGCGCGAACATGTTCTTTGCCCGCGATGACTCTTTTCGTGTAAGCCCGAAGTCGGCGAGAGCCTGCTGGGTCATGCCCGTGAGGTCGAGGGCGTGCACGGCGAAGCTGTCCAGCGTGCCGTCGGTGAGCGGGTCGGCGGTGTAGCCGACCTTGGCGAGGTTGCGCTTGGTGAACTCGGCGGTGTCGACGATGACGGTGCCGCCCTTGGCCACGGCGTCGATGTGTGCCTTGAGCGCGGCGGGGTTCATGGCCACCAGAACCTGCGGCACGTCGCCGGGGGTGGTCACCGGGTGGTCGGCGAAGTGCACCTGGAACGACGAGACCCCGTGCAGGGTGCCCTGCGGCGCGCGGATCTCGGCCGGGAAGTCCGGCAGCGTCCCGATGTCGTTGCCCAGCAACGCGCTCTGCGTGGTGAACCTGTCACCGGTCATCTGCATGCCGTCGCCGGAGTCCCCGGCGAAACGGATGACGACGCGGTCGACCTCGATGCGTGGCTTGGCCACGACCCTCCCTAGCGGTAGTTGACGAACTGTACGGCGAAGTCGAACTCCTCGCCCTTGAGCAGCGCGATGGTCGCCTGCAGGTCGTCGCGCTTCTTCGAGCTCACGCGCACCTCGTCGGCCTGGATCTGCGGACGCACCGTCTTCGGGGCCTGGTCGCGGATGACCTTGGCGACCTGCTTGGCCTGCTCGGACGTCAGCCCGTTCTGAAGCGTCGTGCTGATCTTGTAGACCTTGCCGGACGAGCGGGGCTCGCCGGCGTCCAGCGCCTTCAGCGAGACACCGCGCTTGACCAGCTTGTCCTTGAGCACGTCGAGAGCGGCGACCACGCGGTCCTCCGTCCCGGCCTCCAGCTCGATGCCGTACTCGCCCTGCCACGAGACCGCGGCGCCGGTGCCGCGGAAGTCGAAGCGCTGGCTCAGCTCCTTCGCGGTCTGGTTGAGGGCGTTGTCCACCTCTTGCCGGTCGATCTTGCTGACGACGTCGAAGGACGAGTCACTCGCCATGTCCGTTATCCTTTCTCTCCGCGGCAGGTTGCCCGAGCGGCCAAAGGGAGCGGTCTGTAAAACCGTCGGCATCGCCTACGTTGGTTCGAATCCAACACCTGCCACGCAGCAAGGTACGATAGTGCGTCGCGTCGCCCCACTAGCTCAGTCGGCAGAGCGTCTCCATGGTAAGGAGAAGGTCTACGGTTCGATTCCGTAGTGGGGCTCGGGTCATCAACCCCTGCGGCGGTGTAGCTCAGTCGGTAGAGCAAGCGGCTCATAATCGCTGTGTCGCCGGTTCAAGTCCGGCCACCGCTACAACCCAGCACGACTAAGGAGAAGCACCATGGCAGCCAAGAGCGCCGACATCCGGCCGAAGATCACTCTGGCCTGCACGGAGTGCAAGGAGCGCAACTACATCACGCGCAAGAACCGGCGCAACGACCCGGACCGCATGGAGCTGAAGAAGTACTGCTCCCGCTGCCGCACCCACACCCCGCACCGCGAGACTCGCTGACGCAGATGAGCGACGGCGTCGACGAGCTCGTCGGCCAGGAGTTCACTGCCGACGGGGTCTACGAGGTCAGCCGGGCCAAGATCCGCGAGTTCGCGGCGGCGGTCGGTGACTCCTCCCCGCTCTGCTCCGACGTCGACGCCGCCCGCGCCGCCGGCCATGCCGACCTCGTCGCGCCCCCGACGTTCGCCGTCATCCCCGCGTTCCGCGGCCTCGCCGAGGTGATGGGACGCATCGGGGCTCCGCTGCAACGCCAGGTGCACGGCGAGCAGGGCTTCACCCACCACCGTCCGATCGTCGCCGGCGACGAGCTCGTCACCAGCGCGACGGCCGAACGCATCCGCAACGTGGGCGGCAACCTGTTCGTCACCGTCTCGTGCGTGGTGACCGACGCCGAGGGCGCCCCGGTCACCACGGCCCGGTCTGTCGTCGTCGTGCGGGGGGACGACTCATGAGCACCTTCACCGCGACCTACCGGGTGCGCCGTGACGACCTCGTGCGCTACGCCGGGGCGTCGGGCGACTTCAACCCGATCCACTACAGCGACCGCGTCGCCACCGACATGGGTCTGCCCGGCGTGATCGCGCACGGAATGCTCACCATGGCCCTCGCCGCGCGCGCCGTGAGCGAGTGGGCAGGCGGACCCGACCAGGTGGTCTCGTTCACCGTCCGGTTCACGTCCATGGTCGTCGTCCCCGACGACGACGACGGTGTGGACGTGGTCGTCACCGGCGAGGCGGGCGAGCCCGACGCGGACGGCCTGGTGCCCGTCGCGGTGACGGCGACCTGCCTGGGTCAGCCGGTGCTGGGCAAGGCGAGCGCACGCGTGCATGGTCGCGCTCGCTGACCTCACCACGCTGCGCGTCGGTGGTGCTGCCCGCGACCTGGTGACGGCAACGACCGAAGCCGAGCTGGTCGAGGCGGTGCGCGCGGCCGACGCGACCGAGGAGCCAGTGCTCGTCGTCGGTGGGGGGAGCAACCTCGTCGTCAGCGACGCCGGGTTCGACGGTGTCGTGGTCCGGGTCGCCACGCGCGGCATCGAGACGCTCGCCGCCAACGCCTGCGGTGGCGTGATGGTGACGGTGGCGGCCGGCGAGCCGTGGGACGAGTTCGTGGCTCACGCCGTCGCCGCCGGATGGGCGGGGATCGAGACCCTGGCCGGGATCCCCGGCTCCACGGGGGCGACGCCGATGCAGAACGTGGGCGCCTACGGCCAAGAGGTGGCCTCCACGATCGCCCGCGTGCGCACCTACGACCGGGTCGAAGGCGCGGTGCGCACGTTCATGAGCTTCGACTGCGGCTTCGGCTATCGGACGAGTCGCTTCAAGGGCATCGATCGGTACGTCGTGCTGGACGTCACGTTCCAGCTTCGCCTCGGCGCGCTGAGCGACCCTGTCCGCTACGCCGAGCTCGCGTCTGCGCTGGACGTCCCGGTCGGCGGCCGAGCCGCGCTGGTCGACGTGCCACCCGCCGTGCTCGCCCTTCGACGGCGCAAGGGGATGGTGCTGGACGAGGCCGACCACGACACCTGGAGCGCCGGCTCGTTCTTCACCAACCCGGTCGTGGCGCAGGCGCCGGATGGCGCCCCGACGTGGCCGGCAGGTGACGGACTGGTCAAGGTCAGCGCCGCGTGGCTGATCCAGCACGCCGGGTTCAGCCGGGGGTATCCCGGCGGCGACGCTCCTGTCGCGCTGTCGTCGAAGCACACGCTCGCCCTCACCAACCGCGGCTCCGGCACCGCGGCCGACGTCGTGGCGCTCGCCAGCGAGATCCGTGCGGCCGTGCGTGACCGGTTCGGCATCGTGCTTGAGCCCGAACCCAGGCTCGTCGGGTTGTCGCTCGACGACTGAGCGTGCGCTACAGCCGCAGCACCGGCGGCATCGTGACCACGCCCGGTGCGGTCTGGCTCGGCGCCCCGCGGGCGATCACGCGACCGGTCGGGGTCGTGACCTGCCAGACGCCGAAGCCCTGCTTGGTCTCGAACCCGGCGAGCGTCTTCAGCCGGTGGTGCCGGCGGCACAGCGCGACGAGGTTGTCGTCCGACGTCGGGCCCCTCGGGAACGGGACGGTGTGGTCGAGGTCGCACCGCTGTGCCGCCACCTGGCAGCCCGGCCAGCGGCAGATGACGTCGTGCAGCCGCACCCGGCGCTCGAGGCGAGCCGGGGGGCGGTAGCGCGTCGTCCCGACGTCGAGCAGGGTGTCGCTGACCGGGTCGGTGAGCAGCCGCCGCCAGGTCGCGTCGTCACCGAACGCGAGCCCACGGACGTGGTCGGCGTCGATGGCGCCGTAGCCGTCGAGCTGTCCCGGGCCGTCGTCCACGCCCGCGAGCACGCTGATGGGCACGGTCACGTTGATCCGTACGTCGCGGCCGATCATCGGGGCGGCGTCACTCGGCGGGTTGCCATCCAGCGCTCCGCTGAGCAGGCGATCGACCAGAGCGTCGGCCCGACGCGCCCCGAGCCCCCTGTCGTCGTCGGGGTCGGTGACCATCGTGGTGCGGGCGTGGGTGTCGATCATCCCGAAGCAGGTGTGCGCAACCTCGGCAGGCAGGTAGGCCGAGAGCCATGCCATGCCGTGCTCGTCCGGGCGCATCGAGACGTCGCGACGTCGGCGGGCCCGTTCGCGACGCTTGCGGGCGCCGTCCGGGTCGACGGTCAGCAGCAGCTGCTGACCGCGCCGGCGTAGCTGCCCAGGGTTCCGCTCAGCAGCCCGATCGTGGCGCGGGGCAGCATGTCGAGACCGTCGGCGAACGACAGCTGGGCTGCCGCGGCGCGCGGCGCGCGGCGCGCGGCGAGATGCGCAGCGCCAGTGCGAGCTCGTCGCTGATCTCCTGGTCGAGGTCGGTGTCGTCGAGCGTCGCCGGCACGCCGAGCGCGATCGCCGGCAGGGCTGCCGCCAGGCGGTCGACGAGGTCTGCGGCGTCCCTGGTCATGGCACCCAACGTAGGAGGGGGGCCCGACACAACCGCCCCCTGTGGACAACCCCGGCAGGGGGGCCGAGGGAGCGGTACGGTCATACCAAAGAGGGATGTGCACCTTTCTTCCGATTCGCCATATCTTGTGGCACTATCGGGTGAGGGGCGTGTTCCGTGGAGGGGACGGGGCACGCCCCACCTGAGTTGTTCGGGGGAACGCATGACAGACGCGCAGCGCATGATCGACGCCGAGGTGCGCGACCTCGTGCGTCAGCGTGGCATCGACCCGGCCGTCGAGCGGGTCGAGGTGCGGCGGCTGGCCGAAGCCGTCGTCGCGGCCTACGAGCAGCGCTCGCTCGTGTCGGCGCTCCCGCCGATCGTCGACGGCGACGCGATCGTGCAGGACGTCACGGACGCCGTGGCCGGGTTCGGCCCACTGCAGCGCTACCTCGACGACCCCGCGGTCGAGGAGATCTGGATCAACGAGCCCTCCCGCGTGTTCGTCGCCCGCGACGGCCGTACCGAGCTCACCGCGACGATCCTGACCGAGGCCGAGGTGCGCGACCTGGTCGAGCGCATGCTGCGCTCCTCCGGCCGACGGCTCGATCTGAGCTCGCCGTTCGTCGACGCGATGCTCCCGGACGGAAGCCGCCTGCACGTCGCCATCCCCGACGTGACGCGAGAGCACTGGGCCGTGAACGTTCGCAAGCACGTCGTGCGCGCGGTTGACCTGGACGACCTGGTCGAGCTCGGCACCCTCACCGTGCCCGGAGCGGGCTTTCTGCGCGCCAGCGTCGCAGCCGGGCTGAACATCCTGGTCTCCGGAGGTACGCAGGCGGGCAAGACGACGCTTCTCAACTGCTTGCTCGCTGCGGTGCCGGCGCGCGAACGGGTGATCACGGTCGAAGAAGTCTTCGAGCTCAAGGCGCCGCTTCCCGACATCGTCGCGCTGCAGACGCGTCAGGTCGGACTCGAAGGAACCGGCCAGATCACCCTGCGCCACCTCGTGACCGAGGCCCTGCGCATGCGTCCCAACCGCATCGTGGTCGGCGAGGTTCGCCGCGAGGAGGCCCTCGACCTGCTGATCGCACTCAACTCCGGCGTCCCCGGCATGGGCACCGTCCACGCCAACTCCGCGCGCGAAGCGATCACCAAGATCTGCACGCTGCCCCTGCTCGCGGGGGAGAACATCGGCTCGGGCTTCGTCGTCCCCACCGTCGCCGGCTCGATCGACCTGGTCGTGCACGTCGTCACCGACCAGCACGGGCGGCGGCAGGTGCGCGAGATCGTCGCCGTGCCCGGTCGGGTCGAAGGGCACGTCGTCGCTCTGGAGCCGGTGTTCGTGCACCGCCACGGACGGCTCGTGCGTGCCGACGGGTTCCCGCCGCACGTCGAGCGCTTCGAGACGATCGGTGTCGACGTGCGCCGACTGCTGGACGAGGTGTCGGAGCCGGCGGCCTGATGGGACTGCTGCTCGGGCTCGTCTTCGGAATCGGCGCGCTCCTCGTCCTGCTGGCGCTCACCACCGAGCCGACCGCTGCTCGCGCGCCTCGCCGGCGCACGCACCGGCTGGCCGCCTCGATCGCCGAGGCCGGGCTTGAAGGTGTCACCCCCCGCGGAGTGGGGCTGACCAGCGCCGGGCTCGCTGTGCTGGTGGGTCTGAGCTTCTACGTGCTGACCGAGACGTGGCCGATCGCCCTCGCGTTCGCGACGATCGCCGCGCTCACGCCAACGGTGCTCATCCGCCAGCGGGTGCAGAAGCGACGCGCCGAGCTACGCGAGGTGTGGCCCGACGTGGTCGACAACCTCGCCTCCGCGGTTCGGGCCGGCATGTCCCTGCCCGAGGCGCTGGGGCAGCTGGGCGCCCGCGGTCCGCAGTCGCTACGCCGACACTTCGCTCGCTTCGCCGACGACTACCGCACCACCGGACGGTTCACCGAGAGCCTGGACGCGCTCAAGGACCGCCTCGCCGACCCCACCGGTGACCGCATCGTGGAGTCCCTGCGCATCGCTCGGGAGGTGGGCGGCAGCGACCTGGGTCGGCTGCTGCGCACCCTGTCGGCCTTCTTGCGCGACGAGCTGCGCGTGCGCACCGAGCTGGAGACCCGACAGGGGTGGGTCACGAACGCGGCCAAGCTCGCCGTCGCCGGCCCGTGGATCCTGCTCGCGCTGCTGTCGTTCCGCTCGACGTCCATCCAGGCCTACCAGCAGCCGTCCGGGGTGATGGTGCTGGCAGTCGGTGCGGCCGTGTCCGTCGTCGCCTACCGCGTGATGGTGCGCCTCGGGCGGCTGCCGGAGGACGAGCGGGTGCTGCGATGACGAGCGGGTTGCTGATCGGATTCGGCATCGGCCTGGGCTTGGTGCTCGTGGTGACGCGGGTGGTGGCGCTCGGGCCGCCCACGCTGGCCGACCGCCTCGCGCTGCAGCTGCGCCGCGACCGGGTGGACGGCCCGCTGATCGACGGCTCGGTCTCCTCGACGGTCGAAGGGCTCGTCCGGCCCTACGCCGCCCGGGCAGCCGAGCGCCTGGAGCGTCTGGTGGGAGGCGGTGACGCGGTGCGCCGCCGTCTGCGGCGAGCGGGCAGCCCGCTCCAGCTCCAGGAGTTCCGTATCCAGCAGGTGCTCTGGGCCGCGGCGTTCTTCACCGGCGCGGCAGGGCTGAGCCTTGCCATGGTCGCCGCCGGGTCGGCGCGCTCGCCCGGGCTGCTGCTTGTCTTCGTCGCCGGCATGGCGGTCGCCGGCGTCATCGCTCGAGACCAGATGCTCACCCGCGAGATCAGGGCGCGCGAGGCCCGCATCCTGGCCGAGCTGCCGACCGTCGCCGACCTGCTCGCGGTGAGCGTCGCTGCGGGGGAGTCACCGGCGGCGGCGCTGGAACGAACGGCCCGGGTCGCTCGCGGCGACCTCGGCCACGAGCTCGGGCTCGCGCTCAACGACGTCCGTGCCGGCGCGGGCCTCGTCGCCGCCCTGGACTCCCTCAGCCGGCGTCTCTGTGTGCCGGCGGTCACGCGCTTCGTCGACGGCATCACCGTGGCCGTCGAGCGCGGCACCCCGCTGGCCGACGTGCTGCGCGCCCAGGCCGCCGACGCCCGCGAGGTGCGCAAACGCACGCTGATGGAGATCGGTGGGCGCAAGGAGATCGCGATGCTCGTCCCCGTCGTCTTCTTGGTGCTTCCGGTGACGATCGTCTTCGCGCTCTACCCAGGTCTTGCTCAGTTCGACGTGATTGCTCCGTGAGAGGGGAACCGATGACCAAGGCACTTGTCGCCGTCCAGGCGCGCCTGTCCAGCCAACGAGGGGACGTGCCCGGCTGGGTGCTGATCACCATCATGACCGCAGGCATCGTGGCGGTGCTCTGGCAGTTCGCCGAGCCGTACCTGCGTGACGTGCTGGCCGACTCGCTGGACGCCACCGTCGGACGGTGAGCGAGCGCGGCTCGGCGGTCGCCGAGTTCACGCTCGTCGTCAGCCTGCTCGTGATGCTCGTGCTGGGCATCGCCCAGGTCGGCATGGCCATCCACGTGCGCAACACGGTGGTGGCCTGTGCGGCGGAGGGTGCCCGGCTCGCCGCCAACGCCGACCGCGACGTCGCCGACGGCGTCGCGCTCACCCGGCGACTCATCGCCTCAGCCCTGTCTGACGCCATGGTGGGGGACGTGCGGGGTCGGCACGTCCCGAGCCCGGCCGGCCTCGACGTACAGATCGAAGTCAGCACTCGGCTGCCGATGGTCGGGCTCGCCGGCCCGGCCCGCTCGCTCACGGTGACGGCGCACGCCGTGGAGGAGTCGTGACCCAGCGCGGCAGCGCCCTCGTGGAGTTCCAGTTCTTGGCGATCCTGCTGCTCGTTCCGCTCGTGTACGTGATGCTGGCGGCACTGGACGTGCAGCGCACCGTCTTCGGCGCGACGCAGGCAGCACGCGAGGCCGGTCGGGTCGCGGCCAGCACCGGGGACGAGTCGGCGGCCCGCTACGCCGCCGCGCGCTCCCTGCACGACCAGGGCGTCGACCCCGGCTCGGTCGCGGTGACGTTCACCTGCCCGACGGGGTGCCAGACGCCGGGCGGCCAGATCACGGTGCGGGTCGCGACGAGCGTCGGGCTGCCGTTCCTGCCCGACGTGCTGGCCGGCGTCGCCTCCGTCCCGGTCTCGGCCACGCACGTCGCACCCGTCGACCGGTACCGCGCATGAGAAGGGGTGCCGAGCGGGGGCAGATCACGCTTCTCGTGATCGGGTTCGCGGTGATCCTGCTGGCTCTGGTGGCCGTGGTGGTGGACGCCTCCCAGATCGTGCTGCTGCGCCGCTCGTTGGCGTCGCTGGCCGACGGGGCCGCGCTGTCGGCCGCGCAGAGCCTCGCCGAGGACGCCCTCTACGCCGGGCAGGCCGGCGACAGCCTGCCGCTCGACCCGGACGGGGCCCGCACCGCCGTCGCGGCCTACCTGCGTCAGGCGGGTGCCGACGTTGCGCTGGTCGACGTCGCGGTGACCGGGGACACCGTCAGCGTCGCGCTCGCCGCCCATGCCGACCTGCCGCTCGTAGGGGCGGTCACCGAGGCGTTCGCGGGCACGACGGTGACGGCCCGGGCCACCGCGCGATCCCCGATCGGGTAGGCCACCCCCGCCGGCCACGTACGCTGGTGCCTCGTGGCCGAGCGAGAGTTCTCTTCCGAGATC
Organism: uncultured Actinomycetota bacterium; assembly: GCA_963714455.1. Lineage (GTDB taxonomy): Bacteria > Actinomycetota > Actinomycetes > Jiangellales > Jiangellaceae > CAVQGZ01. The sequence goes on from CAVQON010000020.1 coordinate 167,875, forward strand.
GACCAGCTCTCGGCGACGCTGTCGGGCATCGAGCAGGTGCTCGACGTCGACGCCCTGCGGGCGCAGGCAGCCGAGCTGGAGACGCAGGCGTCGGACCCCGACCTGTGGAACGACCCGGCCAACGCTCAGCGCGTGACCAGCAAGCTGTCGTCCGCGCAAGCCGACATCCGCCGTCTCGAGGAGATGCGGGCTCACCTGGACGACCTTCCGGTCCTGCTGGAGATGGCCCAGGAGGCCGATGGCGACGACGCGGCGGCGGCCTTCGTCGAGCTCGAGTCAGAGCTGGACGCGATGACCCGGTCGGTCGCCGACCTCGAGGTGCGCACGTTGCTGTCCGGGGAGTACGACTCGCGGGACGCGCTGGTCAACCTGCGCGCGGGCGCCGGTGGCGTCGATGCCGCCGACTTCACCGACATGCTGCTGCGCATGTACCTGCGCTGGGCCGAGCGGCACGGGTACGCCGTCGACGTGTACGACACGTCCTACGCCGAGGAGGCCGGCATCAAGTCGGCGACGTTCGTGGTGCACGCCCCCTTCGCGTACGGCACGTTGAGCGTCGAGCAGGGCACCCACCGGCTCGTCCGCATCAGCCCCTTCGACAACCAGAACCGCCGGCAGACGTCGTTCGCCGAGGTCGAGGTGCTGCCGGTCGTCGAGCAGACCGACCACATCGCGATCCCGGACGACGAGATCCGCGTCGACGTCTACCGCTCGTCCGGCCCGGGCGGGCAGGGGGTCAACACGACCGACTCCGCGGTGCGCCTCACGCACGTGCCCACCGGCATCGTCGTCACCTGCCAGAACGAGCGGTCCCAGCTGCAGAACCGGGCCCGGGCGATGGAGGTTCTGCAGGCCAAGCTGCTCGAGCGCAAGCGCGCCGACGAGCAGGCCAAGATCGACGCGCTCAAGGGCGACACGGGTGGGTCGTGGGGCAACCAGATGCGCTCGTACGTGCTGCACCCCTACCAGATGGTGAAAGACCTGCGCACCGAGCACGAGGTGGGCAACACCAGCGGGGTCTTCGACGGCGACATCGACGGCTTCTTGGAGTCCGCCATCCGCTGGCGGCGCTCGTCGGCCCGTACTCTTGCCTCGTGATCCGGTTCGACAGCGTCAGCAAGGTCTACCCGAAGACCTCCCGTGCAGCCCTGTCGGACGTCTCGGTCGAGCTGGTCAAGGGCGAGTTCGTCTTCTTGGTCGGCGAGTCGGGCTCGGGCAAGTCGACGTTCCTGCGGCTCGTGCTGCGGGAGGAACGTCCGTCATCGGGCCACATCCAGGTGGCCGGCAAAGACCTCGCCAGGCTCTCGCAGTGGAAGGTGCCGGCGCTTCGGCGACAGATCGGCACCGTGTTCCAAGACTTTCGGCTGCTGCCGAACAAGACCGTCGCCCAGAACGTGGCCTTCGCCCTTCAGGTGATCGGCAAGTCGCGCAAGGAGATCTCCGAGGACGTGCCGGAGGTGCTCGACCTCGTCGGGCTGGACGGCAAAGAAGACCGGCTTCCCCACCAGCTCTCCGGCGGTGAGCAGCAGCGAGTGGCGATCGCGCGGGCCTTCGTCAACAAGCCGCTGATCCTGCTGGCCGACGAGCCGACCGGCAACCTCGACCCGGCTACGAGTGTGGGAATCATGAAGCTGCTCGACCGCATCAACCGCACCGGCACGACGGTGGTCATGGCCACGCACGACCAGTCCATCGTCGACCAGATGCGCAAGCGGGTGGTGGAGCTGTCCGGCGGTGAGCTGGTGCGCGACCAGTCGCGCGGCGTCTACGGGTACGCGAGGTAGCGCATGCACGTGCAGTACCTGGCAAGCGAGATCGGCACCGGCCTTCGGCGCAACCTCACGATGACGATCGCGGTGGTGATGACCGTGGCGATCTCGCTCGCGCTGTTCGGCGCCGGGCTGCTCATCCGGGCCCAGGCCGAGACCATGAAGGACTTCTGGTACGACCGCATCGAGATCTCGGTGTTCTTGTGCAACGACTTCGACACCGGCGCGACCTGCGCCTCGGGCGCGGTCAGCGACGAGGAGAGAGACGCGATCCGCGACACCCTCGAGTCCAACCCCGAGGTCGAGGAGGTCTTCGTCGAGTCCCAGGACGAGGCCTACGAGCTCTTCCGCGACCGCTTCGACGACTCGATCGCCGACAACATCACTCCCGAGCAGCTGCAGGAGTCGTTCCGCATCAAGCTGGTCAACCCCGAGGAGTTCGAGGGCGTCGTCTCGTCGGTGGCCGGGCTTCCGGGCGTCGCGCAGGTCGTGGACCAGCGGGCGCTGCTCGACCGGTTCTTCCGGCTGCTGAACGGCTTCCAGGTCGCGGCGTTGGCGATCGCGGCGGTCCAGGTGTTCGCGGCGGTGCTGCTCATCAGCAACACGATTCGGGTGGCTGCGTTCTCCCGGCGCCGCGAGACAGGCATCATGAAGCTGGTCGGGGCGTCGAGCTGGTCGATCCAGCTGCCGTTCATCCTCGAGGCGGCCATCGCCGGGCTGATCGGGGGCATCCTGGCCTCGCTCGTGCTCATCGGGTTCCAGGCGTTCTTCATCGAAGACATCCTCGTGCCGGCGTTCCAGTTCACCGCCTGGGTCGGCTGGTCGGACGTGTGGCAGATCGTGCCGATCCTGCTGCTCACGGGTACCGGCATCGCGGCGATCGCGTCGTTCGTCACCCTGCGCCGCTACCTCAAGGTCTGACCCGATCTCGCTGCCGGGTGTAGATCAACCTTTTGCACGGCGTGTCTGACCGTGTACGGTCGCGCCGTTGTGTTACTGCGGTGACGACAGGAGACTCCTGTGACATCCCTTCCCCGGACGTCACGACGGCTGGCCGTCGTGACCGTTGGGGTCGTGGTGCTGAGCGTCGCCGTTCCGCTCGCCGCGCCCGCCTCCACGCTTGAGCGCATCGAGAGCCGCCAGCAGCAGCTTGCCGACGAGCTCGCCGGGACGCAGGGCGCCCTCGCCGGCACCGAGGCGCAGATCGGCGATGCGCAGCAAGAGGTGCACGAGTCGACCAAGCGCCTCGACCGGGCGACGAAGGAGTTCCAGGAGGCACAGGCGGCTCTGCCGGGGGCCCAGGCCGCGTTGGCCCGCGCGGAGCAGGAGCTGGGGGCGGCGCGTTCGGCGCTGGCCGCAGCCCAGGCCCGATCGGCCCAGGCAGCCGGTGAGCTCGCGTCGGCGCAGGCCGCCGAGGCCGCTGCCATCGAAGAGCTGCGCCTCGCCGAGGTCGCGGTCGTCGCCGCCAAGAAGCGCGTCGCACGCCTGGGCGGAAGGATCGAGTCCAAGCAGGCGTCGATCGGCCAGGTCGCCGCTCAGGCGTACCAGCGGGGCGCGCTCGGTGACCTCGAGTCGCTCTCGCTGGTTCTCGGTGCCGACAGCATCGAGGAGTTCAACGCCCGGGTGACGTACGTGCAGTCGGCCATCAACGCCGAAGGCGTCGTCGTCGACCAGCTGCAAGACAACCGGGCCCAGCAGGCCAATGCCCGTGTAGCGCTCGAAGAGGCCGAGGAGCGGGCCCGCGTCGCGCGTGCCGCAGCGGCGGACGCGAGCGCGGCTGCGGCGATTGCGCTGGCTGACGCGCAGACCTATGAGGCCGCTGCGCAGCAGGCGGCGTCCTACGCCTCGACGCAGCAGTCCCAGGCGGCCACGGCGGCAGACCAGGTCGCGTCGCTCGTGGGTCAGCGTGACGAGGCCCGGGCCGCAGCCGAGCAGGCCAAGGTCTCCGACGTCGCCGCCTACCAGTCGTTGCAGTCGGAGCGCTCGGCGATCGAGGCGGACGTGGCCGCGTTGGCCGCACAGGTGCGGGCACAGGAGGAGGCGGCCCAGGCCGAGCGTGCCCGGCTCGAGGAGGAGCGGCGCCGAGCAGAAGCCGAGGCTCGCCGGCTGGAGGAGGAACGTCAACGCCGGCTCGAGGAGGAACGCCAGCGCCGCCTGGCGGAGGAGCGCCGTGCGGCCGCCGAGGCCGAGGCCGCCCAGCGTTCGTCCGGGAGCACGAGCTTCCCCGCCTCGCCAACCCGCCCCGGCACCGGCGCCGGCCCCCGCCCCCGCTCCGGCCCCCGCACCGGCTCCCGCCCCGGCCCCGCCCCCCTCGTTCTCCGGCCCGTTGCAGCGGCCGGTCGCCGGTCCGATCACCTCGACGTACGGCAACCGCCTGCACCCCGTGCTCGGCTACTGGAAGCTGCACGACGGCACCGACTACGGCGCCGCGTGCGGGACGCCGATCTACGCGGCCGGCTCAGGCACCGTTGCCTGGGCGACCTACCGGGGCGGCTACGGAAACCAGGTGCTGCTCAACCACGGCTGGGTCAACGGCGCCCCGCTGGCAACGTCCTACAGCCACATGTCGACCTTCTCCGTGCGGCCTGGCCAGCAGGTGTCGCGCGGCCAGCGCATCGGGTACGTCGGCACCACCGGCTACTCGACCGGCTGCCACCTTCACTGGATGGTCTATGTGGACGGCGCTACGGTGAACCCGCAGAACTACTACTGACCGGCACGCATGCTCTGACGTCCCCGGACGAGCGCCCACACAGCCAGGATCACGACGGCGCCGACCGTCGAGCCCAGGATGCCGCTGGCCGCGATGCTGAACCCGTCACCGGCGAGCAGGCTGAGAAGCAGGCCGCCGACGAACGACCCAGCCAGACCGGCGACGAAGGCCTCGGACAGGGAGAAGTCGGCACCGGTGACGTTGGCAACGATCCAGCGGGCAAGAAAGCCCGCGATCATGCCGAGCAGAATGATCGCGATAATGAGCACCAGCACAGCGTAGGCGGACCAGGGAGGGCACGTGGCGACCGACAAGGCGGACGGCAGGCGCCAGATGGTCGCCCGCAACAAGCGGGCGTTCCACGACTACGCCATCACCGACACCTACGAGGCGGGGCTGGTGCTCTCCGGAACCGAGGTCAAGTCGCTGCGGGCCGGGCGCGCGAGCCTCGTGGACGGGTACGCGGTCGTGCGTGACGGCGAGGCGTGGCTGCACAACGTGCACATCCCCGAGTACGCGCAGGGCACCTGGACGAACCACCCCCCGCGCCAGCCGCGCAAGCTGCTGCTGCACCGCAAAGAGATCCGCGAGCTCGCCAAGGCCGGCCAGGTGAAGGGCTTCTCGCTCATCCCGCTCTCGCTGTACTTCTCCGACGGGTACGCCAAGGTCGAGATCGGCGTGGGGCGGGGCAAGAAGGAGTACGACAAGCGGCAGACGCTGGCTCAGCGCGACGCTCAGCGCGAGACCGACCGGGCCGTGCGGCGACGCCGTTGAGGCGAGGCGCCCTCGCGCTGGTCGGGCTGCTGCTCGTGGCGGTCGGCCTGGGCATCGTCCTGCGCGCCGACAACGGGCTGGTACGCGAGCGTGCCCTCGTGGACGCGATCCCGGTCGAGGTCGTGCGGCCTGCCGGTGAGGGGCCGTTCCCGGCCGTCGTGGTCGCGCACGGCTTCTCCGGCAGCAGCCGGCTGATGGACGGCATCGGGATCGCCCTGGCGAGGGCCGGGTGGGTCGCGGCCATGCCCGACCTCTCCGGCCACGGCGGCAACCTGGCCGGACTCGACTCCGCCGTGCTCGCCGACGAGGTGCTCGCGGTGGCCGACTGGCTCGCCGGTCGTCCCGACGTCACCGACCGGGCTCTGCTGGGCCACTCGATGGGCGCCGGTGCGGTCACGCAGGCGGCCGCGCTCGAGCCGGGGCTGCCGGTCGTGGCGCTGTCGCTGCCCGACGCCGGTGAGCTGGACGGCGGGCTCACGGCGCTGTTCCTCGTCGGCAGCGCCGAGCCGGCGCGGTTCGGGCAGGCGGCCCAGCAGGCAGCCGATCGCGGGTATCCGACCGAGACGATCTCGGGGGCCGAGCACATCTCGATCCTGTTCCGCACGCAGACGTTGCGAGCGTCCGTGGAGTGGCTCGATGCCGCGGTGGGTCGCGCCTCGGGGCAGGTGGCTGCCGACTGGCGCATGCTCGGGGTGGGCCTGGCCTACCTCGGCTCGGCCCTGCTGTTCTGGCCGCTGTCGGCGTGGGTGGTGCGCGCCCGCGTGGACGGGGTGCGGGGGCGGGGGCCGCGGGTGGCGAGCTGGCTGGTGGTGCCGCTGGCGGGGCTCGCCGCCGGTGGGGTGCTCGCCCTGGTTCCCGCGCCTCGGTGAGGTGGTGCCGCTGCTGGTGGGCGGCTACCTGGCGGTGTTCTTCGCGCTTACCGGGGCGCTCGGGCTGCTGCTCGCCCGACGGTGGGAGCGCCCGTTCGCCGTCGCGGTCGTCCCCGGGCTCGGGATGGGCCTGTACGCGGCGCTCGCTCTCGGGGTGCCCGCGCAGATGGCCTGGGCGCAGGTGAGCCTGGCCGGTCCGCGGGCGCTCTCGTTCGTGGCGCTGGCCCTCGGGGTGGGGCTGTACGCCTGGGCCGAGCTGCTCGTCGGCCGTGGCTACTGGTTCGTGCTCGCGACCCGACCGGTGCTCAGTGCTCTGCTGGCCGTGTTGGCGGTGCTGGGCTGGGCGCCCGGGTTCTTGCTGCTGCTGGTGCCGCTCGTGGTGGTGGTGCTGGCGTGGTTCGGGGCCTACGGCGTGCGCATGACGCGGCTGACGGGCTCGCCACTGGCCGGGGCAGCGGCACAGGCACCGGCCCTGGCCCTGCTCGTTGCCATCACGACGCCCTTGGCATGAGGCAGACTCACCTGCCATGTCGAGGCTCTGGGTGGCAGCACTGCTCGCGTCCACGCTCGTCGCCTGCGGGGGAGGTGGGGACGAGCAGACGAGCGAGCCGCCGCCCGACTGGCCGATGACCGGGCTGGCGGCGGCGGACCCTTCGGTGGACGTCGAGGGGCCGGTGATGGTCGTCAAGGTCGACAACACCGCCAAGGCCTTCCCGCAGCAGGGGCTGGCTGCGGCCGACATCATCGTCGAGGAGCCGGTCGAGGGGGGCGTCACGCGCCTGGCGGTGTTCCTGCACTCCGACATCGACGGCACCATCGGTCCGGTGCGCTCCGTGCGCACCAGTGACATCGGTGTGGTCTCTCCCGCCGACGCGGTGCTGGTCGCCTCCGGCGGTGCGCCCGAGGTGGTGGCCGAGATGCAGGACGCCGGTATCGAGACACGCTTCGAAGACACGCCCGGGTTCTCCCGCGACTCCGTCCGGGCCGCCCCGTTCAACCTGTTCCTCGACGCGGGCGAGGCCTATGCCGCTCTCGACGAGCCGGGCCCGCCCGGGCCGTTCTTCACCTTCGGCACCCCGGCTCTCGACGGCGAGCCGGCGGGTGCGATCGATCTGGTCTTCTCACCGGCCCAGACGACGCGGCTCACCTTCGCCGACGGCACGTGGACGCGCGACCTCGCCGAGCCGGACGGCTTCGAGGCGACGACCGTGGTGGCGCTGCTGGTGGACCAGGGCACCGCCGACTACCTCGACCCCAGCGGTGCTCCGGTGCCGATCAACCTCACCGAGGGCACCGGCTCGGGCTTCATGGCCACCGACGGGCAGGTCGTGCAGGTCGAGTGGAGCAAGGAATCAGCCGACGACCCGTGGACGTTCTCCGTCGACGGCGAGGACGTCCCGGTGCCGCCGGGGCGCACCTACCTGGCGCTGCTACCGGTCGCGACCGGGTCGCTGCAGATCGAGGCCCCGGCGGGAGCCGGGTCGAGCGAGTAGAATGACGAGCGTTGACAACTCAACAGAGGGGCCGAACGGTTTCGACCGCTGAAGTCGAAGCCGGTGAAGCGTGCCGAGGATCCGTAGCTGACCTCGTAAACCATGCCGCGGAACACATATCTGCCAACAAGTCGCAGAACACGTTCGCCCTCGCCGCCTGAGCGAGCTCGAACGTCGTCAGCCCGGGGAGTTCCCGACCCGGTGCCTGGCGTCGCTAAGGGGACTCACCAACCATCCCGGTCACGGGGATGGACGGGACATCGAACAGTGACTGGGCTGTGTTCTCCGTTGTGTCACACGATGCGGAGTAGCTGAGACCACACCACGGTGACTGCGCACGGAGAAGACCGGCAACTGCTCAGCGGGACCCGGGTTCGATTCCCGGCGGCTCCACCTCGTCGGTGGCCACCAGCTCCAGCCCGCCCAGGGTGATGCTGGTGTCGACCGACAGCATCGGGCGATGCCCGTCCACCCCTGGCTGCGTCCAGTAGGAGTCCTCCCACGTCTGGAAGCCGTCGCGGACGGTGAGTCCGGCGAGCACCGACACGATGCCCACCCGGGCCGCGGTCGAGCGGGGGACGCGCACCACCACGCCGGCACCGGCCGTGGTGATCTTGGCGTTCACGTCACGGGTCAGCCGCCCGTCGAACGACAGGTCGTAGGAGGCGGCCCCGCCCACGATCGTGGCCTGCTCCGGGCTGGCGTTGCCCAGCCCGGTGACGGTGACGCTGGCCGCGCCGGCCTCGCACTCGAAGCGCTCGAGCACCGAGGTGAGGGGCGTCGCGAAACCGATGGAGGCGCTGCCCGCGCCCATCCGGATCGACACCCGCCGCAGGCTGAGCCCGCCGAGGTCGAGCTGCACCTCGGAGGCTCCCGTGGCCAGGTGCAGCGACAGCCGCCGCCCGGTGCCGAGTGCCAGGTCGAGCGTGGGGGCGGCCGCCTTGAAGCCCTTCACGTCGCTGAGCCGGGTGTGCTGGGCGATCTTGACCTGCCCGTGCTCCTCGGTGACACTCAGCGGCAGGGTGCCGGTCGGGTCGTCGTAGGTGCCGGTGACCAGCGCATCCCCGTCACCCGGGCGCACCTTCAGACGACAGGCGCCGACGCTGACACGCACGTGGGGGTCGTCGCTGTCGGGCCAGGCGACGGAGAGAGGGCTGCTCGGCTGGGGGGCGGTCTCATCCACCCGTCCATCGTGGCACGCCGCGGCGCCACCGCGTAGCCCCGGGTTTGTCCAGGTAAGGCTTACCTAATTAGGCTACGTGTGTGTTCAAGAATTCCCGCGTGCTTCCCCTGGCCGTCCTCGCCTCCGGGCTCATGCTCGCTGGGTGTGCGTCGTCGTCCCCCGAGGCGTCGAGCGATGCCTCTGTCGACCCGGCTGCGACCACCGGGACGCAGGCCGAGCCGCTCACCGTGTACTCGGGCCGTTCCGAAGAGCTCGTGGCCCCGGTGATCGAGCAGTTCACCGCCGCGACCGGCATCGGCGTCGAGGTGCGCTACGCCGACAGCGCCCAGCTCGCCAGCCAGCTGATCGAGGAGGGCGAGCGCACGCCGGCGGACGTCTTCTTCGCCCAGGACGCCGGGGCCCTCGGCGCGGTGGCGCAGGCGGGGCTGGCCGGCGACGTCGACCCCGCCGTGGCCGCGCTGGTGCCCGACTCGTACCAGAGCCCAGGGTGGGTCGGCGTCACCGGACGGGCCCGCGTCGTCGTCTACGACCCGCGCGAGGTCGCCCCGCAGGAGGTTCCGACGTCGGTCGACGACCTGACCGACCCCCGGTGGTCGGGCGAGGTCGGGATCGCGCCGACCAACGCCTCGTTCCAGTCGTTCGTCACCGGCTACCGCGTGGCCGAGGGCGACGACGCAGCCCGGACGTGGCTGGACGGCATGGTCGCGAACGACGTCGAGTCGTTCGAGGGCAACACCCCCGTCCTGGACGCCGTGGACGACGGTGTGATCTCGGCCGGGCTCATCAACCACTACTACTGGTACCGCAAGGTGGCTGAGGTCGGCGCTGACGCCGTGGCGTCCCGCCTGGCCTTCTTGGCCGACGGCGACCCGGGCGCGCTCGTCAACGTCGCCGGTGTCGCGCCGCTCGCCGTCACCGACCAGCCCGACGAGACGGCGGCCTTCGTGGCGTACCTGCTCAGCGACGAGGCACAGACCTACTTCGCCGAGCAGACCTTCGAGTACCCGCTGGTCGCCACCGTCGAGCCGGCCGCGGACCTTCCGCCGCTGGACGACCTGCAGGGCCCGGACATCGACCTGTCCGACCTCGACACCCTCGGCGAGACCATCGCCATGCTCGAGGAGGTCGGCCTGCTCTGACCCTGCTGGCCCGCTCGCCGGAACGCGCCGGCAGCCGCCGTGGCACGACCATGCCGCGGTGGCTGGTGGTCGCGGCGATACCGGCTGCGCTCGTCGCGGCGCTGCCGCTCGTCTACCTGCTCGTGCGCACCGCCGGGGCTGGGTGGGAGCAGGTCGTCGACATCGTGTGGCGGGACCGCACGGCGTTGCTGCTCGCCCGCTCCCTGGCGCTGGCAGCGGTGGTCACCGCAGCCAGCCTGGTGGTCGGCGTGGGCTGGGCGTGGGTCGTGACCCGCACCGCGTTGCCCGGCCGGCGCTGGTGGCTCGTCCTCGGCACGCTGCCGCTCGCCGTGCCCTCCTACCTCGCCGCCTACGCGTGGATCAGCCTCGTCCCCGGGCTGTCGCCGTTCCTCGGGTCGGCACTCGTGCTGACTCTGGTCTGCTACCCGTACGTGCTGCTGCCGGTGGCGGCCGCCCTCTCGCGCGCCGACCCTGCGGCCGAGGACGTGGCCCGCTCGCTGGGCAAGGGACCCGTCACCACCCTGCTCACCGTGACGCTGCGCCAGGTGCGCCCGGCGGCGGTCGCCGGCGGACTTCTCGTGGCGCTGTACGTGCTGTCGGACTTCGGGGCTGTCGCCCTGCTGCGCCTGGACACGTTCACCCGCGTCATCTACACCTCGTACCGGGCGGGGTTCGACCCGGTGCCGGCTGCCGTGCTGAGCGTGGTGCTCGTGGCCGTCACCGGCCTGATCGCCGCCGCCGAGATGCGCAGCCGAGGCCGGGCGCGGCAGGCACGGCTGGGTTCCGGCGTCGCGCGTCGAGCACGCCTGTCGCAGCTGTCCCGGCGCACGGCTGCCGGCGTCGTCGTCGCGATGGTGGTCGTGTCGGCGCTGGCGCTGGCCGTCCCGCTCGGCACCGTGGCCTGGTGGATCAGCGGCTCGAGCCGTGCCTTCCCGGTGGCCGACGTGCTGAGCGCGACGGCGGTGACGGTCGGGCTCGCGCTGGCCGCCGCGGCGGTGACCACGGTGGTGGCCGGCCCCGTGGGGTTCCTGGCTGCCCGCTACCCCTCCCGCACCTCGGGCTGGCTGGAGCGGCTGAGCTACGTCGGCTTCGCGCTACCGGGCATCGTCGTCGCGCTGTCGCTGGTGTACCTCGGTGTGCGCGTCGTCTACCCGCTCTACCAGACGACCGCGATGCTGCTGCTCGCTTACCTGGTGCTGTTCCTGCCCATGGCCGTGGGGTCGATCCGTGCGGCCGTCAGCGCGACGCCGCCGGTGCTGGAAGAGATGGCGCGATCGCTGGGTCGCACCCCGCTGCGGGCCTTCACGTCCGTGACGCTGCCGATCATCACCCCCGGCGTGCTGGCCGGCGCGGCGCTGGTCGCGGTCACGGTGATGAAGGAGCTGCCGGCCACGCTCGTCCTGCGACCCATCGGCACCGAGACGCTGGCCACCGAGCTGTGGTCGGCCACGGCGGCCGGTGCCTACGCCGCCGCAGCCCCGTATGCCGCAGCCCTGGTTCTGGTCGCCATCATCCCGGCCGGGCTGCTGGCCGTACGATCGGGACGCTCATGACCTCGCCGACCTTGCGCATCCGTGGGCTGGCCAAGCACTACCCGTCCCTGACCGTGCTGGACGGCCTCGACCTCGACGTCGCGCAGGGCAGCCTGGTGGCGCTGCTCGGGGCGTCCGGGTGCGGCAAGACGACGCTGCTGCGCCTGGTCGCCGGCTTCGACCGGCCCGACGCCGGGTCGATCGAGCTCGACGGGACGGTCATCTCCGGCGGCGGCAGGCACGTGCACCCCGAACGCCGCCGCATCGGCGTGGTGCCGCAGGAGGGGGCGGTGTTCCCGCACCTCAGCGCCGCGGCGAACGTCGGCTTCGGGCTCGCCCGGGGCGCGCGACGAGGCCGGGTGGAGGAGATGCTCGACCTGGTCGGCATGGGCGGCCTCGGGTCGCGGATGCCGCACGAGCTCTCCGGGGGACAGCTTCAACGGGTGGCCCTGGCCCGCGCGCTGGCGCCCCGACCGGCGCTCGTGCTTCTGGACGAGCCGTTCGCGGCTCTCGACACAGGTCTGCGGGCCGCTGTTCGTCAGCAGGTCCGCGAGGCGGTCAAGGCCGTCGGCGCGACCGCCGTGCTGGTGACGCACGACCAGGAGGAGGCGCTGTCGATGGCCGACGAGGTCGCCATCATGGCGTCGGGCAGGGTGGTGCAGCAGGGCGAGCCTATGTCGGTGTACCAGTCGCCGGCTTCGGCGCAGGTGGCGGGCTTTCTCGGTGACGCCATGGTGCTGCCTGCCGCGACGGATGGCACCTACGCGTCGTCCGTGCTCGGCTCGGTGCGGGTGGCCGGTGCCGGTGCCGGGTCGGGGCACCTCGTCGTACGGCCTGAGCAGGTGGTCGTCCTGCCGCGAGGCCGTGCCGGAGTGCCGGGTGAAGTCGTGCGTACTCAGTTCTTCGGGCACGACGCGATGGTCACCGTCTCGGTGGGAGACCCCGCGACGCAGGTGCGCTCGCGGGTGCTGGGGGCGCCGGTGCACCTGACGCCCGGGACCCCGGTATCGGTGTTCGTCAAAGGTGAGGGCACCTACTTCGGCATGATGGGCGGATGAGCACGGCGGGCAAGATGCTGGTGGCCAGCCCGACGCTGCTCGACCCAAACTTCGAGCGCGCGGTGGTGCTCATGCTCGAGCACACCGAGGACGGGGCGCTCGGCGTGGTGCTCAACCGTCCTTCGGGCCTGTCGGTGGGCGACGTCATGGCGCCGTGGGCGCCGCTGGTCACGCCCCCGTCGATGGTCTTCGAGGGCGGGCCGGTGTCGACCGACTCCGCCCTGGGTCTGGTGCGCACGAGAGATCGTGACGTGCTGGGCATCCGCCGTCTGGAGCATGGCGTCGCCCTCGTCGACCTCGACACCCCGGCTGAGCTGGTCAGCGACTCGGTCACGTCGATGCGCCTGTTCGCCGGGTACGCGGGGTGGGCCGCCGGGCAGCTCGAGACCGAGCTGGAGGAGGACGCCTGGTTCGTCGTGGAGGCGCTGCCCGACGACGCCTTCTCCGGCGAGCCGCAGAGCCTGTGGCGGCGGGTGCTCAAGCGCCAGCCGCACCCGCTGTCCCTGGTGGCCTCGTTCCCGCGGGACCCAGCGTTGAACTGATGCCTACGATGGGGTGATGGCTACGCAGCTGAGCCCCGGTACCGAGACGGTCGTCGACGAGCGCACGCGACCGGTGACCGACGACGGCGACCACGAGCGGTTCTCCCACTACGTCCCGAAAGACAAGCTGACCGAGGCGATGGTCATGGGCACGCCGGTGATCGCGCTGTGCGGCAAGGTGTGGGTGCCGAGCCGTGACCCGCAGAAGTACCCGGTGTGTCCCACATGCAAGGAGATCTGGGAGAAGCTGCCGAAGGGGCGCAAGCCCAAGAAGGGCGGCGACGAGTAGTGGCCGTGGCCTCGGCGATGGTGCCTCTGGGAAGTGAGGCGCCGTCGTTCTCCCTCGCTGACCTGTCCGGCACGACGGTGCACCGCTCGGACTTCGCCGGCCCTCTGCTCGTGGCGTTCCTGTGCAACCACTGCCCGTACGTGAAGCACGTCGAGGTGGTGCTGGGCCGGGTGCTCGCCGATCGCCCAGGGCTGGACGTGGTCGGCGTGTGCACCAACGACGCGCAGGCCTACCCCGACGACGCCCCCGAGCGCCTGGCCGAGCAGGCGGAGCGGGCGGGGTGGACGTTCCCCTACCTGGTGGACGCCGACCAGAGCGTGGGTCGGGACTACCAGGCCGTGTGCACGCCCGACTTCTTCCTCTACGACGGGTCGGGCCGGCTGGCCTACCGCGGTGCGTTCGACGACTCCACCCCTGGCAACGGCCGTCCGGTGACCGGCGACCTGCTGGCCGACGCGATCGACCGGGTGCTGCGCGACGAGTCGGTGCCCGAGCCGCACCGACCCAGCATGGGCTGCTCGATCAAGTGGCGGGAATGACGAGCGGCGCGGGACCGTTCCCGTAAGCAAGTCCGCAGGTATACCCCCCGGGGTATTCTGGGTCCCGAACACCCGACACCGACGAATCGGAGCGACTCATGGCCACGCTGACCATGACCAACGACAACCACGACGAGACGATCGCCGACGGCATCGTGCTGATCGACTTCTGGGCCGAGTGGTGCGGGCCGTGCCGCAGCTTCGCGCCGGTCTACGAGAAGAGCTCGGACGAGCACACCGACGTCACCTTCGCCAAGGTCGACACCGAGGCCGAGCGTCAGCTTGCGGGCAAGTACGGCATCACCTCCATCCCCACCCTCGTGATCTACCGCGACTCCATCCCGGTGTTCATGCAGCCGGGCGCCGTGCCGGGCAACGTCCTCGAAGACCTCATCACCCAGGTGAAGGGGCTCGACATGGAGACCGTGCGCACCCAGTACGAGGAGCAGCTCAAGGCCGCCGGCCGCTAGCCGCATGTCTGCCGTCGAGGTCACGTGGTGGGGGCACTCGACGGTCTCGGTGCACGACTCCGGGACGCACCTGCTGACCGACCCGCTGCTCACCAACCGCGTCGCGCACCTCACGCGGCGGCGGGGGTCGGCGCCCATGGGGCTCGCGCCTGATGCGGTGCTGATCTCCCACCTGCACCACGACCACCTGCACCTGCCGTCCCTGCGGCTCCTTCCGCCAGGGACGGCAGTGCTGCTTCCGGCCGGCGGCGCCGGGCTTCTCGCTGACCTCGACCTCGTCGTGACGCAGGTCGAGCCGGGCGACACCGTCGACGTGGCCGGCGTGCGGGTACGGGCGGTTCGTGCCTGGCACGACGGTCGCCGCCACCCCGGGTCGTCGTGGTCGGCGCCCGCTCTCGGCTACGTCGTCCACGGCTCGGCCAGCACCTGGTTCGCCGGTGACACCGGCCCCGACCCAGACCTCGGGGCCGACGTCGGTGCCGTCGACGTGGCCCTGGTGCCGGTCGGTGGCTGGGGCCCGGTGTCGCGCTCGTCGGTGCGGGGGCAGCACCTGGGGCCGGCCGAGGCTGCCGAGGCAGTCCAGCGCGTCGGTGCCGCCCTGGCCGTGCCCATCCACTACGGGACGATGTGGCCGAGCGGCATGCGAGCGCGCGTCAGCCCGGCCTTCGCCGGTCCGGGCGCACACTTCGCTGCGCTCACGCCGCAGGCACACGAGCTGACGCCGGGGCGGTCGCTGACCTGGCCGCTCAGCTGATCGCCACGACGACCGAGTTCGACACCACTTGGGTCCCGTCGACGTCGGTCACCACCCTGAACTCGTTGCTGCCGACGCGACCGGTGCGCACCTTCACGGCGAACGACCCGTCGGTGCGGGTGGTGGCCGTGACGGGGAAGTCGACGAAGCCGATGCCGTCGACCGACTGCTGTACCTGCAGCTCGACGTCGCCCTGCGCCGGCACCAGCACGCCGGTGAGCTGGATCAGCTCGCCGGTGTCGGCGGTGTCGCGGTCGGCGTCCAGCGAGAGGGTGGCGTCCACCGACGCCGTGGGGGCCGGTGTCCCGGTAGCAGTCGGGGGTGGGGTGGCCGCGGCGGTCGAGACGGGTGACGAGTCGGGCGCCGCGTCGGGCTCGCTGGTCGTCGCGAGGAGGGCGCCGACGAGAAAGCCGATCACCGCAGCTGCCATCAGCGTGATCACGATGACGGCGGGCGCGGGGCGTGGGGAGGCGGCCATGACCCCCCTATTGTCGCCGACGCCCGTCTATGCCTGTGCCTCTGCTGATCACCTTGGCGGCCGTGCCTGTGGCCTCGCCCCCGAACGTCATTCCCCGCCGGACTCGGCCTCGGCGGTGACGGTCTGCACGTCCCCTGACGCTACTGCGCCCGAACCGACACGCTCGGCAGCGCGAACCAGCGCAGCGCCTCGAAGTCGTCGCGCAGCCCACCCTGGTCGTCCTCGTCCTCATCGGCGCGCTCGGCCAGCAGACGCTCGGCGTGGCGCAGGTACTCGGCGAGCACCGACTCCGGCGCCCGGTCGTCGTGGTGCGGGTACGACAGCCGTCCGTCGGCGTCGTAGGCGACGTCGGTGAGGCGCAGCGGCGGCTCGCCCGGACCGTCGCGGTGGCGCCAGATGCCCGTCGTCGGGTCGAAGTCGTAGTCGGGCAGAAACCGGTGGCCGTGTCGCGCGACGAAGGCGACTGCTGCGACGACGAAGGCGAACACCTGCTCGGAGATGAAGTAGTTGAAGTTGACCCGCACCCACCCCGGCTTGATGCCCTCGCAGCCCAACGCGATCTCCCGCTCGTAGGCGTGGGACTGCTCGACGTCGATGCCGAGGAGCGTGTGCCCGTACGGGCCGGCGCACGAGCACCCGCCGCGCGACTGGATGCCGAAGAGATCGTTGAGCAGCGCGACGACGGCGTTGTGGTGCAGGTAGCGACCGTCCGGACGGCGCACCACGAACGAGACGATCGACAGCCGTTCGGCGTCGGTGTTGCCGAGAACCTCGATGGACGGCTCGGCGCTCCAGGCCTCGATCGCACGCGACACGAAGTCGTGCTCGTGGGCGCGGATCACGTCCGTGCCGACGGCATGCTTGAGCCCGAACACCATGCCCGCGCGGATCGACTCCACGATCGCCGGGGTGCCGCCCTCCTCGCGGTGCACCGCGTCGTCGAGGTAGACGTGCTCGGCGGGGTTGACGTAGGCGACCGTGCCCCCGCCGACGACGTCGGGCACCCGGTTTGTCAGCAACGCGCGCCGGGCGACGAGGACGCCGGGCGTGCCCGGGCCGCCGATGAACTTGTGCGGGGAGAGGAACACCGCGTCCTTGTAGGCGAGCGGGTCGCCGCCGGCGGGAGCCTGCATGTCGAGGTCGACGTAGGGTCCGGCGGCGGCGAAGTCCCACAGGGCGAGGGCGCCGTGGCGGTGCAGCAGGGCGGAGATGCCCGCGGTGTCGGTGATGATGCCGGTCACGTTGCTGGCCGCGGAGAACGAGCCGATCTTGACCGGACGACCGGCGTACTCCACCAGGCGCTCGGCCAGGGTCTCCTGGCAGACGTGCCCGTCGCCGTCCTCGCCGATGCGCACGACGTCGGCGATCGACTCCCGCCAGGGCAGCTCGTTGGAGTGGTGCTCGAACGGGCCGACGAACACGACGGGTCGCTGGTCGGGCGGGATGTGCTCGTCGAGGTGGTAGCGGTCCTGCATGGCCGAGGGGATCCGCAGGCCCAGGATGCCGATCAGGCGGTCGATGGCCCCGGTCGAGCCGGAGCCGGCGAAGAGGACGGCCGTCGTCTCGTCCCCGTTGACCGCCCGGTGGATGACGGCCCGCGCGTCCTCGCGCAGTCGCGTCGTCGCCAGGCCGGTGCCGCTGGACTCGGTGTGCGTGTTCGCGTAGCGCGGCAGCACCTCGTCGACGATGAACGACTCGATGAACGACAGCGCCCGGCCGCTCGCGGTGTAGTCGGCGTAGGTCACCCGGCGTGGCCCGTACGGGCCGGGGACGACCTGGTCGTCGCCGATGACCGACTCGCGGATACGGGCGAGCAGCGCCGGCTCGGGCAGGCCGGGGTCGCGGGGCCGGATGTGCACGTGCGTCCTCCTACAGGTCGTCCATCCCGAGGGGGTGCCCGTCCAGCTCGACGCCCGCCTCGCGCATCTGCTCCAGCGCCTGCGCCGTGGTGCGCGCGGCGACGCCCGCCGTCAGGCCCAGCAGCACCCGGGTGTCGAGCCCGGCGGCCACCGCGTCGATTGCTGTCGCCCGCACGCAGTGGTCGGTGGCGATGCCCACGACGTCCACAGCGCCGACCTCGTGCGCGGCGAGCCACTCGGCCAGGCCCCGGCCGTCGCGGTCGGTTCCCTCGAAGCCCGAGTATGCGGCCTCGTGGGCGCCCTTGTCGAAGACCGCGTCGAACGGCTGCGGGTCGAGGTTGGCGTGGAACGCCGCGCCGTCCGTCCCGGCGAGGCAGTGCACCGGCCAGGAGTCGACGAAGTCGGGCGGGTCGCCGAAGTGTGTCCCCGGGTCGACGTGGTGGTCACGGGTCGCCACCACGTGGCTGTACGTACGCCGGCGCGGGTCGGCCTGCGACCAGCGGTGCAGCAGCTCGCCGATGCCCAGGGCGACCTCCGCGCCGCCGGCTACGCCCATGGAGCCGCCCTCGCAGAAGTCGTTCTGCACGTCGACCACGATCAGTGCTCGGTTCATCGTCACCCTCTCGTCGTGGGGATCGCCGGCTCGCCGGCGGACAGCTTGCGGGCCCTCTCGGGCAGCTCGGCGACCACGCGCCTGTGCCGGTCGCGCGCCTGGCGCAGGCTCTCCCGGTGGACGACCTCGCCGGCGCGCACCATCGGCACCTGCAGCGCGCGCTCGTCGCTACCGCCGGGGTGGGGGTCGACGCGGACGACCTCGGCGGTGGCCACACCATGCTCGACGCGGCGTCGAGCCGTCTTGCGACCGCCGCCGCCCGCCTTGCCCCGACTTCGCTTCTCGACGTCCACCATCACCCCGTCGGCACCGGCGCGCGCGACGAGCTTGTAGACCATCTTCGCTGTCGGTGCACCCGAGCCCACAACCAGCTGCGTCCCGACTCCGTAGCCGTCGACCGGGGCTGCGGCCAGCGCGGCGATCGCGTGCTCGTCGAGGTCGCTCGTCACCACGATCCGCGTGCCGGTGGCGCCGAGGTCGTCGAGCTGGCGACGGACGCGCGCGGCCTGCACGACCAGGTCGCCGGAGTCGAGGCGCACGCCGCCCAGCCCGGTGCCGGCCACCTCGACCGCGGTGGCCACTCCCGCGGCCACGTCGAAGGTGTCGACCAGCAGCGTCGTGGCCGGGCCGAGTGCGGCGACCTGGGAGGCGAACGCCGCTCGCTCGCTGTCGTGCAGCAGGGTGAAGGCGTGCGCGCTCGTGCCGCGCGTCGGGATTCCGAACAGGTGCCCGGCCGCGAGGTTGCTCGTGCTGTCGAACCCGGCGACGTAGGCGGCGCGGGCCGCGGAGACCGCTGCTGCCTCGTGCGTGCGCCGCGACCCCATCTCGATGCACGGCCGGTTGCCGGCGGCGGAGGTCATGCGTGAGGCGGCCGAGGCGATCGCGCAGTCGTGGTTGAGGATCGAGAGCACCACGGTCTCCAGCACGACCGCCTCGGCGAACGTGCCTTCCACGGTGAGCACGGGGGAGTGCGGGAAGTACGCCTCCCCCTCGGGGTAGCCGTCCACGTCACCGGTGAACCGGTAGTCGGCCAGGTAGGCACACGTCGCCTCGTCCACGACGCCGGACGCCGCCAGCCAGTCGAGCTGGTCTCCGGAGAACCGGAACGACTCGATGGCGTCGAGCACGCGTGCGGTGCCCGCCACCACCCCGTAGCGCCGCCCGGCGGGCAGGCTGCGCGCGAACACCTCGAACACGCTGCCACGCTGCGCCGTGCCGTCGGCCAGCGAGGCCGCCAGCATGGTGAGCTCGTAGTGGTCGGTGAGCAGCGCGCTCGTCACGTCAGTCACGGTAGTGGGCGCGTGCATCGGCGGCTGCGCGTGTCACGATGGGCCATGTGACCACTGCGCCGGCCGAGCTCGACGAGCCTGTCGTCGACGATGTCACGCAGACCCAGGCACCGTGGGTGACCATCGTCTGGAACGATCCGATCAACCTCATGTCGTACGTCTCCTACGTCTTCCAGACGTACTTCGGGCACCCGAAGGCGCTCGCCGAGAAGCTGATGCTCGACGTGCACCACAAGGGCAAGGCCGTGGTGTCGACCGGCAGCCGCGAGGAGATGGAACGCGACGTGGAAGCCATGCACTCCTATGGGCTGTGGGCGACCCTGCAGCGCTCGGACGCGTAGTGGGGACAGCCTTTCGTCGACGCCGGGACGGCACGCTCACGGCCACGCTGCACCCCGGTGAGATCGACCTGCTCGCCAGCCTCGTCGGGCAGCTGCTCGAGCTGTTGGCCGACGGCGAGCCGCAGGCCACCGGGCCGACCGACCCGCTGGAGCGGGTGCTCGACCTTGCCTCGCCCGACCCGCCGTCCGACCCGGTGCTGCGCCGGCTGTTCCCCGACGCCTACGCCGAGGAGTCGTCGGCGGCCGACTTCCGCCGCTACACCGAGCGCGGCCTGCGCGACGTCAAGCGGCGCAACGCCCTGGTGGTGCTCGGTGCGCTGGAGCGGGCCGAGCCGGCGCGTCGCGAGTCAGACGAGCGCCGCACCGTCCGCGTCGACCACGCCGACGCCGAGGCCTGGATGCGTTCGCTCACCGACCTGCGGCTGGCGTTGGGAACGCGGCTGGGCCTGGAGCAGGACGACGACCCGCAGTGGGACGAGGGCGACCCGCGCCGCTACGTGCTCAGCGTCTACGAGTGGCTGGGCTGGCTGCAGGACACCCTCGTGCATGCGGTCATGCGCTGACGGGCAGCCGCTCGATCGGGGATCGAGGGCTGCCCGCCAGTGCTACCTCAGGCCGTGGCGACCGACCGGCCGGTCGCCGGCTCCACCGCCGCCACCTCGAGGTCGTCGGAGCCGGTCTCACCCGTCTCCTGGCGAGCGAACTCCGGGTCGTCGTAGAAGGACTTCAGCCGCGCGATCTTGTAGATCACCAGGGCGAACACCGCCTTGGCCACGACATCGGCGATCGTGTAGCCGACCTGCCGCAGGACGAACGCGTCCGAGCCGTCGAAACCGAACATCGGGAACATGTAGGCGATCGGGTAGAAGCCCCACGAGGCCAGCAGCAGCCACCGCAGGTTGCGCACGGAGACGGCCACCTCAGCGGGCTGGCGGCCCATCGACCTGGTCAGCTCGACGAAGAGGACGTACAGGATGTACAGGAAGGGGATGGTGGACAGGGCGCCCCACAGGGCGCGCTCGCCGTTGGCAATGGCCAGCTCGCCCGGGTAGCCCAGAGCAATCATCAGCGCCGAGGCCGGGACCAGCCGCACGAGAAGTCGGCGGGCCTGCGAGCGGGGGAGCGCCAGCACGGCCACGGCTTCGACCAGCAGCAACGGCACGGTCAGCAGCCAGTCCACGTAGCGGTACGCCTCGTTGAACGTCGCGCCCTCGGCGAGCACGAAGGTGCCGGCGGCGTCGACGACGTAGGCGGCGTCGAAGCTGTCGATGATCCTGAAGTAGTGGTACGTCGCGATGCCGAGCACGATCGCCGAGATCACCAGCGCCGTGCGGTAGCGGGGCAGCACGCGGTTCTTCGACAGCAGCAAGAAGAGCGCCGTGAACAACATGGAGGCGATGGCGAACGAGAAGAAGTTGTAGACAGTGTCAAACTGGGTCTGGGTCAGTTCGGGTACTCCGACCACGGCGAACCTCCTGGTGGATGTAGGCGGATGTCATTCCCGGCCACGTGACGAACCGTTCCCGGGGACGACCAAGATCGTTCCCGGGAAGCGTTGCAGCGGCCACTTGGACAACGTCTGGATCGGTTTCCCCGCGTGCGCGATACTGTCCTCATGTTGTCCATCGGCCGATCCGTACTGAACGCGGTCATTGCCCACGCCCGCGCCGACCACCCGGACGAGGCCTGCGGCATCGTCGCCGGTCCGATCGACGGTGACGTGCCCTCGCGGCACGTCCCCATGGTCAACGCCGAACGCTCGCCGACCTTCTACCGGTTCGAGCCCAGCGAGCAGCTTCGGGTGTGGCGCGAGATGGACGACAACGACGAGCGGCCCGTCGTCATCTACCACTCCCACACTGCGACCGAGCCCTACCCGTCGCGTACCGACGTCAACCTGGCCAGCGACCCCGACGCGCACTACCTGCTCGTCTCGACCCGCGACCCGGACTCCGACGAGGTGCGCTCGTACCGGATCGTGGCCGGTGAGGTGAGCGAGGAAGAGGTTCGGGTCATCTGACGTTGGGCAGGGGCAGCAACGAGCAGACGAGAGAGGACGAGGCGTGGCTATCGAGGTTCGAATCCCGACGATCCTGCGTGACTACACCGGTGGGGCCAAGACGGTCGAGGCGGACGGCGCGACGCTGGCCGAGCTGGTCGACCACCTGGAGGCCAGCCACCCCGGCCTCAAGGACCGGCTGGTCGACGACGGGTCGCTGCGGCGGTTCGTCAACGTGTACCTGAACGACGAGGACGTGCGCTTTCTCGGCGGCCTCGGCACCGAGCTGAGCGATGGCGACTCGGTCACTGTGCTGCCGGCCGTCGCCGGGGGCTGACCCGCGCACCATGCGGTACGAGTCGTTCCTCGATTCCGTCGGCGGCACACCGTTGGTGGGGCTGCCGCGGCTCTCGCCGTCACCGGACGTCCGGCTGTGGGCGAAGCTCGAGGACCGCAACCCGACGGGGTCGGTGAAGGACCGAGCCGCCCTGGCCATGATCCGGGCCGCCGAGGCCGACGGCCGCCTGCAGCCCGGGGCGACGATCCTCGAGCCCACCAGCGGCAACACGGGTATCTCGCTGGCGATGGCGGCGCGCGTGCTGGGCTACCGCATCGTGTGCGTCATGCCCGAGAACACGTCGCCGGAGCGCCGCGAGCTGCTCGCCATGTACGGCGCCGACGTCGTGCTCTCCCCGGCCGCGGGCGGTTCGAACGAGGCCGTGCGGGTGGCGCAGCGGATGGCCGACGCCCATCCCGAGTGGGTCATGCTCTACCAGTACGGCAACCCGGCCAACGCGCAGGCGCACTACGACACGACCGGCCCGGAGCTGCTGGCCGACCTGCCGACGATCACCCACTTCGTCGCCGGGCTCGGCACCACCGGCACGCTGATGGGAGCGGGTCGCTTTCTGCGCGAGAAGGTTCCGGGCATCGAGGTGATCGCGGCGGAGCCACGCTACGGCGAGCTGGTCTACGGCCTGCGCAACATCGACGAGGGGTTCGTCCCCGAGCTGTACGACCCGGACGTGCTGACCAGCCGGTTCTCGGTGGGTCCGCGTGACGCGGTGCGGCGCGTGCGTGAGCTGCTCGACACCGAGGGCGTCTTCGCCGGCATCTCCACCGGGGCGATCCTGCACGCCGCGCTCGGCGTCGCCCGCAAGGCCCAGCGGGCGGGGCGTGCGGCCGACATCGCGTTCATCGTCTGCGACGGTGGGTGGAAGTACCTGTCCACCGGCGTCTACACGAGCGAGATCGACGATGCCGAGGAGGCGCTTGACGGCCAGCTCTGGGCGTAGTGTTCCCGCCGTGGCGGACGCGCCGATCGGCATCGTGGACAGCGGGGTGGGCGGGCTCACCGTCGCTCGCGCCGTGCTGGACCTGCTGCCGCACGAGCCGCTGCTGTACCTGGGTGACACCGCCCGCGGGCCGTACGGACCCCTGCCCATCGCCACCGTGCGCAGCCACGCGCTGGAAGTGATGGACCTGCTGGTCGAGCGCGGTGTGAAGGCCCTGGTGATCGCCTGCAACTCGGCCAGCAGCGCCGTGCTGCGTGACGCGCGGGAGCGCTACGCGCTCGGCCGGGGCGTCCCCGTCGTCGAGGTGATCGCACCGGCGGTGCGCCGCTCGGTCGCGACCACTCGCGGGGGGCGCATCGGCGTGATCGGCACGCAGGCGACGATCGGCAGCCGCGCCTACGACGACTCCTTCGCTGCCGCTCCCCACCTGCACGTCACGTCTGCGGCCTGCCCGCAGTTCGTCGACTACGTCGAGGCCGGCATCACCCACGGTCCCGAGCTCGAGGCCTTGGCCCGGGAGTACCTTGCGCCCCTGATCGACGCCGAGGTCGACACGCTCGTGCTGGGCTGCACGCACTACCCCCTGCTGGCGGGCGTCATCTCCTACGTCATGGGGCAGGATGTCGCCTTGGTGTCCAGCGCCGACGAGACCGCACGAGAGGTGTTCCGGACGTTGCGTGATCACGACCTGCTGCGCGACGACGCCCTGGCGGCACCGCAGCACCAGTTCTTGTCGACGGGTGACCCGGACGCCTTCGCAGCTGTCGCGCGCCGGTTCTTGGGACCGGAGGTCGGGATGGTCGAAGGGGTGCCCTGGTCGGGCTCAGCTCGGGTGGAGGCACTGCGATGAAGCTCACTGTCGTCGGCTGCTCAGGCTCCTACCCCGGCCCCGACTCAGCCGCGTCGTCCTACCTGGTGGAGGCCGACGGGTACCAGGTGCTGCTCGACCTGGGCAACGGGGCGCTGGGTCAGCTGCAGCGCTACACCACGCTCGACAAACCCGGGACGGTGATGCTCAGCCACCTGCACGCCGACCACGTGATCGACCTGACGTCGTACTACGTCGTGCGCCGCTACCACCCGGACGGCCAGATGCCCACCTTGCCGGTGTACGGGCCGCACGGAAGCGCGCACCGGATGGCCCGCGCGTACGACCTGCCCTACAACCCGGGGATGACGCACGAGTTCGACTTTCGGGTGTACCCGACCGAGCCGTTCGAGGTGGGTCCGTTCACGGTCACCGTCGTCCCGGTCATCCACCCGGTAGACGCCTACGCGATGCGGCTGGAGCACAACGGTCGCACCCTGGTCTACTCCGGCGACACGGCGCCGACGCCTGCCCTGGCCCAGCTCGCTGACGGCGCCGACGTCTTTCTGTGCGAGGCCGCGTTCTTGTCCGGACGGGAGAACCCCGAGGGCCTGCACCTCACGGGACGCGAGGCCGGGCAGGTCGCCACCGAGGCCGGCACGGGGTCGTTGATCATCACCCATGTCCCCCCGTGGGGAGACTCCGCGCGGGCGTTGGCCGAGGCGAAGGAGACCTTCGCCGGCCCACTCGAGCTGGCGGCCCCCGGCATGACCGTCGAGGTCTGATCGCCCGCGTACCCTCTCTCGGCGTGACCAGGCATGACGGACGTCGACCGGACCAGCTGCGACCAGTGACCTTCCAGCGTGGCTGGTCGATGCACGCGGAGGGGTCGGTGCTGGTGTCGTTCGGCGCCACCAAGGTGCTGTGCACCGCGTCGGTGACCCAAGGCGTGCCCCGCTGGCGCAAGGGCTCGGGACTCGGCTGGGTGACCGGGGAGTACGCGATGCTGCCGCGCGCCACCACGACGCGCTCGGACCGCGAGTCGGTCAAGGGCCGTCCCGGCGGACGTACCCAGGAGATCTCTCGGCTCGTCGGGCGCTCGCTGCGGGCCGCGGTCGACCTGAAGGGCCTCGGGGAGAACACGATCGTCGTCGACTGCGACGTGCTGCAGGCTGACGGCGGCACCCGTACCGCCGCCATCACCGGCGGCTACGTGGCGCTGGCCGACGCGATGGACTGGCTGCGCGACCGGGGCGCGCTGGCCGGGGAGCCCCTGGCGATGTCGGTGGCGGCCGTGTCGGTCGGCATCGTGGCCGGCAGCCCGGTGCTCGACCTCGACTACGTGGAGGACGTGGACGCCGAGACCGACATGAACGTCGTGATGACCGGCGACGGCCGCTTCGTCGAGGTGCAGGGCACGGCCGAGGCCGAGCCCTTCGACCGCACCCTGCTCGACGGCATGCTCGACCTGGCCACGGCCGGCTGCGCCGAGCTGACGTCGCTGCAGGCCGCCGCGCGATGACGGCTCTGGTGCTGGCCACCCGCAACCGCAAGAAGCTGGTGGAGCTCGACCGCATCCTGCGTGCGGCCGGGCTCGAGGTCGACCTGCTGACCCTGGACGAGGTCGAGGTTCCCGACGTCGTGGAGAGCGGGGCGACGTTCGCCGAGAACGCCGTCCTCAAGGCGACCGCGACCGCGGCGGCGACGGGGCGCACGGCCGTGGCCGACGACTCCGGTCTGGCCGTGGACGCGCTCAACGGCATGCCCGGTGTGCTGTCGGCACGCTGGAGCGGGGCGGGCGCGACGGACGAGTCCAACCTGCGCCTCGTGCTCGACCAGACCGCCGACGTGCCCGACGACCGGCGAGGGGCGGCCTTCGTCTGCGTCGCGGCGCTGGCCGAGCCCGACGGCGAGGTGCACACCGTCGAGGGCCGAGTGACCGGGCACCTGCTGCGTGCCCCGGCAGGCGACGGCGGGTTCGGCTACGACCCGATCTTCGTCCCGCACGGCTACGACGTCACCACGGCCCAGCTGAGCCCAGCCGACAAGGACGCCATCAGCCACCGCGGTGAGGCGTTCCGCGGCATCGCCGAGGTGATTCGTGCGGGAGGCGGGACTCGAACCCGCACGCCCGAAGGCACTGGATCCTAAGTCCAGCGCGGCTGCCAGTTACGCCACTCCCGCCGCAGGGTCCAGCCTAGGTCAGTCGATGCCGAGGTCACGCCGCAGCTTCGCGACGTGACCGGTGGCCTTGACGTTGTAGAGAGCCTTCTGCACGACCCCGTCGGCGTCCAGCACGAACGTCGAGCGGATCACGCCCGTCACCGTCTTGCCGTACAGCTTCTTCTCCCCGAAGGCGCCGTAGGTGGTCAGCGTCTGCTTCGACGGGTCCGACAGCAGCGGGAACGTCAGCGCCTCTGTCTGCGCGAACGCGGCGAGCTTCTCGACCGGGTCCGGCGAGACACCGACCACCTGGTAGCCGTGGGCGGCGAGGGATGCCAGGTTGTCGCGAAAGTCGCAGGCCTGGGTCGTGCACCCGGGCGTGGACGCTGCGGGGAAGAAGTACAGGACGACCGGTTGGCCGCGCAGGTCGTCGAGTGACAGCGTGGTGCCATCGGCGATGGGCAACGAGAACGCGGGCGCGGCCTCGCCGGGGCTGAGTCGGGTCACGCCGACGCAGGCTAGTTGCTCCGGGGGTGCACACGCGACCATGTCGCATCTACAGTTCCCGCATGCACGTACCCGACGGCTTTCTCGACGTCCCCACCTCGCTCGCGACCGGCGTGTTCGCCGCCGGCACGATCGCTGTCGCGCTGAAGAAGTCGCGCGACGAGCTCAGCGAGAAGACAGCCCCGATGGCCGGGCTCACCGCCGCGTTCGTCTTCGCCGTCCAGATGATCAACTTTCCGGTCGGGGTGGGAACCAGTGGGCACCTCATGGGTGGGGCGCTCGCTGCCGTCCTCGTCGGACCCTGGACGGCGGTGCTGGTGCTGAGCGTGGTGCTGATGGTGCAGGCGCTGGTGTTCGCCGACGGGGGGTTGACGGCGCTCGGCACCAACATCACGCTGATCGGCATCGTCACGGTCTTCGTCGGGTGGGGCGTCACGAAGCTCATCCTGCAGTTCCTCCCCAAGCGTCCCGCGTCGGTGGTGCCGGCCTCGTTCGTCGGGGCGCTGCTGTCGGTGCCGGCGGCTGCGGGGGTCTTCGTGCTGCTGTACATGGTCGGTGGCGCCACCGAGCTGCCGTTCGGCGCCCTCATGGCCACGATGCTCGGCTGGCACACGCTCATCGGCCTGGGCGAGGCTTTCATCACCGCGGCCACCGTCGGCGCGGTCGTCGCGGTGCGGCCCGACCTGGTCTACGCCGCCCGCGGTCTCGGCTCGTCCCTGGTGCTGCGCACCCCGGACGGCCAGGAGATCCCGGCCGGCGAGCTGGAGCCCGTGGACGAGCCGGCGCGTCGCTCGCCATGGCCGCTGCTGGCCGGCGGGCTCGGCGTCACGCTGGTGCTGGCCGGGGCGCTCAGCTTCTTCGCCTCGTCCAACCCCGACGGGCTGGAGTATGTGGCCGAGGACCAGGGGTTCATCGAGTCGGCAGAAGACTCCGCGGTCGGTGG
This sequence comes from uncultured Actinomycetota bacterium, assembly GCA_963714455.1. Taxonomy (GTDB): domain Bacteria; phylum Actinomycetota; class Actinomycetes; order Jiangellales; family Jiangellaceae; genus CAVQGZ01. The sequence goes on from CAVQON010000020.1 coordinate 195,294, forward strand.
GTGGTCGCTGGCCGACTACGGCGACGTCGGGAACATCCCTGTCGGCGTTGCCGGCCTGATCGGCGTCGGGGTCACCATCCTGCTCGGACTCGCTCTGTTCACCTGGCTGGGGCGTCGCTCGGCGTCGGCGGGGTCCCAACCGTCTGACCGAGCCGGCGTCTGAGGTGGCCGGCGGCCACGTCCACAAGCTCTACCGGCACGGGCACTCGCCCGTGCACCGGCTGCCCGCGCACGTGAAGGTCGTGACGCTGCTGGCCTTCGTCATCGCGGTGGTCGCGACCCCGCGCGAGGCCTTCTGGGCCTTCGGGGTGTATGCCGTCCTGCTGGTCGGAGTCGCCGTCGTGGCGCGGGTTCCCGGCCCGTTCATCCTGCGGCGCATGGTCGTGGAGATCCCGTTCGTGGTCTTCGCCCTGCTGCTGCCGTTCATCGCCGCCGGTGAACGAGTCGACGTGCTCGGGCTGTCGCTGTCGCAAGAAGGGCTGCTGGCCGGCTGGAACATCCTCGCCAAGGGCACGCTCGGGGTTGTGGCGTCCATCCTGCTTGCTGCCACGACCGACGCCCGGTCGCTGCTGCTGGCCCTGCAGCGGCTGCGGGTTCCGCCGGTGCTGGTCGAGATCACCTCGTTCATGGTGCGCTACGCCGACGTGATCACCGACGAGATGCGCCGGATGAAGATCGCGCGGGAGTCGCGCGGGTTCGTCGGCGGGTCACGCAAACAGCTCGGGGTGGTGGCCGCGTCGGCCGGGGCGCTGTTCATCCGCTCCTACGAACGAGGCGAGCGCGTGCACCTCGCGATGCTGTCGCGCGGGTACGGCGGGCAGCTGCCCGTGCTGGAGGTGCAGACCGCCGCGCCCGTGCAGTGGGTCAGCGCTGCTCTGGTGCCGCTCACCGCGCTCGTCGTCTCGGTTGTTGCTTGGATGACCCTGTGACAGAGCCCTCGCTGGAGGTCCGTGGCCTGGCCTTCGCCTACCCCGACGGCCACCAGGCGCTGTTCGGTGTCGACATGACCATCGCACGCGGCGAACGGGTGGCGCTGCTGGGGCCCAACGGCGCCGGCAAGACCACGCTGGTGCTGCACCTCAACGGGATTCTCACCGCGGGGGCCGGCGAGGTGCGGGTCGCTGGGCTGCCGGTGGCCAAGCAGAACCTGCGCGAGATCCGCCGCCGGGTCGGCATCGTCTTCCAGGACCCGGACGACCAGCTCTTCATGCCGACCGTCCGCGACGACGTTGCGTTCGGCCCGGCCAACCTGGGCATCTCCGGCAGCGAGCTGGACGACCGGGTGCACGACGCCCTGGACAAGGTGGGCATGGCCGACTTCGCCGACCGACCGCCCCACCACCTGTCGTTCGGGCAGCGACGTCGGGTCGCCGTCGCCACGGTGCTGGCGATGGGACCGGAGATCCTTGTTCTGGACGAGCCGTCCAGCAACCTCGACCCCGCCTCGCGCCGCGAGCTGGCCGACGTGGTGCGCGCCCTGGACGTGACCGTGTTCATGGTGACGCACGACCTGCCCTACGCACTCGAGCTCTGCCCGCGCGCCATGGTGCTCTCCGGCGGCGTCATCGCCGTCGACGCCCCCACGCGCGACTTGCTCACCGACGACGCGCTGCTCACCGCGCACCGCCTCGAGCTGCCCTTCGGCTTCGACCCCAGGTCGGCACCCGCGGTTCCAGCCTGAATCGGTAGTGTGCGGCGTGTGACGTCGACACCCCCACGATCGCCGGACGACATCGAGCGAGATCTCGCTGCCACGCGCGCCCGGTTCACCGCGACCCTGGACGAGCTGTCGGTGCGCACGCAGCCCGAAGCGCTCGGCGAAGACATCAGTGCTGCGGCCAGGTCAGCGGCCAGCGACGGGATGGCGAAGGCCAAGACCTGGGCGGGGGTCGGCCCGGACTCCACCGGCCTACGGCCCGAGCTCGTCGGTGCCATGGCCGGGGCCGGGTTGGCCGTTGTGATCCTGCTGCTCCGGTCACGCCGCCGCTAGGGCTGAGCAGACGCTGTGACCGAGTCGGTCTGGGACTACCCGCGTCCGCCACGCGTCGAGCCGTCCACCGAGCACGTCGTCGTCACCCACAAGGGCCGGCGCATCGTCGACACCCGCCGCTCGTTGCGGGTTCTGGAGACCAGCCACCCGCCCACCTACTACGTGCCGGTCGTCGACGTGGCCGACGGGGTGCTGCGCCCCGCTGCGTCGGGGCTGCGCACCCTGTGCGAGTTCAAGGGCCAGGCGCAGTACTGGGACCTCGTTCTTGACGGCGACCGGGTGAGCGAGGTCGGCTGGTCGTTCCCCCGACCCACCCCGGGCTTCGAGGTGCTGAGCGAGACCGTCGCCCTCTACCCCGGACGTGTCGACGAGTGCCTCGTCGACGACCAGGTCGTGCAGCCCCAGCCGGGCGGCTTCTACGGCGGATGGATCACCTCGCGGGTGCGTGGCCCCTTCAAGGGCGCGCCGGGCACGATGGGGTGGTGAGCACGGGTACTCCGATGGGCGCCGACAAGCTTCCGCTGCGGCTTCTGCACGACCGGGTGCTGGTCGCCAGCGACGCCGCGGAGGGGGAGCGCCGCTCGTCGGCAGGCATCGTGATCCCCGCCACGGCCGCCGTCGGACGGCGCCTGTCGTGGGGTCGGGTGGCCGCGGTAGGCGCGAACGTCCGACTGGTGCGGGAGAGTGACCGGGTGCTGTACGACCCCGAGGACAAGGCCGAGGTGGAGCTGCGCGGCGACACCTACACCCTGCTGCGCGAGCGCGACCTGCACGCCGTCGCGTCCGAACGGCTGGGGGACGGTCAGCCCGGGCTGTACCTGTGAACGATGGGCAGCGTCCTGCGGGGCCCGAGCCGATCCAGATGCTCGCCTCGCTGCGACGCATGCTCACCGACCCGCTCGGCTACCTGTCCTGGGCCCGCGACACCTACGGGCCGATCACCGAGTTCGCCGTGTCCGACCCGCCGGCCGTCCTGCTCAGCGATCCCACCGACGTGCACCACGTGCTGGTCGCGAACCACCGCGCGTACACGAAGCGGACGATCCAGTACGACACGTTGGCGACGGTCACCGGTGACGGGCTGCTGGTCTCCGACCCGCCGCTGTGGACGACGCGGCGCGCGATGGTGCAGCCGGGCTTCCACCGCGCAGGTCTGACCGCGGTGGCCGAGCACACCGTTGCTGCCGCGCAGGACGAGGCGGACGCGCTGCTGGCACACGCCGGCGGCCCGGTGGACGTCGACGAGGCCATGATGCACGCGGCGCTCGGGGTGGTCGGTGCGGCGCTGTTCTCCACCGACCTGTCCGGGCAGGCGGCGACGCTGGTGCCCGCCGTGCTGACCGCTCTCGACCGGGTGGTCGTGCGCGCCCGCTCGCCCTGGCTGCCGCCCGCGTCCGTGCCGACCCCCGGCAACGTGCGGCTGCGCTCGGCACTGGCCACCATCGACGCCGCCGTGGCCTCGATGGTCGACGAGCGCCGCCGACGCGGGGACTCCGGCGACGACGTCCTCGGACTTCTGCTGGGCGACAAGATGGACGACCTGTCCGCCGACGACCTCGCCGGCGTGCGCAACGAGGTGGTCACGCTGCTGATCGCCGGGCACGAGACGGTCGCCAGCGCTCTCACCTGGACGTGGCACCTGCTCACCACCCATCCCGACGAGTACGCCCGGCTGCTCGACGAGGTCGACGCCCTCGACGGCCCCCCGCGCCTCGACGACCTGGCACGGTTGCCCTTCACGCGGGCCGTGTTCGACGAGGCCCTGCGGCTGTACCCGCCGGCATGGGTGATCACCCGCACGGTCGCCGAGCCGGACACGCTCGGCGGCTACCCGGTTGTGCCGGGGACGCTCGTGCTGATGAGTACGTATGCCCTGCACCGTGACCCGTCGCTGTGGAAGGACCCGGACACGTTCATGCCGGCGCGGTGGCTCGACGCGGGTGACCCGGCGCCGCGCTGGTCGTACATCCCGTTCGGCGCGGGCATCCGCCAGTGCATCGGCAAAGACTTTGCGCTCGTGGAAGGGGTGCTCATGCTGGCGACGCTCGCGCAGCGCCTGGTCGTGCGCCGCTCACCTCGCCGACCCGAGCCAGGCGTGGCGGCCCTGGTGACGCTGCGGCCGAAGCGTGGCCTGTGGCTCGACGTGCACCGGCGGGCTCGAGCCCTCGCCTAGCATCGGTGGCCATGGCCGGGGTTCGAACGCTGTGGTTGAGCCCGTCCAAGCGTCTTCGCGCCGCTGCGCTGACGATCCTGCAGGCCTCGCTGGCCGCGATGATCGCGTGGTCGTTCTCCCGCTACGTGCTCGACCGGCCCGACCCCTTCTTCGCGCCCCTGGCCGCCATGAGCGCGATCGGGGTGTCGATGGAGCGTCGGTTGCGGCGCTCGACCGAGATGGTGCTCGGCGTGGCCGTCGGCATCCTCGTCGGCGACCTGTTCATCGCATGGGCCGGACGTGGCGTGTGGCAGATCGGCCTGGTGGTCGCACTGGCCATGGGTGCGGCCGTGCTGCTGCGCGGCGGGCCCATCGTGGTGCTGCAGGCATCGTCGACGGCTGTGGTGATCGCGACGATCCTGCCGCCGGTCAGCGAGACCGGGTACGCCCTCGGCCGGTTCACCGACGCCCTCATCGGTGGTGCGGTCGGGCTGGCCATGACGCTGCTGCTGCCCGCGCACCCCATGCGGCAGGTGACCCGAGTGGCAAGCCCTCTGCTGGACGGCATGCATCAGAGCCTGGTGCGGCTGGCGCGTGCGTTGCGCGAACGTGACGAGTCGCTTGCCGCGACGGCCCTGGCCGAGGCGCACGGGCTGCAGGTGAGCGTCGAGCAGCTCGCGACCGTGGTCGGCGCGAGCCACGAGATCGTTGTGCTGGCCCCCGGCCGCTGGAGCTCGCGGGAGACGCTGGCGCACATCGAGGTCGCCCTGCCCTACGTCGACGCCGCGGTGCGCGACATCCGGGTGCTGGCTCGACAGACGCAGTCCGCGCTGCAGCGCGGCGACGCCATCCCACCCGGGCTCGACGTCGCCGTGGACGAGTGCGCGGTCGCCATCCAGGCGTTGCAGCGCTCGATCGACTCCGACGGCGACCTCGGGGCCGCGCGGGCAGCGTCCATCCGTGCCGCCCAGGCAGCGACCGACGCTGTGCAGCACACGTCCGGGATGCTCGCCCAGACCGTGGCCGGGCAAGTGCGTTCGGTCGCTGCCGACCTGCTCTACGCGACCGGGCTGACCGCCGACGACGTCTCGCACCTGCTGCCGGACCTTCCCGAGCCGGTGAGCCGTCGCTCAGCTCGCCAGCAGGTCGCCCTGCCCCTCGACACGAGCGACGACGTCGTTCGGCGCGAACCGTAGGGCCTGCGGGTCGCCGGCGTCGACGGCGTTGGACACCTCGTCCCAGGTGAGTGGCGTGGCCACCGACGGGGTCGGGCGACCCCGCAGCGAGTAGGGGGAGATGGTCGTCTTGCCGCCGTGGTTCTGGCTCCAGTCCACGAACACCTTGCCGCGCCGGGCCTTGGTGTCCATGGACGACAGCACCAGCCCGCTGTGCTCACGTTCCAGCTTCTCCGCGAGCTGCTGCGCCAGGCGGCGGGTGTCGGCCCAGGCCAGCGACCCGTCGAGCGCGGCGTAGAGCTGCATGCCCTTGCTGCCGCTGGTGGACGGGCGCGCGTGCAGCCCGATGTCGGCGAGCACGTCGTGGGCAAGAAGCGCGACGGTGCAGCAGGCGATGACGTCGGCCGGGGGACCGGGGTCGAGGTCGACCACGAGGCGGTCCGGGTTGGCGGGCCGGTCGTCGGCGTCGAGGCGCCACTGCGGGACGTGCAGCTCGAGCCCGGCGAGGTTGGCCACCCATACCAGGCCGGGCAGGTCGTCGACGGTGACGAAGCGGATGGTCTCCCGGTTCTTGGTGCTGCCGGGCACGGGTAGCTCGACCTGGTGCACCCAGTCGGGGGCGGTGCGCGCGACGTTCTTCTCGAAGAACCCGGGCGCGTCGGTGCCGTTCGGCCAGCGGCGCAGGGTGAGCGGGCGTCCGGTGATGTGGGGCAGCAGCACCGGGGCGACGGCGGAGTAGTAGGCGATCACGTCGCCCTTCGTCGTCCCGTCGGAGTAGAGCGGCTTGTCGAGGTTGCTCAGCGACAGCTGACGTCCGCCGACCGACACCGCCACGCGCTCTGCGCTGCCCTTCGCCGCCATGCCGTCCTCCTTTCTGGGGACGGTATCCGGGTGATGAGCGTGGGAGGCTCTACTCTGCAATCATCGAGTCGGGCATATGGGACGGAGCCGGGTCATGAGCCAGCAGGCGGCGGCGCCGTTGCGGCTCACGCGACGGGGACGTCTCGCGATCACCGTCACTGTGACCGCCCTCCTGGTTGCCACGATCGCCTTCGTCACCGGACGGGACTCCGATGCGGTCCCCGCTCCCGCCGAACCCAAGGCGTCGGCTGAGTCGGGCTCGGCGGCTGTGGCGGACGCGTCAGCTCCCTCGGCTCCACCCCGGCCGACCCCCGTCCCCGAGCGGGTGGTCTCGCAGTCCGGGTCGGGCGAGCTCACCGTGGTGTCGGGCAGCGCCGGGTCACCGTCCGACGACGCCCAGGTGGTGCGCTACCGCGTGCTGGTGGAGGACGGCCTGCGGGTGCGCGGCGACGCCGTGAACGGGCGGGAGTTCGCGCGGATCGTCCATCGGGTGCTCACCGACAGGCGCGGCTGGCAGTCTATCGACGGGGTGCGCTTCGTCCGGGTGGCTGACGACACCGCCGACGTCGATGTGGTGCTGGCGTCACCCGACACGACGGACCGGCTGTGCGAGCCGTTGGGGACGGGCGGCTGGCTCTCCTGCTACAACGGCTCGGCCACGGTGCTCAACGCGCGCCGCTGGTTCTCCGGGGCCGACAGCTACGGCGACGACCTCGTCAGGTACCGCCGCTACCTCGTCTCGCACGAGATGGGCCACTACCTGGGCCATCAGCACGTCGACTGCCCCGCGCCCGGGGCGCCGGCCCCGGTGATGGTGCAGCAGACCAAGTCGCTCTACGGCTGCGCGAAGAACCCCTGGCCCGCCGCTTCGTCCTGACCGCGTCCGGCAGCCCTCGTGCCCTGGTACCGGTGGCGGCTTGGGTGGGGGGATCGTTGTCTCGGGTCCGCCGGTATCAAGGCGGCATATGCGTAGGCGGGGCTGCCTGATTGCACCCCGAAGGTAGGTAGCGCTACCTGGGCCGCACCGCGACGAGGTCGAGGTGACCCGAGCCGCACCGCGACACGGCGGATCTGGCGCGAACTGCACCGTGATGCGGTGGTGGCGCACCGAGACGCACCGTGACGCCTCTCGCGGTGCCTCGACCTGGGTGGAGCAACGACCTGCGCCGTGCAACAACCTGCTCGGTGTGAAGCCGGCGTGCCTCGGATGCCGCGACGGCGACGCTGGTGACTCGGTAGCGGCGTACTCGGACCTCGCGTCAGAACGGCGGTGGCTCGGGCTCGGGCTCGGGGGGCGAGTCGGGTCGGTGGTCGTGGGGGTCGGTGGTGAGGGTGTGTCCGGTGGGGGTGGTCCAGATCAGCCGCCCGTCGGGGTCGAGCTGGGTGTGCCAGTGGGGGGCGTGGGTCTTCAGCCGGTGGTGGCGTCGGCACAGGCAGCATGTGTTGTGCGCGGTTGTCGGGCCGTGGGGGTAGGGCACGACGTGGTCGCAGTCGCACGCCGTCGCCGCGCGGGTGCAGCCCGGGGCGCGACAGACCGTGTCGCGGGCGTGGGCGAGGCGTTCCATGACCGGCGGGTGCGTATACCCGGCGGCGGGTGGGAGCCGGTCGAGCCAGCGCACCGCCACCGCGTCACCGCCGGCCGCATCACCGCCGGTCGCGTCACTGGTGGTGGGCAGCCCTGCGCGCAGCAGGGTGCTCAGGCCGAGGAGGTGGCCGGTGTCGGGGTGGTAGACCAGCGCGCGGCAGCTCGTGGCGTGGGCGGCGAGGTCGCGGGTGGTGGTGGCGGGCAGGGGGCCGTAGCCGGGGACCTCACCCGGTGTCGGGCCGCCGGTGAGGGTGTCGGCGGGGATCGTGACGGTCACCTGCACCCCCACCCCACCCGGGTTGCCGGGGCTGCCGGGGCTGCTGGTGGGGGTGAGGTCCACATCGGCGGGGTCGCCGTGGGTGGCCGGGGCGCCGGTGATCATGGTGGTGAGCAGGTCCGCACGCCGCTGCTCCCGGGTGCGGGTGTCGGTGGGGCTGGTCGGGTCGTGCGCCACCGCGGTCAGCACGGCGCGCACGGTGAGGGCGTCGGTCTCCGGGAGGCGGGCCATCAGGGTCGCCAGCCCGTCCACGCCGGCGGCCTCGACCCAGACGCGGCGGTCTCGGGCGTCGCGGCGCGGACAGTCCACCCCGGCGGCAGCCCGGGCGGCGTGGATGAGGCGGCGCATCCGCGCCGACATCTGCCCGACCGTGCGGGGCCGGTCCAGCAGCCACACCACCATGCTGGCCTCCACGCTGCGGAGCCGGTCGGGGGTGATGAGGGGGGCGAGCTCGTCGAGGTGCTCGGCCAGCTTCGTCGCCGTCCACACCTGCACCCGCCCCTGCTCCACCACATCCCGTAGCCGCGTGTGCCGGGACAGGCGGTGCGCGGTGTCCAGACGAGTGGACACCTGACGCTCACTGACGGCCAACGCTTGGGCGACCTCCAGGCCCATCCAGCCGTCCGGGTCACAGCACCCCCGCGTGCACGACCCGGGGGCGTGACCCTCCGGCCCCGTCTCCTGCCGCTGCGTGGCCAGGCGCCGCTCCCGCAGCTCCAGCAGCAGCCGACCCTGCGCCGCCGCGAGCTGGGTGATCAGCCCTTCGGCGTCGGCGAGCCGGCCAGCAGCTCCTCCTCCGACACCCCCGCCTCGCCGTCGGTGTCCGGCCCGAACACCCGACCGAACCGACCCCACGGAGACCGCGCCACCACATCCCCGACCATGACCTCCAGATCACTGGAAACACACTCCCCAGCAACAACCGCGGGAACGGCGGCGGGACGCGGGATCGACGTCATGCGACCAGCATCCTCGAGGGGTCCGACACAAAGTCCCGACCGACCACCGGAGTGTCCACACCCGCGGGGATCGGCACCCGGCCGCGCATGCCGGTGAGCGTTGCCGGGGTGAAGCGCTAGCCGGGTGGACGGCGCAGCAGCCACACGTGCGGACCGTCGTCGGGCAGGTCGACCTCGCCGTCCACCTCGAAGCCGAGGCGAGCGTAGATCGCCAGGTTGACCGGGGTCGCCGTCTCGAGAACGACGGACGTGGCGGTGCGGTCGGCGGAGTCGAGGATCGGCGTGGCGACGGTGCGAGCCAGGCCACGCCCGCGCCGATCGACGTGCACGGCCAGCACGCCGAGGTACCAGTGCGACTCGGCGGGTCGGAGCCCGTCGATCGCGGCGTCGTAGGCAGTCAGTCGGGCGTCCTCGTCGGGCGTGAGCAGCCGGTTGAACTCCGGCCACAGGCCGGGGCGCGAGGCGTAGATGCCGCCCGGCGGTTCCCAGAGCGCGACCGCGCCAAGGTCGTCGGTCACCCAGGCCTCGCCGCCGGACAGGCGCACCTCGGCGAGCCGGGCAAGAAAGGTGTACCCGACGCTGGCCCACCGGTTGGTGCCCGGCCAGACCCAGCGCATGATCGGGTCGTCCGCGAAGGCGGTGTGCACGAGCCGTGTCGCCGCATCAGCCTCGCCCGGGGTCATCCGCCGGGATGCCGGGGAGAAGTGAGGCGTTGTCATGAGCGTGTGCGCCGTCAGGGACTCGAACCCCGAACCCGCTGATTAAGAGTCAGCTGCTCTGCCAATTGAGCTAACGGCGCGTGGGGCGTCAGGGTACTCCCTGACGCTTTCCGGGTGAGTGACGGGACTTGAACCCGCGGCCACCTGGACCACAACCAGGTGCTCTACCAGACTGAGCTACACCCACCATTGCGCGGCGAGCCGCGCGAAGGACGAGTGTACCGGCGTCGTGCCCTGCCTACGAAACGGTGGCCGCCGCGACGTCGGTGGCGACGGCGCGGGCCGACGCGCTGGTCATCCCAGGCTCGGGTACGAACACCGACCGCCGGTAGTAACGCAGCTCGTTGATGGAGTCCTGGATGTCGCCCAGCGCCCGGTGGTTGCCGGTCTTCTCGGGGCTGGCGAAGTACGTGCGGGGGTACCAGTGGCGCGCCAGCTCTTTGATGGTGGACACGTCGACGTTGCGGTAGTGCACCGCGCTCTCGAACTCCGGCATGTCTCGGGCGAGGAACGTGCGGTCGACGTGCACGGAGTTGCCGGCCAGCGGGGCCTTCTTGAGGTCAGGCACGTGAGCGCGGACGTAGTCGAGCACCTGTGCGCTCGCCTGCTCCAGCGTCACGCCCGAGGCCAGTCGCTCCAGAAGCCCCGACTCCGTGTGCATCTCGCGCACGCGCTCGGGCATGGTCTCCAGAGCAGCCGGCGGGGGTGCGATCACCATGTCGACGCCCTCGCCGAGGACGGTGAGGTCGAAGTCGGTGACCAGCACGGCTATCTCGACCAGCGCGTCGCGTTGCAGGTCGAGACCGGTCATCTCGCAGTCGACCCAGATCAGTCGGGCAGCACTCACACCCGCCACCCTACGTGGCGTGCAGCGCGCCCGGCAGGACTCGAACCTGCGACCAAGTGCTTAGAAGGCACCTGCTCTGTCCAGCTGAGCTACGGGCGCCGGGACAGTGCTCGCCTAGCTGGCCGTCTGGCTCACGGTGTAGGTGACCACGGTCTCTCCGCCGTCTCCGGTGACGAGGACGAGTACCGACAGGTCGTCTTTCTCGGCCAGCACGGTGCCGCCGGAGCCGTCGGCACCGCCGAACTGGCTCGCGTTCTCGACGGTGAAACCGGACGACTCGAGGTCTGTGCCCACCTGCTCGGCCACGGCCGTCGGATCGCCGCTGGTGGTGACCACGACGCTCCAGCCCAGGCCGTCGGCCGACTCGAGACGCTGCGCGAACGACACCTCGCCCTCGGGCAGCGGCACGTCAGCGGGGAAGTCGTCGGGAACCGAGCCGGCACCGGCGGTGATGCTGCCCTCTTCGGTGTCGACGGTGAAGCTGTCGTCGTCGATCTGCACGTCGGCCGAGGGGCCGATCTCGTTCTCCAGCGCCTTCTCCACGGCGCCCTCGGCGAGTCCCTCGACGGCGTTGCCGCAGCCGGACAAGGCCACGGCGGCTGCCCCCACGACGACTGCGGTACGGACCAGCACGGTTGCTCGGATCATGCCGACGATTATGGCACCGTATCGACGCGTCGCGACGAAGCCAGCGCGCAGGGGAGGAGGCCGTCGGTGATCGATCAGGCAACGCCTGCCCAGCGCGCGGCCGTGGACCTGGCTGGGGCGCTACGCGAGGTCGAGGGTGTCCCGGCTGTCGTCTCGCTGGCCGAGCAGGTCGAACAAGCGCTGGTTCCGCGGCTGGACGGTGCCGACCGGCCACTGCTGGTCGTCCTCGGTGGGTCGACCGGCGTCGGCAAGTCGACGCTGCTGAACTCGCTCGTCGGACGGCGCGTGTCGCGGGCCGGCGTGCTGCGGCCCACGACGCGGGTGCCGGTGCTCGTCCACCACCCCGACGACGTCGAGCGCATCGCCGGGTGGCCGGTGGCCGAGGGAACAGAGGTGGTGGCAGACGCCGCCATGCCGGCCGGGCTGGCCATGCTGGACTCACCCGACCTCGACTCCGTCGAGCACCACAACCGGGTGGTCGCCACGCGCCTCATCGACAGCGCCGACCTGTGGCTTGCGGTCACGTCGGCGTCGCGCTACGCCGACGCCGTCCCCTGGCAGGCGCTGCGTCGCTCTGCTGCCCGGCGCGGCACGACCGCGGTTGTCCTCAACCGGGTGGGCGCGCTCGCTGTCGGCACGGTGTCGACGCACGTAGCCACGCTCATGGCGCAGGCCGGGCTTGCCGACTCGCCGCTCGTCGTGGTGTCCGAGCACGAGGCGGTGGACGGGGTGCTGCCCGCGGAGGCGGTCGCCACGTTGACAGGTCTGCTGCGTGCCCTCGGCGGGGACGCTGGGCTGCGCGCGACGGTGCGGCGCTCCAGCGTGGCCGGAGCCGTCGCCGACGTCGTTGCTCAGGTCGAGCTGGTCGTGGCCGAGCAGGACGGGCGCATGCCGGACGAGGTGGCCGGTCGCCTCACCGACGCCGTGCATCGGCTCACGGTCGAGGTGGGCGCGTGAGCGAGACCACGTTGGACGCTCGACTGCAGGCGCTGACCGAGGCCACGATGCTGCTGGGCCGCTTCGTCAGCGCCGAGACGGTGGCCGACGTCGAGGCGGTGAAGACGCGCGCCGGCGAGCGCACGGGCCTCGGGCTCGACCTCACCGTGGTCGCGTTGGCCGGGTCGACCGGCTCGGGCAAGTCGACGCTGTTCAACGCCCTCGCCGGGCTCGACCTGGCCGAGGCCGGGGTGCGACGTCCGACGACGACGGTCGCGCTGGCGTGCGTCTGGGGCGGCGTGGACGCCGACCCGCTGCTCGACTGGCTGGCCGTGCCGGCACGTCGACGGGTGGCCCGGCAGAGCCCGCTGGACGACACGGCGCACCCGTTGGACGGGCTCGTGCTGCTCGACCTGCCCGACCACGACTCGATGGTCACCGAGCACCGTGTCGAGGTCGACCGCCTCGTCGGCCTGGTGGACGTCGTCGTCTGGGTCACCGACCCGGTCAAGTACGCCGATGCGCTGCTGCACGAGGAGTACCTGGCCACGCTCACCCAGCACGGGTCGGTCGTGCTGGTGGTTCTCAACCAGATCGACCGTCTGAGCCCCGCCGAGCAGCGGGCCTGCCTCACCGACCTTCGGCGCCTGGTGCGTCGCGACGGCTTGCTCGACGTCGAGGTGCTGGCCATGTCCGCCGGCAGCGGCGACGGCGTGGACGTGCTGCGGGCGCGCCTCGAAGCCGTCGTCGACTCCCGGCTGGCCGCGACACAGCGCCTGTCGGCCGACGTCGCGGTGCTGGCGAGGACCGTGCGCAGCGAGGCCGGGCTCGCTGCCACGCGGGCGCACCGCGCCAGGTCGCGCGACCACGACGAGCTGGCCGTGGACGACCTCGACAGCCTTGTGCGCGAGCTGACGCACGCCGTGGAGATCGACGCCGTGGTCGCCGACGTGCACGACTCGGCCCTTCTGCAGGCGTCGCAGGCATTGCGGTGGCCGGTCGACCGGACAGCCGCATCCCAGGCGCCGGAGCCTCGCGCAGTGCCCGGGGAGCCGGCCCGCCGGCTGCTGACCGGCTACCTGGACCAGTACGTGCAACCCCTGCCGCCGGTCTGGGCCGACCAGGTGCGCAACGAGCTGGCCGGGGCCGCCGAGTCGATGCCGGACGGCTGGGTCGAGTCGCTGGCGGCGGCGCGGAACACCGAACCACCGCCGCCGGCGTGGTGGGCGCAGCACCGGCAGCGTCAGTGGTTCGTGCTCGCCGCAGGGGTCGCGAGCGCCCTGGTCGCCCTGGTGCTCGTCGGGCTGGTCGTCGCCGGGTCGGCGGTGCCGGCCTGGGCCTGGGCCGCGCCGCTGCTGCTGGCCGGGGCGTCGGGACTGGGGGCCGTCGTGCTGAACCGCCAGGTGGGGGGTGCGCGCGAAGCGTGGGCGCAGGAGCGTGCGCAGGCGTCGCAGGCCGATCTCACCGCCCTCATCAGGCGAGACGCGGACTCGCGGCTGGACCTTCCGCTGCGTGCTCAGCGCCGCGACTTCGATCGCGCGCACGAGGCCCTGGCCGCCGCGGGCGGCTGAGCGCCACCGCGACACCGGCGATGCCGGCCTCCGGCATCGGCGGGAGAGAGCACCCCCGCAGCCCGCCTACCCTTGTCACCTATGGCTGAGTTCATCTACGTCATGCGCAAAGCGCGCAAGGCCCACGGCGACAAAGTGATCCTCGACGACGTCACGCTGGCGTTCCTGCCCGGCGCGAAGATCGGCGTGGTCGGCCCCAACGGCGCGGGCAAGTCGACCGTCCTGCACATCATGGCCGGGCTCGACCAGGCGTCCAACGGGGACGCGCTGCTCAGCCCCGGCTACAGCGTGGGCATCCTCACGCAGGAACCCGAGCTGGACGAGTCGCTGACCGTGCTCGGCAACGTCGAGCTCGGCGTGGCGGCGACCAAGCGCCAGCTCGACCGCTTCAACGAGATCAGCGAGGAGCTGGCCAACCCCGACGCTGACTACGACACGCTGCTGGAGGAGATGGGTCAGCTTCAGGAGAAGCTCGACCACAGCAACGCCTGGGACCTCGACTCCCAGCTCGAGCAGGCCATGGATGCGCTGCGCTGCCCGCCCCCGGACGCCGACGTCACCGTGCTCTCCGGTGGCGAGCGTCGCCGGGTGGCGCTGTGCCGGCTTCTGCTGGAGCAGCCCGACCTGCTGCTGCTCGACGAGCCCACCAACCACCTGGACGCCGAGAGCGTGATGTGGCTGGAGCAGCACCTGGAGAAGTACCCCGGCACCGTCGTCGCCGTCACGCACGACCGCTACTTTCTCGACAACGTCGCCGAGTGGATCCTCGAGCTCGACCGCGGGCGCGCCTACCCGTACGAGGGCAACTACTCCACCTACCTGGAGACCAAGCAGACCCGCCTCAAGGTCGAGGGCCAGAAGGACGCGAAGCTGCGCAAGCGCCTCGCCGACGAGCTGGCCTGGGTGCGCTCGAACACCAAGGGCCGCCAGGCCAAGCAGCAGGCCCGGCTGAAGCGCTACGAAGAGATGGCGGCCGAGGCCGAGCGCACCCGCAAGCTCGACATGGACGAGATCCAGATCCCGCCGGGTCCGCGCCTGGGTGACGTCGTGGTCGAGGTCGACGACCTGTGGAAGTCGTTCGGCGACCGCACCCTGTTCGACGGGCTGTCGTTCACCCTGCCCCGCAACGGCATCGTCGGGGTCGTCGGCCCGAACGGCGTGGGCAAGACGACGCTGTTCCGCATGCTGCTGGAGGACGAGCAGGCTGACGAGGGCAGCATCAAGATCGGCAAGACTGTTCAGGTCTCCTACGTCGACCAGAACCGCTCGGGCATCGACGGCAAGCAGACGGTGTGGCAGGTCGTCTCCGACGGCCTCGACCACATCAAGGTCGGCAGCGTCGAGATGCCCTCGCGCGCGTACGTCGCGGCGTTCGGCTTCAAGGGCCCCGACCAGCAGAAGCCGGCGGGGGTGCTCTCCGGCGGCGAGCGCAACCGGCTCAACCTGGCGCTCACGCTCAAGCAGGGCGGCAACCTGATCCTGCTTGACGAGCCGACCAACGACCTCGACGTCGAGACGCTTGCAGTCGCTGGAGAACGCGTTGCTGGAGTTCCCCGGGTGCGCCGTGGTGGTCTCCCACGACCGCTGGTTCCTCGACCGCACGGCCACCCACATCCTGGCCTACGAGGGCGACGAGGACGACCCGGCGAGGTGGTTCTGGTTCGAGGGCAACTTCGAGGCCTACGAGAAGAACAAGGTCGAGCGCCTCGGCGCCGATGCCGCCCGTCCGCACCGGGTGACCTACCGCAAGCTGACCAGGGCCTGACGCTTGTCAGCGGCAGACGGGGCGGGCGTCCTGCACCTGGACGGGTCGCCCCGCGACCTGGCGGTCTTCGCCGAGCGGGCGGCCCGGCACGACCCGGGAACACCCGTGCGCCTGGTCGCGGCGGGCGCGACCCTGGCGGCGTTCGTCACCACCCCGTTCGAAGCCCTGGGTCTACGCGCCACCCGACTGAGCGAGCCGGCCGACCTCGACGTGCTCGTCGAGGCGGTCGGGCTCGGCGCCCGTGCCCGCGCCGTGGCCGACGGCCGGCTGTCGCTGCCCCCGCGGCTGCCCGACCTGTCGTGGACGTCCCCGTTGCCGCCTCGCTCCGGGTGGGCCGAGGTCGGACGGCTCGACGTCGCCGAGGTGGCCGCGCGTGTCGCCGACGACACGGCGGAGTTCACCCGCCAGGCCCAGCAGGTGCCGGCCGGCCGCGGTGCCAACGCGGCGCTGGAGGGCATCGCCGCCGACCTGTGGGCGCGGCCGCTGCTGGGCTCGGCTCCCAGCCGGCTGGCGCACACCGCCCACTACCTGGGCTTCTTGTCGCAGGACGGCGGCGCGGTCGTGGTGCGCAGCATCGGCGCCTGGCACCGCCTCGACACGTCCGCCGGCGTCGCTCTGGCCCGGGTCGGCGACCCGTTGGGCCTGTTCGTCAGCTGAGCAGCACCCAGGCCGCCTCGTCGGCGCCCAGCGTCTCACCGACCGGACCGCTGGACACCAGAACCTCACCCGGCGGCAGCGCGACGGGTGTCGCGGACAGGTTGACGACCACCTCGACGGTGGCGCCGTCGGCGCTGCTGCGCCGAAACCGCAGCACGTCGACCGGGCTGTCGACCCACGCCATGCCCGGTGCCCTCAGCGCCGGCTCGCGCCGCCGGGCGGCCAGCGCCGTGCGGTAGAGGGTGAGCATCGACGCGGGGTCGTCGCGCTGCACCGAGGCGGCCCGGGCGCTCCACTCCGTGGGCTGCGGCAACCAGGCACCGTTGTCGCCGAAGCCGAGCGAGGTCCCGGTCGGCTCCCACGGCAACGGGACGCGACAGCCGTCTCGTCCAACCTCGCCGTGCTCGCTGCGAAAGAACACCGGGTCGTCGCGCAGAGCGTCCGGGATGTCGGTGACCTCTTCCAGCCCGAGCTCCTCGCCCTGGTAGAGGTACACGCTGCCGGGCAGCCCCAGGCTCAGCAACGCTGCCGCGCGGGCCCGGCGGCGGCCGAGGTCGAGGTCGAGCCCCTCGAAGTCGTACTTGCTGGGACCGAAGCGCTCGCGGTCCTTGGCCGGACGTCCGTAGCGCGACACATGCCGCGGGATGTCGTGGTTGCTCAGCACCCACGTGGCGGGCGCGTCGGCGGCCCGCGCGGCCGCCAGCCCGGTCTCGATGCCCGCGCGCAGCCCGGCGGCATCCCAGTCGGGGTCGGTGAGCTCGAACGCGAACGACGTGTGCAGCTCGTCCGGACGCAGGTACAGCGCGAGCCGGGCCGGGTCGTCCAGCCACACCTCGCCCACGAACACCCGCGGGTCGGCGTAGGAGTCGGCGACGGCCCGCCACCCCCGGTAGATCTCGTGCACCTCGTCGCGGTCCCAGTGCGGGTGGCGAACCCGATCGGGTGCCGCCATCAGTGACTCGTCGGCAGTACCCAGGTCGGGCAGGGTCGGGTCTTTCGCCATGCCGTGCGCCACGTCGATGCGAAAGCCGTCGACGCCTCTGTCGAACCAGAAACGCAGGATGTCGTGGAACTCCTCCACGACCTCGGCGTTCGACCAGTTGAGGTCGGGCTGGCTGGCGTCGAACAGGTGCAGGTACCACTGGCCCGCGCTGCCGTCGGCCTCATCGACCCGTGTCCAGGCGGTGCCGCCGAACGTGCTGCGCCAGTCGTTGGGCGGCAGCTCGCCGTCGGGGCCCCGTCCGTCGCGAAACCAGTACCGGGCCCGCTCGGGGCTGCCTGGCGGGCTCGCGAGTGCCGCGGCGAACCAGGCGTGCTCGGACGAGGTGTGGTTCGGCACGACGTCGGCCAGCACCTTGAGCCCGAGCGCGTGCGCCTCGACGATCAGCGCCTCGGCCTGCTCCAGCGTGCCGAACATCGGGTTGATGTCGCGGTAGTCGGCGACGTCGTACCCGCCGTCGGCGAGCGGCGAGGGGTACCACGGGTTGACCCAGATGGCGTCCACGCCGAGGTCGGCCAGGTAGGGCAGCCGCGAGCGCAGACCGGTGAGGTCACCGGTGCCGTCAGCGTTGCCGTCGGCGAACGAGCGGATGTAGACCTGGTACACCACCGCGTCGCGCCACCACTGCGTCACTGGGTTCCTCCGGTGTTGACCATCGAGAGTGCGGCTCGTTCGAGATAGGTCCAGAGCACGGCCTCGTGCGCCGGGTCGAGCGTGCCGTCGGCGACGAGGTCGTCGACAGCCGCACGCATGTGCGTGAGCCAGCGCGCCCGGGCGTCGTGGTCGATGGGGAAGGGCGCGTGACGCATCCGTAGCCGCGGGTGCCCGCGCTGCTCGGAGTAGGTCGTGGGGCCGCCCCAGTACTGCTCCAGGAACAGGCGCAGCCGATCGGCGGCGGGGCCCAGGTCGTCCTCGGGGTACATCGGTCGCAGGCCGTCGTCGGTGGCCACCCCGGCGTAGAACCGACTGACCAGCCGCTCGAAGGTCGCGTGCCCGCCGATCTCGTCGTAGAAGGTCGCAGTCATAGGCCGTGAACGCTACCTTTCGCGTGCGCTCGGGGGCGCAGTCGAGCAGGATCGTCGCCATGGCAACCACACGCACCGCAACCGCCCAGTGGCACGGCTCGTTGTTCGAAGGCTCCGGCCGGGTCGCGCTCGACTCCTCCGGCGTCGGAGCCTTCGACGTCTCATGGCCGGCTCGCAGCGAGGAGCCCAACGGGATGACCTCGCCGGAGGAGCTGATCGCCGCCGCACACGCCTCCTGCTACTGCATGGCCCTGTCGCTCGGGCTGTCCAAGGCCGGCACGCCGCCGGAGTCGATCCAGGCCCGCGCCGAGGTGACGTTCGTGCCCGGCACCGGTATCACCACCTCCCACCTCACGATCACTGCGAGCGTGCCGGGCATCGACGCGGACGCGTTCGCCGAGGCGGCCGAGGCAGCCAAGGAGGGATGTCCGGTGAGCCAGGCGCTGACCGGCGTGGCGATCAGCCTGGACGCCAGCCTCGCCTGACCACCTCTACGGTCGGGGCGTGCCCGAGGGTCGCCACCGTCCGGCGACCTTCTCCTTCTCCAGCTGCTCCGCCTCCGACGCGATGTTGCGCTGCATGCTGCCGAAGACGATCCCGTGGAACGGGAAGACGCTCCACCAGTAGGCCTGCCCCGACAACCCGTGCGGGTAGAAGATCGCGCGCTGGCCGAACACGGTGCGACCGTCGTCGTCGGTGCTGATGGTGAGCTCGAGCCAGGCCCGTCCGGGTAGGCGCATCTCGGCACGTAGCCGGAGCAGCTGGAGGTCGACCACCTCTTCGACGCGCCACCAGTCCAGGGCGTCGCCGACGTGCAGGTCGTAGACGCTGCGTCGACCGCGCCGCAGGCCGGGGCCGCCGGAGAGCCGGTCCATGACGCCGCGCACGCCCCAGGCCAGCGACCAGGAGTACCAGCCGTTGGACCCGCCGATGCCCTCGATCACCTGCCACAGCGCCTCGGGGCTGGCGTCGACCACGCGGGAGCGCTCGTCGACGTACAGGTCACCGCCGGCCCAGTCGGGGTCCGACGGCAGCGGGTCCGACGGCGCTCCGCGCAGCTCGGCGTCGGCCCACCGGGTGGGGACGTCGCCGCTGCGCACCCGAGACAGGGCGAGCTCGACGGCTCGCTCGAAGCCGGTGGGGCCGTGCGGGGGAGGCGGCATGTAGTCGAAGATGTCGGCCTCTCGGCAGACGACGGTGTTGCGCAGGCTCTCCACGAGGGGACGGGCGATCGCATTGGGCACCGGGGTGACGATCTGCACCCAGTGGCTCGACAAGCCGGGGCTGAGCAGGGGTACGCGCACGATGCGTCGCTTCGGCAGGCCCATCACCGCGGCGTAGCGCTGCATCATCTGCTCGTAGGTCAGCACGTCCGGCCCGCCGATGTCGAAGGGCCGGTTGACCTCGGCCGGCAACCCTGCGGCGCCCACGAGGTAGTAGAGAACATCGCGCACCGCGATCGGCTGGATCCTCGTCTGCACCCACACGGGCGTGACCATGGCGGGGAGGCGCTCGGTGAGGTAGCGCAGCATCTCGAACGAGGCTCCGCCGCTGCCGATGATCACGGCGGCTTGCAGCACGGCTGTGGGGACGCCGCTGGCCAGCAGGATCTCCCCGACCTCCTGGCGACTGCGCAGGTGCGGGCTCAGCTCCTCGTTCTCGGGCACCAGCCCGCTCAGGTAGACGATGCGGGACACGCCGGCGTCGCGTGCCGCGGCGGCGAAGGTGCGCGCGGCGCGACGGTCGAGCTCTTCGAAGTCGTCGCCCTTGCCGATGGCGTGCACGAGGTAGTACGCCACGTCGACGTCGGTCAGCGCCGCTCGGATGACGTCCGCGTCGAGCACGTCGGCGTGCGCCAGCTCGACGGCGTCGGCCCAGGGCTGGTCGCGAAGGTGGATCAGCTCGCGCGCCCCGGCACGCACGGTGAAGCCGGCGTCGAGCAGCTCCGGGACGAGTCGTCCGCCGATGTAGCCGGACGCGCCGGTGACCAGTGCTCGCACGAGGGTCAGTCTGCTGGGTCAGGCGTCGTTGCGCACCCAGACGGTGCGTTGTGGGAACGGGATCTCGATGCCTTCTGTCTTGAGGCGGCTGTGGACACGCTGGCGCAGCTCGCGCGCCACCGCCCACTGCTGGCCTGGCACCGTCTTGAGCACGACCCGGACGGTGACCGCGTCGGCGGCCAGGTCTTCCACGCCCCACACCTCGGGGGTCTCGAGCAGCTTCTCGGTCCATTCCGGGTCGTCGTTGAGCTGGTTGGCGACGTCGCTGAGCACGTCGCGGACGTGCGCCAGGTCGGAGTCGTAGGCGACGCCGACATCGACGACGGCGCGCGACCAGTTCTGGCTCATGTTGCCCACGCGCACGACCTCGCCGTTGCGCACCCACCAGACGACGCCGTCCACGGCTCGTAGCTTGGTGACCCGTAGCTGGACGTCCTCGACGGTGCCGCTCGCCTCGCCCAGGTCGACGATGTCGCCGACGCCGTACTGGTCTTCCATGAGCATGAACACGCCGCTCAAGAAGTCGGCGACGAGGGTCTGGGCGCCGAAGCCGAGCGCCACACCGAGCACCCCGGCGCCGGCGATCAGCGGAGCCAGGTTGAAGCCCCACTCCGCCAGCACCATGAGGGCGGCCAGGGCCAGGATCACCACCGACCCGACGTTCTTGAACAGCTGGCCGAGGGTGTGGGAGCGGGTCGCCCGCCGCTGGTAGTCGATGCGGTCGCTGCCGATCACCTCCCGCGCCGTGCTCGCGATGCCGGTGCCGCCGGGAGCGACCTCCTTCGGGCTGCTCAGGCGGGTGACGAAGCCGTCGACGACCTTGTTGAACACGTAGCGCGCCACGAGGGCGGCGAGCAGGATGACGGCGGTGCGTAGCACCGGGCCGGTAGCGAGGTCGAGCCACCACGAGGTGTCGGTGATCGACCCCTCCAGGTCGATCGGCTCGACGATGCCCGTCGGTTCCGGGGTCGCGTCGGCAGAGGTCGGAGACAGCAGAGAAGTCGGGCCAGCCATGGCGTCCAGGGTAGGCAAGGCTGCCGACACCCTGGCACGCTCACCCGCGCCGTGGCAGTGTGCCGGTGACATGACCGACGTGCTGGCGCTCAGTGCCATCGACCTGGCGCGACGCATCCGCGAGCGCGAGCTGTCACCGGTCGAGGTGACGGTCGCGTCGCTGCGACGCGCCGACGAGCTGGACGAGCGGCTGGGCATGTTCGTCACCCGCACACCCGAGCGTGCGATGGAGCAGGCGCACCACGCCGAGGCCGCTCTGATGGCGATCCGCGACCCGGCTGACCTGCCGCCGCTGCTCGGCGTGCCCTGCCCCGTCAAAGACCTGAACGCGGTGGCGGGAGTGCGGTTCACGCTCGGCAGCGCGGCGTTCGCCGACCAGGTTGCCGACGTGGACGACGGCGTGGTCACGCTCCTGCGGCGGGCCGGCACCGTGATGACGGGCAAGACGAACACCCCGGAGATCGGCCTGCCCTGCTACACCGAGCCCACGGTCGCGCCCCCCGCGCGCACCCCCTGGGACGACGCCCGCTCGGCGGGGGGTTCGAGCGGGGGAGCCGCTGCTGTGGTCGCCGCCGGCGTGGCACCCCTCGCGCAGGGCTCGGACGGCGGTGGGTCCATCCGCATCCCGGCCAGTGCGTGCGGGCTCGTCGGCCTGAAGCCGACCCGCGGCCGCGTCAGCCCCGGGCCGCACGGAGTCGACGTCGCCGGGCTGGCCGTCACCGGGCCGCTCGCGCGCACGGTGGCCGACGCGGCGCTGCTGCTCGACGTGATGACGGGCAGCTGGCCGGGCGACGTGGCGGCGCTGCCGCCGCCGGTGCCGAGCTTCGTCGCAGCAACCGACCGGCCCGTCCCACGGCTGCGGATCGGCCTGCTCACCGACCCGGTGATCGCCGCCGACGCCGTCGTGCACCCGGCGTGCCTGGCAGCGGCGCAGAGCACCGCGGCCCTTCTCGCCGACCTCGGGCACCACGTCGAACCGGTCGGTGTGCCGTTCCCGGCGGACGCGTGGGGCGCGTTCGCGGCGGTCTGGTCGTCGCTGGCGGCGTCCCTGCCGGTGCCGCCGGAGCGCGAGGGCGACCTGCGCCCGCTGACGAGGTGGCTGCGCGCGCAGGGCCGTACGACCTCGGCTGTCGACTACGTCACAGCCATCGCCGCGACCCAGGTGCTCGCGCGGCAGGTGGCCCAGGCGTGGTCGCACGTCGACGTCGTGCTGAGCCCCACGCTGGCCGACCTGCCCGCCCCGGTCGGCGGGCTGCGCGACGACGACGACCCAGCGGGCGACTTCGCCGCCCAGACCCGGTTCACCCCGTGGACCAGCGTGTGGAACCTGATCGGCCGTCCGGCCGTCTCGTTGCCCTTGGAGTGGACGCAGGAGTCGGGGACGATCGTGCCGGTCGGGGTGATGCTGGGCGGGGCGTTCGGAGCCGACGAGCTGCTGCTCTCACTGGCCGCCGAGCTCGAGGTGGCACGGCCCTGGTACCACCGCTACGCAGACCTGTGGACCTCGCTGACGTGACGATGCTTCTGCGGCAGACTGCCGCGCGTGACTGATCCCTGGCCGCAGCTCTCCGACCTGGCGAACGCGCATGGAGTCGCCACGGAGTTCTGGGACTGGCAAGGGCAACACACGCGCGTGCCGGCCGAGACGATCGTCACCGTTCTGGCGGCTCTCGGTGTGGACGCCTCGTCCTACGACTCCACCAACGTGGCGCTGTACTACGACTGGCTGCACCGCTGGGAGCGCATGCTGCCGCCGTGCGTGGTCGCGCGCACCGGGTCGAGCCCCTGGTTCGGCGTGCACGTCGACCACGGGGCCGAGGTCGAGGTGTGGATCGAGACGGAGGACGGGTCGCGCCGCGCTGACGTCCACCAGCAGAACCACTGGGTCAACCCTGAGCACGTCAACAACCGGCTGATCGGCGAGGCGACGTTCGCGGTGCCCGGCGACCTGCCGATGGGGTACCACCGGCTGGTCGCCCAGTCCGGCGAGCAACGGGCCGAGTGCCCGCTGATCATCACCCCCGCGTGGGTGGGTCTGCCCGAGGCGCTCGGCGACCGTCGCACCTGGGGGCTGGCGCTCCAGCTCTACAGCGTCCGGTCGCAGCGTTCGTGGGGAGTGGGCGACCTGGTCGACCTCACCGACCTCACCACCTGGGCCGGGGTCGAGCACGCCGCCGGGTTCATGCTCGTGAACCCGCTGCACGCCGCCGAGCCGGCCGTGCCGATGGAGCCCTCGCCCTACCTGCCGTCCACCCGACGGTTCGTCAACCCGCTCTACCTGCGTGTCGAGGCGATCGACGAGTACGCCTACCTCGACGAGGCGGCCCGAGCCGAGGTCGAGCGGCTGCGTGCGTCGGTGCTCGCAGACAACGGCGCTCTCGCCATCGACCGCGACGCGTCATGGGCGGCGAAGGACGCCGCGCTGCGGCTGGTGCACCGGGTCGCGCGCAGCCCGGGTCGGGAGAGCTCGTACCGGGCGTACCTGGCCGACGAGGGCGAGGGCCTCGTCGACTTCGCGACGTGGTGCGTGCTGTCGGTGACGCACGGAGCCGACTGGCACGAGTGGCCGACCGAGCTGCACGACCCGCGCGGTGAGGCGGTGGAGCAGCAGCGCGCGAGCCACGCCGACGACGTCGACTACTACTGCTGGCTGCAGTGGGTGGTGGACGAGCAGCTGCGGGCGGTGCAGGACGAGGCGCACGACGTGGGCATGCCCATCGGTCTGATGCAAGACCTCGCCGTCGGGGTGCACCCGAACGGGTCCGACGCGTGGGGCCTGCAGGACGTCCTCGCGCAGGGCATCACCGTGGGCGCCCCGCCCGACGCGTTCAACCAGCAGGGTCAGGACTGGTCACAACCGCCCTGGCGGCCCGACCGGCTGGCCGCGACGGGGTACGCGGCGTACCGCGACCTGCTGCGCACGGTCTTCCGTCACGCCGGGGGCCTTCGCGTCGACCACATCATCGGCCTGTTCCGGCTGTGGTGGATCCCGCAGGGTCGTCCGCCCACCGAGGGCACCTACGTCCGCTACGACCATGAGGCGCTGATCGGCATCCTCGCGCTGGAGGCGGTGCGCTCGGGAGCCATCCTCGTGGGCGAAGACCTCGGCACGGTGGAGCCGTGGGTGCGCGACTACCTGCGGGAGCGGGGCATCCTGGGCACCTCGGTGCTGTGGTTCGAGTACGACGGCGCCGGCAAGCCGCTCGCCCCCGAGCACTGGCGCGAGCTGTGCCTGGCGACCGTCACCACGCACGACCTGCCGCCGACCGCCGGCTACCTCGCCGGTGACCACGTGCTGCTGCGCGACGAGCTGGGGCTGCTCACCCGCGACGTCAACGAGGAGATGGCCATCGACGTGGCCGAGCGGCAGGCCTGGCTCGACGTCCTGGCCGACCGTGGTCTGCTCGACCCGAGCGCTGGCACGGCACAGACGGTCGAGGCGCTGCACCGGCTGCTGATGTGGTCGCCGGCCCGGCTCATCGGGGTGTCGCTCACCGACATGGTGGGCGACCGGCGCACCCAGAACCAGCCGGGGACGACGGACGAGTACCCCAACTGGCGGGTGTCGCTCACCGGCCCGGACGGCGCGGTGCTGGGCGTGGAGACCGTCACCACCAGCCCGGCCGCTGCCGCCCTGCCGCGGGTGGTCGGTGGCCGCTGATCTCGGACGGGTCGTCGACCGACCCCCGCCGCTGCAGGCTCCGCCGCCTGCGCTGGTCACCGACGGCCAGGTCGCCTTCGGCAGCTACGACGCTCCGGTTCGTGAGGTCAACCTTCTCGACCAGTGGTCCGGTCTCGCCCGACGAGCACACGCGGCACGGCTCAAGGAGTGGCAGGCCGCGCAGCTGATCGGCGCCGAGCACTTCGTCCTCGTCGCGGTGTACGACACCAAGAGCCTTGGGATCCTGCAGGTCGTGGTGGTCGAGAAGAGCTCGGGGCGGATCAGCCGGTTCGAGCACAAGGTGCCGAGCACAGCGCTGTCAGTCGGGCAGGGCCTCGTCCAGACACGGTCGACCGGTCGCTGGCGCGGGCTGGCCGTCGGCTTCGACAACGACGTCGACGCGGGCACCATCGGGGTGACCGCGAGCGCGCTACCGCGGACGTCGTCCCCCGGGATGCTGCTCTCGGTGACCGGCGACTGCTCGCCACGCGAAGCCGGCCACATGGTCATCTGTCATCCGTTCGCTGACGGGACGCCGCTGTACTCGAACAAGTGCGCCATGGCGGCCACCGGTCAGATCGCGGTCGGTGAGCGTCGGGAGACCTTCCCTGCTGACGAGACGGTTCTCATCGTCGACGACCACAAGGGCCACTACCCGTCCCCGATGGCCTACGACTGGGTGACGGGCGCCCGGGTGCTGGCCGACGGACGACGAGTGGCCGTCAACCTCACCCACAACCAGGTGCAGAACCCGGCGGTGTACAACGAGAACGTCGTGTTCCTCGACGACGCTGTCCATCGGCTGCCGCCGGTCACCTTCGAGCGGCCGGCCGGCGTGACCGGCCCCTGGCGTGTGCGCGACCGGGTCGGGATGGTCGACGTGACGTTCCACCCGGAGGTGCCCAACGACCAGCACGTCGGGCCGAGGAGGTTTCTGGCGGAGTACTACGGGCCGTTCGGGTGGCTGACCGGTCAGGTCGACACACCAGCGGGAACGCTCGACATGACCGGCTTCTACGGGATGGGCGAGAAGAAGCTCATCCGCGTCTGAGTGCCGGCCCCAGCAGCCAGCCTCAGCCGGCTGCGTCGCGCTGCTGGGCCCGCAGGGCACGCTCGACGTCGGCGGCGCCCTCGCGCAGCATCCGGCTCACGGCCCGGGGGGTGTCGTCGGCGTCGGCCAGAGCCAGGGCCCGATCGATCGTGGTCCGGGCGACCTGTACCCGCGGGAACAGCCCGTCGATGATCTGCTCGGCGATGTGGAAGGTGCGCGAGGCCCAGACCTCCATCACGGCATCGAAGTACGGGTCGACGAACTCGGCGAGCACGCCTGCCTGCTCGGCGGGCATGAAGCCGGCGACCGTGGCCTCCAGCAGGTGGTTCGACAGGGCGCCCGGGCTCATGATCGCGTCCCAGGCCTCTTGCTTGGCCTCGCGGGTCGGACGGGCAGCGCGCGCCAGGGCGGCCTGACGCTCACCTGCCGCGGTGCGGTCGGCATCGAGCTGGGTGTCGATGTCGTCCACGCCCTTCTCGCCCTTGATGACGAGGCGCTGCAGCAGGTGCCAGCGCAGGTCGCGGTCGAGAGTGAGACCGGGCATGACGTACGACCCGTCGAGGATCGCGGCGATCTCGGCGAGGTCGCCGGGCGCCGACGTCGCGGCCGACCAGGCGCGTACCAGCGCCAGCTGGTGGTCGCTGCCCGGCTCCGCCTGGCGCACCCGCCGGGCCAGGCCACTGGCCCAGCGCTCACGCAGCGAGTCGCGCGAGGCCGGGTCGCTGTAGAGCTCGACAGCGGTGCGGGCCTGCATCAGCAGCGTCTGCACCACCGAGAGGCTCGACTCCCGGCCCACTCCTGACAGCACCAGCGTGACGTAGCGGCGCGCCGGCAGCTCGGCGTCGCGCAGCATGTCGGTCGCGCCCGTCCAGGCCAGCGAGCGCGGCAGCGACTCGTGCAGGTCGGCGACGTGCTTCTCCAGGGTCGACAGCGACGAGGCGTCGAAGCGGATCTTGGTGAACGTCAGGTCGTCGTCGTTGACCAGCAGCAGGTCGGCCACGCCCTGACCCACGAGTGCCGGGACGGGCGTGCGCTCGCCCTCGACGTCGATCTCGATGCGCTCGCGGCGCTTGAGGCCGTCCGGCCCGGCGTCGTAGAGGCCGATGGCGATGCGGTGCGAGCGCAGCGTGGGGTGGTCGGCCGGCGCCTCCTGGTGGATCGCCGCGTAGGTGTAGACCTCACGTCCGGCGTTGTCGGTGATCTCCAGCACCGGACGCAGCGTGTTCACCCCGGCCGTCAGCAGCCACTGGTCCTCCCAGGCCGACAGGTCGCGTCCGCTCTGCTCCTCCAGCTTGGTGAACAGGTCGGCCAACGTGGTGTTGCCGTACTCGTGGTCGGCGAAGTAGCGCCGCAGCCCGGCGATGAAGGCGTCCCGGCCCACCCAGGCCACCAGCTGCTTGAGCACCGCGGCGCCCTTGGCGTAGGTGATGCCGTCGAAGTTGATCTCGACGTCCTGAAGGTCACGGATCTCTGCCGAGACCGGGTGGGTCGTCGGCAGCTGGTCCTGGCGCAGCGCCCACAGCTTCTCGGCCGAGGCGAAGGTGGTCCACGCCTGCGTCCAGCGGGTCGCCTCCGACTCCGCCAGCACGGAGGCCCACGTGGCGAACGACTCGTTGAGCCACAGGTCGTTCCACCACTTCATGGTGACGAGGTCGCCGAACCACATGTGGGCCATCTCGTGCAGGATCGTCTCGGCCCGCCGCTCGTAGGCGGCATCGGTGACGCGGCTGCGGAACAGGTACTCGTCGCGGTACGTGACGCAGCCGGCGTTCTCCATCGCCCCCGCGTTGAACTCCGGCACGAAGAGCTGGTCGTAGGCGCCGAACGGGTAGGGGTAGTCGAAGAGGTCTTCGAAGAACGCGAACCCGCGCTTGGTGATGTCGAAGATCTCGTCGGCGTCGAGGTGCTCCACCAGCGACTGGCGGCAGTAGACGGCCAGCGGGACGGTGCCGTGCGCGCCGACGTACTCCGAGCGCTCCACGTGGTACGGGCCGGCGCACACCGCGGTGATGTAGCTCGAGATCGGCTTGGTCGGCTCGAACGCCCATCGTTGCGCCCCGGCCGGCGTGGCAGTGACCTCCGCGGTGGTGTTCGAGACCACCAGCCAACCCTCGGGTGCGTCGATGGTGAAGGTGAACGGTGCTTTCAGGTCGGGCTGCTCGAAGACCGCGAAGACCCGACGCGAGTCGGGCACCTCGAACTGCGAGTACAGGTAGGTCTCCTTGTCGACCGGGTCGACGAAACGGTGCAGCCCCTCGCCGGTCGTCATGTAGGAGCAGCGCGCGACAACCGTCACCTCGTTCTTCTCCCCGATCCCGGCAAGGGCGACCCGCGCGCCGTCGAAGCACTCGGCCACCTCGAGCGTGGCCCCGTTGAGGGTCACCGACGAGACCTCCGCTGCGATCAGGTCGAGCCAGCACGGGGCGGTGGGGTCGGTGCTCGTGAAGCGCACCGTCGTGGTGGAGTCGAACGTCGGCCCGTCGGACGTCAGGTCCAGGTGTATGTCGTAGGACTGGACGGCCAGGTGGGCGGCTCGGCTCTCGGCCTCGACCCGGGTGAGGTTGGTATCCGGCATGGCCTCGATCTTGTCACTTGCCTCGGCAGGCCGCGTCACGCCCCCGATGCGAGCATGGACCCGTGCCTGCCGACTCGACCGTGGACTTCTGGTTCGACCCCCTGTGCCCCTGGGCGTGGATGACCTCACGATGGATGGACGAGGTGGCCCGCCAGCGACCGATCGAGGTGCGGTGGCAGGTGATGTCGCTGGCCTACTTGAACCAGGGCCGCGACCTGCCCGAGGACTACTCGAGGTGGCTGGAGCGGGCGTGGGCGCCGGTGCGTGTTCTCACGGCGGCGCGGGTCGAGCACGGACGCGCCGTGGTCAAGCCGCTCTACGACGCCGTCGGCACCCGGGTGCACCTTGGGGAGCGCGACGACCTGCGCGACGTGCTCGCCGAGGCGCTGGACGAGGTGGGCCTGCCCGCCGGCCTGCTCGGCGCCGCCGACGACGACGCATGGGATGCCGAGATCAAGTCGGAGCACCATGCCGGCATGGACCAGGTAGGAGACGACGTCGGAACGCCGGTGATCGCCGTCGGCGACGTCGCGTTCTTCGGGCCGGTCGTCAGCCCGGCCCCGACAGGCGCGGAGGCGTTGCGGCTGTTCGACGGCGTGGTCGCGGTGGCCTCGGTCGACGGGTTCTTCGAGCTCAAGCGCACCCGCACGCGAGGGCCGATCTTCTCGTGAGCCACCTCTGACGAACCACCGCCGCCGTGACAGACTCGCAACCATGCGCGTGCACATAGGTTCTGACCATGCAGGCTTCGAGGTCAAGAACCGGCTGATCGAGTCCCTGCGATCCGACGGCATCCAGGTCGTCGACCACGGGCCCCACGTCTACGACGCCCTGGACGACTTCCCGCCGTTCTGCATCCGCACCGCCGAGGCGGTGGCGATGGACGAGGGCTCGCTGGGAGTCGTCCTCGGCGGGTCCGGCAACGGTGAGCAGATCGCGGCGAACAAGGTCGCCGGCATCCGGGCGGCGTTGGCCTGGTCGGTCGAGACGGCCCGCTTGGCGCGTGAGCACAACAACGCCCACGTCGTCTCGGTGGGGGCCCGCATGCACTCGTTCGACGAGGTGCACCAGCTGGTCGAGGTGTTCATCCGCACCCCGTACACGAACGAGGACCGGCACAACCGGCGACTGCAGATGATTCTGGACTACGAAGACACCGGCGAGGTGTCCGTCGCCGGCGGCGGCTGAGGCCGCGACACGTCGCGGGCGCGCAGCGCGGCCGACACGCTCACGCCGGGTCCGGCGTCGCGGGCGCCGCGTCGCGGAGCCGGAGGAGGTCCCGGGTGCGGGTCTGTCGTCGGTGTCGAGGCCATGACTGCGCACGCTACGTCGCCATCAGAACATGTACGCGCACCACGGGGCCTGGTCGCCGCGCATGGCGCGGGCCAGCCGTAGTGCCGCTCCCGCGGTCTTCTCGGTCGTGCGACCCGCCGCGACGGCCCGGTTGAGGTGGTCGTCGCCGAGGTAGCCGCCGGCCAGGTCGTCCACGTCGAGGGACACGTCGGCCGGGGCGTTCGTGCGGCTCACCGTCGCACCGCTCTCGTCGCCGGCCAGCCGCCACCGCCCGGCGTTGTCGGGCAGCACCTCGTCGCTGACGTCGAGCACGACGTCGACCGGTACGGAATACGTGCGGGCCGCCAGTGCCTCGTCGAGGCGCACCAGTCGTACCCAGAGCTGATCGTCGATCGCCGGGCGCAGCCGTCGGCCGTGCTGCCACATGAGCAGCGGATGGTCGAGCGGCAGGTTCCACATCGCCGTGCTCGCCATGAGGTCGAGGTCGAGCACGACGTCGGACAGAGCGCGGGCGGCGTCAGCGGTCGTGGTCAGCATCTCGGTCACCTCGACGGTGCCCTCCGGCGAGCCGCTGGACCAGTCGGGGCGGGTGCGGAACCAGGCGTACCCCTGGGCCTGGCCCGCGTCGTCACGCACCCGGGCGCAGCGCAGCGGGCTGGCGCCGCCGCGGTGGGCGGGCTCGTCCAGGCTCGCCTCGCGCCACGCCTGCGGGCTGCGGCTGATCATTCCGGGGTGGCGTGGGCGTACTTGCTCGTACACGTCGACGCAGTCGGCCAGACCGTCCTCGACATCGCCCAGCACCACGGACAGGCCAAGGGGGCTGGGGGTCGAACGGGGCAGCCGGGGGAGGGTCACCACTGCCTTGCGGCTGGCCACGCCGTACCCGAAGCGTCCGTAGATGCCCGGCTCCGAGGCCCACAGCGCTGCAACCGGCTCGCCGCTGCCGCTCAGCGCTGCGAGCTGGTGGCGCATCAGCCGGGCGAAGACGCCGCGGCGGCGGTGCGTCGGCGCGACCCCGACCCACGTGACGCCGGCGGAGCCGACGACGCCGCCCGGCACCGTGAGCTCGTGGGTGAAGGCCGCTGTGTGGCCCACCAGCGCAGCGCCATCGAAGGCCCCGACCTGTCGGTCGCGCTCAAGGACGGCGGAGGCGGCCGCCCACCGGTCGTCGCTCATGGTGTGGCCGAAAGCCCAGTCGTCGAGCCGGCGCAGGGCGGGCATGTCGTCGTCACGCAAACGGCGGATGTCGAGCACTCGGCCTGCCTACCAGACGCGCACAGCGTTCACACGCCCGATGCACGCCGGGCGCTGCCGATAGCCTGCCGTGCCATGTCGGGCGCGCGAGTCTCCGAGCGGCGCGCTCTGGGCGTCCTCGTCGCGGTCGTCGTGGTTCTGGGGATCGGCAAGGTCGTCGCGCCCGACGCGGTTCCGGTCTCGGCCCTGGCACTGCCGATGGTCGTCGCTGGATGGCGGCTCGACCGTCGATCGGTGCTTGTGCTCAGCGGCGTCGTCGTCGCCGCGCTCGCCGCGGCCCTCGTCACCAGCCCGTACCCGCGGACGTGGTTGGCCGCCGGAGTCGTGGTCGTGGCCTGCCTGCTGGCGCTGCGGTACGCGTCGCTGCGCCGCCGGTGGGGCTTGTCGGCGACGGTCGGCGTCCCCCTGCTCCTCGACATCCGCGACAGGGTGCGGGCGCAGGGCGAGCCACCGGTGCTTCCCGCGGGGTGGGTCATGGCGCGGGCGCTGCGCTCGGCCGGCGGCGAGGCGATGCGCGGCGACTTCACGCTGGCGCACCGGTCCGGCGAGTGCCTGCAGGTGATGGTGGTCGACGTGTCCGGGCACGGTGTCGACGTGGGCCCGCGGGCCGTCCAGGTCGCGGGCGCCTTCGGTGGGCTCATGGGCGTGCTGGAGCCGGACGACCTGATGCGCGCCTGCAACGACTACCTGCTGCGCCAGGAGTGGCAGCGTCACTACGCGACCGGCGTGCACGCAGCCGTCGACCTGTCCACCGGCGAGACCAGCGTGCGGGTGGCCGGGCACCCGGCGCCCCAGGTCCGCAGCGTGCACGGCTCGTGGGCGCCGGTGCCGTCGAAGGGGCCGGTGTTCGGGCTCGTGCCGGACGCAGCGTTCGTGCCTGCGTCGGTGCGACTCGCGCCGGGCGACATGCTGGTGATGGTCTCCGACGGGGCGCTGGACGAGCGCAGCGACGCCCCGTGGGCCGGCGCAGTCGCCACAGTCGAGCTGTGGGTGGGCGACGGCATCCCGTCGGGAAGCCACCAGATGCCTGCCGTGGCCCACGCCTCCAGCGACGACCAGACGATCGTGGTCGTGCACCGGCTCGCTGCCTCGTCGGACTGACAGGCGTCGGCAGGACTGCGATGATGCCGCGCATGGGACCTGACGACCCGGAGGACACCAACCCCGGCGGCCTCGACGTCGACGCGTTCACCGATGACAACGGCCACGTGCGCTACGTCGTCTACGACGACCAGGGGGTGGCCGAGATCGCTGACGACCTGAATGGGCTGAGCCCGGCGGCGCAGCGGCGCGCAGAAGCCGAGGGCTTCGACACGTGAGCTTCGGTGAGCCCGGCCCGATCCACGCCGTGCTGTTCGACTTCCACTCCACGCTCGTGGACCAGGGCGACCCGCAGGCCTGGCTCGACCTGGCATGGCAGCGAGCCGGACGTGCCGAAAGCCCGGCCGAAGCCCTGGGCGCGCACGGTCGCGACGAGCTCGCCGGATGGGTGAACCGCATCTGGGAGCACGTGCGTGACATCGACCCGGGCAACGAGCGGGACCTCTCGCCGGTGCGCCACCGGGAGGTCTACGACGAGCTGATGACCCAGGTTCCTGCCGTCGACGACGACCTCGCGCACGCCCTGTACGAGTGCATGCTCGAGACCTGGATCCCCTACGACGACTCCATCCCGGTGCTCACCGAGCTGCGTCGCCGCGGGGTGCGCACCGTGCTGGTCTCCAACGTCGGCATCGACGTGCGCCCGGTGCTCGACGCGGCGGGACTCACCGGCCTGATGGACGCCGTCGTGCTCTCGTACGAGGCCGGGTCGGTCAAGCCGGCTGCCCCCATCTTCGAGACGGCCCTCGCCGCGGCCGGTGTGGCGGCCGAGAACGCCCTGATGGTTGGCGACAGCCCGCACGACGACGCGGGCGCCGCGCTGATCGGCATCCGCACCCTGCTGCTGCCGCGCACGAGTGGCACCCGGCACGGGCTCGACCTCGTGCTCGGGCTGGTGCCCGCGAACGTCCCTAGCGACGGGTGACGGAGTCGAAGCTGCGCAGGCGCAGGCTGTTGCTCACCACGAAGACCGACGAGAACGCCATCGCCGCGCCGGCGATCAGGGGGTTGAGCAGGGCCGCCACCGCCAGCGGGATCGCTGCGACGTTGTAGGCGAACGCCCAGAACAGGTTGCCCTTGATCGTGCGCAGGGTTCGGCGTGACAGCCGGATGGCGTCGACCGCCGCCAGCAGGTCGTCGCGCACCAGCGTGATGTCGCTGGCCTCGATCGCCACGTCCGTACCCGTGCCCATCGCGATGCCGAGGTCGGCCTGGGCGAGCGCGGCTGCGTCGTTGACCCCGTCGCCGACCATCGCCACGACTCGGCCGTCGGCCTGAAGGCTTCGCACCACGGCGACCTTGTCGGCGGGCAGCACCTCGGCGATCACGTCCTCGACACCGATCTCGGCCGCGATGGCGCGGGCGGCGCGCTCGTTGTCGCCGGTGAGCAGCACCGGTCGTAGCCCGAGCTCGACCAGGTGGCCCACGGCGGCGGCCGAGGTGGGCTTCACCGTGTCGGAGACCACGACCAGACCGGCGACGCTGCCGTCCCAGCCGACGGCGACCACGGTTCGTCCGGCCGACTCCGCCGCTGACCGGGCGGCATCCAGGTCGTCGGGCAGAGGCAGCGACCACTGCTCGGCAAGCCAGCCGGGACGACCGGCGGCCACCGCGCGCCCGTCGACGACGCCCGCCACGCCGAGGCCCTGGGTCGAGGCGAACCCCTCGACGCGCGGAAGGTCGCCGGCCGGCCCTGCCGCCTCGCCTGTCGCCCGGGCGTACGCGGCGATGGCAGCGGCGATGGGGTGCTCGGAGGCGTCCTCGAGCGCTCCGACGACACGCACGAGCGTCGTCGGGTCGACCCCGTCGGCGGGGACGACGTCGACCACGCGCATGGCTCCGGTCGTGACGGTGCCCGTCTTGTCGAGCACGATGGTGTCGACGCGGCGGGTCGACTCCAGGATCTCCGGACCCTTGATGACGATGCCCAGCTGGGCTCCGCGTCCGGTGCCGACCAGCAGGGCCGTCGGCGTGGCCAGCCCGAGTGCGCACGGGCACGCGATGATGAGCACGGCGACGGCGGCGGTGAAGGCCAGCTCGGGACCCGCGTCGGCGCCGAGCCAGAAGCCGAGGGTCCACACGGCGAGGCCGATGACGATGGGCACGAACACGGCGGAGACGCGGTCGGCGAGACGCTGCACCGGCGCCTTGCCCGACTGCGCGTCCTCGACCAGGCGAGCCATCTGGGCCAGCTGCGTGTCGCCGCCGACACGGGTAGCGCGCACCACGAGACGTCCACCGGCGTTCACCGTCGCGCCGGTCACCGGGTCGCCCGGGCCGACCTCGACCGGCACCGGCTCACCGGTCAGCATGCTGGCGTCGACCGCGGACGTGCCGGTCACCACGACACCGTCGGTGGCGATCTTCTCGCCGGGACGTACGACGAACTGCTCCTCGACCCGCAGCTCGTCGACGGCGATGCGCTGCTCCCGTCCGTCGCGCAGCACGGCGACCTCTTTGGCGCCCATGTGCAGCAGCGCACGCAGCGCGGCGCCGGAACGGCGCTTGGCGCGGGCCTCGAAGTAGCGCCCGGCAAGGATGAACGTCGTGACCGCCGCAGCCACCTCCAGGTAGATCTCGCCGGAGCCGCCTCCCCGCTCGGGAACCAGGTGAAAGCTCATCCGCATGCCGGGCATGCCGGCGTCGCCGAAGAACAGCGCATAGAGCGACCAGCCGTAGGCGGCCAGGACGCCGACGCTGATGAGCGTGTCCATCGTGGCGGCGCCGTGGCGCAGGTTCGTCCACGCGGCGCGGTGGAACGGCCAGGCCCCCCACACGACGACGGGGGAGGCCAGGGTGAGCGCGAGCCACTGCCAGTTCTCGAACTGCAACGGCGGCACCATCGACATCAGAGCCACTGGCACCGACAGCGCTGCCGAGACGAGAAGCCGGGTGCGCAACGACTCGACCTCGGGGTCGACCGGCTCGTCGTCGGCGACGAGGGCGGGTTCCGGCGGCGCAGGTTCGGCGGCGGTGTAGCCGGTCTTCTCCACCGTGGCGATGGCGTCGGCCACGGTGAGCCCGTCGGGCAGGCTCACCTTCGCCTTCTCGGTGGCGTAGTTGACGCTTGCCTGCACGCCGGGCATCCGGTTCAGCTTCTTCTCCACCCGCGCCGCGCACGAGGCACAGGTCATGCCCCCGATCTCGAGCTCCACGCTCGTGCTCACGTGATCACCTCACCGGTCACAGCGGTCCGAGTGCCGTGCCGACCAGCAACCCGAGGGCGAACAGGACGGCCAGCGCCACGGCGAAGCCGCCCAGCCTGGCGGCCGTGCCCATCAGCTGGTGGCGAGCGCGTAGCCGGCCTCGTCGACGGCGGCAGCGACGTCGTCGAGGGCCAGGGGCACGTCACTGGTGACCGTCACGGCCGAGGGTCCTTCGGTGGCCAGGACGACGTCGACGACGTTCACCCCGTCCAGCGCCGTGAGCTCCTCGGTGACGGCGGCGACGCAGTGGTCGCAGGTCATGCCGGTGACGGAGTAGGTGGCGATCGTGGGCATGTGAACCTCCGGGTCAGGAACGGACGAGACGGGCGATCGCGTCGCTCGCCTCCTTGAGCTTGGCGTCGGCCACCTCGCCACCTTCGGCGACGGCGTGCGCCACGCAGTGCGACAGGTGGTCGTTCATCAGCAGCAGCGCCGTCGACTCCAGAGCCTTCGTCGTCGCTGACACCTGCGTGAGCACGTCGATGCAGTACGTGTCGGCCTCGACCATGCGCTGCAGCCCACGTACCTGGCCCTCGATCTTGCGCAGGCGGCTCAGCACGTCCTGCTTGTGGTCGAGGTAGCCCGCCGGCTGGTCGCGGGTGGTGAGGGCGTCGGCCATGAGATCTGTTCTACGCGCCTGCGACGGCGTTTGCAACCCCTACCCCCTAGGGGTGTTAGTCCTCGTCGTCGGGAGACGGGACCACCAGCACCGGACGGCTGGTCATGTGCAGCAACCGGTACGTGGTCGCGCCCATCAGAGCCGCCTTGAGGGCGCTGGCGCCGTGGGTGCCCACGACGATCATGCGGGCGTCGTGGTCGTCGGCCACCGCGAGCAGCGCCTCGGCCGGCCGTCGCGGGACGAGCTCGGCCGTGGCATGCACGCCGACCTCGTCGGCGCGGTGCAGGGCGGTGGAGCAGACCCGCAGCCCGATCTCCTCCAGGGCCGCCTCGTGCGCGCGGTACTCCTCACCGCTGCCC
This sequence comes from uncultured Actinomycetota bacterium, assembly GCA_963714455.1. Classification (GTDB taxonomy): domain Bacteria; phylum Actinomycetota; class Actinomycetes; order Jiangellales; family Jiangellaceae; genus CAVQGZ01. Next base: position 231,594 of record CAVQON010000020.1, read on the forward strand.
GAGCCCGGCGGCGCCACCCCGTAGACGACCACCAGGGACTCGCCGTAGCGGGCGGCCATGTCGATGGCCACCTCCAAGGCGGCTTGCGATGCCGCGGACTCGTCGTAGCCGAGGACGAAGGTCATCAGTGCTCCTTGTGCATGCTGCGGACGAGATCGGGGTCGACCGGGCCGGCCTGCTCGTCCCAGAAGGCCGTGTCGTAGCGACGCCACCACAGCATCACCACGGCGCCCGCGACGGCGATGGCGATGCCGATCACCAACGGTGGCCCGACCCCGAACCAGGCCTGGCCGGTGTAGGAGTTTGCCGGGTCGGACATGTCGACCACCGACTGCACCAGAAGCCAGATGAGCAGGACGGCGCCGACGACGGGGCCGAGGCCGATGAAGAGGAAGTTCTTCCAGTGCTCGGTGAGGTGGCGGCGGAAGTAGATGGCGCAGGCGATGCCGGTGAGCGCGTAGTAGAAGGCGATCAGCAGCGACAGGGCCGTGAGCGAGTCGAACAGGGCGTTCTCGCTGATCAGACCGACGACGAGGTACCAGACGATGGCGATCACAGCCACCCACCAGGTCGACACGTCCGGGGTACGGAAGCGCGGGTGGATGTGCCCGAACCGGGGCGGCAGCGCCTCCCGCCGCGCCATCGACAGCGCGGTGCGCGACGCCGGGATGATCGTCGTCTGGGTGGAGGCGATGGCTGACGTCGCGACGGCCGCGTAGACGACCCAGCCCCAGCTGCCCATCACCTCCTCGGCGATGAGGGCGAAGACGAACTCCTCCTCGTCGGCGTTGTCTGTCAAGAACTGCGGGCCGACGAAGGCGACCACGGCGAACGCGGTACCCAGGTAGGTGATGAGCAGCAGGACGGTGGACACGATCGCGGCTTTGCCCGGGGCGGTGGCGGAGTCCTCGGTCTCCTCGGTGAGGTTCACCGCCGACTCCCAGCCCCAGTAGGCGAACACGCCGAGCAGAAGGCCTGCCGTGAGCGCGGCCCCACCGCTGGCGAACGGGTTGAGCCAGCTCAGCGAGATCGCGGGGGCGTCGGCCGCGGCGTCCCCGCCGACCGCACGAGCGACGGCGATGCCGGCGAAGACGAGCAGGGCGCCGACCTGAGCGATGATCAGCCAGTTCTGCACCCGCGCCGACAGCTCGGTGCCCAGCACGCACATCCACGTCATGCCGATGATGAGGGCGACCGCCCCGGCCTTGACCACGAGCTCGTTCTCGGCCAGCCCGTCGAGCCCGAAGGTCAGCAGCCCGAACCGAACCCCGACGTCGGCGAGCGACCCGATCACGAGCACGCCGGTCATGGTGATCGCCCACCCGCCGACCCATCCCCAGGTCGGTCCCATGGCGCGGGTCACCCACGAGAACGTCGTGCCGCAGTCCTGGTCGACCCGGTTGAGGTAGTAGAAGGCTGCGGCGATCAGAAGCATCGGCACGAAGGAGGCGATCAGCACCCCGGGTGCGGAGACACCGACGAGCGCCACGATGGGTCCGAGCACCGCGGCGAGCGAGTAGGCCGGCGAGGTCGCGTTCAGGCCGATGACCAGCGCGTCGGTGAAGCCGATGGCGTCGGGCTGCAGGGTCTGCTGCGCAGGTGTCGGGGTGTCGGTCACGGGGCGCGCCTATCGGTCGGAGGGTGATCGGACGCTAGCGGATCGCCTACCGTCAGCGGCATGCAACGCAACGTGCTGGGCGAAGATCTTGAGCCGTGCGGCACCGACCCGGTCACCGGCTTCACCCGGGACGGCTCGTGCGCGACCGGTCCGCAGGACGTGGGCAGCCACACGATCTGCGCCGTCGTCACCGCGGAGTTTCTCGACCACCAGCGCTCCATCGGCAACGACCTGTCCACCCCGATGCCGCAGTACCGCTTTCCCGGGCTCGTCCCCGGCGACCGCTGGTGCGTCACGGCGCGCAACTGGGCGCTCGCCTACAACGCCGGTGTCGCGTCTCCGGTCGTGCTGGCGTCCACGAACGAGGCGGTGCTGGAGATCGTGCCCATCGCGGCGCTGCGCGAGCACGCGGTGGACGTGCCGCCCGACGCCGGCTCGCTGGACCCGGCGTGAGCCGGCGTTCCGATCACTGCGGGTGAGGGTGGCGCCCGAGGCCGGTCGCCCATGCCAGCAGGGCCGCTCCCGCGCCGACTCCGAGCATGCCGAAGGCGGGCAGCCCGGCTGGGCCCGCGCCCAGCCCGCGAACTGCGAGCTGCACCATCCCGGTGGCCGCCAGGACGACGCCCAGGACGACCCCGAGCACCCGGAGCCGGGACGTCGGTGGGCCTGGGTCAGGGGCCACCACGCGGCGCTCGAACCGGCCGAACGTCATCACCAGCAGCACCAGGAGCGGGATGCAGATCGCGAACCACACCGGTCGCCACAACCACCACTCCGGGGTAGGCGGCACCAGCCGGTCGACCAGGCCCAGCGAGAAGAACAGCACAGCGGCGGCGACGCCGGCGACCATGTGCCACAGGTAGAGCGTCATCGCGTACACGTTGACCCACACGACGCCAGCCCAGACGGCGGGTCGCGCGCACCGACGCTCGACCCACGGCTGGAGCAGCAGCACCAGGCCGGTCTGCGCCACTGCGAGGGCAATCAGCGCGGCTGACGGAGGTCCGTTGTTCTGCACGGCCTCGCCCTCGGCCGCGAGCATGCTGACCGGATACGGACCCAGCCACACCAGCAGCGCGGCCGCCGCCAGCCCGCCGACGGCGAGCAGAGCCGGGACGGGACTGCGCCCGGACAAGGCTCCACTACGCCAGCACACCCCCAGCGCATAGACGCCGATCCAGAAGAAGCCGTAGTTGAGGTAGCCCACGAACGGCACGCCGAGGTGGACGAACAGCACGTCGGCTGCCACTGCGGCGCCGAGCAGCCCGCCCGGGACCGCGAGACGCCACCGGTCCACCGCCGCGACCAGGCCGGGCGTCATCGGGACGACGACGACGTAGACCGCCAGGAACCACAACGGGATCCCGACCTGAGTGACCACCAGGTCGACCAGGTGCGCGTCGACCCCACCCAGGCGCAGAACCGACGAGGCCGCGACGACGACGACCACGAGGACGCAGGTGGGCAGCAGCAGCCGCCACACGCGCGCCCCGATCCATCCCAGCGCGGTGACGCTGGGCCGCCGACGCGTCCAGGACGCCGCGTTGCCGTACCCGCCAACAAGGAAGAACACCGGCATGACCTGGAAGACCCAGGTCAACCAGTTGCCCGGTGGCCAGAGCGTCTGCACGTTGCGCCCAAGCAGCTGCCCGTCCTCGACGACGAGGGCAAACGCCAGCCAGTGACCGAACACGACAAGCAGGAGCGCTGCGGCGCGAAAGGCATCGACTGCGCGTACCCGGCCGGCTGGCCCGTCCGGAGTCGGCCCAGCCTGAACCGAGCCTCTCTGGACGCGCACACGTTCACCGTCCACCTGCTGTGGCGCCCCGTCGAGGGCCATCCGGTCACCACCCGCCGACGGACGCTGAGTCCGTGCTCATGGCCTCCGCCCTGCTCAGCCCCACCTCGTCCCCGCGAAGGGGGCGATCAGCTCTGGCAGCTCGGGGTAGGAGAAGGCCTGCAGCTCCTCCGGCACCGAGGTATGGCCATCTGTGGGGCCGGGGCGACGAGCACTACCGCGGTAGGGTCTGGTCGCTGGTGTCGAGTCGATGTCTAGCCTGTTCCCGGTGGAGTTCGACCCCGCGCACGGCACGCCCCGGGAGTTTGGAGCGATGGCCCTCCAGTCCGGGCGAATGCTCAACGCACGTTTCGAGGCCCAGCTCACCGGGGCGCAGAACCTGCTCACCAAGGCGATACGAGCCCTGGCGTCCGGGGACGCGGACCGGGCGGAGGCGTTGATGCAGCGGGCGGCCCGGATGCCGTACGACGAGCGCGAGCAGGACGCCCCAGGGGTGCGGGCTGCCTCCGTGCTGGTGCACAGCGTGATCGTCGATCACTTTGAGCACAGCGAGGACGACACGGGGTGGCTCGATGTCGTGCTCGACGTGCACCCGGGTCTCGACCCACTCGGTCAGGCCGAGGTGGCATCGCTGGTCCACGGATTCGTGCTGCAGGGCGCGGTCTTCGCGCTCACTGCCACCGAGCGACGGCGCATCCAGCACGCCTTCGGCGGCGCGCCGCTCGAGGCCGAGCTCGGTGACGGTCCGGACGCGTCGGTCGAGCAGCGCCGAGACATCATCGCGTCCCTGACCCTGGCGGCGGCCGCGCTGCGCGACGCCTACGCCTCCAACCAGCCGGCTGTGTAGGCGAGGATCGGCCACACTTGGTCACCCAGGTCGGGCGCAACCCCCCGACCGGGACCGGACACACCCGGCGACATGCCTGTGGCCTGCGAAGACTCCGAGAGCGGGTGACCGGGATCGAACCGGCATGGCCAGCTTGGAAGGCTGGGGCTCTGCCATTGAGCTACACCCGCGGGTGAGGCAGAGGCACCCTGGTCGGCACCCGAACCTCGACTGACAGCCTACCTGCCCAGTTCGCCTACACTCGGTTCGGTTCGCGGGGCGTAGCGCAGTGGCTAGCGCGCCTGCTTTGGGAGCAGGAGATCGGGAGTTCGAGTCTCCCCGCCCCGACAAGCGATCACCCACCAGCCCATCGACCTGGAGACCTACCTGCTGTGAAGAGCACTGCCGAGACCCTGGGCCCCACCCGCGTCAAGCTTCTGGTGGAGGTGTCGTTCGACGAGCTCAAGCCCAGCCTGGACGAGGCCTACAAGCGCATCGCCAGCCAGGTGACCGTGCCGGGCTTCCGCAAGGGCAAGGTGCCCAGCGCCATCATCGACCAGCGGTTCGGCCGCGGGGCGGTGCTCGAGGAGGCCATCAACGAAGCCCTCCCCGGCCTGTACTCCCAGGCGGTCGACGAGGCGCAGATCAACCCGCTGGGCTCACCCGAGGTCGAGATCACCGAGATGGAGGACGGCGACAAGCTCGCCTTCACCGCCGAGGTCGACGTCCGGCCAGAGATCGCCCTGCCTGACTGGGAGGGGGTGGCGATCACCGTCGACGACATCGAGATCGACGAGGACGCCGTCGCCGAGCAGCTCGAGCAGCTGCGCCAGCGCTTCGGCACCCTGCTCCCGGTGGAGCGGGCTGCCGCTGTCGGCGACCACGTCAGCATCGACCTCGGCGCCCGTGACGCCGACGGCGAGCTGATCGAGAACGGCCAGGCCAGCGGGCTCAGCTACGAGGTCGGCTCCGGCACGATGGTCGAGGGCCTGGACGAGGCCGTCACCGGCATGTCGGCAGGGGAGACCGCCACGTTCACCACCACTCTCATGGGAGAGGGGGACGGGCTCGAGGCACAGGTCGACGTCACCGTGACCGCCGTCAAGGAGCAGGAGCTGCCCGAGCTGGACGACGAGTTCGCCCTGCTGGCGAGCGAGTTCGACACCCTCGACGAGCTGCGCGAGGACGTCCGTGAGCAGCTCGTGCGCGCCGGGCGGCTGACCCAGGCCGTCGAGGCCCGCGACAAGGCGCTGGAGCACCTGCTCGACACGGTCGAGGTGCCGATCCCGCAGGGGCTCGTGACCGCGCAGCTCGAGGAGCACTTCGCCGACGGCCACGGTGACGACGAGCACCGCGCCGAGGTCGAGGAGCAGGCCGTCCGCTCGCTGAAGGCCCAGCTGATCCTGGACGAGATCGTCAAGGCCACCGAGGTGCAGGTCTCGCAGGAGGAGCTCACCGAGTACCTGATCTCGCGGGCGCAGCAGTCGGGCATGAGCCCGCAGGACTTCGCCGACCAGATGGTGCGCTCGGGCAACGTCAACGCCGTCGTGGCCGACGTGGCTCGCGGCAAGGCGCTCGCGATCATGGTCGAGAAGGCGTCGGTGAGCGACGCGTCCGGCAACCCCGTCGAGCTGGCGCGGCTTCAGGAGGACGGCACGCTCGCCGACGACGTCGAGGACGAGCCGCTCGCCGAGGTCGCCGCCAGCGAGGTCGAGTTCGCCGACGTCGTGGACGCCACCGAGGTCGCCGCGGAGCCGGTCGAGCAGGCTGCGCCGACGGCGAACACGGACAAGGTCGAGGAGTAGACCCCCCGCGGCTGTGGTTAGGGTCGTCGTACAACCTGACGACACCAAGCACGAGCCGATCGGAGAGCCTGCATGACCGACGAGATGCGCGCGCCCGCCCAACCCCAGTCCGGCTTCGACGACAACGTCTACCAGCGGCTGCTGCGTGAGCGGATCATCTTTCTCGGCTCCGAGGTCCGCGACGACAACGCCAACGCCATCTGCGCCCAGATGCTGCTGCTGGCCGCCGAAGACCCCGAGAAAGACATCTACCTCTACATCAACTCACCCGGCGGATCCGTCACGGCCGGCATGGCCATCTACGACACGATGCAGTTCGTCGGCAACGACGTCGCGACCGTCGCGACCGGGCTGGCCGCGTCCATGGGCCAGTTCCTGCTGGCCGCCGGCGCCCCGGGCAAGCGCTTCGCCCTGCCCCACTCGCGCATCATGATGCACCAGCCGTCCGGCGGTCTGGGCGGCTCGGCCAGCGACATCAAGATCCAGGCCGAGCAGATGCTGTTCATCAAGAAGCAGATGGCGGAGCTGATCGCCGTGCACACGGGGCAGACCGTCGACCAGATCGAGAAAGACTCCGACCGCGACCGGTGGTTCACTGCCGAGCAGGCCAAGGAGTACGGGTTCGTCGACCAGGTCGTTCGCACCGCGAACCAGGTCGGCGAAGAGACCAACTAGAGCAGCCGAGGAGAACGCCGTGAACTACATCATCCCGCAGTGGGAGGAGCGCACCTCCTACGGCTTCCGCCGTATCGACCCCTACGCCAAGCTGTTCGAGGAGCGCATCATCTTTCTCGGCACGCCGATCAGCGACGACGTGGCCAACGCCGTGATGTCGCAGCTGATGTGCCTGGAGTCGATGGACCCCGACCGCGACATCGAGATCTACATCAACTCACCCGGTGGCTCCTTCACCGCGCTGACGGCGATCTACGACACGATGCAGTACGTCAAGCCGGACGTGCGGACGGTCTGCATGGGTCAGGCCGCCTCGGCGGCGGCGGTGCTGCTGGCTGCCGGCGCCCCGGGCAAGCGCATCGCGCTGCCCAACGCCCGCATCCTCATCCACCAGCCGTACTCGGAGTCGGGGTACGGGCAGGCGTCCGACCTGGAGATCCAGGCCAACGAGATCCTGCGGATGCGCTCGATGCTCGAGGAGATGCTCGCCAACCACTCGAACCGCTCGGTGGAGCAGGTGCGTGAAGACATCGAGCGCGACAAGATCCTGACCGCGGCTGAGGCTGTGGAGTACGGACTCGTCGACTCCGTCATCGAGTCGCGCAAGGCCAGCGCCGCCGCCTGACCCTCCCGGCGCAGACACGCCTGGGCGCGTCGCGAGTATGCCGATGCCATTGTCGGCCCAGCGGGGTACCGTGCGGAGCGGTTGCGCGGCGTGCGCGACCACTCGTCACAGTCCACGTCGAAGGGGGCGTCCGGGTGGCTCGCATCGGAGAGAGCGGCGACCTGCTCAAGTGCTCGTTCTGCGGAAAGAGCCAGAAGCAGGTCAAGAAGCTCATCGCCGGCCCCGGCGTGTACATCTGCGACGAGTGCATCGACCTGTGCAACGAGATCATCGAAGAAGAGCTGCACGAGACCTCCGACGCCACACCTGACCGGCTTCCGAAGCCTGCGGAGATCTACGAGTTCTTGCAGGAGTACGTGATCGGGCAAGAGGCCGCCAAGAAGGCCCTCTCGGTCGCCGTCTACAACCACTACAAGCGCGTGCGGGCCGACGCCAACGTCGCCGGACGGGTCAAGGACGAGTCTGTCGAGCTCGCGAAGTCCAACATCCTTCTCGTCGGCCCGACCGGCTGCGGCAAGACCTACCTCGCTCAGACCCTGGCCAAGCTGCTCAACGTGCCGTTCGCCATCGCGGATGCCACCGCGCTCACCGAGGCCGGGTACGTCGGTGAAGACGTCGAGAACATCCTGCTCAAGCTGATCCAGGCGGCGGACTACGACGTCAAGAAGGCCGAGACCGGCATCATCTACATCGACGAGATCGACAAGGTCGCCCGCAAGAGCGAGAACCCGTCGATCACGCGTGACGTGTCCGGGGAAGGCGTGCAGCAGGCCCTGCTGAAGATCCTCGAGGGCACCAGTGCGAGCGTCCCGCCGCAGGGCGGGCGCAAGCACCCGCATCAGGAGTTCATCCAGATCGACACCACGAACGTGCTGTTCATCGTCGGGGGAGCCTTCTCCGGCCTGGAGCAGATCATCGAGCAGCGGGTCGGGCGCAAGGGGCTCGGGTTCGGCGCCGAGGTGCGGGGCAAGGCCGAGCGTGACGAGTCGGCGTTCTTCTCCCAGGTGATGCCCGAAGACCTGCTGAAGTTCGGGCTCATCCCCGAGTTCATCGGACGCCTGCCGGTCATCACCACCGTCAGCCCGCTGGACCGGCCCGCCCTGGTCGAGATCCTCACCGAGCCGCGCAACGCGCTGGTCAAGCAGTACCAACGGCTGTTCGAGATGGACGGAGTCGAGCTCGAGTTCTCCGACGACGCTGTCGCGGCCATCGCCGACATGGCCATGCTGCGGGGCACCGGGGCACGCGGGCTGCGCGCGATCATGGAAGAAGTGCTGCTGCACGTCATGTACGAGGTGCCCAGCCGCGAAGACATCGAGAAGGTTGTCATCACCGACGAGGTGGTGCGGGAGAACGTGCTGCCGACGATCGTCCCCCGCGAGAAGGAGAGCCCGCGCAAGCGGCGCACCCCGAAGTCGGCCTGAGCCCGGACGCAGCCACAGGATCCGCGTCACACTGATCCAGTGCCCTATGCAGCGGGCAGCGCCACTGAAGCCAGGCGCGCCGTCCTCGCTCTCGCACGGGCCTCGACCGCGGGTCAGCGGCTGGTGAGCCCATCGGACGTGGCCGCGGGACGACGTCTCACCGAGCGCACCCATGGCCACGTTCCAAGACTCAACGTCGTCGTCTACGCCTTCGACGCTGGTTCGGGCAGCAAGCGGGAGGTTGCCCAGAGCGTGCTGGCAGACCCCGAGATCGAGGTGGTTCTGTCTGCGCAGGTGCTGAGTGAGTTCTACTGGGTGGCGACCTGACGGTTGGCCCCACCGCTGTCGCCGTTGACGCGGCCGCAGCCGTCGAGGCTCGTGCCCCACTACGCGTCGTGGCGACCAACTCGGCGCTTGTCTGGACTGCTGTGCGTAGCCTGAGCGCGATCAGCTCGCGTTGTGGGACGCCCACCGTGTCGAAGCCGCTGTCCTGGCTGGCTGTCACACCCTCTTGACCGAGGACTTCGATGCCGCCCAGGTGATCGGCGGCGTCGAGGTCGTCAACCCGTTCGCGTAGACTCGGTCGATAGTCGGGAGGTTGTGATCACCGACGAAGTGGTGCGCGAGACGTCCTGCGGACCATCGTGCTTCGCGAGAAGGACGCGCCGGGCAAGCGGCGTCCGCCGAAGCCCGCCGCAACTTGGGTAACGTGGATGCTTTTAGGTCACAATCATCTGATTGACTCTGTTGAGTGAACTGTCACGTGGCATAGTTCCGCCTCATGCGTCTCACGGGGGTTTGACCGGCCAGCAGTCCCGTGCTCTGGCTGCCACAACGGCTTTCGTGTTGGTCAGCCAGGCCTGGGCATCAGCCGCTCTCGCTGTCGAAGTTCCCGAGGATCCCGAGGCCGTCGAGGTCACTGTCGAATCGCAGGACGAGCCGGCGGACGAGCAAGCGCAGCCGCAGGACGAGGGTGCGCCGGTCGAGGGGGAGGTCCCGGTCGAGCGGGGAGGTCCCGGTCGAGCAGGAAGCCCCCGCTGACGGCGAGGACTCTGCGGAAGGAGAGGCCCCCGCTCAGGGAGAAGCCCCGGTCGACGGAGACGTGTCGGTCGCAGAGCAGGCGCCGTCGAGGCGGAGGAGCCGGCCGCCGACAACGGTGGCTCCCGGCCGACGTGGCGGCGGTGGCGGCCGTCGAGCAGCCGGTGGAGAACATCCAGGTCGTCACAGCGCCTGGCCAGGCAACGTTCTACTGGCCGATCTTCGGGACCGGAGACGTGTACGGCATCCAGTTCCAGGAAACCGCGACGACGTGGAGCACGCGGACGACCGAGTCCGATCCTGTCGACCCTGAGGACCCGGAGGGCCCGGAGGGCGTCGATCGTCAGGCGACGCTGTTCGACCTCGCCGACGGCGACTACACCGCTCGCATCGTCTCGGCCAGCACGGCCGGGGACATCGTGGCCTCGGAGGACCCGGACGACGGCACCGAACCGGTCGATGACGTCAGCACGTCGCCGCCGTTCACCTTCCAGATCAGGCAGTACGACCCGTCCACGGCAACCCGCTCGTCGCTGAGTCGTGTGGCATCGACGTCAGCCTCGTGCTTGACGCGTCCGGGTCGATCAGCAACAACACCGAAGACCCGACGCAGGGCAACGTCTCCGACGTCCGCAACGCAGCAGGCGCGTTCCTTGACTCGCTGCGCAACACCGACTCGACCGCGCGCGTCACCCAGTTCGGCACGGTGGCCGGCGTCCTCGCACCCACGACGGGTGTCGACGACGTTTCGCTCGGGCCGGGAGGTGCCCTCCGGGATGCGTTGGAGGGGTACTACAACCCGCAGCCGCCGATCCCACCCGGCGTGACGGTGTTCGAGGGCAGCCCACCGAAGCCCGCCAGCGGTCGGCTCAACCAGTACACCAACTGGGACCAGGGGCTTCGCACCGCTGCGGGAGTCGCCCGCGGCGAACCCTGAGCTCGTCGTGTTTCTCACCGACGGCGACCCGACGGCCTACGACCTCGACCAGCCGGGCGACCCGGGTTCGCCCGCCGGACCAGATGTACTTCGGGGCAGCAGCAGCACCGGCGAGTTCTTGACCCGGGCGGTCGAGGAGGCTGATGCGCTGAAGTCGGACGGGGTTCGCGTGCTCACCGTCGGCGTGGGCGCCGCGCTCCAGAAGCAGGCAAGCGTCGACCGCCTCATTGACATCTCCGGTCCGCAGGTAGTCGGCGACAGCTCGTTCGCCGACACGCCGCTGTCGGAGGTCGACAGCATCAACGAGATCGACGTCGCCCTCGTGACCGACTTCGCTGACCTGGCCGAGCTGCTGCGTGGGATCGTGCTCGAGCTCTGCTCGCCGTCCCTGACGATCACGAAGCTCTCGCAGTCGCCCGACGACGCGTCGTTCCAGCCCGCGCAGGGCTGGGACATCACGGTGGAGCCGTTCTCCCCCGCAGCCTCGAACAGCCGGTCCTACGACTGGGTGCTTCCGGACACCACGCCCGCGAACACCAAGACGGTGACGACCCAGGCCAACGGCACCGCACAGTTCCAGTGGGAACCCATCCCCGGCGAGAACGACTCCCGTGCCGTCGTCACCGAGACGCTCCAGCCGGGCTACCTCGCCGGCCGGCCCGGCAGCGACGACTTTCGGTGCGAGAAGCGCGACGAGACCGGCAACGTCACCGTGATCACCGGCGAGATCGACCAGGGGACCTTGGAGTTCGAGGTCGACCCCATCGGCAACGAGATCGTCACCTGCCTGCTCTGGAACGCCTTCGACTACCAGCCGGCGATCGATCTGACCAAGGTGAACAACCCCACTGAGCTGCGTGGCGACCTGTCCCCGCCCGCGACGGTCACCTCGACCTACGTCGCGACGAACCCGGGGAACACCCCGCTCGAGCTCTGTCAGCCTGTCCGACGACAGGTGCGGCGACATCCAGCCATCGTCTGGTGCCGCCAACCCGGGCGACACGAACGGCAACGGGCTGCTCGACCCGCTGGCCGACCCCACCGACCCGACGTCCGGGGAGAACTGGGAGTACACCTGCCAGCGGGGCATCGTGACGCCCGCGTCCACCGATCCGGCCGGCAGGACCATCGTCAACGTCGCCTCGGTCACGGGAACTGACCCGGTCGGCACCGTGGTCGACGCCCAGGCCGACGACGACGTGGACGCGTTCAACCCGGCGATCTCGCTGACCAAGCTCGTCGACGGCGAGAAGCAGGTGACCGTCCCCCAGGGCCAGCAGGTCAGCTACACCTACGCGGTGTCCAACAGCGGCAACACACCGCTGGGCTCGGTCGACCTGGTGGACGACACCCCGCCGTGCCAGTCGCCGACTCGCGGCGCGGATGATCCCGGGAACAACGATGACGTGCTCGACGTGGCAGAGACATGGAGCTACTCGTGCGTCGCGAACCCGACCGCGGCGGTCGTGAACACGGCCGACGTGACGGCCGACCCGCTGAACCCGCTGGATGACAACCAGCCGTTCCTCACGCCCAACCCCCCCGTCACCGACACCGACACGGCCGCTGTCGACGTCGTCAACCCCGACATCAGCCTGGCGAAGTCTGTCGACCCGGCCGTCGTCCTCATCGGCCCGAATGGTGACCCCGAACCGGTGGCGGACAAGACGTCGGTGTCGAGGTGGGGGAGACGATCACGTACACGTTCACCGCGACGAACACCGGCAAGTGACGCTGACCGATGCCGACATCACCGACCCGCTGCCGGGCCTGTCGACGTTGAGCTGTGAGTCGCCGGTGGGCACCCGGTGACCACCCCGGTGACGCTGGCGCCGGGTGGGGTGCTGGAGTGCACGGCGACCTACCAGGTGACGCAGGCCGACCTGGACGCCGGCGCGGTGAACAACACCGCGACGGCGACGGGACCCCGCCGACCGGGCCGCCGCTGACGCCGACCGACACGGTGACGGTGCCCGGCACGCAGACCCCGGACCTGACGCTGGTGAAGGTCGCGGACAAGACGTCGGTGTCGAGCGTGGGGGAGACGATCACCTACACGTTCACCGCGTCGAACACGGCAACGTGACGGTGACCGATGCCGACATCACCGACCCGCTGCCGGACCTGTCGGCGTTGAGCTGTGAGTCGCCGGTGGGCACCGCGGTGACCACCCCGGTGACGTCGCGCCGGGTGGGGTGCTGGAGTGCACGGCGACCTACCAGGTGACGCAGGCCGACCTGGACGCCGGCGCGGTGAACAACACCGCGACGGCGACCGGGACCCCGCCGACCGCGCCGCCGCTGACGCCGACCGACACCGTGACGGTGCCCGGCACCCAGACCCCGGACCTGACGCTGGTGAAGGTGGCGGACAAGACGTCGGTGTCGACGGTGGGGGAGACGATCACCTACACGTTCACCGCGACGAACACGGGGAACGTGACCCTGACCGATGCCGACATCACCGACCCGCTGCCGACCTGTCGGCGTTGAGCTGTGAGTCGCCGGTGGGCACCGCGGTGACCACCCCGGTGACGCTGGCGCCGGGTGGGGTGCTGGAGTGCACGGCGACCTACCAGGTGACGCAGGCCGACCTGGACGCCGGCGCGGTGAACAACACCGCGACGGCGACCGGGACCCCGCCGACCGGGCCGCCGCTGACCCCGACCGACACCGTGACGGTGCCCGGCACCCAGACCCCGGACCTGACGCTGGTGAAGGTGGCGGACAAGACGTCGGTGTCGACGGTGGGGGAGACGATCACCTACACGTTCACCGCGACGAACACCGGCAACGTGACCGCTGACCGATGCGACATCACCGACCCGCTGCCGGACTTGTCGGCGTTGAGCTGTGAGTCGCCGGTGGGCACCGCGGTGACCACCCCGGTGACGCTGGCGCCGGGTGGGGTGCTGGAGTGCACGGCGACCTACCAGGTGACGCAGGCCGACCTGGACGCCGGCGCGGTGAACAACACCGCGACGGCGACGGGGACCCCGCCGACCGGGCCGCCGCTGACCCCGACCGACACCGTGACGGTGCCCGGCACCCAGACCCCGGACCTGACGTTGGTGAAGGTGGCGGACAAGACGTCGGTGTCGACGTGTGGGGGAGACGATCACCTACACGTTCACCGCGACGAACACCGGCAACGTGACCGCTGACCGATGCCGACATCACCGACCCGCTGCCGGACCTGTCGGCGTTGAGCTGTGAGTCGCCGGTGGGCACCGCGGTGACCACCCCGGTGACGCTGGCACCGGGTGGGGTGCTGGAGTGCACGGCGACCTACCAGGTGACGCAGGCCGACCTGGATGCCGGCGCGGTGAGCAACACGGCTACGGCGACCGACGACACCGCGACCGTCCGCCGTGACCGACACCGTGACGGTGCCCTCACGCAGACCGTGACCTGACGCTGGTGAAGGTGGCGGACAAGACGTCGGTGTCGAGGTGGGGAGACGATCACCTACACGTTCACCGCGACGAACACGACAACGTGACCCTGATCGATGCGACATCACCGACCCGCTGCCGGACCCCACGCTGGTCGAGAAGGTCGGCGGAAACCAGGACGACCTGCTGACGAGACCCCGGACGGGGTCTACAGTGCGCGGCGACTCGACCAGGCCCAGACCAACCTGCGCCGTCGTCGGGGACAACATCGCGCGGCGACCGTTCGAGCTGCGGACACCGGTGCTCGCGGCGGACGTGACGTTCGTCCAGACGTTCGACCCCGGGATCGACGTGGTCAAGACTGCCGACCCGACGACGCTCCTGGGCAGCGGTGACGGTCACCTACACCTACGACGGTGACCAACACCGGTGACGTACCCCTGACTGATGTGGCCGAGCGGATCACTGATGACACGTGCTCGCCGGTCACCTACGCCGCGCCGACGACGAGGACGCCGACAACCTGCTCGACACACCGACCAGCGTCGACGCAGGCCGCCCTGACGCAGACGTGGCTGTTCACCTGCACGGCGACCGGGACCCCGTGACCGGGCCGCACGACCACGACCGTCAACGAGACGGTCGGGCCGCCGAAGACCGATCCCTCCGTCCAGCCCTCTACCGGGTCGCGAGGAGGTCGGTGGCCCGCGGCGACGGGCGACGTGACCGACCCGACACCACCACGGTGACCGCGGTGAATCCTGCGACAGATCGTCGTCACCAGAGGAAGGAGGATGCGCAATGAGAAACCGCATGGCGACGGTGCTTGGAGGCCTTGCAGTCTTGGGTTTGCTGGGTGGCTGCGCTGCATCCGATGAGTCCTCACCGAATCGGATCGAGGCCGAGCAGACACCACCTGCGTCTGCGGGCGCCGTTCACCCGGACGTGTCCGACGGTGAGTCGTCAGCACCGGTTCGCACAACAGGGTGAGACTCAGCAGGTCCCGCAACTCGTGGATGGCTGGGAAGGAATCCGCTCCGATGTCACGATCGACTCGTGCCCCACCGAGGCAGGGTTGGTGACTGCGGAGGGTAGGGTCGTCAATTCTGCGGACGACGCGCGAGACATCGCGATAGCCGTCGCATGGAACGCCCCGGACTCGACGGCAACTCTGCTGCAGTTGGCAACGGTCGAGGAGAGCGTGCCGGCTGGTGGAGTCGATCGCCTGGAGCGTGTCGGGCGACCTTCCGGCGGATGCGGGTCAGTGCGTGGTCCTCGCTCGATCCGGGGTCCTGGCGAACGAATGAGGAGAGGGCTGACTGGCCAGGGGTTCGCCCGTAGTGGCGCGTGCTGTCGGTCGACGTCGACGGGATCCCGGTCGGCGCCGAGTGCACCGTCGCTGAGCTGGCTCCCTACGGTGGGGCCGACGGCCCAGCTGTGGTGGAGCCCGGCTCGGTGGTGGTGTCCTCCGGGGACCGGGTCACGGTGACGGCGACGAACACGTTCACGGCGCCGACCCAAGCCGCCCCAGCCACCGACCCAGCCACCGACGCAGCCTCCGACGATGCCGCCCACGGGGGCGGACGGGCTCGTGCCGATCGTGGCCACGGCGGCGACGCTCGTGCTGACGGGAGCGGCGTTGCTGGGTTGGGCGCTGGTGCGCCGCCGGCGGACGACGGCCTAACCCATGGGGGTGAACGCCACCTCGAGGTAGTCGCGGACCGGGCGGTACCCGATCTCGGTGTAGATCTTGTTCGAGGTCGGGTTGCCCAGGTCGGTGAACAGCACCACCTCACCCGTCGCGGGCGCACGTCGGGCGGCTGCGGACGCGGCCGCCGTCACCGCTGAGCCGTACCCGCGGCGACGGTGCTCGGGCGGGGTGTACACCGGACCGACGCGGACGACGCCGGCGGCCGGTTCGGTGCGCCCGGCCATGGCCACCGGCCGGGCGCCGTCCTCCCAGACCATGAGAAGCTGCCGTCCGAGGCGGACGCGCAGAACCGTCTCGATCTCGTGCGCCGGGTGGGCGATCTCCGCGGCGAACGACAGGTGCCAGTCGTGCAGCACGTCCCAGTCGTCGGCCGTCGCGGTGCGGGCCGAGCCTGGCACGTGCGGCACCCGGAGCGCGTCGAGGCGGTACAGCCGCATGCTGACCGTCGCTGCCAGAGGCGGGCCGCCGAAGCGCTGCTGCCACCGGGTCACCGCCGCGCGGGTGACCGCGACCTCGCCGTTGAAGCCCGCGACGTCGGCGGTGGTCCCGTCTGCTGACTCTGCGATCGCGTCGGCGACGAGGGCGCCCGCCTGCTCCGGCATGGGCCCGAGGTAGGGCGAGTAGGGCGGCGTATGCATGACCGCGCCGACCGGCGCCTCGCCGTCCCTGACGACGAACCAGCGGGCACCGGGGTACGAACGAGCCCCGACGCGCACGTCGGCGAGCACGGAGGCGATCACCGTGTGTCCGGCCGGGTCGGCGCTCAGCACCGGTTCGGCGGCGACGAAGAAGGCGTCAGCGTCGTCGAACGTCTCGACGCCGAGCATCACCCGGTGTCGGCGACCACGACGTCGACCGTCAGCAGGCCGCCGTCGGCCGGCTCGAAGTCGAAGTCGCCGACCACTCGTCCGGCTGCGCGCAGGTCAGCAGCCACCGCGCTCGCCCGGTGCACCTCGGCCTCCGGTCCGCGCACCACGACCGAGGCGAGCTCGGCGCGCATCGACAGCTTGCGCTCGCTCTTGGCCTTGCGCAGCGCCGAGAGCGTGACGGAGGCGGCAGTCAGCACCTCGGGGTCGCCCTGGCCGGCGGCTGCACGCACCTCGTCCACGCTCGGCCACGACGCCCGGTGGATCGACCCCTGCTGCCACCACGACCACACCTCTTCGGTGGCGAAGGGCAGGAACGGGGCGAACAGGCGGAGCTGCACCGACAGGGCCAGGTCGAGCGCGGCGTGCGCGGAGGCTGCGTCGGCCTCGCCTCGTCCGCCGTAGGCACGTTCCTTGACCATCTCGAGGTAGTCGTCGCAGAACGTCCAGAAGAACGTCTCGGTCGCCTCCAGGGCGCGGGTGTAGTCGTAGGCCTCGAACGCCGTGGTCGCACGCTCCACGACCTCGGCCAAGCCGGCGAGCATCGCCTGGTCGAGCGGGTTCGTGACGGCGGCGAGGTCGTGCGAGCCTGTCGACTCCATGCCCAGCACGAACTTCGACGCGTTGAGGATCTTGATCGCCAGGCGTCGGCCGATCTTCATCTGACCGACGTCGAAGGCGGTGTCGGTGCCCGGACGCCCGCTGGCCGCCCAGTACCGCACGGCGTCGGAGCCGTGGTCGTCGAGCAGCCCCATCGGGGTGACGACGTTGCCCTTCGACTTCGACATCTTCTTGCGGTCGGGGTCGAGGATCCAGCCGCTGATCGCCGCGTCCGACCACGGCAGCGCGTCGAACTCCAGGTGCGCGCGCACCACCGACGAGAACAGCCAGGTGCGGATGATCTCGTGCGCCTGCGGACGCAGGTCCATCGGGTAGACCCGGTCGAACAGGTCGGGGTCGCGCTCCCACCCGCCGGCGATCTGCGGGCTGAGCGACGACGTCGCCCAGGTGTCCATCACGTCGGGGTCGCCGATGAACCCGCCCGGGACGCCGCGCTGGTCGTCGGTGTAGCCGGTGGGCGCGTCGGCCTGCGGGTCGACGGGCAGGTGCGACTCGTCGGGGGTGATCGGGTCGTCGAACAGCGGGTTGCCGTCGCTGTCGAGCTGGTACCACAGCGGGATGGGCACGCCGAAGAACCGCTGGCGGCTGATCAGCCAGTCGCCGTTGAGCCCGCCGACCCACGACTCGTACCGGTGCCGCATGTACTCCGGGTGCCACGCCAGCTCGGCGCCGCGGGCCAGCAGCTGCTCGCGCAGCGCCGGCTCACGCCCGCCGTTGGTGATGTACCACTGGCGGGTCGTGACGATCTCGAGCGGCTTGTCACCCTTCTCGAAGAACTTGACCGGGTGGGTGATCGGCTTCGGCTCACCCTCGGTGTGGCCGGCCTCGGTGAGCAGCTCGGCGATGCGCTCCTTGGCCGCGTGCGCGGTCTTGCCGCCCAGCTCGGCGTACGCCTTCTGGCCCGACTCCGAGGTGATCCAGGCAGGCATCTCCCGGGTGAGGCGCCCGTCCCACCCGATCACCGGACGGGTCGGCAGCGCGAGCTCGCGCCACCACGTCACGTCGGTCACGTCGCCGAACGTGCAGATCATGGCGATGCCCGACCCCTTGTCGGGTTCGGCCAGCGGATGGGCCAGCACCGGCACGTCCACGTCGAACAGGGGCGAGCGGACGGTCGAGCCGAACATCGGCTGGTAGCGCTCGTCGTCAGGGTGGGCGACGAGCGCCACGCAGGCCGGGATCAGCTCGGGCCGGGTCGTCTCGATCCAGACCGGTGCACTCCGGTCGTCCGGCTCGGCGCTCGCGACCTGGTAGAAGGCCACCCGGTGGTAGGCGCTCGGCCGCTCGCGGTCTTCGAGCTCAGCCTGCGCAACAGCGGTGCGGAACGTGACGTCCCACAGCGTGGGCGCCTCGGCCTGGTAGGCCTCGCCGCGCGCCAGGTTGCGCAAGAAGGCCCGCTGGCTCGTGGCCCGCGAACCGTCGTCGATGGTCTGGTACGTGTGCCGCCAGTCGATCGACAGCCCCAGACGGCGCCACAGCGCCTCGAAGGCTTTCTCGTCGTCCTCGGTGAGCTGCTCGCACAGCTCGACGAACCGCTTGCGCGACACCGGCATCTGCTGGGCCGGGTTGCTCGACGGCTTGTCGGGCAGCGCCTGGTCGGGGTCGTAGGGCTGGGAGGGGTCGCAGCGCACCCCGAAGAAGTTCTGCACGCGTCGCTCAGTCGGGAGGCCGTTGTCGTCCCACCCCATCGGGTAGAACACCTCGAAGCCGCGCATGCGCTTGTAACGGGCGATCAGGTCGGTGTGCGTGTAGCTGAAGACGTGGCCGACGTGCAGCGACCCCGACACCGTCGGCGGCGGGGTGTCGATGGAGTAGACGCGCTCGCGGGTCGCCGTCCGGTCGAAGTGGTACGTCCCCTGCTCGGCCCACGCGGTCGTCCACGTGGACTCCAGGCCTTCGAGTCCGGGCTTGTCCGGCACCTCTCGCTGCATGGGGGCGAGTCTAGGTGGGCCGTAGACTGCGCCGATCATGGCCGAACCTGGGGCAGCCGACACCGCGCCCGACACCGATCGCTACGCCCAGGTGCAGGCAGCGCTGCTGACGCGTTGGCCGGAGAACAAGCTCGAACCCTCGTTGGACCGCATCGCCGCGCTCGTCGACCTGCTGGGTGACCCGCAGCGCGCCTACCCCGTGATCCACGTCGCGGGGACGAACGGCAAGTCGTCCACAGCCCGCATGGTCGAGTCGGTGCTGCGCGCGTTCGGGCTGCGCACCGGGCTGGTCACCAGCCCCCACCTGGTGGACGTGCGCGAACGTATCCTGATCGACGGCGAGCCCATCAGCGCGGAGCGGTTCGTCGAGATCTACGACGACATCGAGCCCTACCTCGGACTCGTGGACGCGCAGTTCCACGACACCCCGCTCTCGTACTTCGAGGTGCTCACCGCGATGGCGTTCGCCGGCTTCGCCGACACACCGGTCGAGGTCGCGGTCATCGAGACGGGCATGGGGGGCACCTGGGACGCCACCAACGTGGCCGACGGGACGGTCGCGGTGATCACGCCGATCGACCTCGACCACATGGAGTACCTCGGGCCTGACATCGAAGCCATCGCCGGGGAGAAGGCCGGCATCATCAAGGACGGCGCCGTGGCGGTGCTCGCCCAGCAGAAGCTGCCAGCAGCCGAGGTGCTGATGACGCGCAGCGGCGAGGTCGGTGCCAGCGTCCTGCGTGAAGGCCTGGAGTTCGGCGTCCGTCACCGGGCCGTCGCCGTCGGCGGCCAGCTGCTCGCGCTCCAGACGCCCGCCGGCGTCTACGACGAGGTCTTCCTGCCGCTGCACGGGGCGCACCAGGCACACAACGCCGCCCTCGCCCTGGCCGCCGTCGAGGTGTTCTTCGGCGCCGGGGATCGCATGATCGAGGCCGACACGATCCGAGAGGGGTTCGCCGCTGTCGTCTCGCCCGGACGGATGGAGGTTGTGCGCACCGGACCGACCGTCATGCTGGACGCTGCGCACAACCCGCACGGCGCTCAGGCCCTGGCCACGGCCCTGGTCGAGGAGTTCTCGTTCGACCGGCTCGTCGGTGTCGTGGGCGTGCTGGCCGACAAGGACGCCGCCGGCCTGCTGGGCGCGCTGGAGCCGGTGCTCGACAGCGTCGTGGTGACGCAGGCGGCGACCCCACGAGTGATGCCGGTCGACGACCTGGCCGCGATCGCGGTGGAGGTGTTCGGCGACGACCGCGTCATCGTCGAGCCGGGGCTGCCCGACGCGCTGGACGCGGCCATCGCCCTGGTCGACGACCCCGACGCCACCGGCGGGACGGGCGTGGTGGTGACCGGATCGGTGATCACAGCAGGCCAAGCGCGAGCGCTGCTGGCAGGCTCGTAGCCGTGCGTGGTCTGGCGTCCGGCGTGCTCGGGCTCGAGTCGATGGTGCTGCTGCTGGTGATTCCCGTGGCGGTCACCATCGCCGACATCAACCCGTGGGTCGCGATCCCGGCGGGTGTGGTGCTCATCGCGCTGTGCATCGTCGCCATCGGCGGGCTCGGACGTGGCTGGGGGTACTCGTTGGGCTGGGTCGTCCAGGTGCTGGCCATCGCCCTCGGCTTCGTCGTGCCGGCCATGTTCGTGCTGGGCGGTATCTTCGCGCTGCTCTGGTACTCCGCGCTGCGCATCGCCCGCCAGGTCGAGGCCGACAAGGCATCCGGCGCCGATAGGGGAGAATGAGCCGGACGTCACCGGCGCGCCAGCCACCCCACCCCACCACCGAGGAGTCACCTGTGTCCGAGCGCTCGCTCGTCCTGCTCAAGCCCGACGCGGTTCGCCGTGCACTGATGGGCGAGATCGTCACCCGCTTCGAGCGCAAGGGTCTGGTGATCTCGGCCATGCACATGCAGCAGATCGACGCCGACCTTGCCGACGCCCACTACGCCGAGCACGTGGCGAAGGGCTGGTACCCCGAGCTGCGCGCGTTCATCACCGGCGGCCCGCTCGTCGCGATGGTGGTCGAGGGCGACCAGGCGGTCTCCGTGGTGCGCGGTCTGATCGGGTCGACGGACGGCCGCACGGCGGCTCCGGGCACCATTCGCGGCGACTTCTCGCTGTCGGGCTCGGAGAACCTCGTGCACGCCTCGGACTCGCCGGAGTCGGCGACGCGCGAGCTCGCCCTCTGGTTCCCGGCGCTCGGCTGAGCCGGTGGACTCGCTCTTCCCCCTGCTCGAACCGCTGCTGCCGCGGGTCCGTAAGCCCGTGCAGTACGTCGGCGGTGAGCTCAACAGCGTCGTGAAGCCGTGGGGCGACGACGCACGCACCGTGCGCTGGGCGCTCATGTACCCGGACGCCTACGAGGTAGGTCTGCCCAACCAGGGCGTGCAGATCCTGTACGAGGTGCTCAACGAGCAGGCTGACACGCTCGCCGAGCGCACCTACGCGGTGCTCCCCGACCTCGAGGCGCTCATGCGCGAGCACGCCGTCCCTCAGTTCACGGTCGACGCGCACCGCCCGGTGGGCGCGTTCGACCTGCTCGGCGTCTCGTTCTCGACGGAGCTGGGCTACACGAACCTGCTGACGGCGCTCGACCTGGCCGGCATCCCGCTGCATGCCGCCGACCGGGACGAGTCGCACCCCGTCGTCGTCGCTGGCGGGCACGCCGCGTTCAACCCCGAGCCGATCGCCGCGTTCGTCGACGCGGCCGTCCTGGGCGACGGCGAAGAGATCGTCACGGCCATCACCGACGTGGTGCGCCGCTGGAAGGGTGAGGGCCGTCCGGGTGGCCGCGCGGCTCTGCTCGCCCGGCTCGCGGCCGGCGGCGGGGTCTACGTCCCGCGCTTCTACGACGTCGCCTACGCAGGCGACGGTCGCATCGCCGCGGTGACCCCGAACCGGGACGGCGTGCCGGCCCGCGTCCACAAGCACACCGTGGCCGACCTCGACTCGTGGGCCTACCCGGCCAAGCCGCTCGTGCCGCTGGCCGAGACGGTGCACGAGCGCTACAGCGTCGAGATCTTTCGCGGCTGCACCCGTGGCTGCCGGTTCTGCCAGGCCGGGATGATCACCCGCCCGGTGCGTGAGCGCAGCATCACCACCGTGGGCCAGATGGTCGACGCGGGGCTGGCGGCGTCCGGGTTGTCGGAGGTCGGGCTGCTCAGCCTGTCGAGCGCCGACCACTCCGAGATCGGCGAGATCGCCACCGACCTGGCCGACCGCTACGAGGGGACGAACACGTCGCTCTCGCTGCCGAGCACGCGAGTCGACGCGTTCAACGTGACGCTGGCCAACGAGCTGGCCCGCAACGGACGGCGTTCCGGCCTCACGTTCGCCCCGGAGGGCGGCTCGGAGCGCATGCGCAAGGTGATCAACAAGATGGTCACCGAGGACGACCTGATCCGCACGGTCGCCACCGCCTACGCCAACGGGTGGCGGCACGTGAAGCTCTACTTCATGTGTGGCCTGCCCACGGAGACCGACGAGGACGTGCTGCAGATCGCCGAGCTCGCCCGCGAGGTGATTCGTACCGGGCGTGAGGCTGCCGGACGACGCGACATCCGCTGCACCGTCTCGATCGGGGGCTTCGTGCCGAAGCCGCACACCCCCTTCCAGTGGGCTGCCCAGCTCGACCACGAGACCACCGATGCGCGCCTGTTCAAGCTGCGCGACGAGCTGCGCCGCGACCGCAACTACGCCAAGGCCATCGGGCTGCGCTACCACGACGGACGCCCGGGCATCGTGGAGGGCCTGCTCTCCCGCGGTGACCGTCGGGTCGGCGGGGTGATCGAGCAGGTCTGGCGCGACGGTGGGCGCTTCGACGGGTGGAGCGAGCACTTCTCGTTCGACGCCTGGATGGCCGCCGCCGACACAGCACTGGCCGGCACCGGCGTCGACGTCGACTGGTTCACCACCCGGGAACGCGCCCACGACGAGGTGCTGCCCTGGGACCATCTCGACTCCGGCCTGGACAAGCAGTGGCTGTGGGAGGACTGGCAGGAGTCGCTCGACGAGACGTCTCCTGACGTCGAGGACTGCCGCTGGGACGCCTGCTACTTCTGCGGTGTGTGCCCGAGCCTGGGCAGCACCATCGAGATCGGTCCCACCGGTCGTCGTCTGCTGCCGCTGGCACCCGTCTCCCGGTGAGCGAGGCGCCGGACGCCCGTCCCGCGGTGCAGAACCGCGAGGCGCCGCACCCGCAGCCCCCAGCGGTGCAACGGCTGCGCATCCGCTACGCCAAGCGCGGACGGATGCGTTTTGCCAGCGTGCGCGACTTCCAGCGGGCGCTCGAGCGCGCGCTGCGGCGGGCCGGTCTGCCCATGGCCTACTCCCAGGGGTTCAGCCCGCACCCGAAGATCTCCTACCTCCCGGCGGTCCCGACGGGGGTCGCGAGCGAGGCCGAGTACGTCGAGATCGCCCTGCAGGAGCGCCGCGACCCCGATGAGGTGGCAGCGGCGCTGGATGTCGCGCTGCCGGATGGGCTGGACGTGCTCAGGGTTGTCGAGGGCAGCGGCGCATCGCTCGGCGAGCGGCTCACCGGGCCGGCCGCGGCGTCGTCCTGGCGGTTCGTCTTCGCCGGCGTCGACTCCGCCACGCTCGAGGGCGCTGTGGCGGCCGTGCTGGCGCTGACCGAGCTGCGGGTGCCGCGCACCACCAAGTCGGGGCGCACCGAGATCGACGTGCGCGCCGCGCTGATCAGCGCAGACGTGCGTGACACCCCCGAGGCGGACGGTGCCTGTGCGATACTGCAGGCGGTCGTGCGACACGGAACCCCGTCCGTACGACCGGACGACGTCCTTGCTGGACTCCGAGACGTTGCCGGGCTCACGCCGCCCGTGCCAGTAGTGGCTACGCGGCTTGCGCAGGGCCTGCTCGACGAAGAGACCGGCACGGTGCTCGACCCGCTGACGTGAAAGGCCGCGACCGGCGCCACACTCTGGCCCGAACCCGCGGCGGCGGCAGTGCGGCGAAGTACCGGGGGCTCGCACACCACAGGCTTTGACGTCCCGGTCCGCCCGGACAGGACGCGACACCCCCGCCGAGCGGCGGGCGACGAGGAGACACACTCCGGTGCCAGACGACACCCGCACGACCCCCACCCCAGACCCCACGCCCGCCGCCGCGGACTCGACTCCCGAGCCCGCGGAGCCAACGCCGCCGAAGCGCCGCCGCCGGGCAGCGCAGCGTCCCGCCGGTCCGCCCGCGCCGACGTTCACCGCCGCCGAGCCGACCGAGCCGAGCGCCCCCACCGAGGCCACGGCCACGCCGCCCTCGCCTCCGGCGCAGGTGCCGGCCGTCCCGCTGTTCCAGCCCGCTGAGGCGACGGCCCCCGCGCCCCGCCGGCGCCGGGCCACCTCCAAGCCCGCGGCCGAGCAAGCGCCGGCCGACGACGAGGCGGCGGAACCGACTGCGGCGCCGACGAAGGCCACGGCGACCAAGGCCACGAAGACAACCAAGACAACCAAGGCGACGAAGCCTGAGCCGGCCGCGGCCGAGCCGACCGGAGACTCCGATCCCGGCGACTCCGCGGCCACGCCGGACACCCCGGACGCCGACGGCGACGCGGGCGCGGACGGCGACGACCAGACGGGTCAGCGCAAGCGCCGTCGTCGTGGCGGTCGTGGACGACGCAAGCCGGCCGGCGAGCAGCCGGACAGCGCGACTGGTGAGGAGCAGGACGCCGAGTCGGGAGCATCCGCCGACAGCGACCGGTCCGCCGGCCAGGCCGGCGGCGCCGAGTCCGGGGAGACGGCCGGCGACGGCAGCGGCGAGGCAGCCGGTGGGGACTCCGGGAGCGGCGACGCTGGCGACGGCGACGGCACCAGCGCGTCCTCGCGGCGGCGGCGCCGTCGGCGCCGCAAGTCGGGCTCCGGCGAGGCGGCCGAGCCGCGCACCGACGACCCCGAAGAGACGGTCGTGCGGGTGCGCGAGACCCGCAAGTCCGACAACCAGATCACCGCCACCAAGGGCTCGACGCGAGTCGAGGCCAAGCGCCAGCGCCGTCGCGACGGGCGCGACTCCGGTCGCCGCCGTCCCGCCATCATGAGCGAGTCGGAGTTCTTGTCGCGCCGCGAGTCCGTCGAGCGCGTCATGGTGGTGCGCCAGAAGGGGACCGGCGACGACTCGCTGACCCAGCTCGCCGTGCTCGAGGACGGCATGCTCGTCGAGCACTACGTCGACCAGGGCACCCAGCGCAGCATCATCGGCAACATCTACCTCGGCAAGGTGCAGAACGTGCTGCCGGCGATGGAGGCCGCGTTCATCGACATCGGCCGCGGTCGCAACGCCGTGCTCTACGCCGGCGAGGTCGACTGGAGCAAGAGCGAGGGTAAGCCCAAGCGCATCGAGGAGGCGCTCACCAGCGGGCAGAGCGTGCTCGTCCAGGTCACCAAGGACCCCATCGGGCACAAGGGCTCCCGCCTGACGAGCAGCATCAGCCTGCCCGGCCGCTTCGTCGTCTACGTCCCCGGTGGCTCGATGAGCGGCATCAGCCGCAAGCTGTCCGACTCCGAGCGCTCCCGGCTGCGCACCATCCTCAAGGACGTCGTGCCCGACGAGGCCGAGGTGATCATCCGCACCGCAGCCGAGGGAGCCGGCGAGGACGAGCTGCGCCGCGACGTCGCGCGGCTCAAGGCCCAGTGGGAAGACATCGAGCGCAAGGTCAAGTCCGGATCGGCACCGGCCGCCCTCTACGCCGAGCCCGACCTGACCGTCAAGATCGTCCGCGACCTGTTCAACGAGGACTTCGCCAAGCTCGTGGTCGCCGGTGACGACGCCTGGGACACCATCGAGCCCTACGTCACGCATGTCGCGCCGGCGCTGACCGACCGCCTGGAGCGGTGGGAGTCAGACGACGACGTCTTCGAGCACTACCGGGTGGACGAGCAGATCGCGAAGGCGCTGGAGCGCAAGGTGTGGCTGCCGTCAGGCGGGTCGCTGGTGATCGACCGCACCGAGGCGATGACTGTCGTCGACGTCAACACCGGCAAGTTCACCGGACGTGGCGGCAACCTCGAAGAGACCGTCACCAAGAACAACCTGGAGGCGGCCGAAGAGGTGGCCCGCCAGCTTCGGCTGCGCGACATCGGCGGCATCATCGTCGTGGACTTCATCGACATGGTGCTGGAGAACAACCGTGACCTGCTCATGCGCCGTCTGGTGGAGTGCCTGGCGCGCGACCGCACGCGCCACCAGGTGGCCGAGGTCACCTCGCTGGGGTTGGTGCAGATGACGCGCAAGCGCATCGGTACCGGTCTGCTCGAGACCTTCAGCACGCCGTGCGACTGCTGCGGGGGGCGGGGCCTGACCACCACGAGCGAGCCCGTTCCCGTCCCGAAGCAGCAGGAGCGCGAGCCCCGTCGCGGCAAGGCCGGCCCGAAGACGGGCAAGGCAGCCACGACCCGCAAGAAGTCGGCGTCGTCCACCCGCAGCAAGGCCAAGGCGGAGCCGGCGACCCCCGAGGCGCCGACCGACGGCGACGCCACAGTTTGACCCTGGTCGGGGCCGGTCCGTACCATGGTGGGTCGGCCTGGACTCACGCCCCTGACCACCGGTTACGCCCCCAGGCACGCGACAACGGTTCGCCCGCCGACCAGGCTCACGCCTGGTCGAGGTCGGCCCTGCGATCCGCAACGAGAAGCCTGCAAGCAGGCCAGCACGACGCTGGCGAGAGAGAGAGTGTGCGGTGTACGCGATCGTGCGCAACGGCCGTGGCCAGACGAAGGTCGAGGTCGGCGACGTCATCGAGATCGACGCCCCCGGTGAGGTCGGCGCTACCGTCGAGCTTCCGGCGGTACTGGTGGTCGACGGCGACGCCGTGACCAGCGACGCCGACGCCCTCGCCGGCTACAGCGTCACCGCGGAGGTGCTCGGGCAGGTCAAGGGCCCGAAGATCCGCATCCAGCACTACAAGAACAAGTCCGGGTACAAGCGTCGGCAGGGTCACCGCCAGCGCTACTCCCAGGTCAAGGTTCTCGGGATCAAGGCGTAGGGAGCGCGAGATGGCACACAAGAAGGGCGCATCGTCGTCCAGGAACGGTCGTGACTCCAACGCCCAGCGGCTCGGGGTCAAGCGCTTCGGCGGTCAGCTGGTCAACGCCGGCGAGATCATCGTGCGGCAGCGGGGCACGCACTTCCACCCCGGCCCGAACGTCGGCCGCGGCAAGGACGACACGCTGTTCGCCCTCGAAGCCGGCGAGGTCAAGTTCGGCAGCCGCCGTGGCCGACGCACCGTAGAGATCCTTCCGGTCGGCGCTCCCGCAGGGGAGTAGCCCGCCCGGTCACCACTCGTGGCCATCCCCACGTTCGTCGACCGAGCCGTGCTGCACGTCGCAGCCGGTGACGGTGGAGCGGGCTGCGCGTCGGTCAAGCGCGAGAAGTTCAAGCCGCTCGGCGGGCCGGACGGCGGCAACGGCGGTCGTGGCGGCGACGTGATCCTGCACGTCGACCCGAGCGTGACGACGTTGCTGGACTACCAGCGTCGGCCGCACCGCAAGGCCACGAGCGGTCGCGCCGGGCAGGGCGACAACCGCCATGGCCACGACGGCGACGACGTGGTGCTCGCGGTGCCGGACGGCACGGTCGTGCTGGACTCCGCCGGCACCGAGCTGGTCGACCTCGTCGGGGCCGGCACCCGCTACGTGGTCGCTCGCGGCGGACGTGGCGGGCTCGGCAACGCCGCCCTCGCCTCGCCCCGCCGACGCGCCCCCGGGTTCGCGCTGCTGGGCGAGCCCGGCGACGTCGCGACCATCACGCTCGAGCTCAAGTCGGTGGCCGACGTCGCCCTCGTCGGGTTCCCCAGCGCGGGCAAGTCGAGCCTGGTCGCAGCCCTGTCGGCGGCTCGCCCCAAGATCGCCGACTACCCCTTCACCACGCTCGTCCCCAACCTCGGGGTCGTCGAGGCCGGGGACGCACGCTTCACGGTGGCCGACGTGCCCGGGCTCATCGAGGGTGCCAGCGACGGTCGTGGGCTCGGGCACGAGTTCTTGCGCCACGTCGAGCGCTGCTCGGTGCTCGTGCACGTGGTGGACTGCGCCACGCTCGAACCGGGCCGCGACCCGCTCAGCGACATCGAGGTGATCGAGCGCGAGCTGGCCGCCTACGGCGGGCTCGCCGACCGGCCCCGCATCGTCGCCCTGAACAAGGTGGACGTGCCTGAGGCGGCCGACCTGGCCGAGATGGTGCGGCCCGACCTCGAGGCACGCGGCTGGCCGGTGCACGTCATCTCCGCCGCCACGCACGCCGGGCTGCAACCGCTGCGCTACGCCATGTCCGACATCGTGCTGGCGACGCGCGCCGCCGCCCCCGAGGCGGCCCCGACCCGACTCGTGCTGCGTCCCGAGCCCTTGGACGAGGCCGGCTTCACCGTCACCCGCGAGCAGGCCGACGAGGGCTACCGGTTCAGGGTGCGCGGGTACCGGCCGGAGCGCTGGGTGCGTCAGACCGACTTCAGCAACGACGAGGCCGTCGGGTACCTCGCCGACCGGCTCGAACGCCTCGGCGTCGAGAAGGCCCTCGTCGAGCAGGGCGCCCACGCCGGTGACGAGGTGGTGATCGGCTCGGACGACGACGCGGTCGTCTTCGACTGGGAGCCGATGATCGGCACGGGCGCCGAGCTGCTCGGCCCGCGGGGGAGTGACCCTCGACTGGAGGGGCGATGACCGCCCCGCCGCCCGCGCTGCACCGCTCGGACTCCCTCGCCCATGCGCGGCGGGTCGTCGTCAAGGTCGGTTCGTCGTCGCTGGCGAGCGTGGCCGGCGGACTCGACGTCGCCGCCCTTCAACGCCTCGCCGACACCCTGGCCGACACGCGTGACCGTGGTGTCGAGGTGGTGCTCGTCTCGTCCGGGGCCATCGCGGCTGGGCTCGCGCCGCTGAACCTGGTGCGCCGCCCCCGCGACCTCGCCACCCAGCAGGCAGCGGCCAGCGTGGGCCAGGGCCTGCTGCTCGCCCAGTACACCGCCGCGTTCGCGCGGCGAGGCGTGACGGTGGGCCAGGTGCTGCTGACCGTGGACGACGTGACGCGGCGCACCCACTACCGCAACGCCTACCGCACCTTCCACCGCCTGCTCGAGATGGGCGTCCTCCCGGTCGTCAACGAGAACGACACGGTCGCGACGCACGAGATCCGCTTCGGCGACAACGACCGGCTGGCCGCACTCGTCGCCCAGCTCGTGCACGCCGAGGCCCTCGTGCTGCTGTCGGACGCCGGCGGGCTCTACGACGCCGACCCGCGCCGCGGCGGGGCGCGACTTCTCACCGACGTCGTCTCTGCCGAGGACGTGGCCGGCGTGGACGCCGGTCGGTCCGGCGCCGCCGGAGTGGGCAGCGGCGGCATGGCCACCAAGATCGAGGCGGCCGAGATCGCGACGGAGTCGGGCATCGGCGTCGTCCTGGCGAGCGCCGACGACGCGGCCGCCGCCCTGGCCGGCGAGCCGGTCGGCACCTGGTTCCGGCCACGCCGCGCGCGGCGCGCGACCCGGCTGCTGTGGCTCGAGCACGCCACCGAGTCGCACGGACGCATCTACCTCGACGACGGCGCGGTGCGGGCGCTGGTCGAGCGGCGTACGTCCCTGCTGCCGGCGGGCATCACCCGGGTGGAGGGTGCGTTCACTGCCGGTGACCCGGTCGACCTGGTTGCCGGCGACGGACGCCGGGTGGCTCGCGGCCTGGTCAACTACGACGCCGCCGAGATGCCGCAGCTGCTGGGCCGCTCGACCCGCGACCTGGCGGTCGAGCTCGGACCGGAGTACGAGCGGGAGGTCGTGCACGCTGACGACCTCGTCGTCTTCCGCGCGCCTACCCTGTCCCCATGACTGACACGATCGTCGGGTCGGCGCACGCGGCCGACGAGGCGCAGACGACCGAGACCACCGAGGCCGCCGTGCTCGCCGTGGCCCGCCGGGCCCGCGCCGCTGCCGCCCTGCTCGCCCCGCTGACCCGGGAGACCAAGGACGCCGCCCTGCTGGGCATGGCTGACGCGCTGGAGGCCGCGACGCCGCGCGTGGTGGCGGTGAACGAGCGCGACCTCGACCGGGCGCGCGCCGCGGGTACGGCCGCCGGCCTGATCGACCGCCTCACCCTGGACGCCGAGCGCATCACCGCGATCGCCAACGGCCTGCGCCAGGTCGCCGCGCTGCCCGACCCGGTGGGCGAGGTCGTCACCGGCTACCAGCTGCCCAACGGGCTGGGCGTGCGCCAGGTGCGCGTCCCCCTCGGTGTGGTGGGGATGATCTACGAGGCCCGACCGAACGTCACGGTCGACGCCGCCGGGCTGTGCCTGAAGTCGGGCAACGCGGTGCTGCTGCGCGGGTCGTCCTCGGCCTACGACACCAACACCGTGCTCGTCGACGTGCTCCGCGAGGCACTGGTCGACCAGGGGCTTCCCGCCGATGCCGTCCTGCTCGTGCCGGGCACGTCGCACGACTCGGTCACCCACCTCATGCGCGCACGGGGCCTGGTCGACGTGCTCATCCCGCGGGGTGGTGCCGCGCTGATCAGCTCGGTCGTCGAGCAGTCGACGGTGCCGGTGATCGAGACCGGGGTCGGCAACGTGCACGTGTACGTCGACGCCGCCGCCGACCAGCGCAAGGCGCTGGACATCCTGATCAACGCCAAGGTGCAGCGTCCGACGGTGTGCAACGCCGCGGAGACCCTGCTGGTGCACGCCGACGTCGCCGAGGAGTTCTTGGCGGCGGCGCTCCCGGCGCTGCGTGACGCCGGCGTCACCGTGCACGCCGACGAGCGGGTCGCCGCAGCGGGTGCACGGGCCGGCGTCGTCACCGAGGCGGTGACCGACGACGACTGGGCGGCGGAGTACTACTCCCTCGACCTGGCCGCCGGGGTGGTCGACTCGTTGCCCGACGCCGTGGAGCACATCCGGCGCTGGTCGAGCGGGCACACCGAGGCGATCATCAGTGACTCGGTGACCGCCGTGCACGCGTTCGTGAGCGGCGTCGACTCCGCCGCGGTGATGGTGAACGCGTCCACCCGCTTCACCGACGGCGAGCAGCTGGGCCTGGGAGCAGAGATCGGCATCTCCACGCAGAAGCTGCATGCCCGCGGACCCATGGGGCTCTCCGCCCTGACCTCCACCACCTGGGTCGTCACCGGCGACGGGCACGTGCGCACCTGAGTGCGCCGCGGGCCGCTACGCTGGCGCCACGCCTCACCGCGAGCCGGCCACCGAACTGAGCTGAAGGAGTCCACCACCCATGCTGATGTCTGAGGTCGTGAACGAGCTGGCCTTCGAACCCATCTGGTTCGGTGTCGCGGCGCTCGTGCTGCTGATGGCCCTGCTCGTGGTCACGCTGGTGTTCGGCAAGGGACGCCCGCACGCCTAGCCTCGCCATGACCCGACGGCGTCTCGGTGTGATGGGGGGAACCTTCGACCCCGTCCACCATGGCCACCTGGTGGCGGCCAGCGAGGTGCGCTCGTGGTTCGACCTCGACGAGGTCATGTTCGTCCCCACCGGGGAGCCCTGGCAGAAGGACGAGCGGGTGGTCACCCCCGCCGAGGACCGCTACCTGATGACGGTGATCGCGACAGCGTCCAACCCCCGGTTCTCGGTGTCGCGGGTCGACATCGACCGGCCCGGCCCCACCTACACCGTCGACACCCTTCGTGACATCCGGGCCGCCCGCGGCGACGACTGGGACCTGTTCTTCATCACCGGCGCCGACGCGATGGCCAAGATCGTCACCTGGCACGACGCCGACGACTGCTTCGAGCTGGCGCACTTCGTCGGATGTACCCGCCCGGGGCACGACCTGAACGTCGACGGCCTGCCGCGTGAGAAGGTGAGCGTGGTCGAGGTGCCGGCGCTCGCGATCTCGTCCACCGACTGCCGCGACCGCGTCGCCGCAGGTGAGCCGATCTGGTACCTCGTGCCCGACGGCGTCGTCCAGTACGTCTCCAAGCGCAACCTGTACGCAGCACCCGACCTGGGGGAGGACCTGACCGCGTGAGTGCCACGCAACGCAGCATCGACAACGCCCGCATCGCTGCGGCTGCCGCCGACGACAAGCTCGCCACCGACGTCATCGCGTTCGACGTCTCCGAGCAGATCGGCATCGCCGACGTGTTCCTGCTCTGCACCGGCAACACCGACCGGCAGGTCAAGGCCGTCGTCGACGAGGTCGAAGACCGCCTGCGCGAGGTCGACGGGCGACCTTTGCGTCGTGAGGGCGAGCGGGAGGGCCGCTGGGTGCTGCTGGACTACGGCGACCTCGTGGTGCACGTGATGGCGAAGGACGACCGGGAGTTCTACGCCCTGGAGCGGCTGTGGAAGGACTGCCCCGTGGTCGACCTCGCCGGGGCGGTCAGCGGGGTCGCAGAGCAGTCATGACGGGCTCGGTCACGTCGCCGGCCCCGCCCGGCACCGCCCCGGCCGCGCGCGTCGTCCTGTGGCGGCACGGGCAGACGACGTGGAACAAGGCGGGTCGCTTCCAGGGCCAGACCGACGTCCCGCTCGATGCCGTCGGCCTTTCGCAGGCGCAGCGAGCGGCGGTGATGCTGGCCCGGCTGGAGCCCAGCCTGATCGTGTCGTCGGACCTGTCGAGGGCGCACGAGACCGCCCGTGCGCTCGCTGACGTCACGGGCCTGCCCGTCACGCTCGACCCCGACCTTCGGGAGACCAACGGAGGGCACTTCCAGGGTCTGACGGGTGAGGAGATCCGCGCCCGGCACCCTGGTGACTGGGCAGCGTGGGCGAGCGGTGACCCGCACTTTCGCAACCCGGGCGGAGGCGAGTCGCGCACCGACGTGGCCGCGCGCATGCTCGCCGCCGTGCTGCGGGCCGCGAACCAGGTGGGGGACGGTCTCGCGGTGCTCGCGACCCATGGCGGCGCGGCTCGGCTGGCCGTCGCGCAGCTGATCGGGCTGCCCTTGGAACGGGTCGGGTCGCTCGGGGTGATCTCGAACACCGCCTGGACGATGGTGGAACGACGCCGTGGTCCGCACGCGGACTACTGGGCCCTCGTCGAGCACAACGCGCGCACGCTGCCGGAGCCGGTGACGATCGAGGAGGGCTGAGCGTTCGGGTACACTCGACCTTCGCTGTTTCTCGCTGCCTCGGCAGCGGATCAGGGGCTGTGGCGCAGCTGGTAGCGCACCTCCATGGCATGGAGGGGGTCAGGGGTTCGAGTCCCCTCAGCTCCACATCACGTCAGGGCTCGCGGGCGATCGCCTCGGCCCATCGCTCCAGCATCGCCGCCGTCGACGCAGCGATCGTGACCTGGCGAACCGGGGACGGCGTCGACATGAGCACGGTCATGGCCACGCGGGTCACGTCGTCCAGGGGCCACGAGCCCTGCACCAAGGCCGCGGGCAGCACGATCGACCGCGCACCGCGTCGCGTCGCGACCTCCATCGCGTGCCGGTACGTCGTCGCCAGGGCAAGCTCGGGGCCGTTCGGGGGCTTGAACCGTGGGGCCTTGACCACGACGACGGACGGTCCCGGCTCGTCGTCTCGGCGGCCGGGGAGGATCACCAGGTCGGCGGGGAAGTCGTGCGGGCTGCCGAGCGCCACTCGAACCCTCGGCCGTCGCACCACCTGACCGTGACATACCTCGCATGCTCGAGCAACGTCGAAAGTCCCTGCCCATCGCAGCCGTTGCGAGGCAGGCTTGGCTCCGTGCGTGTCGTGACCCTAGATCAGCTCACCGGTGTCTTCTCCTCCCTCGGCCTCGACGAGCCGCGGATCGTCGTCAGCGGCAACTTCGCCGCCCCCACCAAGGTTCTCGAGGTGCTCGACGCAGCGGTGGAGACCTACCGGCTCTGCCTTCTCAACGCCCAGCCGGGCCTCCCCGACCGCGAGGGGGTGACGCTGGAGACCGTCTTCGTGGGCGAGGGCATGCGCAAGTCGCCCCGGCTTCGCTACGTCCCCTGCCGGCTCTCGCTGGCGCCGTTGCTGCACCGCACGACGCTGCGTCCCGATGTCGTCGTCCTGCACACGTCGCTGCCTCGCGACGGCACGGTG
Source organism: uncultured Actinomycetota bacterium (assembly GCA_963714455.1). Taxonomy (GTDB): domain Bacteria; phylum Actinomycetota; class Actinomycetes; order Jiangellales; family Jiangellaceae; genus CAVQGZ01. The sequence goes on from CAVQON010000020.1 coordinate 265,834, forward strand.
TCGCTGGGCATCGAGGTCAACGTGCTGCCGGCGGCGATCGAGGCGGCGCGGATGGCCGGCGGGACGATCGTCGCGCAGGCCAACGCGAAGATGCCTTACACGTTCGGCGACGCCGTGCTGCCGGTGGAAGACCTCGACTACCTCGTCGAGGTGGACGAGCCGCTGGCCACGCCCCACCACATGCCGATCGATGACATCTCTGCAGAGATCGGCAACCGCGTCGCAGCACGGGTGCTGGACGGGTCAACGCTGCAGATGGGTATCGGCGCCGTCCCGGATGCCACGCTGCACGCCCTCACCGACCGCTCGCACCTGCGTATCTGGTCGGAGATGTTCTCCGACGGCGTGCTGGCGCTGGAGCGCCAGGGGGTGCTCGACCCGGGGTGGCCGCTGGTGGCGTCGTTCTTGTTCGGCTCCACCGAGCTCTACGAGTGGGTCGACCGCAACCCGCGCGTGCGCATGCTGCGCACCGAACGGACGAACGACCCCGGCGCCATCGCGCGCAACCCGCAGGTGGTGTCGGTGAACACGGCCATGCAGGTCGACCTGTTCGGCCAGGCCAACGCCTCGCGCATCAACGGCCGCATCTACTCCGGCTTCGGGGGGCAGACCGACTTCATCGTCGGGGCGCTGCACTCCCCGGGCGGGCAGGCCTTCATCGCGCTGCGCTCGTGGCACCGCAAGGCCAAGGTGTCGACGATCATCCCGCTGATCGACGAGCCGCTGACGTCCTTCCAGCACAGTGCCGTGATCACCGAGAACGGTGCCGCCACCATCTGGGGTAGCAGCCAGCGTGAGCAGGCCGAGCAGCTGATCACCCAGTGCGCCCACCCGGACGTGCGCGAGGAGCTCTGGGAAGAGGCCGTCGCGCTCGGCCTGGTTCCCCCCGACGCGAGGCCATGACGCGCCAGACCCTGCTGGCTCGACTCCTCGTCGTGCTGGGAGTGGTCGGGTTCTGGGTCTTCGCGTACGTCGGCGCGGCGCAGCAGCCGGGCTACGACCCCGCACAGGACTACCTGAGCTCGCTCGCGGCGACCGGGTCCGTCGATCCCGGGTGGGGGCTGCTGATGTTCGCCTCGGCCACGATGGCGGTGCTGGCGGCGGCCTGGCACGTCCGGTCGCCGCTTCTCGCCGCGGCTGCCGTCGCGCTGGCGGCGGGAGGCGTCTTCCGCGTCGACTGCCCGGCCGGTGCCGCCGGCTGCAACGCCGGACCACTCGTCCTCGAGCCCAGCCTGACCGGGCAGGTACACGCGGGCGCCGTGGCCGGCTACCAGCTTCTGCTCAGCGTGGGGCTGCTGGTTCTCGCCTCGGGCGATCGACGGGCCGGACGCCGTGGCCCCGCCGTGGCCGCCCTGCTCGCTGCGGTCGTGCCGCTGCTCCTGGCGTTCAACCCCCTGCCGCTCGACCCCGGTGTCTCCCAGCGGCTCTGGGTGGTGGCGGGGCAGGCGGCGCTGCTCATGATTGCCGCGCGCCCTGCCGCCCGGGCTACCGTCCGTCCATGACCGGCCACGCCGATCCCGCGCCCCACGAGCACGTCGGCGTCGTCGTCTATGCCGCGGTGTCGCTGGACGGCTTTCTCGCCGAGGTGGACGACGGGCTCGGGTTTCTCGACGACGTCGCCGAGGCGGGCAGCAGCTACGAGCAGTTCTATGCCGGCGTCGATGCGCTGCTCATGGGCCGGCGCACGTTCGAGGTGGCGAGGTCGGTGCCGGACTGGCCCTACGCCGGTCGTCCGTGCGTCGTCGTCACCTCGCAGGGCGTGTCCGACCTTCCCGACGGCGTCACCCTCGACGACGGTGCCGACCTGGGCGCTCTCGTCGACCGGCTGCGTGGGTTCGGCCGGGTCTGGGTGGTCGGTGGGGGAGTGCTGGTGCGCGCGCTGCTGGCCGCGAACCTGGTGGACGAGCTCGACCTGACCGTGACCCCGCACGTGCTCGGCGACGGTGTCTCGCTGTGGGGCAGCGGTACCGGCCGGCACCGGCTCGCGCTGCTGGACGTCAGTGAGCCCGGGGCGGCGGCGGTGCGCCTTCGCTACCGCGTCGAGCCGCGATGAGCGGCTCCCGGCTGCTGGTGGTCGGTGACTCCCTTGCGTTCCACGGCCCGGAGCGGGCCGAGCTGCTCACCGAGCCCCGGCTGTGGTCCAACGTCACCGTCACCGCCCTGGGATGGAACGCCGATGTCGTCGCCCGCGCGGGCTGGACGAGCCGGGACGGCTGGTGGGCGCTGACGAAGGACCCTCGTGTCTGGACGACGCTGGCCGACCCTGCGCTGTCTGCCTGTGTGATCGGTGTCGGCTCGATGGACGCCGTACCGGCCTCGTTGCCGGTCTGGGCGCGCGAGGCGATCCCGTACGTCCGTTCGGGGTCGCTGCGCCGGCGGGTGCGCTCGGCCTACCTCAGCGCCCACCCGCACGTCGTGCGGGCGACGGCCGGCGCCGTGCGCCAGCTCCCGCAGAGCGCCACCGAGCACTACTGGACGCGCATGATCGCCGCGATCCGCCACCACCGGCCCGACGTGCGTCTCGTCCTGCAGGGTCCGAGCCCGTGGCGTACCGACGCCTACCCGTCCAACCGGCACTACGCAGCGTCGGTGGCGAGCGCGCGCCGCTACGCCGCCGCGAACGCACTCGCCTTCGTCGACCTGGAGCCGCTGGTCTCCCCCATGCACGACGAAGGACGCGGCAACCCTGACGGTCTGCACTGGGACTGGGCCACGCACGCCGAGGTGGGCCGAGTCGTGGCCAGGGTGCTCGCCGCGTCCGAGTAATCTCTCACCCTGCACGTTTCGCGGCTTCTGCGGAACCGACCGAGAGCCCGACGAGGATCACATGACCCAGACGCAGCCCCCGAACCCGGCCGTAGCAGGGGAGTCGGGCGCGGCCCCCTTCCGGTACGACGCGGCCATGGCTGCGAGCATCGAGGAGCGCTGGCAGGGCCACTGGGAGAGCAACGGCACCTTCGAGGCGCCGAACCCGTCAGGCCCGATGGTCGGCGACGGTGACGCGAGCGCTCGCGAGAAGCTGTACGTGCTCGACATGTTCCCCTACCCCTCCGGTGCCGGGCTGCACGTCGGGCACCCCCTCGGGTACATCGCCACCGACGTCGTCGGACGCTTCCACCGCATGAACGACGTCAACGTGCTTCACGCGCTGGGGTACGACGCGTTCGGGCTGCCCGCCGAGCAGTACGCGGTGCAGACCGGGCAGCACCCGCGCATCACGACCGAGGCGAACATCGCCAACATGCGTCGCCAGCTTCGCCGGCTCGGTCTCGCCCACGACGCCCGGCGCTCGGTGGCGACCACCGACGTGGAGTTCTACCGCTGGACCCAGTGGATCTTCAGCCGCATCTTCGACTCCTGGTACGACCCCGACGCCGTGCGCCCGGACGGCAGCCTCGGGCGGGCGCGGCCGATCGCCGAGCTCGTGGACGAGCTCGCCGCCGGAACTCGGTCGACCCCTGACGGGCGTGCGTGGTCCGAGCTGAGCGTGCCCGAGCAGCGGGGCGTGCTCGACCAGCACCGGTTGGCCTACCTGTCCGAGGCGCCGGTCAACTGGTGCCCCGGGCTGGGCACGGTTCTGGCCAACGAGGAGGTCACCGCCGACGGGCGCTCCGAGGTCGGCAACTTCCCGGTGTTCAAGCGCAACCTGCGCCAGTGGATGATGCGCATCACCGCCTACGCCGACCGGCTGCTTGCCGACCTCGACCGACTCGACTGGCCCGAGCCGATCAAGCTGATGCAGCGCAACTGGATCGGCCGGTCCGAGGGCGCGCTGGTGCGCTTCGCCACCGGCGCAGGCGACCTCGAGGTGTTCACCACCCGTCCCGACACGCTGTTCGGGGCGACGTTCATGGTGGTCGCACCTGAGCACCCGCTGGTCGACACCTTGACGACCCAGGCCTGGCCGGGCGACGTCGCACCGGCCTGGACGGGTGGGGCAGTCACCCCGGCCGAGGCCGTCGCCGCCTACCGCGCCGCCGCCGCGCTGAAGACCGAGGTCGAGCGACAGACCGAGCACCGCGACAAGACCGGCGTCTTCACGGGCTCGTTCGCGACCAACCCGGTGAACGGCCGGCCCATCCCGGTGTTCGTCGCCGACTACGTGCTGATGGGCTACGGGACCGGCGCGATCATGGCTGTGCCCGGCCAGGACGAGCGCGACTGGGAGTTCGCCGAGCGTTTCGACCTGCCGATCGTGCGGACGGTCGCGCCACCGGCCGACTTCGACGGCGAGGCGTTCACCGGCGACGGCCCGGCCGTCAACTCCGCCAACGACGAGATCTCGCTGGACGGCATGGGGGTGGTCGAGGCCAAGGCCGCGATCATCGAGTGGCTGGAGTCGAAGGGCACCGGGGTCGGCACCACCACCTACAAGCTGCGTGACTGGCTGTTCAGCCGGCAGCGCTACTGGGGCGAGCCGTTCCCGGTCGTCTACCCGGTGGACGGCCCGGACGCCGGCCTGCCGATGCTGCTGCCCGACACGGCTTTGCCCGTCGAGCTGCCCGAGGTCACCGACTACTCGCCGCGGGCGGCCGACCCGATGGACGCCGACTCCGAGCCCGAGCCGCCACTCGCCCGTGCCGAGGAGTGGGTCGAGGCCACGCTCGACCTGGGCGACGGGCCGCGCCGCTACCGCCGCGAGACCAACGTGATGCCGCAGTGGGCGGGCTCGTGCTGGTACGAGCTGCGCTACCTCGACCCGACCAACCGCGAGGCATTCGTCGACCCCGACGTCGAGCGGTACTGGATGGGTCCACGCTCGCCCGACGACGTCGGGGGAGTCGACCTGTACGTCGGTGGTGTCGAGCACGCGGTGCTGCACCTGCTGTACGCGCGCTTCTGGCACAAGGTTCTCTTCGACCTCGGGTACCTGAGCAGCGAAGAACCTTTCCGCAGACTCTTCAACCAGGGGTACATCCAGGCCTACGCCTACACCGACGAGCGCGGCAGCTACGTCCCGGCCGCCGAGGTGGCCGAGTCACCTGACTCCCCGAGCGGCTTCGCCCACGACGGTGCCCCGGTGACGCAGGAGTACGGCAAGATGGGCAAGAGCCTGAAGAACTCCGTGACGCCGGATGAGATGTTCGCCGAGTACGGCGCCGACACGCTGCGGGTCTACGAGATGTCGATGGGCCCGCTGGACGCCTCGCGGCCCTGGGAGACCCGAGCCGTCGTCGGCGCCTTCCGCTTCTTGCAGCGGGTCTGGCGCAACGTTGTCTCCGAGCAGACCGGCGAGCTGGTCGTCGTCGACAAGCCCATGGACGAGGCGACCTGCCGCGTGCTGCACCGCACCATCGAGGCCGTTCGCTCCGACCTGGCGGCGATGCGTCTGAACACGGCGATCGCCCGGCTCATCGAGCTCAACAACCATCTCACCCGGCTCGACGAGGTGAGCCGCGATGCCGCCGAGGCGCTCGTGCTCATGCTCGCCCCGCTGGCGCCGCACATCAGCGAAGAGCTGTGGAGCAGGCTCGGGCACGCGCAGTCGCTGGCCTACGAGCCGTTCCCGGTGGCCGACCCCGAGATGCTGGTGGACGACACCGTGACGTGCGTCGTCCAGGTGGCGGGCAAGGTGCGCGACCGGCTCGAGGTGTCGCCGTCGATCGGTGCGGACGAGCTGCGTGAGCGGGCACTGGCCAGCGAGGCCGTCCGCCGGTCGGTCGGTGACCGCGGGGTGCGCACCGTCGTGGTGCGGGCGCCGAAGCTCGTCAACGTCGTCCCGGCGTAGCTAGGGTGCCGAGCATGGGGGACACGCCGCCACAGCCACCGCGTACGGCGGTCGTCACCGACTCGACTGCGAGCCTGACCCCGGACGAGGCTGCGGAGCTCGGCGTCGGCGTGGTGCCGCTCGAGGTCGTGATCTCTGGCAGGACGGGCCTCGACATCGTCGAGATCAGCTCCGACCGGGTCGCCACGGCGCTGGCCGGCTCCGAGCCGGTGTCGACGTCGCGACCGGCGCCGGCCCGCTTCATGGCCGCCTACGACCGGGCCCGGGAGAACGGGGCCACCGAGGTGGTGTCGGTGCACCTGTCCGGCGAGCTCTCCGGAACCGTGGACGCGGCTCGACTCGCGGCTCGCGAGAGCGCCATCCCGGTGACCGTCATCGACTCCCGCCAGGTCGGGCTCGGCGCCGGGTTCGCTGTGCTCACCGCCGCCCAGATGGCGCAGGCCGGGGCGGGTGCGCAGCAGGTCGCGGACGAGGTGAGGCGTATCTGCGCCGGCACCAGCATGCTCTTCTACGTCGACACGCTGGAGTTCCTGCGCCGCGGCGGACGCATCGGGGCCGCCTCGGCATTCCTGGGAAGCGTGCTCGCGGTCAAGCCGCTGCTGGCGGTGACCGACGGCCACATCGAGCCGGTGGAGAAGATCAGGACGTCGGCGCGGGCCTTGGCCCGGCTCGAAGACCTCGTCGTCGCCCGAGCCGGCGACGGCCCGGTGCGGCTCGGGGTGCACCACCTCGCCGCCCCGGAACGCGCAGAGAAGGTGCGCGCCTCGCTGGCCGCCCGGCTGCCGGACGCCGCGCCGATCCTGGTGCGTGAGCTCGGGGCGGTCATCGGGGCCCACGTCGGCCCCGGCGTCGTCGCGGTGGCCGTGTCACCCCGCTGAGTCTGCGTCCACAGGCTTCTCCCGCGACCGGCGTGTCGTCCCCAGGGGCTCTCGCGGCAGTCGTCTCGACGCGAGGCGGCTCCTAGCGTCGCGACCGTGACCGGGAACGAACGCACCGATGGCTGGGAGACCCTGCGCCGACGCCTGGAGCAGACCTCGGGGGCGCGGTGGCGGGGCACGTGGGTGCCCACCCGGCACAGCCCGACAGACCCCGAGCCGATCGAGCCCACCCCGGGCTCGCCGGTCCCCCTCGCCCCACCGCCGGGTCGACACCCGTTGCGTCCCGCGCATCTGGCCGTGGTCGTGCTGGTCACCGCAGCCGCCCTGGTAGGCACCGTCCTGGTGCTGGCCAGTGCCCAGCCGTCCACGCAGCAGGTCGACCGCACCGCGGACGTCGGGGAGGTGACTCCGGCGGCCACGGCACCAGCGACGCCGGCAGCGGCCACGCCGACCGGCTCCGCCGCCGGCGACGCGGCAGGCGACGCCGCCGGGGTGTCCGAGCCGACGGACGGCCAGATGCCACCAGCGGCGGCCGAGCCGGGCCCGGGTGCCGACGTCGTCGTCCACGTGGCCGGCAAGGTGCGTCGACCCGGTGTCGTGCGCCTGCCCGCCGGCTCCCGCGTGATCGATGCGGTCGAGGCCGCGGGAGGGGCGCTGCCCAAGGCGCGGCTCGCCTCGGTCAACCTGGCCAGGGTGCTCACCGACGGCGAGCAGGTGCTGGTGGGGCTGCCCGCCTCGCAGCCAGCGTCGGGCTCGGCAGGGTCGGCCACCAGCAGCGCACCGCAGGCCGGCGCAACCGTCGACCTCAACAGGGCCAGCGCCGCCGAGCTGGAGACGCTGCCCGGCGTCGGTCCGGTGCTGGCCGGACGCATCGTCGCCTACCGCGACGAGAACGGCCCCTTCATCAGCATCGACCAGCTGATCGAGGTCCCGGGCATCGGGCCGGCCGTGCTGAGCGGGCTGGCCGATCAGGCGCGGGTCTGATGACGCCCGCCGGCGGCGCCCACCCCGACGCGCGGCTGCTCCCCGCGGCTGCGGCCGCCTGGGTGGGCGCCCTGCTCGGCACCGTGGGAGCACCCACGGCCGCCGGTGCCGCAGCCGCCGTGCCCTGGCCGGTGACGGTTGCACTGGTTGCTGCGTCGGCAGCCGCGGGTGCGGGGCTGGTCGGTTGGTGGCAGGGCGCCCCCCGCGGCTACGTCGCGCTGCTCGCCCTGGCAGCTGCCGTGATCGGCCTGGGCGCCCTGCTGTCTGGTCACGGCCGAGTGGCCGCCCTGACCGCAGGCCCGGTCGTCGGGCTGGCCGCCGAGCGCGCCACCGTCGTGGTGCAGCTACGGGTGACCGGTGACCCGTTGCCTCGGTCGAGACCGGCCGGGGCGCCCCTCTGGCAGCACGACCAGGTACGGCTCGTCGCGTCGTTGCACCAGGTGGGCAGGGTGCACGAGCGCTCGCCGCCCGTGCGCGTCGACACCCCGGTGGTCGTGCTGGCCCCGCTGGGCTGGGCGGCGGTGCGCCCCGGCGACGTGGTCACCGTGACCGGCAGGCTTCGTCTGCCCAGCCGTCCGGGCTCGGTCGCGGCGCTGCTGGACACTGCCGACGACCCGGTGGTTCTCGGGCGCAGCCCGTCCCTGCTGAGCGTCGGGGAGGCGCCTCGACGGGCGTTGCGGGAGTCGGTGAGCGGCTTCGCGCCCGCACCGGCCGGCCTGCTGCCGTCTCTCGTCGTCGGCGACGAGACCCTGCTGAGCGACCAGACGCGGGAGAACCTTCGGGTCACCGGGCTGGCTCACCTCACGGCCGTGTCGGGCGCCAACGTCGCGATCGTGCTGGGCGCGGTGCTGCTCGCCGCGCGCTGGGTCGGCGTCCGGGCTCGGCTGCTGCCGCTGGTCGGACTCGTGGCTGTCGGCGCCTTCGTGCTCATGGCCCGACCCGAGCCCAGCGTGGTGCGTGCCTCGGCGATGGGGGTCGTGGTCGTGCTCGGCCTCGCGTCGGGCCGGTCGGGACGGGGCCTCGCTCCGCTCGCTCTCGCCGTGCCTGTGCTGCTGCTCGTGGACCCGTGGCTGGCCCGCAGCGTGGGGTTCGCTCTGTCGTGCGCGGCGACGGCCGCCATCGTCGTGCTGGCCCGGCCCTGGGCAGCCATGGCAGGCACCTGGATGCCGCCGCCCCTGGCAGCCGCCCTCGCGGTGCCGCTCGCCGCTCAGCTGGCCTGCACACCGCTGCTGGTCGGCATGTCGGGTGACCTCAGCCTCAGCGCCGTGCCGGCCAACCTGCTCGCCGCACCGGCTGTGCCTCTCGCGACGGTGCTCGGCATCGTCGCCGCCCTCGTCGGCGTGGTGGCGGGGCCTGTCGCGCACCTGCTGGCGGGGCTGGCGATGCTGCCCACCGGGTGGATCGTGGCGGTGGCCGAGCGTGCGGCCGACCTCCCCGGGACGAGCGTGAGCTGGACGGGCGGCGTCGCGCTGGCCCTGGTGCTCAGCGTGGGCGGGGTCGTCGTCATGCCCACCGTGCTTCGCTCGCCGGTCGCCTCCGTGGCCGTCTGCGCGGCGTTGGGCGCGTTGTTGCTGCGCCCCGGCAACGGCTGGCCCCCGCCGGACTGGGCGCTGGTCGCGTGCGACGTGGGGCAGGGGGACGCTCTCGTGCTGCGCGCCGACACCGACACCGCCATGGTCGTCGACGTGGGGGGCGACCCGGGGGCGCTGGACTCGTGCCTGGACGACCTCGGGGTCAGCCAGGTGCCGCTGCTGGTCATCACCCACTTCCACGCCGACCACGTGGCCGGGGTCGCCGGGCTCGACAGCCGCGACGTCGGCGCCGTCCTGGTGACTGTGCTGGACGAGCCGCCCGAGCAGGCCGAAGCGCTGCGCGCGTGGGCAGCCGACCACGGTGTGACCGTCAGTCGCGCGGTGCCGTACCAAGCCGGGCAGGCCGGCCGTACGCACTGGGAGGTGCTGTGGCCGCAGCGGGTGATCCGCGGGGTGGGCTCGACGCCCAACCAGGCCAGCGTCGTCGTGCACGCCGAGGTCGACGGCATGACGGTTCTGCTCACCGGCGACATCGAGCCGGCCGCCCAGCGCGCGCTGCTCGCCAGCCCCGGGCTGCCGCTGGACGTCGACGTGCTCAAGGTGCCCCACCACGGTTCTGACGAGCAGCACCCGGAGTTCTTGACGGCGACTGCCCCGGCGGTGGCCGTGGTCACCGTGGGTGTCGACAACACCTACGGGCATCCCGGCGCGCAGACCCTGGAGCACCTGGAGTCGTTGGGCGCCGTCGTGGCGCGCACCGACACCGACGGCGACGTCGCGCTCGCGGCCGGGGAGTCCGGCACCATCAGCGTCGTGCGCCGCGGACCGAGGTGACGCAGCGTGGCATGCTCGAACCCGTGAACCCGCCCGGCCGCCCGCCCGCGCCGGTGACGTTGGTCAGCGGCCCCGAGGCGTTCTTGCGCGAGCGTGCCGTGGCCGACGTCGTGGGGCGAGCGCGCGCGGCCGATCCGGACGTCGACGTCACCTGGCTCAGCGCCGCCGAGACCACCCCCGGATCCCTGGGCGAGGCGCTCAGCCCGTCGTTGTTCGCCGCCAGCCGTGTTGCGGTGCTGGAGGGGCTGGACGAGTGCTCGGACGACCTCGCGTCCGCGGTGCAGGCATTGGCCGCCGACCCGCCCGAGGGGGCGGTGGTCGTGCTCGTCCATCCCGGCGGCAACAAGGGCAAGCGCCTGCTGGACGGCCTGCGCAAGGCAGGCGTTCCGGAGACGCGGTGCGAGGCGCCCAAGGGGGGAGAGCTCGTCGACTTCGTCGTGGCCGAGGCCCGCTCCCACAAGGGCAGGATCGACCCCGAGACCGCGTCGAAGCTCGTGGACGTGCTGGGGGGCGACCTGCGCGGCCTGGCGTCGATGACCGAGCAGCTCGTCGTCGACGGCGAGGGCGTGGTGACCCTCGACCTGGTCAGCCAGTACGTGGACGGGCGTGCGGACGTCAAGGGGTGGGCCGTGGCCGACCTGACCGTCACCGGGCAGACGGCCAAGGCGCTCGCCGAGCTGAGGTGGGCGTTGGCCGGCGGCACCGACGCGGTGCTGGTCGTCGGAGCTCTGGCCGGGTCGCTGCGCACCCTGACGATGCTCACCGCGATGCCGAGAGGTCACCGCGACGCCGACGTGGCGCGCGACCTGAAGGTGCCCACCTGGAAGGTGCGGGTGCTGCGCGGTCAGCTGCGCGGGTGGTCCAGCGACGGGCTGTCGCGCGCGATGCGCTCAGTCGCGGCGGCCGACCTGGCGATCAAGGGTGGGTCGAGCGACCCCACGCTGGCTCTCTCCGAGACGGTCCTCGCCGTGTGCGAGGCCAGAGACGCCACGTAGCCGGCACCCCCGACGGGTACCGGCTACGACAAGACGAGAGGATCAGAGAGCAGCGGCGCGCTTGGCGATCGCAGCCTTGCGGTTCGCCGCCTGGTTCTTGTGGATGACGCCCTTCGAGGCGGCCTTGTCCAGGGCCTTCGTCGCCTCCCGCGCCAGCGCGACGGCGTCGGCGGAACCCGCGTCGGCGGCCTCGCGGAACTTGCGCACCTGCGAGCGCACCGACGTGCGCACCGCCTTGTTGCGGGCACGGGCCTTCTCGTTGGTGAGAATCCGCTTCTTCTGGGACTTGATGTTCGCCATGGGTGACTGGGGCCTTCGATGTCGGGGGATGAAAGAGGAGGCGAGACGCGGTTCGCGCGCTGAGCCGAGGGTCAAGACTACCAGCGGATCAGTCGGGCCTACGATCTGCTGCCATGCAGGCGGACTCGCAAGCCTCCCTCGTGCGGTCGTACCTGTCGTCCATGCCTGCCGGCGTGGCGTCGTGGGACGAGGCGGTCTCGCGGGCCGGTCGCGCCCGGGCCCCGTACGCCGACGTCCTGGCTGCCGTCAGCGGGCTGTCGCTGGAGGAGATGTCGGCTCGGGCCGACCTGCTCGCCAACGCCTACGCCGACGCCGGCGTGACGTTCTCGCTCTCGGGCGAGGAGCGCCCGTTCCCGCTCGACCCGGTGCCCCGGGTGATCGACGCCGAGGACTGGTACGACGTCGAGCGGGGCGTGCGCCAACGGGTGCGCGCCCTGGAGCACTTCTTGGACGACCTGTACCTGCGGGGTGAGGCGCTGTCCGAAGGGGTGGTGCCTCGCCGGGTGGTCATGACGTCCAAGCACTTCCACCGGGCGGCCTACGGCATCCGTCCCGTGCGCGGGGTGCGCATCCACGTCTCCGGCATCGACCTGATCCGCGACGAGCAGGGCCGCTTCCGCGTGCTCGAAGACAACGTGCGCACACCGTCCGGGGTCTCCTACGTCATCGAGAACCGCCAGGCCATGGCCCGGGTGTTCCCCGACCTGTTCGGCTCCCTGCCCATCCGCGCGGTGGACGACTACCCGTCGCGGCTGCTCGGCGCGCTGCAGGCGACCGCACCGGCGGTGGACGACCCGGTGGTGGCGGTGCTCACGCCGGGCGTCTTCAACTCCGCCTACGTCGAGCACACCCTGCTCGCGCGCGCCATGGGGGTCGAGCTCGTCGAGGGTCGTGACCTCGTGGTGCGCGACGGCGTCGTCTACATGCGCACCACCGAGGGCGAGCGCCGCGTGGACGTGATCTATCGGCGCATCGACGACGAGTACCTCGACCCCGTCCACTTTCGCTCCGAGTCGTTGCTGGGTGTGCCCGGCATCCTCGGCGCGGCCCGGTTCGGCTCGGTGACGATCGCCAACGGCGTGGGCAACGGCGTCGCCGACGACAAGCTTCTGTACTCCTACGTGCCCGACCTCATCCGCTACTACCTCAACGAGGAGCCGGTGCTGCTCAACGTCGACACGTACCGGCTCGAGCAGCCCGACCAGCGTGCCTACGTGCTCGACCACCTGGACGAGATGGTGCTCAAGCCCGTCGACGCCTCCGGTGGCAAGGGCATCGTGATCGGGCCCCGCGCCGACGCCGCGGCCTTGCAGCGGGCCCGCCAGCACGTCATCGACGACCCCCGCAACTGGATCGCCCAGCCGGTCGTGCAGCTGTCGACCGCGCCCACGTTCGTGGACGGGACGCTCGAGCCGCGGCACCTCGACCTGCGGCCCTTCGCGGTCAACGACGGGGAACGGGTGTGGGTGCTTCCGGGCGGGCTGACGCGGGTCGCCCTGCGGCGTGGCTCGCTGATCGTCAACTCCAGCCAGGGCGGCGGAAGCAAAGACACCTGGGTGCTCTCGGGTCACCTCACCGAGACGGGCACCTTTCGGCCGATCTCGGTCGCGAGCACCACCGAGATCCCGGTGATCACCGACGAGATGCTCGCCGAGAGCGACGAGCCGGACGAGCTCGACCTCGACGCGCTGATCATCGGACCGTTCGAAGACCCGGCCCCCGAGCAGCAACAGCAGCAGCAGCAGCAAGCACAGCAGGCGCCGCCCGAGACCGGTGAGGGAGGCGAGGAGCCGTGCTGAGCCGCATCGCGGAGTCGCTGTACTGGATCGGCCGCTACGTGGAGCGCGCCGACGACACCGGCCGCATCCTCGACAGCCACGTGCACGGGCGCCTCTACGGCCTCGACCCCGAGGGTGTCGACGCCGGGTGCCGCCGGCTGCTCACCGTCATGGGCGCCCCCGTCCCGACGAGCAGCATGCTGACCATCGCCGACGTGATGGAGACGCTCGGGTACGCCTCGGAGGAGCCCACCTCGGCCGCGGGCAGCCTGCTGGCCGCCCGGGAGAACGCCCGCGGCGTGCGCGAGGTGATGTCGGCGGAGATGTGGGAGTGCCTCAACGCGACCTCCATCCGACTGCCCGGGGAGCGCGCCCAGGCCCGGCGCCGCGGCCCGGACGGCTTCTTGGACTTCGTCCGTCGGCGCACCGCGCTGTTCGGCGGCTACGTCGACTCCACCATGAGCCGCGACGACGGCTGGCAGTTCCTGGTGCTCGGGCGAAGCCTCGAACGGGTCGACATGACCGCCCGCCTGCTGTCGGCCGAGGTGCGCTGGGGCGGACCGTCGTCGGCCTGGGTGCTGCTTCTGCGCTCGGCCGGCGGGTACGAGGCGTACCTGCGCAGCCACCGCGGCAGGCTCAGCGCTGACGGCGTGGTGCAGTTCTTGGTGCGCGACCGGCTCTTCCCCCGCTCGCTGCTGCACGCGCTGGGCGAGGCCGAGTCGGTGCTCGCGGCGCTGGAGCCGGAGACCGACCGGGCCGCCGTGCTCGGGCGGGCACGACGCATCGTGGGTGCCGCCCGCGCGACGCTGGCCTACACCGAGCCGCGCACCCTGACCGAAGAGCTGCCCCGCATCCTCACCGACGTGCAGCACTCCATGACGTTCGCGCACGAGGCCGTCGCCGACCGGTTCTTCCGCCAGGCCGCGGCCGTCATCTGGTCGGCGGAGGTGGTCTCATGACCGGTCCGGCACGCATGCGCGTGCGCCACGTCACCGACTACCGCTACGACGAACCGGTGGTCGCCTCCTACAACGAGCTGCGCGTCACCCCACGCACCGGGCCCGCCCAGGTGGTGCTGGAGTCTCGCCTGGACGTCACCCCGGTGGGTCGGGTGCTGGAGTACGTGGACTACTTCGGCACCGTCGTCCACGTCCTCGACCTGCGCGTCCCGCACCGCAGCCTGGTGATCGTCGGCACCGCTGTCGTCGAGACCGGCTGGCCGGTCGACGGCGCCCGCACGCAGCAGCTGACCTGGTCCGACGTCGACGACGCCGACTTCTCCGGACGCTTCACCGAGTACCTGCAGCCCACCGAGTTCACGCCCAACGACCCACGCATCGTCGACGCTGCGCGCCGTCTGCGCGACGGAGCCGACGTGCGACGGGCGCCGACGCTGGTGGGGGACTGGGTGCGGGAGGCGCTGCGCTACGCCCCGGGGACGACCGAGGTGCACACCTCGGCGGTGCAGGCGCTCGAGGCCGGCAGCGGCGTCTGCCAAGACTTCGCCCACGTCGCCATCGCGGTGCTGCGATGCGCGGGCGTCCCGGCCCGCTACGTCTCCGGCTACCTGCACCCCAAGGCCGAGGCGGTGACCGGCGAGACCGTCAGCGGGGAGAGCCACGCCTGGATCGAGGCGTGGGACGGCACCACCTGGGTCGCCCACGACCCGACGAACGGACGCGCCGTCGGCCGTGACCACGTGCTGGTCGCCACCGGCCGCGACTACTCCGACGTCGCCCCGGTCAAGGGCGTGATCGCCGGGGGCGGGGCGTCCCGGCTCGACGCAGCGGTGGAGATCACCCGCCTGGCCTGACCCGCTGCGCGTGGGACACTTCACCGGTGCCGTCCACCCCGTCCGTCCCCGCGCCCGGGGCGACGCCACCGGAGCTGATCCGCAACTTCTGCATCATCGCCCACATCGACCACGGCAAGTCCACGCTGGCCGACCGCATGCTGGGGCTCACCGGGGTGGTCGAGGCCCGACAGATGCGCGCCCAGTACCTCGACCGCATGGACATCGAGCGCGAGCGCGGCATCACGATCAAGAGCCAGGCGGTGCGCCTGCCCTGGGCACCGACGACGGGCCCCCGGGCGGGGACGACCCACGTCCTCAACCTGATCGACACCCCCGGTCACGTCGACTTCTCCTACGAGGTGAGCCGGTCGTTGGCCGCGTGCGAGGGCGCCGTGCTGCTCGTGGACGCCGCCCAGGGCATCGAGGCCCAGACGCTGGCCAACCTGTACATGGCGCTGGAGAACGACCTCGTCGTCATCCCGGTGCTCAACAAGATCGACCTGCCGGCGGCCGACCCGGACAAGTACGCCGCCGAGCTCGCCCACCTGATCGGTGGCCGGCCGGAGGACTGCCTGCGGGTCTCCGGCAAGACCGGGGACGGGGTGACCGAGCTGCTCGACCTCATCGTCGAGCAGGTGCCGGCGCCGACCGGGGACGAGACGGGGCCGCCGCGCGCGATGATCTTCGACTCCGTCTACGACTCCTACCGAGGTGTCGTCACCTACGTCCGCGTCAAGGACGGGTCGCTGAGCGCCCGGGAGCGCATCGCGATGATGTCGACGCGGGCCAGCCACGAGCTGCTCGAGATCGGCGTGATCTCCCCGGAGATGGTGCCCTCGGCCGGCCTCGGCGTCGGCGAGGTGGGGTACCTGATCACCGGTGTGAAGGACGTCCGGCAGTCGAAGGTCGGCGACACGGTGACCGACCTGCGCAAACCCGCGTCCGAGGCGCTGGAGGGGTACCGCGACCCGCTGCCGATGGTCTACTCCGGGCTGTACCCCATCGACGGGTCGCAGTACCCCGACATGCGTGAGGCGCTGGAGAAGCTCAAGCTCAACGACGCCGCGCTTCAGTACGAGCCGGAGACATCCGCGGCGCTGGGCTTCGGCTTCCGGTGCGGGTTTCTCGGCCTGCTGCACCTGGAGATCGTGCGGGAGCGACTGGAGCGCGAGTTCGACCTGGGCCTCATCTCCACCGCCCCGAACGTGGTCTACCGGGTGGTCATGGAGGGTGTCACCGACGGCTCATCGGTGCTGGTCACGAACCCCAGCGAGTTTCCCGAGGGAAAGATCGCCGACGTCTTCGAGCCGGTGGTGCGTGCCACGGTCATCACGCCGAGCGAGTTCATCGGCGCGGTCATGGAGCTGTGCCAGGGCCGCCGCGGGACGCTGCTGGGCATGGACTACCTGTCCGAGGACAGGGTGGAGCTGCGCTACACCCTGCCGCTGGCCGAGATCGTCTACGACTTCTTCGACTCCCTGAAGTCGCGCACGCGGGGTTACGCGAGCCTGGACTACGAGCCCACCGGGGAGCAGCGCGCCGACCTGGTGAAGGTCGACATCCTGCTCCAGGGCGAGCAGGTGGACGCGTTCAGCGCCGTCGTCCATCGAGACAAGTCCTACGCCTACGGGGTGGCCATGGCGTCGAAGCTGCGTGAGCTCATCCCGCGCCAGCAGTTCGAGGTTCCCATCCAGGCGGCGATCGGCACGCGGATCATCGCCCGGGAGACCATCCGGGCGCTGCGCAAAGACGTGCTCGCGAAGTGCTACGGCGGTGACATCTCCCGCAAGCGCAAGCTGATCGAGCGCCAGAAAGAAGGCAAGAAGCGCATGAAGATGGTCGGTCGCGTCGAGGTGCCGCAGGAGGCCTTCGTCGCCGCGCTGTCGACCGCGGAGTCGTCCGGTACCTGACGCCGCGTAGCCCTGCGGACTCCCTGTCGGCTCGGGCGATTCGGGCGATCTGGGGGTAGGACGCCGCGCGCCCAGCAGGTAACGTCCAAGGAGTGCCGCTGGGTGGCGGCGACGTGCAACGGGAGGCAGGACATGGCAGAAGCGGTTGCCCACGCGAAGGGCAGCACCCAGGCGTCGGTCGGCGAGATGTTCCTCGACCGCGTCGAGCTCACACCGGACTGGGAGGCTTTTCGCCGTCCCACCAACCCCGGCTGGAAGTCCTACACCTGGGGTGAGACCGGCGAGATCGTCGAGAGCTGGGCGGCCGGCCTGCTGGCGCTCGGGGTCGAGCCCGAGCAGCGGGTGGCCATCGCCTCCAGCACCATCCTCGACTGGATCTGGGCCGACCTGGCCATCATGTGCGCGGGTGCCGCGACCACGACCGTCTACCCGTCGACGCCGACCGAGGACGTCGCGTACATCCTCGCCGACTCCGGCAGCGTCGTCGTCTTCGCCGAGGACAAGGCCCAGCTCGACAAGATCCGTGCCGTGCGCGACGAGATCCCTTCGGTGCACAGGGTCGTCCTGCTCACCGACTTCGACGCCGCCGACGGCGAGTTCTCCATCTCGGCCGACGAGCTGGCGCGACTCGGCAACCAGCTGCTCGCCCAGGACGGCGACGTCGTGCGGCGCACCGTCGCGGCCGTGAAGCCCGAGAGCCTCGCCACGATCATCTACACCTCGGGCACGACCGGGCGCCCGAAGGGCGTGCGACTCACCCAGTCGAACTGGGTCTACGAGGGCGACGCGATGGACTCCATCGGCGTGCTGCGCTCCGACGACCTGGAGTACCTGTGGCTGCCGCTGGCCCACTCCTTCGGCAAGGTGCTCATCTCCGGGCAGATCAAGGTCGGCTTCGCCGCCGCCGTCGACGGCCGTGTCGACAAGATCGTCGAACACCTCGGTGAGGTCAAGCCCACTTTCATCGCCGCGGTGCCGCGCATCTTCGAGAAGATCTACGGCGGCATCCAGACGATGCAAGAACGTGAGGGCGGCATCAAGCTGAAGATCTTCCGCTGGGCCGAGGGCGTCGCGAAGCAGGCGGGCAAGCAGCGCCGCGAGGGAAAGGACGTCGGGGGGCTGCTCGGCCTGCAGTACGGCCTCGCCGACAAGCTG
This sequence comes from uncultured Actinomycetota bacterium, assembly GCA_963714455.1. GTDB lineage: Bacteria > Actinomycetota > Actinomycetes > Jiangellales > Jiangellaceae > CAVQGZ01. Next base: position 283,723 of record CAVQON010000020.1, read on the forward strand.
GTGTACTCGAAGATCCGCGACCGCATGGGCGGACGGGTGCGCTACTTCGTCTCCGGCTCGGCTCCGCTGAGCCGCGAGGTCGGCGAGTGGATGGACAACGTCGGGCTGGTCATCCTCGAGGGCTACGGGCTCACCGAGACGTCCGCCTTCACGTTCGTGAACCGTCCGCACAACTACCGGTTCGGCACGGTCGGCGAGCCTGCCCCGGGCACCGAGGTGAAGATCGCCGAGGACGGAGAGATCCTGGTCAAGGGCCCCGGGGTCATGGAGGGCTACCACAACCTGCCCGAGCAGACCGCGGAGGTGTTCACCGACGGGTGGTTCCACACCGGTGACATCGGCGAGGTCGCCGACGGGCTCCTCAAGATCACCGACCGCAAGAAAGACCTGATCAAGACCTCCGGTGGAAAGTACGTCGCACCGCAGAGCATCGAGGTCAAGTTCAAGGCGGTGTGCCCGTACGCGAGCAACATCGTGGTGCACGGCGACGGACGGAACTTCGTGTCGGCGCTGGTCACCCTCGACGAGCCGTCCATCACGACGTGGGCCCAGGAGAACGACGTCTCCGGCTCGTACGCCGACATCGTCTCGCACCCGAAGACCCGTGAGATGGTGCAGGGCTACATCGACGAGGTCAACGCTCAGCTGCCTCGCTGGGAGACGGTGAAGAAGTTCCAGATCCTCACCGAAGACCTCACGATCGAGTCCGGCGAGCTCACCCCGTCGCTGAAGGTCAAGCGCAAGACAGTCGAGCAGAAGCACACAGACCTGCTCGACAGCTTCTACAAGTAGGCCGATCGCGACACCGAGCAGGAGACGTGCCGGGCGCCCAGCCGGCCGGTGACCCCGCGCCCGACGACGGGCGACTGTCGAACAGGTCACTGGCCACGCTGGGGTCCCGGCCCTTCGGCGTGTACGTCCACGTCCCGTTCTGCGCCACGCGCTGCGGCTACTGCGACTTCAACACCTACACCGCCGACGAGCTCGGAACCACGCCCGGGGCCTCGCGGGCCGGCTGGGCAGACGCGGTGCTCGCCGAGTGGCGTCTGGCTCGGACGGTGCTCGGCGCGAGTCGTCCCCCGATCGACACGGTCTTCTTCGGCGGCGGCACGCCGACGCTGCTGCCCCCGGCCGACCTGCTGCGCGTCCTCGACGCGCTGCGCGACGACCCGGGGCTGGCCGACGACGCCGAGGTGAGCGTCGAGGCCAACCCAGAGACGCTCACGCCGCAGACGCTCGCTGCTCTGCGCTCGGGTGGGGTCACCCGGCTGTCGATGGGCATGCAGAGCGCGACGGCGCACGTGCTGGCCGTCCTCGACCGGGTGCACACCACGGGGCGGGTGGCGGCAGCGGTCACCGACGCCCGAGCAGCCGGTTTCGACAGCCTGAGCCTCGACCTGATCTACGGGACGCCGGGGGAGTCGTTGGCCGACTGGGCGCACACCGTTGACGTCACCGTCGGTCTCGCGCCCGACCACGTCAGTGCCTACGCACTCATCGTCGAGCCGGGTACCCGCCTGGCCGGACGGGTCGCCCGTGGGCAGGTCGCCGCCCCGGACGACGAGGCGATGGCCTCGATGTACGAGGTGGCCGACGAGGCGCTCGCCCAGGCTGGGTTCGCTTGGTACGAGATCTCCAACTGGGCACGGGGCCCGCGGCACCGGTCCCGGCACAACTTGCACTACTGGCGCGACACCGACTGGTGGGGGCTGGGGCCGGGGGCGCACAGCCACGTCGGCGGGGTGCGCTGGTGGAACGTCAAGCACCCCGCTGCCTGGTCGCAGCGCCTCGACGCCGGCCTGTCCCCGGCCCAGGCTCGCGAGACGCTGGACGAGGCGACTCGGCGCCTGGAGCGCATCATGCTCGGGCTGCGCACCGCCGACGGCGCCGCCGTGGCCGACGTGGCAGCATCGGTGGGACCGCAGGCACGCGTCCGGCTCGACGACATGGTGGGCGACGGCCTCGTGCAGCCAGCACCGCTGCGCTCAGGCCGGGTGACGCTGACCCGCCGGGGTCGGCTGCTGGCCGACGCGGTCACGCTGCGCCTGACCTGACCGGCGGGCGTAGAGTTGGCACTCGCTGCGCCTGAGTGCCAGGGTGGTTGTCGGACGGAGGTGATGGGCGTGCTGGACGATCGCAAGGTCGAGGTTCTGCGCGCCATCGTGGAGGACTACGTCGCCACCCGTGAGCCGGTGGGGTCGAAGGCGCTGGTCGACCGGCACTCCCTCGGCGTCAGCTCGGCGACGGTGCGCAACGACATGGCCGTGCTCGAAGACGAGGGCTACATCGCCCAGCCGCACACGAGCGCCGGGCGCATCCCCACCGACAAGGGCTACCGCGTGTTCGTCGACCGGCTCAGCGGGCTCAAGCCGCTGTCGGTGCCCGAGCGCCGCGCCATCTCGACGTTCCTCGAGGGGGCGGTGGACCTCGACGAGATCGTGACGCGCAGCGTGCGGCTGCTCGCTCAGCTCACCCGACAGATCGCCGTCGTGCAGTACCCACTCATCACCCGCTCGACCATCCGCCACGTCGAGATCGTCGCGATGGCCGGCACCCGGGTGCTGCTGGTCGTCATCACCGAGAACGGACGCGTCGACCAGGCGGTCGTCGAGCTGCCGGCCGAGCTGGACGCCGCCACGCTGGCGAGCCTGCGCGACCGGCTCAACGCCCAGCTCGCCGGTCAGCGCCTCGCCGAGGTCTCCGACCGGCTGGCCGACATCACCGAGCAGTTCGCCCCCGAGCACCGCGCGTCGGTCGCGTCGATGGTGGCCGCACTGCTGGAGAACATCGCCGAGGCGCACGACGAGCGCGTGGCCGTGGCCGGCACCGCGAACATCACCGCCTACGGGCGCGAGTTCGAGACGGGGATGCGCCCGCTGCTGGAGGCGCTCGAGGAGCACGTCGTGCTGCTGCACCTCGTCGGGGAGGCCACGAGCCCGCTCGCGGTCAGTGTGCGCATCGGCTCGGAGAACGAGCACCGCGCGCTCACCACGAGCTCGGTCGTGTCGTCGTCCTACGGCACCGGCGGTGAGCTGCTCGGCTCGCTGGGCGTCGTGGGGCCGCTCCCGATGGACTACCCCGGAACAATGGCGACGGTGCGCGCCGTTGCTCGCTACGTCAGCCAGATCTTGGCCGAGTAGAACCGGCCGAGGACGAACGGAGAACAGTGCCCACCGACTACTACCAGGTGCTCGGCGTGCCCAAGGACGCCTCGGCCGACGACATCAAGCGCGCCTACCGGCGCCTGGCGCGCCAGCACCACCCCGACGTCAGCGGCGACGCAGACGACCAGGAGCGCTTCAAAGAGGTGAGCAACGCCTACGAGGTGCTGTCGGACCCGCGCAAGCGCGAGATGTACGACCTCGGTGGTGACCCGCTGCGCTCCAGCGGTGCCTCCGCCGGACCCGGCGGCATGGGCGGCGACTTCACCTTCACCGACATCTTCGACGCCTTCTTCGGTCAGACCAGCAGCCGCGGCCCCCGCAGCCGTACCCGTCGTGGGCAGGACGCCCTGCTGCGCATGGAGGTCGACCTCGCCGCCGCGTTGTTCGGCACCACCCAGGAGATCCAGGTCGACACCGCGGTCGCCTGCCCGACCTGCTCCGGCGCCGGCACGTCGGACGGCAGCGAGTTCGTCACCTGTGACGTGTGTCGCGGCCGTGGCGAGATCAGCCACGTGCAGCGCTCGTTCCTCGGCCAGGTGATGACCACCCGTCCGTGCCCGCAGTGCCGGGGGTTCGGCACGGTCAACCCGCGCCCCTGCGCCGAGTGCGCCGGCGACGGCCGCGTGCGCACGCGGCGGACCCTCAGCATCGAGGTGCCGGCCGGCGTCGACTCCGGCACGCGCCTGCAGCTCGTGGGCGAGGGCGAGGTCGGCCCGGGTGGCGGCCCGGCCGGTGACCTGTTCGTCGAGGTGAGCGTGAAGGCCCACCCGGTGTTCTCCCGCGAGGGCGACGACCTGGTCTGCACCCTCAAGGTGCCCATGTCGGCCGCCGCGCTGGGCACCACGGTCGAGCTGGAGACGCTGGACGGCCCGCGGGTCGTCGAGGTTCCGCCGGGCACACAGTTCGGCGAGCGCGTCGTGCTGCGCGGTCTCGGCGCCCCGCACCTCCGCTCGTCCGGTCGCGGCGACCTGCGAGTGTTCGTCGAGGTGCACACCCCGACGGCGTTGGACGAGCGCCAGCGCGACCTGCTGCGCGAGCTCGCCGCCGTGCGTGGCGAGGAGAAGGTGGTCGGCCCGACCGCCGATCGTCCCTCGGGTGGCTTCTTCACCCGCCTGCGCGACAAGTTCTCGTGACCGCCCCGCTCTTCCTTCTCGACGATCTCGACCCCGATGCCGCGGGCGTGACGCTGTCCGGCCGCGAGGGGCACCACGCTGCCGACGTGCGGCGGCTGCGGGTGGGCGAGCGGGTCGAGGTCACCGACGGCCGAGGCACCCGGCTGGGCTGCCAGGTGCAGGCGGTCGCCCGCGCCCAGGTCGACCTGGCCGTGACGGCGCGCCGGGTCGACCCCGAGCCGTCACCACGCCTCGAGGTCGCCCAGGCCCTGATCAAGCCGGACGCCGCCGAGCGTGCGCTGGCCGGCATGACCGAGGTGGGCGTCGACACGGTCTGGCCCTGGGCCGCTCAACGCAGCGTCGTCACCTGGGACGCCGACCGGGTCGAGCGGGGCGTGCGCCGGTGGCGCACCACCGTGGCCGAGGCCGCCAAGCAGTCGCGGCGCAGCCGCGTCCCGGACGTGCCTGCCCCGGTGTCCACGGCGCAGCTTGCCCAACGGGTGGGTGAGGTCGAGGTCGCCCTGCTGCTGGACGTGGCGGCCACCGAGCCGCTGGCCGGTGTGCAGGTGCCGAGCGAGGGAACCGTGCTGCTGGTCGTGGGGCCTGAAGGCGGGCAGACGCCGCAGGAGTCGGCCGAGCTCGTCGCGGCCGGCGCACGTCCGGTGCACCTGGGCCCGACGGTGCTGCGTTCGGCGACGGCTGGGACGGCGGCAGCGGCAGTGCTGCTCAGCGGTACCCGCCGTTGGTTGACGAGGCACGAAGCGGTCTGGGCTGACTAGCATGCCCCGCATCGACTCTTTCACCGCCGACTCCGAGCACCCGGACACCGCCCAGCACCGCACCGTGGTGCCGGCCAGCATCCCCATGGTCAGCGTGCTGGGCTCGGCCGACGCGATGCTGCGGGTCGTCGAGGAGCTCGTCCCCGACGTCGACGTGCACGTGCGCGGCAACGAGATCACCGTGACCGGCCCGACCGACGAGGTCGTGCTCGCCGAACGGCTGGTCGACGAGATGGTCACCGTCGTGCGCACCGGGCAGGGGCTCACCGAAGAGACCGTCCGCCGGTCGGCGCAGATGCTTCGCGCACGCACCACCGAGCGCCCCGCCGACGTGCTGACCTTCAGCATCCTGTCGCACCGGGGACGCACGATCCGGCCGAAGACGCTCAACCAGAAGCGCTACGTCGACGCGATCGACGCCCACACGCTCACGTTCGGCGTCGGACCGGCCGGAACCGGCAAGACCTACCTCGCCGTGGCGAAGGCCGTGCAGGCGCTGCAGTCGCGCGAGGTCACCCGCATCGTGCTGACCCGCCCCGCGGTCGAGGCGGGTGAGCGGCTGGGGTTCTTGCCCGGCACGCTCTCGGAGAAGATCGACCCGTACCTGCGCCCGCTCTACGACGCCCTGCACGACATGCTCGACCCCGCGACCATCCCCCGGCTGATGACCGAGGGCACCATCGAGGTCGCCCCGCTGGCCTACATGCGGGGCCGCACGCTCAACGACGCCTTCATCATCCTGGACGAGGCGCAGAACACCTCGTCGGAGCAGATGAAGATGTTCCTCACCCGGCTGGGGTTCGGCTCCAAGATGGTCGTCACCGGCGACGTCACCCAGGTCGACCTGCCCTCGGGGAGCACCAGCGGCCTGCGCCAGGTGCAGCAGGTGCTCGACGGCGTCGGCGACGTGGAGTTCTGCCGACTCACCAGCCGTGACGTCGTGCGCCACACGCTCGTCGGCGCCATCGTCGACGCCTACGGCCGGCACGAGGAGCAGCCCGGGCACGCGAGCACCGGACGGCGACACCGATGACCGTCGAGGTGCTCAACGAGTCCGGGGTGCCGGCCGACGAGACGACGATGCTCGACCTCGCGCGCTACGTCCTCGCACAGATGCGCATCCACCCGCTGGCTGACCTGTCGATCATGCTCGTGGACGAGGGGGCCATGGAGCGCCTGCACGTCCAGTGGATGGACGAGCCGGGCCCGACCGACGTGCTGTCGTTCCCGATGGACGAGCTGCGTCCCACCCCGGACGGGCAGGACCCGCAACCGGGTCTGCTCGGCGACGTGGTGCTCTGCCCGGCGGTGGCGCAGCGGCAGGGGGCGGCCGCGGGGCACACGACCGAGGCCGAGATGGAGCTGCTGACGACCCACGGCATCCTGCACCTGCTCGGGTACGACCACGCCGAGCCGGCGCAGGAGCGGGAGATGTTCGGCCTGCAAGACCGGCTGCTCGCGCAGTGGCGTCGCGAGCGACTCACCGGGGGGACTGCCGGGGGAGCGTCCGCCGCGACATGAGCACCTGGCAGGTGATCCTTCTCGTCGTCGTGCTCGTCGTGGTGGCCGGCGTCATCACGATGGCCGAGGCCGCCCTGGCCTCGTTCTCCCGGGCCCGTGCCGGTGAGCTCGTCACCGAGGGCCGACCGGGTGCGGCGCGCCTGCAGGCCCTGCTGGGCGACCGGGCCCGCTACCTCAACACCGCGCTCTTCATCCGCCTGACCGTCGAGATCGCGGCCGTCGTGCTGGTGACCGTGCTGTACCTGGACGCCGTGACGCCGCGATGGGCGGCGGTGCTGGCGTCCGTGGCGACCATGGCCGTCGTGTCGTACGTCGTCATCGGCGTCGGACCGCGCACGCTCGGGCGTCAGCAGGCCGACCGGGTCGCGCTGGCCGCGGCCGGACCCGTCACGCTGGTCACGCGGGTGCTCGGGCCGCTGTCGAGCCTGCTGATCCTCATCGGCAACGCGCTCACGCCGGGTCGCGGCTTTCGTCAGGGTCCGTTCGCCAGTGAGGCCGAGCTGCGCGAGATGGTCGACATGGCCGAGGCCAGCATGCTGATCGAGGCGGACGAGCGGCAGATGATCCACTCGGTCTTCGAGCTCGGCGACACCCTCACCCGCGAGGTGATGGTGCCGCGTACCGACATGATCTTCATCGAGCACGACAAGACCCTGCGGCAGTGCCTCTCGCTGGCGCTGCGCAGCGGCTTCAGCCGCATCCCGGTGATCGGCGACGACATCGACGACGTCGTGGGGGTGGCCTACCTCAAGGACGTCGTCCGCCGCGTCTACGACAACCGCGACGCCGAGACCATCGAGCGGGTCGAGTCGGTGATGCGCACACCGATCTTCGTCCCCGACTCCAAGCCGGTGGACGACCTGCTCCGTGAGATGCAGGCTGCGCGCACCCACGTCGGCGTCGTCATCGACGAGTACGGCGGCACCGCGGGGCTGGTGACGATCGAGGACGTCCTCGAAGAGATCGTCGGCGAGATCGACGACGAGTACGACAGCGGCGGAGCGCCCGTCGAGAGGCTCGCCGACGGGTCGGTGCGAGTCAGCAGCCGGATGAACATCGAAGAGCTGGGCGACATGTTCGGCCTCGAGCTCTCCGACGACGACGTCGACTCCGTGGGCGGCCTGCTCGCCAAGCAGCTGGGCCGGGTGCCGATACCGGGCGCGACAGCCCAGGTCGGCGGCCTTCACCTGCAGGCGGAGTCGACGGCGGGACGCCGCAACCGGGTGGGCACCGTGCTGGTGCGCCCGGTCGAGGCCGAGACGCAGCGCAACGGGAGCGAGGCACGGTGAGCGAGATGCACCCCGAAGACGCGAAGATCGTCACCCTCGCCCGGGCTGCCCGCGCTCGTACGGGCGCCGCGTCGGGTGCTGCTGTGCGCGACACCGACGGGCGGACGTACGCCGCGGCGGCGGTCACGCTGGCGTCGCTGCCCCTGTCGTCGTTGCAGGTTGCGGTCGCCATGGCGGCCTCGGCCGGGGCGCCCGGGCTGGAGGCGGCTGCCACCGACGCCGACGTCGTGCACGAGGACGACCTGGCCGCCCTGCGCGAGCTGGGCGGTGTCGGCGTCCCCGTCCTGCTGGTCGACGCCCGCGGCACGCTGGTTCAGCGCATCAGCACCTGAGCGGTGCGTCAGCACCTGACCGATCGGGTCAGAGCTGCATCGGTCCCCCGCACCCTCCGGCGAGCGGCACAATGCCTGGCATGTCGACGCGGGACGGGTTTCGAAGCGGCTTCGCCTGCATGGTCGGGCGACCGAACACCGGCAAGTCGACGCTGACGAACGCCCTGGTCGGCGACAAGGTGGCGATCACGTCCAGCCGTCCGCAGACCACTCGGCACGCGATTCGCGGCATCGTGCACCGCCCCGACTCCCAGCTGGTCATGATCGACACGCCCGGGCTTCACCGCCCGCGCACGCTGCTCGGGCAGCGGCTCAACGAGCTGGTGCGCGACACCTGGGCCGAGGTCGACGTCGTGGTGTTCGCCACGCCGGCGAACGAGACCATCGGCAAGGGCGACCGGTTCGTGGCCTCGTCGCTGGCCCTGCTGGCCCGCACGCCGGTGATCGCGGCGGTGACCAAGCTCGACCTCACCACCCCCGACCGGCTCGCGGCGCACCTGAGCCAGGTCGCCGCACTGGGGGCCGAGGTGGGGCTGGACTGGGCCGAGGTGGTGCCGGTCTCGGCGGTCACCGGAGAGGGCGTGGACACCTTGGAGCGGCTGCTGGTGAGCCGCCTGCCCGAGGGACCGGCCTTCTACCCCGACGGCGACCTCACCGACGAGCCGGAAGAGACGCTCGTGGCCGAGCTCATCCGGGAGGCAGCCCTGGAAGACCTGCACGACGAGCTGCCGCACTCGCTGGCCGTCGTGGTCGAGGAGATGGTGCCGCGCGAGGACCGGCCGGCCGACAAGCCACTGCTGGACGTGCACGCGATCGTCTACGTCGAGCGGTCCAGCCAGAAGCCCATCGTCGTCGGACGCTCCGGTGAGCGGATCAAGCGGGTCGGGTCGGCGTCGCGCAAGCAGATCGAGACCCTGCTGGGCACGCCGGTGTACCTCGACCTGCACGTCAAGGTCGCGAAGGAGTGGCAGCGCGACCCCAAGCAGCTACGACGACTCGGGTTCTGACCGAGGGGCTCGTCGAGGCATGCCAGGTAGATGACCCGGGCGGGGGACCGAGGGCATCGAGGGTCTGGACGGCATGGCGAGGGCATCGAGGGCATCGAGGGCATCGAGGGCAGGTTCGGCATGCGAGGCACCGAGGGCAGCCCGTCCGATGTCGGCAGGTCGGGCATGGCCCACGCCGGGTCGGCAACCGAGCGCAGGCGCTCGCCGAGGCGTTCGTTCTGCACCCGCACCCCGTTCTCACGCCACCACGCGCGGGCGGCGTCGCGCCGGCGACGCTGGCCCTGCTCGGCTGTGTCGTCCTCGGCGCCCGGCAGCGGCGGGACGACGACCCTGATCTCTCGGCGCAGCACCGCGCCGTGCTCCAGGTCGAGCTTGTCGCCGCTCCAGAAGCGGCCCGGGTCGTACCAGTTCTCCGGCCGGGCCGACGAGAGCAGGCCCATGGCCTCGTAGGTGGTGGCCACCAGCTCTGCGCAGTAGATCGTCTCCAGCGACGCCTGGCTGCGAGCACGACCCTTGAGCCATCGCGCCGCCAGGCCGGTGGCGCTCGGGAACGGGGTTCCGTTGAGCCGGGCGATCGTGGCCAGCATGCCGTCCTCCATGGCCGGGGTGACCTCGGCCTGCAGCTGGCGGAAGTAGGCCCGCTGGTCGTACTTGTCGTGCCAGGTGCGCACGGCCTCGTACAGGTCGTGCAGCTGGACGCCGCGCTGGTACTTGCCCGTCCACATGTCCTGCATCGAGCGTCCCAGCTCGGCGTGCCACATCAGCGGCTGCATGTCGTCGATCACCACGGCCATGCCGACGTGGTTGACGGGTGCGTTCGTCGCCACTCGGATCGCGGTGTCCGCGGCGCTGCGGCCACGGAAGAGCCAGACGTCGCCCGTGCGCGTATGGGCGACCGCGTCGTCCAGCAACATCTGTGAGGTCTCCACGACCCGATACCGTAGGCGCATGCAGTGGTGGAAGTGGGTCGGTATGGCCGGGCTCGCCGGTGTCGCGGCCACCGGGGTGGTCGTCAAGCGCGACGAACGCCGGCGCCAGTCGTACTCGCCGGACGACGTCCGGACTCGTCTTCACGAGCGGGCCGCGCAGGCGGCGAAGGACGAACCCGACCCGGCCTGACTCGGCTGGCTCCAGCTGGCCCGGCGGAACAACGCACTCCTGATTATGGTTGCGCAAGCAACTACTTAGGAGACCCCATGCTGACCCTTGCTCTTTCGACCGACCTTCACCCGCTCATCGCCGACCGGCACAGCCCCCGCTCGTTCGACCCCGCCCACGAGCTGGACGACGCGTCGCTGGGCATGCTTCTCGAGGCAGCCCGGTGGGCCCCGAGCGCGATGAACCACCAGCCGTGGCGTCTCGTCGTGGCACGACGCGGCACCGCCGCCCACGCTGACGTGTTCGCCACCCTCATGCCCGGCAACCAGCGTTGGGCCGGGGACGCGTCCGTCCTGGTCGTGGCGATCGCCGAGCAGCTCGCGCGACGGGTGCGCCCATCGTGACAGCGCAGTACGACCTCGGCCTCGCCATGGCCCAGATGACGACCCAGGCGCAGGCGATGGGGCTGCACGTGCACCAGATGGGTGGCTTCGACAAAGCGGCTGCCGGCCAGGTGCTGGGCCTCGGCGACGACCTCGTCCCGGTCGTCGTCGCCGCCGTGGGGCGACGCGACGCTCCCGACCGGCTGCCCGACGACCTGCGCGCCCGCGAGACGGCCCCCCGCAGCCGTCGGCCGCTGGCCGAGACCGTGCTGGCGGTGGACGGACGCCGCTGGGCGCAGGCCCAGGACGACGACGAGGCCGCCGCCTGAGGGTGTAGCCTGCACCGCGTGCTGAACGGGCTGCTGCTTAGCTGCCGCGACGGGGCCTAGGAACGACCGGCTCCCTCGTCGCGGAGCCTGGTGCTGCCGGTCCCCAGCCACACCTCAGCCGTTGGAGATCTCGTGAGCAGCCCGATATCTGGCCCCACCGCCGTCCGCACCGCGTTCCCGCCGCCCCAGTCGCCGTCCGGGATGCCGCTGGCGCGGTACCGCTCGTTCGACGAGCGGCGCTTCGTCCCCGACCTGCCCGATCGCGCCTGGCCCGGCCGCGCGATCACCGCGGCCCCGCAGTGGTGCGCGGTCGACCTGCGTGACGGCAACCAGGCGCTCATCGACCCGATGAGCCCGGAGCGCAAGAAGCGCATGTTCGGCCTGCTCGTGAGCATGGGCTACAAAGAGATCGAGGTCGGCTTCCCGTCGGCCAGCCAGACCGACTTCGACTTCGTCCGCATGCTCATCGAGGACGACCTGATTCCCGACGACGTCGTGATCCAGGTGCTCACCCAGTGCCGCGAGCACCTGATCGAGCGCACCTACGAGGCGATCCGCGGCGCCGACCGGGCGATCGTCCACTTCTACAACTCCACGTCGGCGCTGCAGCGGCGGGTGGTGTTCAACCTCGACCGGGACGGCATCACCGACATCGCCACGTCCGGCGCTCGGCTGGCGATGAAGTACCACGAGATCGTCACCCCCGACACCGAGGTGTTCTACGAGTACTCCCCGGAGTCCTACACCGGCACCGAGCTCGACTACGCCCTGGAGATCACCAGCCGGGTGATCGACGTGATCGACCCGACGCCGGACCGCAAGCTGATCGTCAACCTGCCCGCCACCGTCGAGATGGCGACGCCCGACGTGTACGCCGACTCGATCGAGTGGATGCACCGCCACCTGCCTCGGCGAGAGTCGTTGATGCTCAGCCTGCACCCGCACAACGACCGCGGGACGGCCGTCGCGGCCGCCGAGCTGGGGCTGATGGCCGGCGCCGACCGCATCGAGGGCTGCCTGTTCGGCAACGGCGAGCGCACCGGCAACGTCGACCTGGTCACCCTGGGCATGAACCTTTTCAGCCAGGGCGTCGACCCGATGATCGACTTCAGCGACATCGACGAGATCCGCCGCACCGTCGAGTACTGCAACCAGATCGGCGTGCACGAGCGTCACCCGTACGGCGGGGACCTGGTCTACACCGCGTTCTCCGGCAGCCACCAGGACGCCATCAAGAAGGGGTTCGACGCGCTCGACCGTGATGCGGCCACCGCGGACGTGCCGGTGCGCGACTACGAGTGGGACGTGCCGTACCTGCCGATCGACCCCAAGGACGTGGGGCGCACGTACGAGGCCGTCATCCGCGTGAACTCGCAGTCGGGCAAGGGCGGCGTCGCCTACGTGATGAAGAGCGAGTACAACCTCGACCTCCCGCGCCGTCTGCAGATCGAGTACAGCCAGGTCGTGCAGCACTACACCGACGAGGCCGGCGGTGAGGTCGAGCCGTCGGACATGTGGCGCTTCTTCTCCGCGGAGTACCTCGAGCAGACAGCCCCGCTGCAGCTCAACTCGGTGCACACCTCGTCGGTCGCCGGAGCCCGCGACGCCCTCGAGGTGGCCGTGTACTTCGACGGCGAGCGCCACGTGCTCACCGGTGAGGGCAACGGACCGATCGACGCCTTCGTCACCGCCCTGGCCAAGCTCGACGTGGACGTCCGCGTGCTCGACTACGCCGAGCACGCGTTGTCATCCGGAGGGGACGCCACCGCGGCGGCCTACGTGGAGTGCGTGATCGGTGGCCAGGTGCTGTGGGGGGTGGGCATCGACCCCAACATCGTGACGGCCTCGTTGCGTGCGGTCGTGTCGGCGGTGAACCGGGCCTACCCCGGGGCGTGAGCGCCCGCCGCGTGGTGCCGACTCGGACGACGCCCAGGCTGGTGCTGCGCGGCTTCACGGCGAGCGACCGAGCACCGTTCGCAGCGATGAACGCCGACCCGGTGGTGATGGAGCACTACCCGTCCGTCCTCACCCACGAGCAGAGCGACGCCTACGTGGATCGTGTCGAGTCCACCTGGGCGCAGCGTGGGCTGGGTCTGTGGGCGGTCGAGCAGCGGTCCACGAGTGCCTTCGTCGGCTACGTCGGGCTGTGGCCCGTCCCGAGGGAGGTGCAGGGGGCGATCGGGTCTGGATCGGCGGTCGAGGTCGGTTGGCGACTGGTCGCTTCGGCGTGGGGGCAGGGATTCGCCACCGAGGGTGCGCGGGAGGCCGTCAGGTTCGGCTTCGACGAGGTCGGGCTGGCCGAGATCGTGTCCTTCACCTCCGTGGGCAACGAGCGCTCACGCGCGGTGATGCGGCGCCTCGGCATGCGACACGACCTTGCCGGCGACTTCGACCACCCGTCGCTGCCAGTTGGTCATCGGCTCCGCAGGCACGTCCTGTACCGACTGCCGGCGCCTCAGGCGGGCGCCGTTGCCGGCTCGGCGGCGCACGCCACGCCGACGTCGCGAAACCCCACCCGCTCGTAGACCCGCGCCACGGCGTCGTCGGCGGCGGACAAGAAGACCGTCGAGACCCCGCGCTCGTGCGCGTCGGTCACCAGCGCAGAGGTGACGGCGCCGGCCCACCCGGCGCGTCGGTGCTCGGGAAGGGTGGCGACCCCCGGGCGTAGTAGCCCCAGGGGCCACGCCCGACGAACAGGGTGAACGGCCCCACCTGCTCGACGGTGCTGGCGGCGCTCGGGACCGCGTCGTAGTAGACCTCGATGGCCTCGATCAGCCCGGCGGACGCGCTCACCGGGCCCATGCTGGCACGATGGCGCCGTGGCGCTGTACCGGGACGAGGCTGTCGTGCTGCGCACGCACCGGCTCAGCGACCACGACCGCATCATCACCCTGCTCACCCGTGAGCACGGCAAGGTGCGCGCCGTGGCCAAGGGCGTGCGACGCACGAGGTCGCGGCTCGGGTCGAGCGTCGAACCCTTCACCCACGTCGACCTCCAGCTGGCAACCGGGCGCGACCTGCACGTGGTGACCCAGACGGTGATCCTCGACTCGCACGGGGCGCGGATCGCCGCCGACTACCCCCGCTTCACCGTCGGGACGTCGATGCTCGAGGCGGCCGACCGGCTGACGGTCGAGGAGCACGAACCGGCCACGCAGCAGTTCAGGCTGCTGCTCGGCGCCGTGCGTGCACTGGCGGCGCAGACCTACCCCGTCGACCTGGTGCTCAACTCCTACCTGCTGCGGGCCATGGCCATCGCCGGGTTCGCCCCGAGCTTCGAGCACTGCGCCCGGTGCGGGGCGGACGGGCCGCACACGTGGTTCTCGGTGCCCTCCGGCGGCATGCTGTGCGTCCGGTGTCGCGTCCCGGGCTCGGTACGTCCCTCCAGCCGGTGCGGTGGCGCTGCTCGCGGCCCTGCTCAGCGGCGACTGGCCGGCGGCCGTGGCGTCGGCCCCAGGCGAGCGCAGCGAGGCCGATGGCGTGGTCGCCGCGTTCGTGCCCTGGCATCTCGACCGCAGCCTGCGCTCGATGCGCTACCTCGACCGGGAGACGGTCGGATGAGCGACGCCGAGTACCGCGCGCCCGACCCGCACGCCAGCGGAGCCCGGCCCCCGCAGATCCCTTCCGAGCTGCTGCCCCGGCACGTGGCGATCGTGATGGACGGCAACGGGCGGTGGGCCCAGCAGCGCGGGCTGCCGCGTACCAGCGGCCACGAGGCCGGCGAGGCTGCCCTGGTGGACGTCGTGCACGGGGCGCTCGAGCTGGGACTGGGAACGCTGTCGGCCTACGCCTTCTCCACCGAGAACTGGAAGCGCTCGCCGGACGAGGTGCGCTTCTTGATGGGCTTCAACCGGGACGTCATTCATCGTCGACGCGACGAGCTGCACGACATGGGCGTCCGGGTGCGCTGGGCGGGCCGGCGGCCACGGCTGTGGCGCAGCGTCATCGACGAGCTCGAGCAGGCCGAGCAGCTCACGCGCCACGACACCCGCATGACGCTGCAGTTCTGCGTCAACTACGGCGGCCGGGCCGAGATCGCGGACGCGGCGGCGAGCATCGCCGCCGACGTCGCGTCCGGACGGCTCAAGCCGAACAAGGTCACCGAGCAGACGGTGGCCCAGCGGCTGTACAACCCGGACCTGCCCGACGTGGACCTGTTCCTGCGCTCGTCCGGCGAGCAACGCATCAGCAACTTCTTGCTGTGGCAGACCGCCTACGCCGAGCTGGTGTTCACCGACGCGCTGTGGCCCGACGTCGACCGCACGCACCTGTGGGCGGCCGTCGAGCAGTACGCGCGACGCGACCGCCGCTACGGGGGCGCTCAGGACGTGGCCCTCAGCCCTGGGTCGTAGCGGCGTCCGCCCTCGTGGTCGCGGCGTGCGGTTGCAGCTCAGGCACCAGCTGGTAGCGCCGTCCGTACGTCTCCATGACGGCGAGCACGACGGCCACGACCGGTATGGCCAGCAGGGCTCCGGTCGCCCCGAAGAGCGAACCGCCGACGATCACCGAGCCGAAGGCGATCGCGGCGTGCACCTCCAGCGTCTGCTGGGTGATGCGCGGGGTGAGGATGAGGTTCTCCACCTGCTGGTAGATCACGATGAACACCAAGATGGCCAGCGCGATGAACGGCTCGCCGATCACCAAGGCGATCACGATGGGCAATGCGCCGGCCAGGTAGGTGCCGATCGTGGGGATGAACTGGCTGACGAAGCCCACCCACAGGGCCAGGGGAAGCCAGTAGGGAAGCCCGATGATGACGAAGAAGATGCCATGGGCGACGGCGCTGATGATCGCCAGGATTCCTCGCGAGATCACGTAGCTGCCGGCCTTGGCCGTGGAGATGTCCCAGACGGTCACGAACTGACGCTGGCGGCTCGGCGGGAGCCAGGACGCGACGGTGCGGCGCAGCTTCGGTCCGTCGGCGGCGAAGTAGAACGAGAACAGCAGCATCATCAGCAGGCTGAACAGCAGCCCGACCGTCTGCCCGACGACTCCCAGGAGGCCGACACCGAAGTCGGCGGCAGCGTTGGCGAGGTCGAGGGTCGAGATGCCGAGCGAGTCGAGAAGGGTCTCTTGCGCGAGGTCGGTCCCGAACTCCCCGTTGACCCACATCCAGTGCGTCGTCGATCAACGTCGGGATGTTGCGGAGCAGGGCGGCGATCTGCGTGACGAGCAGGTTGCCGAAGACGACGAAGAACAGCGTGGTGCCGAGAATCAGTCCGCCGAGGACGAGGCCCGTGCCGGCTCCGCGTCGAAGGCCGCGCCTCTCCAGACGGTTGACGATGGGCTCCATCGCCAGCCCGATGAAGAACGCGAAGGCCAGCGTGAGCCAGAAGCCGCCGATCTGGGTGAAGGCCCACGACCCGACGAGGAACGCGACGACGACGAACCCGACGAAGACGACCCCGCGGCGAAACCACGGCGGCACCGGGCTCGACTCGCGCGTGTCATCGGGGCTCGGCTCGGCGCGACGGTGGGCGTGTCCGCCACGATGGGCAGTGTCGAGGGCAGGTAGAACTGCTCGTTCGGGGTGCCGGTGCGGTGGCCGGCGTTCTCGTCTGTCGTCATCGTCCCGTCGTTTGCTCTCGTCCTGCCTGGGGGTCGCCTGCGAGGATACGGCGTGGCCGCTCGTCAGCCGTCCAGCAAGGCGGCCCTGGTCGCCTCGTCCGGGCCGACGCGCAGGTCTGGCCGACCCCGCTGCACGTCCCATGCGACGGTGTCGCGTCGCCGTCTCGCGCAGCGGCGCACGCGCAGGCCGGCCGCCCGTGCTCGTTCGCCGGTGCGCGTCATGAGCGGGCGGTCGGCGGGGTCTCCCTGTACGAGGGGGAGCGCGACGCCTGCAGCGTCCAGTCGCGCGGTGACGTCGACCAGCTCGTAGGGCCGCGCGGCACGGCCAGGTCGTCCAGCAGCACGCGTAGCGCGCCGAACGGGCCCACGGCGTCGAAGACCCCGACGGGCCGCCGTGCCCGCCAGCCCGAGCAGGAAGGCCGCCGAGGTCTCGGACGTCGATCACCTGGACGGGCTCGTCCGGCCAGGCGACCGGCACGCGTCCGCCGGCCGCCATGAGTCGTGCCCAGTAGGTGAACCTGTCGGTGGGGTCGTGGGGCCCGGCGACGAACGTCGGTCGGACGACGGCCACGCCACGCTCGCCCAGCCGGTGCTCGGCGACGCGCTCGCACTCAGCCTTGAGCGGGCCGTAGGTGTGCTCGTCCACGGTCTCGGTCGTCGGCGCCGGTCGGGCGTAGCGCGGCGACCCCTCGTCCGGGGTGGCGACCGCCGGGTCGTACGCGGACACCGACGACACCATGACGTAGTGCCCCTGGCGACCGTCGAGAGCGTCGAGGGCCTGGTTCACCTGCCGAGGCACGTAGGCGGTGACGTCGACGGTCGCGTCCCAGTCACCGCTCGCGAGAGCCTGGTAGTCGCCGGACGCACGGTCGCCGTGGCGGTGCTCGGCCTGCCCGAACAGCCCCGGGTTCGTCCGGCCGCGGTGGAACAGGGTCACCTCGTGCCCGTCGGTGAAGGCGGTCTCGACCAGATGACGTCCGACGAACGACGTCCCACCGAGCACGAGCAGGCGCATACGTCGACGCTAGCCGTAGCGTGGGCGTGTGCTCAGCGTGACGCGACATCGGGTTCCCGCCCCCAGGGCGGAGCAGTTCCGGGCCGACGCGGAGGCGGCGATGGACCTGCTGCGCCAGCGGCCCGGCTTCGTTGCCGGCGTGGTGGGCCGCGCGACCGACGACGCCGAGCTGTGGCTCGTGTCGACGTCGTGGGCCGACGTGGGCTCGTTCCGCCGCGCGCTGTCGTCCTACGAGGTGAAGATCGGCGCCGTGCCGCTGCTCGCCTCGGCCATCGACGAGCCGACCGCCTTCGAGCGGCTCCTGGTGGCCGACGAGCGAGGCGTGCACCGGCGAGGCAGCGACCGCGCTGCGGATGCCGACACCTCGGGGCCACCCGGCTACCCTTGAGCCTCGCTCAAGCGACGTCGCAGACCCCGCATCGCCCGGGGTGCAGGCGTGCCCACGACCTCGAAGCACTGGAGAGTCTGACAACCGTGCCCACCGATCGAACCGACGCCCTCGTCTCCCTCGCCAAGCGCCGCGGCTTCGTCTTCCCGTCCGGGGAGATCTACGGCGGCACCCGCTCGGCGTGGGACTACGGACCCCTCGGTGTCGAGCTCAAGGAGAACATCCGTCGGCAGTGGTGGCGGGCGATGGTGCAGAGCCGCGACGACATCGTCGGCCTGGACTCCTCGGTGATCCTGCCTACTCCGGTGTGGCAGGCGTCCGGTCACGTCGAGGCGTTCGTCGACCCGCTGACCGAGTGCACGTCGTGCCACCGCCGGTGGCGCTCGGACCAGCTCGAAGAGACCTACGAGGCCAAGCACGGTCGTGCGCCCGAGCCCGGTCTGGTCGACGTGCCCTGCCCGAACTGCGGCACCAAGGGCAAGTTCACCGAGCCGCGCATGTTCAACGGGCTGCTGCGCACCCACCTCGGCCCGGTGGAGACCGAGGAAGGTCTGCACTACCTGCGCCCAGAGACCGCGCAGGGCATCTTCGTCAACTTCGCCAACGTCATGACGGCGTCGCGCATGAAGCCCCCGTTCGGCATCGCGCAGACCGGCAAGTCGTTCCGCAACGAGATCACGCCCGGCAACTTCATCTTTCGTACCCGTGAGTTCGAGCAGATGGAGATGGAGTTCTTCGTCGAGCCCGGCACCGACGAGCAGTGGCACGAGTACTGGCTCACCACCCGGTGGGACTGGTACCTCGACCTCGGCCTCGACGCCGACGACATGCGCTTGTTCGAGCACCCGAAAGACAAGCTGTCGCACTACTCCAAGCGCACGGTCGACATCGAGTACCGGTTCGGCTTCGGCGGCAGCGACTTCGCCGAGCTCGAGGGCATCGCGAACCGCACCGACTTCGACCTGTCGACGCACTCCCAGCACTCCGGCAACGACCTGTCGTACTTCGACCAGGAGAAGGGCGAGCGGTGGACGCCCTACGTGATCGAGCCGGCCGCCGGGCTGAGCCGCTCGGTGCTCGCGTTCCTGCTCGACGCGTACGACGTCGACGAGGCCCCCAACACCAAGGGCGGCGTCGACAAGCGGACGGTCATGCGCTTCGACCCGCGGCTGGCCCCGGTCAAGGCCGCGGTGCTGCCCCTCTCGCGCAACGAGAGGCTCTCACCCAAGGCGAAAGACCTGGCTGCCGAGCTGCGTCGGCTGTGGAACGTCGACTTCGACGACGCCGGGGCGATCGGGCGTCGCTACCGGCGCCAGGACGAGATCGGCACGCCGTACTGCGTGACGGTCGACTTCGACACCCTCGACGACGACGCCGTGACGGTGCGCGACCGCGACACGATGGCGCAGGAGCGGGTCGCGCTCAGCCAGGTGCGCGGATGGCTGGCCGAACGGATGCCGGGAGTCTGAGGCCGGCTTCGGGCCGCTCTGGGGCCTCAGGCCGGCACCGGCGACGAGGCCGGGACCAGCTCGTACGACATCATCGTGCGCGCGGCCTTCGCGCAGAACAGCCCGCCGAAGAACACCAGCACCAGACCGATGCCGGGCATCCAGCCGCTGAACCCCACCAGGCTGTACAGGTACACCACCTGCCAGACCGGGAGGACGGTGGCGACGGCCGCCACGATCCAGGCGTGGGTGATCGCGACCTTGCGCCAGGGCATCAGCCCACCGGCCATGCCGAGGGCCGCGGCGATGAACGTCCAGTACCCGGCGCCCATGCCGGCGGCGCCGCTGATGTTGCCGACCGCGGTCGACACCCAGGGCAGGAACGACCCGACCGCGATCATGAGGGAGAACCAGATGAGCTGGCTCTGGCCCGGCGGCTTCGGGCGGGAGGCTTGGTGCGACTTGTTCTCCGGCAAGAACATGCCCGCACTCTAGGAGTCATGTGGCGTGCGGCACACCCCTACGGCGCGCCCAACGCCGACGAACGGACGAGGACACGCGCCAAGCGGGAACGAAACCGTCCAGAAACGGGCAATACCGGCGTGTGACCGAGGCAACAGGGCCGCTGGCCGGACGATTGCCGCCGCTCAGCGATGTCTGTGACAGACCTCACCAAAGACCGTTGACCCCAACCATCGCCACTGCTTGCCTCACCGGCAACGTGGCCCGCTGGTGGGCTGCCCGAGACACAGAGGGAGGTAACGGCAATGGATGATGCGGCCAAGAAGGCTTACTGGCGCAGCAACGTGCGCATGGTGATCGGTCTGCTGGTCATCTGGGCACTCGTGTCCTACGGAGCCGGAATCCTTTTCGCGGACGCCTTGAATCAGGCAGTTCCGGACTTCCTGGGCTTCCCGCTCGGGTTCTGGTTCGCCCAGCAGGGGTCGATCATCGTCTTCGTCCTGCTCATCGCGATCTACGTGGTCTACATGGACCGCCTGGACAAGCGGTACGGGATCACTGAGTACGAGGAGGAGGTGCGCCACTCGTGAGCGATATTCAGCTCTGGACGCTCGTCTTCGTCGTCCTGACCTTCTCGCTGTACATCTACATCGCCTACCGCAGCCGGGTGAAGGACACCAAGGGCTTCTACGTCGCCGGTGGCGGCGTGCCCGCCCCGGCCAACGGCGCAGCCATCGCCGCGGACTGGATGAGCGCTGCGTCGTTCATCTCGCTCGCCGGCATCGTCGCCTTCTCCACCAACGGCTACGCAGGCTCGGCCTACCTGATGGGCTGGACCGGCGGCTACGTGCTGCTGGCCCTGCTGCTCGCGCCTTACCTGCGCAAGTTCGGCAAGTACACCGTGCCGGACTTCGTCGGTGACCGCTACAACGAGACGGCCCGGCTCATCGCCGTGCTCGCCGTCATCCTGATCTCGATCACCTACGTCGCCGGCCAGATGGCCGGTGTCGGCATCGTGTTCAGCCGCTTCCTCGGGGTCAGCCTCGAGTGGGGCGTGCTGCTCGGCATGATCATCGTGTTCTTCTACGCCGTCCTCGGCGGTATGAAGGGCATCACGTGGACCCAGGTGGCTCAGTACTCCGTGCTGATCGTCGCCTACCTCATCCCTGCCTTCGCCATCTCGTCGGCGCTGACCGGCATGGTCGTCCCGCAGATCGGGTTCGGCGAGGTCGTCGGCGAGCTCGACGCGATCCAGGCCGACCTCGGCTTCGCCGCCTACACCGGCGCGCTGGAGGGCGAGGGGCTGCGCAACATGTTCTTGCTCACCGTTGCCCTCATGGCCGGTACGGCGGGTCTGCCGCACGTCATCGTCCGCTTCTACACCGCCAAGAACGTCCGGGCGGCGCGGTACTCGGCGCTGTGGGCCCTGTTCTTCATCTCGCTGCTGTACGTGTCGGCTCCGGCCATCGGCGCCTTCAGCAAGTTCAACATCATCAACCCCGGTAGCGAGAACGGCCTGAACGGCATCGCGATCGAGGACACGCCCGCGTGGTACAACAACTGGGCAGATGTCGGGCTGATCAGCGTGAACGACTTCAACGAGAACGGCATCATCAACTTGAACGCCGACGCGGTGCCCGCCGCCGACGCGGTGCCGGGCCAGTTCGGTGAGCTCATCATCAACAACGACATCGTCGTTCTTGCCACTCCTGAGATCGCCGGTCTGCCGGCTCCCATCGTCGGTCTCGTCGCCGCCGGTGGCCTGGCCGCCGCGCTGTCCACGGCGTCCGGCCTGCTGCTGGCGATCTCGTCGGCCGTCGCCAACGACGTCTACTACAAGAAGATCAACCCGCAGGCGACCGAGGCGCGTCAGGTCCTGGCCGGCCGCATCGCCATCGCCGGCGCGATCCTGGTGGCCGGCTACTTCGGCGTCAACCCGCCGGCGTTCGTGGCCCAAGTGGTGGCGATCGCCTTCGGATTGGCGGCGTCGGCGCTGTTCCCCATCATCGTCCTCGGAATCTTCTGGAAGAAGACCACAGCGATGGGTGCAGCAGCCGGTCTCACCACCGGGTTCGGGTTCACGTTCATCTACGTGGTCACGACCGTGCCGATCATCGGCGACGCGGTGACGACGCCGTGGTTCTTCAACATCCCGGCGACGTCGATCGGCGCCATTGGCCTGCTGATCAACTTCGTGGTGACGATCGTCGTGTCGCTGTTCACCCCGAAGCCGACTCCGGTCATGCAGGAGCTGATCGAAGAGATCCGCTACCCCGGCAAGTCCAAGCTGGTCGAGGCGCACCTCACCGGTGCCCTCGACGACGAGGAGCTGCACGGCGGGCACTAGCCCACTCCTCGTTGCGTGCGCAGGCGCCCGTCCCGGTTTCGGGGCGGGCGCCTCCGCACGTCCGGGATCCCGCCCGCCCCCAGTTCCCCGCGATCTTGGCGCACACGCCGTAAGGCGTCCGGCTTGCGGCTGCAGTGCCAAGATCGCGGGAGGAGGGCAGGCGGAGGGCTGGGGAGTCGGGGAGGATGGTGCGGTGAGCGTCGCGCAGAGTGCCCCCGTAGGCACCACCTCCTTGCGGCTCGGGGCGCTTGACGTTGACCCGCCGGTCGTGCTCGCGCCGATGGCCGGCGTGACGAACGCAGCGTTCCGACAGCTGTGCCGCGAGCAGGGCGCCGGGCTGTACGTCTGCGAGATGATCACCTCGCGCGGAATCGTGGAGCGCGACGCCAAGACGCTCTCGATGCTGCGCTTCGACCCGGGCGAGACCACCCGCTCGGTGCAGGTCTACGGAGTCGATCCCTTCTACGTGGGTGAAGCCGTGCGGGTGCTGATCGGCGAGTACGGCGTGGCGCACATCGACCTCAACTTCGGCTGCCCCGTCCCCAAGGTCACGCGCAAGGGCGGCGGAGCCGCTCTGCCCTACAAGCGTGGGCTGCTCGAGCAGATTCTTCGCGCGGCAGTGACCGCTGCCGAGCCAGCCGACGTCCCCGTCACGATGAAGACCCGCATCGGCATCGACCCCGAGCACGAGACCTATCTCGACGCGGGACGGATCGCTGAGGACGCCGGCTGCGCCGCCATTGCCCTGCACGCTCGTACCGCCGACCAGCACTACTCGGGCAGCGCCCACTGGCCGGCCATCGCGGCGCTGAAGGCCGCGGTCGGGATTCCCGTGCTGGGCAACGGCGACATCTGGGAGGCTGCCGATGCCTCCCGGATGATCGAGGCGACGGGTTGTGACGGTGTCGTCGTCGGTCGCGGATGCCTCGGACGGCCCTGGCTCTTCCGCGACCTCGCCGCTGCCTTCGCCGGCCGGCCGGCGCCGCCACTGCCGGCGTTGGGCGAGGTGGCCGACATGATCGAGCGGCACGGGCAGCTGCTCATCGACCTCATGGGTGAGCACCGAGGCATGCGCGACCTGCGCAAGCACATGGCCTGGTACCTCAAGGGATTCGTCGTGGGTCAGCAGACCCGTGCCGCACTCGGCCTCGTCGGTTCTGCCCAGGAGCTCGCCGAGCTGCTTGGCCAGCTCGACCGCGACCAGGCGTTCCCGCGCGACGAGCTCGGACGCCCGCGCGGGCGCCAGGGCAGCCCCCGACGGGTGTCGCTGCCCCAGGGGTGGCTCGACGACACCGACGGGCGCCGTCTCGACCTGAGCCTGGCCGAGGTCGGTACCTCCGGTGGGTAGCACGGCGCGCCGGGTCGCAGTCCCGCTCTGCCTGGTCGTGGTCCTCACGCTGCTCGGCTGTGGCGGGGCCGACACCCCAGCCGACGACGCCGCCACCGTCGAGCAGCGTTTTCCCGACATCGTGGCGGCCGAGCTCGTGCCGGGCGGCGACGGGGTCTACGACGTCGAGGTCACTGTCTCCTCGCCCTACGACACCGCGCAGCGCTACGCCGACGGCTGGCGGGTGCTGGCGCCGGACGGCACCGTTCTCGGTGAGCACCGGCTCGCGCACGACCACGCGTCCGAGCAGCCGTTCACCCGTACCCAACGTGGTCTGGTCGTCCCGGCCGGGGTCGACTCCGTGACCGTCGAAGGCCGCGACCTCGTCCACGGCTACGGGGGCGGGACCCTTGTCGTCGACGTGCCAGCCGCACCAGGCGGCTGAGCACGGTGACCAAGTGGTGACTCTTTCTGGCTTGGGCGGGTCTTACTGCCCCGCAGGTTCTACCGTCGGAGCGGCTAGCGTCTGCTGGACTCATCACACTATGGAGGGCTGATGCCGAAGTACGTCTACGACTTCACCGAGGGCAACAAAGACCAGAAAGACCTGTTGGGCGGCAAGGGCGCGAACCTTGCCGAGATGACGAACATGGGAATCCCGGTACCGCCCGGGTTCACCGTCACCACCGATGCGTGCAAGTACTACCTGCACCACGCCGGCGCGCCCGACGAGCTCGACGACCAGGTGACCGCAGCGATCGAGAAGGTCGAGCGCGACACTGGCAAGGGCTTCGGCGACCCGGCCAACCCCCTGCTGCTGTCGGTGCGCTCCGGCGCCAAGTTCTCCATGCCCGGCATGATGGACACCGTCCTCAACATCGGGCTCAACGACGACACGATCCACGGCCTCATCGAGCTCACCGGCAACGAGCGCTTCGCGTGGGACTCCTACCGCCGACTGATCCACATGTTCGGCGACACCGTGCTCGGCGTCGACGGTGAGAAGTTCGAAGAGGTCATGGACGCCGAGAAGGAGGCCAAGGGCAGCACGGACGACCTGGCTCTCAGCGCCGACGACCTGCAGCGCATCGGCGAGAAGTACAAGCAGATCGTCGCCGACGAGACCGGTCAGCCGTTCCCCGACGACCCCCGCACCCAGGTCGACCTGGCCATCCGCGCCGTGTTCGACTCGTGGAACACCGATCGTGCGATCCTCTACCGCCGCCAGGAGCGCATCCCCAGCGACCTCGGCACGGCCGTCAACGTCCAGGCCATGGTCTTCGGCAACATGGGCGAGCAGTCCTACACCGGCGTCTCGTTCACCCGCGACCCCGCCACCGGCGCCCAGGGCGCCTACGGGGACTGGCTCGAAGACGCGCAGGGTGAGGACGTCGTGGCCGGCATCCGCAACGCCCACGCGCTGGTCGAGCTCGAAACGGCGTACAAGCCGGGCTACGACGAGCTGCTGGCCATCATGGACCAGCTCGAGGAGCACTACCGCGACCTGTGTGACATCGAGTTCACCATCGAGCGCGGCAAGCTCTGGATGCTGCAGACCCGCGTCGGCAAGCGCACCGCCGGGGCCGCCTTCATCATCGCCACGCAGATGGTGGACGAAGGTCTGATCGACATGGACGAGGCGCTCAGCCGCGTGAACGGAGCCCAGCTGACCCAGCTGATGTTCCCGCACTTCGACTCCACGGGGGAGCGCACCCAGCTGAGCAAGGCCGTTGCTGCGTCCCCGGGCGCGGCCGTCGGCAAGATCGTGTTCGACTCCCAGACTGCTGAGGACTGGGCGGCGCGGGGCGAGAACGTCATCCTGGTGCGCCGGGAGACGACGCCGGACGACCTGAAGGGCATGGTCGCCGCCAACGGCATCCTCACCACCCGTGGTGGCAAGACCTCGCACGCGGCCGTCGTGGCCCGTGGCATGGGCAAGACATGTGTCTGCGGCGCCGAAGAGCTGGTGCTCGACCTCAACGAGAAGCGGCTGACCGCACCGAACGGCAGCGTGTTCGGTGAGGGCGACGTCCTCTCGATCGACGGCACCAACGGCCAGGTGTTCGCCGGCGAGGTGGGCGTTCAGGACTCCCCGGTCGTGCAGTACTTCGAGGGCAAGGTCGCGGCCGACCACGACCCCCTGGTCAGCGCCGTGCACCGGCTTCTCGCCCACGCCGACGAGAAGCGGTCGCTGCGCGTGCGGGCCAACGCCGACACCCCGGACGACTCCCAGCGCGCCCGCCGGTTCGGGGCCGAGGGCATCGGGCTGTGCCGCACCGAGCACATGTTCCTCGGTGACCGACGTCAGCTCGTCGAGAACCTCATCCTGGCCGACAGCGACGAGGGCCGCATGGCGGCGCTCGACGCCCTGCGCCCGATGCAGAAGGGCGACTACCTGGAGATCCTGGAGGCCATGGACGGCCTGCCGGTGATCGTCCGGCTGCTCGACCCGCCGCTGCACGAGTTCTTGCCCGACTTCACCGAGCTCGAGGTCGAGTGGGCACTGGCCCGGGCCAAGGGCGCGCGGCTCGAGGACGACCGGGCACGCGTGTTCGACGCGGTGCACAAGATGCACGAGCAGAACCCCATGCTGGGCCTGCGCGGCGTCCGCCTCGGCCTGGTCATCGAGGGGCTCTACGAGATGCAGGTCAAGGCGCTGTCGGAGGCCGCAGCCGAGCTGATCAAGGCCGGCAAGTCGCCTCGGCCCGAGGTGATGATTCCGCTGACGGCGACCGTGCAGGAGTTCGAGATCATGCACGACCGGGCCGACGAGGTGTTCGCCCAGGTCGAGGCCGAGTACGGCGTCACGCTCGACATCCCGGTCGGGACGATGATCGAGGTGCCCCGCGCGGCGCTCACCGCCGGTGAGATCGCCGAGCAGGCGGAGTTCTTCTCCTTCGGCACCAACGACCTCACCCAGATGACGTGGGCGTTCTCCCGCGACGACGTGGAAGGCGAGTTCTTCGGACGCTACATCGAGCTCGGCATCTTCGGGGTGTCGCCGTTCGAGTCGATCGACGCCGCCGGCGTCGGCCGCCTTGTCAAGATCGCCACGGACGACGGCAAGGCCGCCAACGCCAACCTCGAGGTGGGCGTCTGCGGGGAGCACGGTGGCGACCCGGCATCGATCCACTTCTTCAACAGCGCCGGGGTCGACTACGTGTCGTGCTCGCCGTTCCGCGTGCCGGTCGCCCGGCTCGAGGCCGGGCGCGCCGCCCTCGACACCGCAGGGAGCGACACCCGCTAGGCGCCGGCCCTACCCGGCATCACCTTTCGGCCGGACGGCGTAGACGAAGCCGGCAGCGTTGTCGCTGTCGGCTTCGTCCGTGTCGGTCACTGGGCTGACGACGGCGTCCACGCGCACCTGCTCGGCCCGGTTCGGGACGGTGATCGTCACGGCGACCCGCTCCTGCTGCCCGGCCGCGAGCTCGTCGAGGGGACAGGTCAGCACGGCGTCGGCGAACGAGCACCCGTTGGCCTCGGCGGTGACCCGGGGTGGAACTGCGACGACCAGGCGAGCCCCGGTGGAGTCGTCGGGGCCGTTGTTGCGCACGCCGACGGGAAGGACGGCGCTGCCGCCGCCCGGGATGGGCGACGGGTCGGTCGGGAACAGGGTCACGGCAAGGTTCGTGAGGGGTGTCGCCGGCGCCGGGTCACCCGTGCCCGACCCGGTGAGGCCGATGACGGCCACGTCGGCCTGGTCGGAGTCCACGGCGGTCACGGTGGCGACGTGGGTCCCTGACCGGTCGGGTGTGAAGGTGACCGAGGCCCGGCAGTCGAGGGTGTCGCAGCGCGCTGGGTCGAGCGTGAAGGCGTCGGCGTCAGGGCCGGCGAGCACCAGGTCGACGGGCACCGAGGCCGCACTGCCCACGAGGTCGAGGGTCAGCGTCCCGCTGGCCGACTCGTCGACGGACGCGACACCCAGGTCGACGTCACTGCGCACAGCCTCGGGTGTGTCGACGGCTCGTAGCGATGGTGCGACAAGCAGAACCGCGGCGATGATCGCTGCGGCGGCCACCGCGATGAGGGCGAGGCCGCGGCGGCTGGTCAGCATGTCGGTGAGCGTGGTGCTCGTAGGCGTGTCGTCCGCACGCGCCGCGCCGTCGTCCGCACGCGCCGCGCCGTCGTCCTCGCCATCCTCGCCCACCGTGGTCGGCCCGGCGACGTCGGCGTCAGGCTGACCGGGCGGCTCGGTGGCGTCCATGCCCTCGTCAGCCGCGGCGCCCACCGCGACGGCGGCGCCCTCGGTACCGGTGACGAGAACCTCCTCGTCGAGGTCGGGTTGGACGAGCGGCTCCGGCGTCGCCCACGTGACGACGCCGTCCAGCAGCGCTGTCGTGGCGGCCAGACCCTGCAGCGGCAGCCGGTCACGAGCCACGGAGCCGAGCGCGAGCGCCGTCGTGCGGTCGTCGGCGGCCACGCGGTCGGCGAGCGCCGACAGAACGCTCGCGACGTCGAACACCGTCAGGGTCTCGTCGGTGTCACCCAGCCAGGCCGTGAGACGTTCGGCGACCTGCGCCCGCACCGGCTCGGAGACGGTGGGTATGCCGGATGCGGCCGTCCACCCGTCGCGCCCGTCGGTGAGCACCAGGCCCAGCACGGATAGTCGCCGCAGCCGTCGTGACGCCTCGTCCACCGAGAGGGCGGTCGCCGCCGCGGCGACGCGCGTGGTCGCCGGCACGTCGCCCAGCGCCCGTAGGTGCGACAGGGTGACGTGAAGGTCGTCGCCCAGGGCGTGCTGCAGCGTCACGGCCAAGGCCGTCGGCCGAGGTGGGGAGTCCAGAAGGTCCAGCACCTCGTCGAACGTCAGCCCACCGTCGCGGACGGCTGCCGCCGCCTGCACGAGCGGTCCTGGCATGCCGTCGACAGCCGTGGCCACCTCCCGCGCGGCCCGGCCCTCGTCGATCGTCAGACGACGGCCCATGGCCGCCTCGACCAGACCGACGGCGTGGTGCTGGGACAGGCCCGAGACCGACACGGGGGCGAGCCTGTCGCCAGCGCTGTCGGGTGGTCCGGTGACCACCAGCAGCGAGCGCGGGAACGTCTCGAGCAGCAGGTCGACGTCGTCCGCGCCGAGGTCTCGGTCGTCGAGCAGCACGAGCATGTGCCGCTGGGCCACGGTGCTGGTGGCGTCGGGCTGCATGCGCTGGGCGACCGCCGCGAGGTCGACGACCGGCAGGCCCACGGGCAGTGCGAGGGTGCCGTCGACGGTCCCCGGCCGTGGTGGCTCGCCGCAGACGGCACGCAGCAGGGCGGTAGCGCCGGCACCTCGGGCTGACTCCAGGCGCACCGACCGGCGCGCGTCCAGGTGCCCCAGCAGACGGCCCATCTCGCTGCCCCGCCCGACAAGGCCACCGAGCGGACGAAGCGCGGGACTCACCGCCTCGGCGACCGTCAGCGGCTCGGCGGAGGTCGCCGACTCCGCGGGTGTCGGCGTCTCGGCGTCGGGCTCGTTCACTGGTGACCCTCCTGGCTGTCGACGTCGGCGACCGCGAGAGCCGTGCTCGTCGCACTACTCTCCCCCTGATGGGCGGGCCAGCAGGGTATGACGCGCCGGACCTGGCCCGGTTCGCCGCCGAACCCCCCAAGAGGTCGGGACGCTCGGCGTTCGAGCGGGACCGGGCTCGGGTGGTGCACTCCGCGGCCCTGCGTCGGCTCGCGTTCAAGACCCAGGTGGTCGGGCCCGGCAGCGACGACTTCGTCCGCAACCGGCTGACGCACTCCCTGGAGGTCGCCCAGGTCGGTCGCGAGCTCGGCAAGGCGCTCGGCTGCGACCCCGACGTCGTCGACGCGGCCTGCCTGGCCCACGACCTCGGTCACCCACCGTTCGGGCACAACGGCGAGTCGGTTCTCGACCGGGTGGCCGACTCGTGCGGCGGGTTCGAGGGCAACGCACAGACCCTGCGGGTGCTCACCCGCCTCGAGGCCAAGACGGTGGACGCAACCGGCCGCTCGGCAGGGCTCAACCTCACCCGGGCGGCTCTCGACGCGGCGACCAAGTACCCCTGGCAGCGCGGCGACGCGGTGGACGGGTCGGCGAAGTTCGGCGTCTACACCGACGACCTCGACGTGTTCACCTGGCTGCGCGACGTGGCACCGCCGCGCCGACGCTGCGTGGAGGCCCAGGTGATGGACTTCGCCGACGACGTCGCCTACTCGGTGCACGACGTCGAGGACGCCGTGGTCGCCGGACGCGTCGAGCTGGCCGACCTCGACGCGCACGAGACGCGCCAACGGGTCGGGGCGCTGGTGCGTGACTGGTACGACCCGCAGATGGACGACGCCCGGGTCGAGGCGGCGTTCGACCGGCTCACCGTCCTGCCGTGGTGGGTACGGGGGTTCGATGGGTCGAGGCGCTCGTCGGCCGTCCTGAAAGACCTGACCAGCCAGCTGATCGGGCGTTTCTGCGCAGCCGTCGAGGCGGCGACGCATGCCCGCTACGGACGAGGCCCGCTCACTCGCTATGCCGCCGACCTGGTGGTGCCTGCCGAGGTGACCGACGAGGTGGTGGTGCTCAAGGGCGTGGCCGCGGTGTTCGTCATGTCTGCGGCCGACCGGGCGGGGGAGTACGAGCACCAGCGCGAGGTGCTGGGCGAGCTCGTGGCTGCGTTGCGCGAGCGCGGGGCGTCCGCCCTGGAGCGCTCGTTCGCCGTCGACTACGCCGACGCTGCTGACGACGACGCCCGGCTGCGGGTGGTCGTCGACCAGGTGGCGTCCTTGACCGACGAGTCCGCCCTTGCCTGGCACACGCGACTGACGCGGTAGGCGCACGCCGGCCGGGTGTGCAGGGCGGTCCGAGCGCGCCGCCGCACTCCCTACGCTACGGGTATGCCCGGACGGATACGCGATGCCGACATCGCCGAGATCCGCGAGCGCGCCACGATCGACAGCGTGGTCGGGGAGTACGTCTCGCTGCGCAACGCCGGCGGCGGGTCGATGAAGGGCCTGTGCCCGTTCCACGACGAGCGCAGCCCGTCGTTCCACGTCACGCCGGCGCGCGGGCTCTGGTACTGCTTCGGGTGCGGCGAGGGCGGCGACGTCATCTCGTTCTTGGAGCGCATCGAGCACGTCAGCTTCGCCGAGGCCATCGAACGCCTCGCCGACCGGGCCGGCGTGCAGCTCGTCTACGAGGAGTCCGCCGGCGGCCGGTCGGCGCGCGGACCCCAGCGCGAGCAGCGCACCCGCATGGTCGAGGCGCACAAGGCAGCCGCGGAGTACTTCGCCGACCAGCTCGCCACCCCCGAGGCGGTGGCTGCCCGGCAGTTCTTGGACGAGCGCGGCTTCGACCGGGCCGCCGCCGAGCACTTCGGCGTGGGGTTCTCCCCGCGCACCGGCGAGGCGCTGCGCCAGCACCTGCTCAAGCGAGGCTTCAGCGACGACGACATGGTCGCCGGAGGCCTGGTGGTCGCCGGGCAGCGCTCACCGTACGACCGGTTTCGCGGCCGGCTCATGTGGCCGATCCGCGACCTGATGGGGGCCGTCGTGGGGTTCGGCGCGCGCCGACTCTTCGACGACGACCGCATCGACGCCAAGTACCTGAACACGCCTGAGACGCCGCTGTACCGCAAGAGCACCGTGCTCTACGGGGTCGACCTGGCGAAGAAGGAGATCGCGCGCCAGTCGCGAGCCGTCGTCGTGGAGGGGTACACCGACGTGATGGCCTGCCACCTCGCCGGGGTCACCACCGCCGTGGCCACGTGTGGGACGTCGTTCGGTGAGGACCACGCGAAGGTGCTGCGCCGCCTGCTGATGGACCAGGACGAGTTTCGCGGCGAGGTGGTGTTCACCTTCGACGGCGACGAGGCCGGCAAGAAGGCCGCGCTGCGAGCGTTCTCCGGTGACCAGCGATTCGTCGCGCAGACCTACGTGGCGATCGAGCCGGACGGTCGCGACCCTTGCGACCTGCGCATCGACGACGGCGACGCCGCGGTGCGCGAGCTCGTCGCCCGGCGGCGTCCGTTGTTCGAGTTCGCGATCACCTCCAGCGTGGCCGGGTACGACCTCGACGTGCCCGAGGGTCGGACCCAGGCGCTCGACCACGCCATCCCGCTCGTGGCCCGCATCAAGGACCACGCCCTGCGCGACGAGTACGCACGTCGGCTCGCCGGCTGGGTCGGCGCCCCGGACGAGCTCGCCGTCGTGCACCGGGTGCGCGGCGCCTCCGGTGCGCGAGCCCGGCGGCCCGCGGCAGCACCGGCGCAGGGGCAGCAGTCGCTGGTGGCTGACCACGGCAACGTCGACCCGCAGGTGCTGGCCGCCGAGCGTGAGGCGCTCAAGGTCGCGCTGCAGCGCCCGGCCCTGGCCGGACCGTTCTTCGACGACCTCGACCCGGCCGCCTTCGCGTCACCGGCTCATCGGGCGATCGCGGAGGCGATCGCGTCGTCCGGGGGAGTCGCGACCCAGTCAGGTGGGCCGGGATGGGTGCAGACCGTGCTGGGATCGGTGCCGACCGAGGCGACAGCCGGCGTGGTGCGCGAGCTGGCAGTGGCGCCGATCGCGGCCGACGACGAGTCGCTGCCGCGTTACGTCGTGTCGTCGCTGGCCAGGCTGCACGGCATCTGGGTGTCGCGGCGGCTGGTGACCGTGAAGGCGACGCTGCAGCGCACCGACCCGGAGTCGGACGCAGCCGCCTACAACAAGCTGTTCGGCGAGCTCATGTCGCTGGAGAGCATGCGCCGCGACCTGCGCGAACGGGCGATCAGTGGTCTGTAGCCCGCGGACGGCCACGGGACTTAGGTCCCATGAGCAACCCACCTAAGCCACGACTGTGGCGTAGGCCACAGGGCATGCTGGACCTTGACCGGCGTCCACATGGGGGGCGTCGAGGAGGTGGACGCAGATGAGCGGTCGTCGATCGTCCGCGCCGGTCGCGACCCCGGACGTGGTGCCGGCAGTGGTTCCCGGGCTCGCGCCGGGCGACACGCTGCTCGCCGAGTCGACGCAGCCACCGGACACGCCGGAGGCCACCGGCGGCCCCAGCGACGACGACCTGACCGCGATCGTCGACGCCGAGGAGCCCGACCTCGACGAGGGCTCCGACGCCGCACTGCCCGACGTGGTGCGTCAGTACCTGCGTGAGATCGGACGGATCCCGCTGCTCACCGCCTCCGACGAGGTCGAGCTGGCCCGGGCGGTCGAGGCGGGCCTGTTCGCCGTCGAGGAGCTCAACGGTCGCTTCGACGGCCCGCCGGCCGACCGCGACGAGCTCGAGGCGCTGGTAGCCGAAGGCGTGGCGGCGAAGCGTCGCCTCGTCGAGTCGAACCTGCGCCTGGTGGTGTCGGTGGCCAAGCGCTACGTCGGTCGGGGCCTTCCGCTGCTCGACCTGGTGCAGGAGGGCAACCTGGGCCTCATCCGCGCCGTGGAGAAGTTCGACTACGCCCGCGGGTTCAAGTTCTCCACCTACGCGACGTGGTGGATCCGTCAGTCGGTGACGCGGGCCATCGCCGACCAGGCGCGGTCGATCCGCATGCCGGTGCACGTCGTGGAGCTGCTGCACAAGGTGCTTCGAGTGCAGCGCCAGCTGTCCCAGACGCTCGGACGCGACCCCACGGTGGAGGAGATCGCCCGTGTCGTCGGCGTCGAGCCGGCGCGTGTCACGCACCTGCTGTCGCTGGCGCCCGAGCCAGTGAGCCTGTCGCTGCCGGTGGGGGAGACCGAGGGCAGCGTGCTGGGCGACCTGATCGAAGACAGCGACGGCGGAGACCCCGAGGAGGCGGCCGCTGCCGACATGCTCGGCGACTACCTCGACCGGGTGCTCGGGTCGCTGGGCGAACGCGAGCGCAGCGTCGTCCGCATGCGCTACGGGCTCGTGGACGGCCAGCAGCACACGCTGGAAGAGGTCGGTCGGGAGTTCGGCGTGACGCGTGAGCGGGTTCGCCAGATCGAGGCCAAGTCGTTGTCGAAGCTTCGGCACGGCAAGCACGCCGACGGGTTGCACGACTTCTTGGAGGACTGAGCACTCCTGCTGGCAGCTTGGTGCGGTGGTCAGCGGCTGAGCACGAGGATGCGTCGGGCGCCGTTGGCGACGACGACGAAGATGGCCGCACCGGCGAGCAAGTCGGGCAGGGCGCTGCCGGTC
Organism: uncultured Actinomycetota bacterium; assembly: GCA_963714455.1. Lineage (GTDB taxonomy): Bacteria > Actinomycetota > Actinomycetes > Jiangellales > Jiangellaceae > CAVQGZ01. The sequence goes on from CAVQON010000020.1 coordinate 317,370, forward strand.
ATCGCGACTGCCAGGGCTGCCGCGATGACCAGAACGTTGACCTTGATGTCGTTGGACGTGAAGATCCAGCTGGCCTGGAAGTGCGCGGCGTCGCTGCGCGCCCGGCGCAGCACCAGCAGCGTCACCACGTTGGCGGCGAGGGCCACGAGCGACACGACGATCATCGTGGTGGTGTCCGGCAGGTCGCCCCCGGCCACGACCCTGCGCACGACCTCGGCCAGCCCGACGACAGCGAGGCCGAGCTGCAGGTAGCCGCTGGCGGCCGCCAGTCGCTTCTGCCGCGAGACGGCGTGCCCGACTGCCGCGAGGCTGAGCGCGTAGACGCCGGCGTCGGCGAGCATGTCCAGCGAGTCGGCGACCAGGCCGAGCGACCGCGACACCAGACCGGCGCTGAGCTCGGCGACGAAGAGGGTGGCATTGATGAGCAGGGCGGTCCACAGAGCTCGCCGCTCCCGACTCTCGTCCTCGACCGGAGCCGCCGAGTCGCCGACAGGCTCGGCGAGCAGCGAGCTGCCCAGGTTCAGTGCGTCCATGGCCGCGACGACGGCATCGGGCACGCCCGCGTGGACGACGGCCACGGTGCGACGGTCGAGGTCGACCACGACGCGGCGAACCGACGGCACGTCGCGCAGACGCATCCGGACGATCTGCTCCTCCGCGGCGCAGTCCATGCCCTCGACTCGAAACCACGTCGTCGCCACCGGTGCGTAGACCGCCTCTCGCTGCTGCCCGCTCATGATGGCAGGGTGGAAGCATGAGGTTGTTCGGGCGCGCTGCGCAGCCGTGGCGAGACGAGGTCGTGCTCGACCGCCACGAGAAGGTGCTGGGCTCGGCCCAGTCGCCGGCCGGATGGGTCGTCGCGAGCACCCAGGCGCTCTGGCTGCCGGACCGAACGGGTATGACCCGACTGGGGTGGGAGTCGATCGACAACGCGTCCTGGAACCGTGACACCGCCGCGTTGGAGGTGCTCCAGGCCGCCGAGCTCGGCTCACGCCCGCGGCGCTGGCATCTACGCATGGACGACGACCGCGACCTGCTGCTGGTGATCAAGGAGCGGATTCGTTCGACGGTCGTCGCGACCCGCCAGGTGGCGCTCGCCGGTGAGCGCGGGGTCACCGTGGTGGCGCGGCGCCCGCCCGGCTCCGACCAGTTCAGCTGGGCAGTCTCGGTCGACCCCGGCATCGACGTCGACGACCCCTCCGTTCGCGCGCAGATCGAGGACGCCCTGGCCGGTCTGCGGGCCGAGCTCGGCCAGTGAAAGCCACCGGGGTGCGCTGGTAACCTTGGGGCTTCGCTCGGCGACGAGCGTCCTTCCCGCGTAGCTCAATCGGCAGAGCGTCCGGCTGTTAACCGGTAGGTTGGAGGTTCGAGTCCTCCCGCGGGAGCCAGTCTCTGCTGCTGGCCTCTCGGTAGGGGCTGGTCATGAGTGAGGCTCCGTATGTGTCGTCCGGCGGCGTGGAGCTCATGCGCCAGCTGCTGCGCGCGATCGCGGTCGTGGCGCTGCTCGCAGCGACGGCGTACTGGGTGAACGGCCTCACGGTCGTCGGCGCGTCGGTCACTGTGCCCGTCGCTGCGGACAGCCCGGTTGCGAACCCCATAGCCCCGGGCCGGGTGGAGATCCCCGTCGCCGGGCTGCCCGACGGGGCGAGCATCTGGGCCGACGCCCACGCCTTGTCGCTGACCGCCTGGGACTCCACCGCCCTCGAGCAGATGCTGACCCGCGGGGACGAGCTGCTCCTCGGCGTCGCTGTCGCCCTCGCGGCGTGGCTGTTGTACCCCGTGCTCGGCGGCCTGGCGCAGGGGCGCCCCTTCCAGCGCGGGGCTGCCCGACGCCTGGCCTGGCTCGCGCAGTGGTCCCTCGCCCCGCTGCTCCTCGCGGGGGCGGTGCTGGTGGTGGCCGAGGCGTTTCGCCGTGGCGAGCAGGTCAGCCGCGACGTCGAGGGCCTGGTGTGACCCCGGACGCACCGGCCGAGCAGCACCGTGTCACCTGCCACCTCGACCGCGTGCTCGCCGAGCAAGGCATGACGCTGGCCGAGCTGTCCCGACGCACCGGCGTCAGCGTCGTCAACCTGTCGGTGCTGAAGAACGACCGCGCTCGCGCCGTCCGCTTCTCCACCCTCACCACCATCTGCGACACCTTGGGCTGCCAACCCGGTGACCTGTTCACCGTCCAGCCCAACGCTCCGGGACAGGCCTGGCAGGCACCCGCCTGACACGGCGCCGGGTACGCTCCTGTCGATCACGAGCCGGTGCACCCCGTGGCCCTGAGCCTTGTAGCCGTACCCACACGACCAGACCGTGCACCGGCGCGCGGTCTGCAGAGAGGAGCGTTCGATGCTTCTTCTGGACCCCACCGATCTTCGTCGGCTCTTGGAGCGGATCGGCGAGCAGCCGGTGCTGACGCTCCACCTTCCCGTGGACCCGAGCGATGCCGAGAACCAGCGTGAGCCCGGCACCAAGAAGTGGGAGGTGCGGCTGCGCAACCAGCTGGCTGACCTTGAGGCCGAGGTGCCCGCGCTCGCCGACGACCGTCCTGCCCGACGCCGGTGGGAGACGATCCGTGAGCGCGCCGAGCAGTGGCTGGTGGACTACGCCCCGGCCGGCCGCACGCTCGTCCTGCTTTGTCGACGAGGACGAGGCCATCGACATCGAGCTGCCCGTCGTGCTCGAGCAGAGCGCCGGCTACGGCCACCCCGAGGTCGGCGGCCTGGTGCGGGCGATGAGCGAGAACCGCTACTACCTGACGGTGCTCGTCGACCAGCAGTCCGCCAGGGCAGCAGAGGGATACCTCGGCTTCGTCGGCGATGTGGCTCACCTCGAGCTCAGCGACGCGTGGGGCATGCCGGGCACAACCCGTTCGGGCCACCAGTTTCGCTTCGAGGCGCGGCGCGAGGAGTACCAGGAGCGGTTCCACGCTGACGTGGCCGACCAGATCGACCGGTACCTCGTCGACAACGCCGACGTCGAGCGGCTGGTGCTCGGTGGCATCGCCACGGAGGCGCACGGCGTGGCGCGGGCGCTGAGCCAGCGCAGCCACCGTGCGCTGATGGGTGTCGTTCCCATGCCCGTCACGAGCAGTCCTGACGAGATCTCCGAGCGGATCGACCCGCACGCCCAAGCCTATGAGAACGAGCAAGACCAGGCCCTCGTGGCAGCACTGGGGTCGGCACGGGCCGCAGGCAGGGCCGCGGACGGGCCCGAAGCGACCCAAGGGGCACTCGACCAGTACCTCGCCCAGGAGGTGCTGGTGTCAGGCCACCTCGACGACAGCGACCTCCTCGAAGCGCTGTCGCGTGCCGCGGTGCTCTCCGGGGTGGACGTGCACCTGCTGCACGGCAGCGCCGCCGATGCCCTCGACGACCTCGGCGGCGTCGCGGCACGCCTGTACTACGCGGTCCCCGAGCAGACACTCGCAGCAGCGGAGTCGCCTGCGGGCACATGACCGAGCAGCGCATCGACACCGCGTCGGAGGTCCGCACGGAGCAGCGCGCGCTGAGGCTGTCGGCCTCGGCGTCAGCGGTGATCGGCGGTGTCGCGGTTGTCTGGGGGCTGGCGTGCAGTCCCAAGCCCTGCTGCTCGACGGCGTCTATGCCCTGATCGGCACGGCGCTGTCGCTGCTGACGTTGCACGCGGCGCGACTGGTCGCGGCCGGCCCGACGTCGCGCTACCCGTTCGGCCGCGAGGCCCTCGGCCCGCTCATGGTCGGCGTGCAGGCCTCGTCCTCCTTGGGACTCTGCTGTACGCCAGCGTCGCCGCGGTGCTGACCATCAGGGCGGGTGGCAGCGAGGCCGCCGTGGGCTCGGCCCTGCCGTAGGCCCTGCTCTCCTTGGCTGTGTCCATCGGGCTGCTGGTGGTCATGCTGCGGCTGGGAACCACGTCGGAGCTGGTCGGTGCCGAGGCGGCGCAGTGGAGGGCCGGCGCGGTGCTGTCCGGCGTCCTTGCTGTCGGCTTCGGGCTCGCGGTCGTCCTCACGCGCACGGACGCCGACACGGTCGTGCCCTACATCGACCCGGTACTGGTGCTCTGCTGTGGGGGATGATCAGCTACGACCTGGACTGAGTCCGGGCGCGATCGCCGCGAGGCGGCCGGTGGCGCACCGCATCGGTGCTCACGTCGCGCCGGCAGTGTGGGCGTAGAGGTCTCGCAGCAGGCACACCTCGGCCAGGTGGTGGATCAGCTCGCGGTGGATGTGCAGAACCAGGGTGGCCATCGGTTCGTCGGCAAAGGGCCCCTCGGCGGGTCCGCAGGGCCGGTCAAGGCCCTCCTCACCCAGGTCTCGGACACCGTCGAGCCATACGTCGATCTCGCGGTCCAGCTGGGCCAGCGCACCAGCCGCGGTGGCGGCGTAGGAGAAGGTCCCGTAGTCGACCGGGTCGCGGCCGAAGTGGGCCGCGTTGCGCATGCCGAGCACGCCGACGATCACATGCCCGAGCCGCCACGCGATCGTCGTGACCGGGGACGGGGTCGGTTCGGGATACTCCCAGTCGATGAGCAGCCCACCGGCACCGGCCGCCATCGAGGTGACGGCCGCCCCGCGCGGGCGAACGCTCCACCCGCCCGCAACCGGCTCCCAGAAGTACTCCTCGTCGGACAGCCCCTCAAGGCGCGAGCGCAGCTGGTGCGCCCAGTGCCATTCGAGCTGGTCACGCAGCAGCTGGTTCCACACGGTCACAGCCGCCATCCTGACAGCGGAACCACCTCGATGGTCAGAAGCGGTGATCGCAGTCGCGGCACTGACGGTCGGGAGCCAGCCCGTCGATGCAGCAGTCGCCGAGGCAGGCCAGCCGATGCTGCAGCGCGTGGCTCGTGCTCTGGTCGGTGACCTCGACGACGAGCAACACGCCGTCCCCGCCGCACGACGGGCAGGGCCGAACCTGGCTTTGCCACCACAGCAGGTCGTCCGCACTCGTCGACGGCGTCATCTGGCCACCATGCGCCTACACCCGTCTTGCGTCAACTGCCCACGGCATGGGGCGCCGCCCACGTGCCGCGGCAGGTTGATCGTCCGCTTGGGGGTCCGCACCTGTGTCTACGTCCCCTACGGCCCTGACTGCTCCCGCTACTGGCTCCGCAGGCTCGCAAGTCACGGGGCGCCTGATCCCTCGTCCTGCGGCACCCGGCTATCCGGCTGAGCGAGACCCGGCCCGGTGGTCAAGGCTAGGAGCAGGAGAACGCGAGCCAGTTCAGCGCAGCTGCTACGGCCCAGAACGGGGCGAAAGCGATTCCGACGTTGCGGCCGTTGCGCGAGACCTTGGGGTGGTGGCCAAGAAGTCGGATCCCGGCGTGGTTGGCGTTGATGAGCATGAAGAGCACCGCCGTCACACCGAGAAGCAGATGCAGAGGGTTGCGTTCGACGAGCCCCAGCGTCAGCCCTTAGACCACGCCCGCAGCAGACCACCCATGACCGCCCGTTCGGTGAGGTTCTCACCAGACAGGGCGGGTTCATGACCGACCCTGATCGCGCCATGCCTCGGCGCCCTGCTGGCGAAGATGCGTGTGCCGTCGTCCCGCCTGGGTCCGGCTACCCAGACCCGGGTCGATGCCCTGCGCGACGACGGTGGTGGCCGCGTTCATCGACACACATTCACGACGCTGCTCACCCAGATGGCCCTGGGCGAAGACCCCGAGCTGCTTCGCGCTCAGGCCGGTCTGGCGTTCGCCGGGTTGACCGGCGGCGTCGTTCGCTAACCCAGGGCCTCCTGCTCGAGCAGGTGCTCGCGCAAGTAGGGGAGCGCGAACTCGACGTAGCCGCGTCGGGTCGACACGATCAGCTCTGCCGCGATGAGGCGAAGCCGGTACTGGCTCGCGTAGTTCGCGTCGACGCCAAGACGCTGCTGAACATCCGCCATTCTCGACGGGCCGTCGTCGTGGGTCATGGACATCAGGAATGCTCTGTCCATGTCCGAGGCCGCCCGTAACGCCGGCTCGTGCACGAGGGTGGCAAGCCGTCGGTGGGCACTAGCCACGCCCTGCGAGGCGTCGGCCAGCGTGATCGACGTCGCGTCGGGGTCGAGTCGCCAGGTCTGCGCGCCGATCAGCTGGATCAGGAACGGGTAGCCACCGGCACCGTCGACCATCGCCGTGAGGGCGTCGGCGGTGACCGTGCGACCGGCGGCCTCGATCGGCTCTCGGAACGCGCGGGCTGCTTCATGCGTGGGGACCGGGCCGAGGATGTGCCGGTCTGCGCGGCGCAGGAAGGTGAGGACGTCGTCGTTCAGCGCATCGCTGATGGCTGCGGCGAGGCCGGCTCCGGCGAACGCCACGTCACGGCCCTCGCGAAAGGCGTGCTGCACGGTGGTCGCGAGCTCCCTGAGCTCATCCATGCGGTTGCGGTGGATCTCGTCCAGCGTGATCAGCACGCCCGTCTCGTGCTCGGCGAGCAGATCCGTCAGCAGCTCGACCTGGTTGCGCAGACCGGCCGTCACGACATGGGCCTCGATCGTGTCCCAGGCCACGGCTCCTGCGCCGAGTGGCGCGGTGATGCCTCGCAGGTGTCGCCGGACGGCGGCGGGGTCGAAGTCGCGGAGCAGGCGCGGAAGGTGCGATCGCGTGATCCGGTCGACGAATCCCGGTGTGGCTGTCTCGCTTATCACCAGCCAGCCCTGCCGCTTCGCGTGGTCTTCGACCGCGTTCAGCATCACCGTCTTGCCCGAGCCACGGGCGCCGGTGTAGAGCGTGGCTCGACCCGGCGAGCCCGGGCCGTTCTCGAGCGCGTCGGCGAAGTCGTCCAAGACCGAGTCACGGCCCACCAGGAGAGGGGGGCTGACCCCGAAGCCGGGGTGGAAGGGGTTTCGCACGAGCCGAGCGTAGCCGGCGTCGGTTAGACGCGTTTAGTTTTGTTAGACATCGCTAGACCCACGGCGGCACGTTGTCGGCGTATCCGATGCTCTGAGGTGGGTAGCGGAAGGCGAGCAATGTGCGCGGGCCGAGGTTGTCAAGCAGGGAGCGGGGCGTGAGCGAGCGGCGCATGAATGGCCTTGCTGATGGGGGCGGCGATGGCGATCGTCGGGGTGGCCACCGAGGCCGAGGCGGCCGAGCGGCCTGTCCCGGACTTCGAGGCGAGCCTCGACCGGTAGCACTCGATACGCTCGCGCCGTGTCCACCCCACCGAACATGTACATGTCGACCACCTTCGACGCGCCGGGCTACCGTGTGACGCGTCCCATCGGGCTGGTGTGGGGGACGCTCGTGCGCTCCGTCGGCTTTGGACGCAGCTTCACCGGCGGGTTCAAGGCGCTGCGAGCCGGCGAGGTCGGTGAGTTCAGTAACGCCGTGGACGAGGCCCGCCGCCTCGCCGTCCAGCGCCTGGCTGCCAACGCCGCTGCGGTCGGCGCCAACGCGATCCTGGGCGTGCGCTTCGAGTCCGCCGACATCGGCGAGGGCCTGGCCGAGGTGATGGCCTACGGCACTGCCGTCGTGGTCGAGCCCGACGTGGCGGCGTCCGCGTGACGACGCCGGCGACCGTCGTCCGCTGGGGGATCCTCAGCACCGCTGACATCGGGATGAGCAAGGTGACACCGGCCATCCAGCACGCGTCGAACGCCGAGGTGGTGGCCATCGCGTCGCGCGACGGTGACCGCGCCCGCGCCGCCGCTGACCGGCTCGCCATCGCCACTGCCTACGACAGCTACCAAGACCTGCTGGACGCCGACGACATCGACGCGGTGTACGTCCCGCTGCCGAACGACCAGCACGCGCAGTGGAGCCTCGCGGCGATGCGGGCCGGCAAGCACGTGCTGTGCGAGAAGCCCCTGGCCATGAGCGCGGGCCAGGCGCAGCAGATGGTCGACGTGAGTCGGGACGCGGGGGTGCTGCTCCAGGAGGCGTTCATGTACCGGCACCACCCGAGCTGGGTGGCAACCGTCCGCGCGGTGCGCGACGGCCGGATCGGTGACCTTCAGGCGATCCACACCTTCTTCAGCTACTTCAACGACGACGCCACCAACATCCGCAACCGGCCGGAGAACGGCGGCGGAGCCCTCCTCGACATCGGCTGCTACGCCATCAACGCCGCACGCCTTCTCGTCGGGACCGAGCCGGTGGACGTCGTGGGCAGCGTGCGCCGCGACCCCGTCATGGGTGTCGACACGCTCAGCTCAGCGGTACTGACCTTCGCAAACGGGGTGCAGTCGAGCTTCACGGTGGGCATCCGCAGTGAGCCCTACCAGCGGGTGCACGTCGTCGGCAGCACCGGACGCATCGAGGTGGAGATCCCCTTCAACATCCCGCCTGACCGCCCCACCCGGGTGTTCGTCAGCGCGGGGGGAGACCCGCCGGTCGCGCCGTCCACGCAGACGCTCACGTTCGACCCGGTCGACCAGTACACGATCCAGGCCGAGCTGTTCGGCCAGGCCATCCTGGACGGGTCGCCCGCCCCCGTCGAGCCGGCGGATGCCGTCGCGAACATGCGGGTCATCGAGACGCTGCTCGCCCTCTGAGCGGCGTCGGAACGGCACCTACCGGTGCAGGCCGTTCAGGTCGGACTGGGTGACCTCGCCCGGGGTCTTGCCGGCGATGATCATGGCCAGGATCTGGTCCTGGGTGACATCCTTCTTGTTCACGGTGCCGACGAGCCTGCCCTGAAGCATGACGCTGATGCGGTCGGAGAGGTCGAACACGTCGTGGATGTCGTGGCTGATCAAGAAGATGCCCAGCCCCTCGGTGCGCAGCTGACGGATGAGCTGGCGCACCTCCTCGGTCTCGGCCGGACCGAGGGCCGCGGTGGGCTCGTCCATGATCAGGATCTTGGCGTTGAAGTGCACGGCCCTGGCGATGGCGACCGACTGCCGCTGCCCGCCGGACAGCGACTGCACCGGCACCTTGAAGTTGAGGAACCGAGGGTTGAGCCGTCCCATCAGCTCGCGGGTCTCCGACTCCATCGCCGTGTCGTCGAGCGTGCCCCACTTGGTGCGAATCTCGCGGCCGAGAAAGATGTTGGACGGGGCATCGATGTTGTCGGCCAGCGCGAGCGTCTGGTAGATCGTCTCGATCCCGAACTCGCGGGCGTCGCGTGGGTTGTTGATGGTGACCCGCTTGCCGTCGACCACGATCTCGCCCGCGTCTGCCTTGTGCGCGCCGGAGAGGGTCTTGATGAGCGTCGTCTTGCCGGCGCCGTTGCCGCCGACGAGGGCGACGACCTCGCCCGGGTAGAGGTCGATGCTGACGCCGTCCACGGCGTGGACGCCGCCGAACGCGACACGGATGTCTTTCATCTCGACGAGCGGTGTGCTCCTGTCGACAGCGGGAGTGCTGGTGGCGCTCATTTGACCCTCCGGCGGTAGACGGTGTCGAGGGCGACGGCGATGACGAGGACGACGCCGACGACGATGTCTTGCAGGGGGGCGTCCACACCCATGAGAACCATGCCTGACTGCAGCGACTGGGCGACGAGCGCGCCGACCAGGGCACCGGGGATGGTGCCGATGCCGCCCGACAGCGACGTGCCACCGATGACAGCGGCGGCGATCACGTAGAGCTCGTTGAGCTGACCCAGGCCGCTCGTGGCGGCGTTGAGTCGTCCCGTCGTGACAGCGGCAGCGATCGCCACCAGGATGCCCATGATCATGAAGGTCTTGACGAGGGTCCAGCGGGTCTTGATACCACCGAGCTCGGCGGCTTCGGGGTTCCCGCCGATCGCGAACACGTAGCGCCCGTACCGGGTGCGGTTGGTGAGGAACGTCATCGCGATGCCGACGGCGATCATGATGAGCACCGGGTAGGCGAGCCCCTGCGCTTCATTCGTACCCGGCTTCGGGTAGCTGTTGAGGACGGCGGCCGCGCCGATGATGGCGCCCACTCCGAGAACTGCGATGGTGACGTCGGCCCACATGGGGCGAAGGGCGAACTCGTACTTCTGTCGGCGCCGCCGGCCGTTGACGACCATGAACAGCAGCCCGACACAGGCGAGCACCGCGAGTACCCAGGTGGCTGGGCCGCCGATGGTGCCGTCCGCGCCGCCGCCGATGCGGCGGAACGTCGGGTCCATCGGCGCGATCGTGCGCCCGGACGCCATGGCCCAGGCGACCCCACGCCAGACCAGCAGGCCACCGAGCGTGACGATGAACGCTGGCACCCCGAGATAGGCGATCACCGTCCCTTGGAAAGCCCCGATGGCCGCGCCCAGCGCGATGCCGGCGGCAAGGGCGATGACCCAGGTCGCGGGGTGGTTCAGGCCGAGCCAGTTGGGGATCCATTCGACCTGCAGGATGGCCATCGCCATCCCCAGCACGGCGAGCATCGAACCGACCGACAGGTCGATGTTTCGGGTGACGATCACCAGCACCATGCCCGTCGCCATGATGCCGACGGGGGCGGTCTGCACCGACAGGTTCCACAGGTTGCGGGCAGACAAGAACGTCCCACCCGACCCGATGTTGAAGCCGACCCAGATGATGCCCAGGGCGACGATCATCCCGAACAGGCGCGGGTCGAGCTCCATCGACCGCATGACGCCGGTGATCGTGCGGCGCTGCTTCGGCGGCTCGCCCACCGGAGCAGGTGCGGCAGTGGAGACGTCGGTCATTCATGCCCTCCAGTCAGAGATGGTGCGGCGCCCCCGTGGGGACGCCGCACCACTTCCGGGTGTTCAGTGATGAGCGGTCGGTACTACTCGCAGGCCGGGACAGCGCCCGCCTCGACACCGGCACACACGACACTGTTCTCGACCCATCCAGCGTCGATGGGCTCGTTGAGGTTGTCCTGGGTCACCGGGATCGGCGTCAGGATGATCGACGTCACGTCCACGCCACCGGGGGTGGTGAAGGGTGCGGCGTCCGGCCCGGCCGCCGGGGCGGACGAGGCGTAGGACTCGTCGAGAGCGGCCACGTCGACGGAGATGGCGTCGAACTCAGCGCCACCGGCCAGCTGCGTGGCGATGTCGGCTGCGGCTGCTCCGAGTGCGAAGGCGTTCTTCCACACCGAGACGGTCTGGGTGCCCAGGGCGACCCGGTTGAGGGCGGCTCCGTCGCCGTCCTGGCCCGAGACCGGAACCTGACCGGCGAGGCCCTGTGCCTCGAGGGCTGCAACAACGCCGCCGGCCATGCCGTCGTTGGACGCCACGACTGCGTCGACCTCGTTGTTGTTCTGGGTGAGGAACTGCTCCATGTTGGTCTGCGCGACCTCAGGTGCCCAGTTGTCGGTGTAGCTCTCGCCGACGTTCTTGATCGGGCACTCGGCGTCGGGGTTGTCCGGCGTGATGGCCGTGCAGCCGGCCGCCTCGGTGAGCACCTCTTCTTGCCCACCGCGCAAGAAGTCGGCGTTCGCGTCGGCCTGGTTGCCCTTGATGAAGACGTAGTTGCCCTCGGGCACCAGGTCGACGATGGCCTGCGCCTGCATGCGCCCGACCTCGACGTTGTCGAAGGTCAGGTAGAAGGCCTCGGGGGACTCGATGAGCCGGTCGTAGCCGACGACGGGGATACCGGCTGCCGCGGCCTCTTCGACGGCGGGAAGGATGGCGGTGCCGTCCTGCGCCAGGATGATCAGCGCGTCCGCGCCCTGCGAGATCAGGTTCTGGACGTCGGTGACCTGCTGCTCGGGGGACGAGCCGGCGTCGGTGGAGATGTAGTTGACGCCCTCGGCATCGAAGACCTCCTTCATGGCCTTCTCGTCGGCCTTGGCCCACCGCTCCTCGTTGAAGTTGTTCCACGAGACGCCGATGGTCAGGTCGCCGGCGGCTTCGGTCATGGCGCCGGTCTCTTCTGGTTCTGCCGTGGTGTCGCCGTCGTCCGAGCCGCATGCGGCCAGGACGAGGGCAGCTGCAGGCAGCATCACCCAGTATCGAAGTGCTTTCGACACAGCTGCTTCCTCCCTCAAGATCTTGTCGGTCTCTCTGATCGACCCGTTCACGCTAGCCCTGTGCTGCCCGGATCGATCGGGACTTAGGTCGCAGGTTTGTAACCCTTTGATAACGCAGAGTTTGTCTGGCGAGACGATGGAGGCCGTCTGTCGCAGGCGGCATACGCTGCGTATTGCGCAACAGGCGGGAGCAGGTGGGTGGCGATGGCAGCAGGCCGCACACGGCTGCTGGCGGCCCTCGCCGGCACAGCCGTGGGCTTCGCGGGTGCGCTCGGCGGGCTCATGATCGCCCAGGGCGCACCCGGGGAGTGCCGGCCGGCCGACTCGCCGTACTCCGTCGCGCGTCAGTGGGACGAGGCTGCCCTCGACGCCGTCCGCCGCGACCTTCCGGCTCCGACGGTGCACGCCCGCAACCTCTTCCACCTGTCCGTCGCCATGTGGGACGCGTGGGCGGCCTACGACATCTCGGCCCGCGGATACCTGGTGGACGAGGACCGGACGGCGCGCGACGTCGCGGCCGCCCGGGACGAGGCCATCAGCTACGCGGCCTACCGCGTCCTGGAGTCCCGCTACCTGACGGCCACCGGCGCCTCGGACTCCATCCCGCAGCTCGACGCGCTGATGGACTCGCTCTGCCACCCGACCGACGTGACGGGGACCGAGGGCGACAGCCCGGCCGAGCTGGGCAACCTGATCGCCGCGCAGGTGCTGGCGGCCGGATCCGCCGACGGGTCGCGCGAGGCTGACGGGTACACCGACCCGGAGTACCAGCCGGTCAACGACCCGTTGGTGGTCGACCAGCCCGGGGCCGAGATGGTCGACCCGAACCGTTGGCAGCCGCTGCAGATCGAGCAGATGGTCTCGCAGAACGGCATCCCGGTCGCCGACGGCGTGCAGCAGTTCATCGGCCCCTACTGGGGGCAGGTCACCGGCTTCGCCCTGCCCGACGCCGGGCCGGCGGGGCTACCGCTCGACCCGGGCCGGCCACCGCTGCTGGGTGACCCGGCGACCGACGAGGCGTTCAAGAAGGCGGCCCTCGAGGTGATCGGCTTCAGCGCGCTGCTCGACCCGTCCGACGGGGTCGAGGTCGACATCTCGCCGGGGTCGCTCGGGGCCAACCCGCTCGACGGATACGACGGCACCGGTCACCAGGTCAACCCGGTGACCGGCGAGCCCTACGCGTCGAACGTCGTGCCACGCGCCGACTTCGCGCGCGTGCTCGCCGAGTTCTGGGCCGACGGGCCCGACTCCGAGACGCCGCCCGGGCACTGGAACACGATCGCCAACGGGGTCTCCGACGCCCTCGACCCCGACCTGCGCATCAGCGGCACCGGCCCACGGGTCGACCGGCTTCAGTGGGACGTGTCGATGTACTTGGCTCTCAACGGCGCGACCCACGACGCTGCCGTGGCTGCCTGGGGCGCCAAGGGCCACTACGACTACTCGCGGCCGATCTCGATGATTCGCTACATGGGCGGCCAGGGGCAGTCGTCCGACCCGGACGGGCCCTCCTACGACCCCGAGGGTCTGCCGCTGCAGGCCGGACTCGTCGAGGTGGTGACGGCGCGGACGACGGCGGCCGGGCAACGCCACGAGAACCTGCGCGGTCACGAGGGGGAGATCGCCGTGCGGTCGTGGGTGGGGCGTCCCGACGACACCGAGTCGGACGTGGGCGGGGTCGGTTGGATTCGGGCGGTGGAGTGGATCCCGTACCAGCTGCCCACGTTCGTCACGCCGTCGTTCGCCGGCTACGTCTCGGGGCACAGCGCGTTCAGCCGGGCGGCGGCCGAGGTGCTGACGGGCTTCACCGGCTCGCCGTACTTCCCGGGAGGACTGGGCGAGCAACGCATCAGGTCCGACTCGCTGGAGTTCGAGGCCGGACCGAGCGACGACGTCGTCCTGCAGTGGGCGACCTACGCCGACGCTGCCGACCAAGCCGGGTTGTCGCGGCTGTACGGAGGCATCCACGTGCGCGCGGACGACCTGAACGGCCGGCTCGTCGGCGAGAAGTGTGGACGGGCCGCGTGGGCGAAGGCGCAGGAGTACTACGGCGGGGGGTCGACATGAGGCGCTGGGTGGGGTGGTTCGCCGGCGGGCTCGGGGTCGGTGTCCTCGTCGGAGCCGGGACGTATGCCGCTGCCGGTGTCGTGGCTGATGGCGCCGGCCGCGACGATGCGGGGACGGCGGCGGCGCCGGTGGTGGCCCAGTTCGTCGAGCAGACCGTCGAGTCGGGCATCCGGCACGTCTACGACGGCGGCTTCACCTTCTACGTCGGGGGCGGGGTGGCCTCGTTCGACTGCGACGACGACCGGCGTCCCGACCTGTACGTCGCGGGTGGCGAGAACGAGGCGGGTCTGTTCCGCAACGACAGCGAGGTCGGCGGGGATCTCTCGTTCACCCACGTCACAGACCCGTCGACCGACCTCGCCGGTGTCACCGGCGCCTACCCGCTCGACGTCGACAGCGACGGCGTGCTCGACCTGGCCGTGCTGCGCTTCGGTGAGAACGTGATGCTGCGCGGGCTCGGCGGGTGCCGGTTCGAACGGGCCAACGAGGCCTGGGGGATCGACGGCGCCGACGAGTGGACGGCCGCCTTCAGCGCCACGTGGGAGGGCGACAACGCGTTGCCCACGCTGGCCTTCGGCAACTACCTGGAGACGGAGGCGGACGAGCAGAACGCGCGCGACTGCGTGCCGAGTGCGCTGCTGCGTCCCGACGGTGCGGTCTCCTACGGCAGTCCGATCCCGCTGGAACCCGGGCTGTGTGCGCTGTCGGTGCTGTTCAGCGACTGGGACGCAACCGGTCGCGCCGACCTGCGCGTGGCCAACGACCGGCACTACTACACCGAGGGCAGCGAGCAGCTCTGGCGGGTCGAGCCGGGTACGCCGCCGTCGCTGTACACCGCTGCCGACGGATGGGACGACCTGAGCATCTGGGGCATGGGTATCGCGACCGCCGACCTCACCGGCGACGGCCTGCCCGAGGTCGTCATCACCAGCCAGGGCGACAACAAGATGCAGACGCTCGCCGAGGGACCGCAGCGCCCCACCTACGACGACATCGCCATCCGCACGGGCACCACCGCGCATCGCCCCTTCATGGGTGATGCGACCTATCCCTCCACCGCGTGGCACCCCGAGCTGGCCGACGTGAACAACGACGCCGTGCTCGACCTCTACCTGTCGAAGGGCAACGTGGACAGCCAGGGCGACCACGCCGCAGACGACCCCAGCAACCTTCTGCTGGGCCGCTCGGACGGCACGTTCGTCGAGTCGGCGCGTGATGCCGGCGTCGTCAGCCTCGGGCTGGGTCGCGGCGCGGCGCTGGTCGACCTGAACCTCGACGGCTTGCTCGACCTCGTCGAGGTGAACCGGGGCGACAACGTCCGCGTGTGGCGCAACGTCGGGACGGGTACCGAGGCACGGCCCGAACCGACGGGCTCATGGGTGGCGATCGCGCTCACGCAACCGGCCCCCAACGTCGACGCCCTCGGGGCATGGGTCGAGGTGCGGCACGGGGACGTCACGACCCGCCGGCAGGTCACGCTCGGCGGCGGCCACGCCTCCGGCCATGTCGGCTGGTTTCACGTGGGGCTCGGCTCCGCCGACTCCGCCCAGGTGCGCGTGACCTGGCCGGACGGCCATCGGGGGGAGTGGCTGGACGTGCCGGCCGACACCTTCGCGATCGTCGAGCGCGGCGCGACCGAGGCAATCCCCTGGACCCCGTCCCCGTAGCCTCAGTCGAGGCGGACGACGCGGTGCGTGCGCGCCGACTCGCGGGCGGCGTCCAGCACCGCGATGGCGTCCAGGACGCTTTCGGGAGCGACCGGTGCAGGGCCTTGCCCACGCACGCTCGCGGCGACCCGCTCGTAGAAGACCGGCCAGGCGCCGGGGAGCGACTCGATCGCCTCGCCCGACGGCAGCAGGTGACCCCAGGCCTGCGGCGGTTCCTCGCCCCAGCCCGGGCCGGGCACCTCACCGGCCCGCAGCCTGGCCTCCTGGCCGTCGAGGCCGTCCACCACGTAGGCACCGCGCGACCCGAGGACGCGGAACCGTGGCCCGGGTGCTGCCGCGACCGCGCTCGCCCACAGGTGACTTGCAGCACCGCTGTGGTGGCGCAGCGCGACGAACACGTCGTCCTCGGCCGTCTGCGGGTCGCGGACGTGCGCCATCTCTGCGTACACGTGCTCGACCGGGCCCAGCAGGTGCACCGCCTGGTCGACGAGGTGGGCGCCGAGGTCGTAGAGCAGGCCCCCCATCTGCTCGGGGTCGCTGCTCTCCCGCCAGCGGTCGGCGACCTCGGGCCGCCACCGTTCGAACCGTGACTCCAGCCGGTGCACCCGTCCGAGCGCGGCGTCCTCGACCAGGGCGCGCAGGGTGCGGTAGTCGGAGTCCCAGCGGCGGTTCTGGAACACGTGCAGCTGCCGGTGGTGGTGGGTCGCCAGGTCGAGCAGCGACCGCGCGGTGCGCGCATCGGCGGCGAGCGGCTTGTCGACGACGACGTGCAGCCCGTGCGAGATGGCGGCCCGGGCCAGCGGCTCGTGCGCGACGTTGGCCGCGGCGATCACCACCAGGTCGTACTCGTCGGCGTCGTGCCACAGCGCCGAGACGTCGCCGATCACGTCGGCGTGCGCCACGTCGCCGCGCGCGGCGGCCGCACGCTCGGGGTCCGCCGTCACGACCGACACCAGGCGCAGGTCATCCGTGGCTTGGATCAGCGGGCGGTGGAAGTAGCGGCCCGCCAGCCCATACCCCACCAGGGCAACCCGCAGGGCATGGCTCATGCCAGGATCAAACCACCGACCGAGGAGGAAACCCATGCCCGCAGAGAACCGCGACCTGACCGGAACCGTCGTCGCCATCACCGGCGCCACAGCCGGGATCGGTGCGGCAGCGACCCGACTGCTGGTCGGGGCCGGTGCGAACGTCGCGGTGGGTGGGCGGCGACAGGAGCGCCTGGACGAGCTGGTGGCCGAGCTGGGCGACGACCGGGTCGTCGGCGTCGTCTGCGACGTCCGCGAGCCTGCCGACAACGCCGCACTGGTCGCCGCCGCCGTCGACAAGTGGGGCCGCCTCGACAGCGTCGTGCCGAACGCCGGGATCGGCATGTACGGGGGCATCCTCGACTACCCCGACGACGAGATCGCCCGCATGGTCGACACCAACTACACCGGCACCATCTGGACGGTGCGTGCTGCGCTGCCCGCCATGCTGGAGACGACCGGCGGCGGCGACGTGGTCATTGTCGCCTCGGTTGCCGGGCTGCGGGGCGGCGGGGACGAGGCCGTCTACGCCGGGACGAAGTTCGCCCAGGTCGGACTCGCCGGCGCCATGGACCGTGAGCTGCGCGAGAAGGGCGTGCGCGTCACCGCCATCTGCCCGGCTGGGGTCGAGACGGAGTTCGCGCTCGGGGCCGGACGCACCGCAGGGGACGAGTCGCTCGCGGCCTACCTGCGCCCGGAGGACGTCGCGCACGCCGTCGTCACGGTGCTCCAGCAGCCCCGACGCGTGCGCACCACCCTGTGGGCGCTGTGGAGCATGGGCCAGCAGTCCTAGAGCCCGGTCAGCGGTAGCCGAGGATGTCTCGCCAGCTCACCTCGGGCACCCATCCGAGCAGGCGGCGGGCGTCGTCGATGCCGTGCAAGGTCTGGTTCTCGCCCGTGCCCTCGCGCAGCGGCACGCCCGGGTAGAACTGGGCGACCAGCTCAGCGTTGGGCGTCGGGGTGAGGGTGTCGGCGGCAGCGATGGTGACGTTGTGCGCGCCCGTCACGTCCACCTCCACCGCCAGCCGGACGGCCCGGGCGGCGTCTCGGGCGTCGATGTATCCCCACAGGTTCGGACGCCGCTGGGCCAGGTCGTCCCACACGGCTGGCAGCTTGTCGTACGAGGCGTCGTGCGCCGGGTCGGTGAGGTGCACGTTCGACAGCCGCAGCCCGATCACCGTCATGGCGAACGTCTCGGCAAGGTGTCCCGCGAGGTGCTCGCAGGCCACCTTGCTCATCGCGTAGCCGTTCTGCGGGTGCTGCGGGTGGCTCTCGTCCAGGGGCAGATACTGGGGCGAGATGTCGACCCACGGCCAGCCGAACACCTGCTGCGACGACGCCCAGACCACGCGCTTGATGCCCAGATGGCCGGCCGCCCACATCACGGTGAACGTCGCAGCCGTGTTGTGCGCGAACCGGTCGGCGCCCTGCGCCGGGTCGTCGGCGGCGTCCGGCCTGGGGTTCGAGCCCAGGTGCACGACGGCGTCGCAGCCCGCCAGCCCGGCGGCGACAGCGGCGTAGTCGCGCAGGTCGACCTCGACGAAGGGCACGTCGGTGCGGTTCACCCGGTCGAGGTTGACCACCTCGTACCCGTTCTCGACAAGATGGGCGACGGTGCTGCGTCCGGTCGCCCCGCTTCCCCCGGTCACTGCGACGCGCAAGGTCATGTGCCTATCGTCCCTGCCCGCACCGACGCACCCATGGCAGGGTAAGGGGGTTCACGACGAGCCGCCGAAAGGGTGGAACCCATGTACGACCCGACCCCTGCCGACCACTTCACCTTCGGTCTCTGGACCATCGGCTGGCAGGCCCGCGACCCCTTCGGCGAGGCCACGCGCCCGCCGCTCGACCCGGTCGAGGCGGTCCACCGGCTGTCCGACCTCGGCGCGTACGGCATGACGTTCCACGACGACGACCTCGTCCCCTTCACCTTGTCCGACGCCGACCGGGCTGCCGGCATCGAGCGGTTCAAGAAGGCCCTGGCCGAGACCGGCCTGAAGATCCCGATGGCCACGACGAACACCTTCACCCACCCCGTCTTCAAGGACGGCGCGTTCACCAGCAACGACCGTGACGTGCGCCGCTTCGCCCTGCGCAAGATCATGCGCAACCTCGACCTGGCCGCCGAGCTCGGCGCGCACACCTACGTCTTCTGGGGTGGGCGCGAGGGTGCCGAGACAGACGCGGCGAAAGACATCCGCACGGCGCTCGACCGCTACAAGGAGGGCCTCGACCTGCTCTGCCAGTACGTGATCGACCAGGGCTACGGCATCCGGTTCGCGATCGAGCCCAAGCCGAACGAGCCCCGCGGCGACATCCTGCTGCCGACCGTGGGACACGGGCTCGCCTTCATCTCGATGCTGGAGCACGAAGAGATGGTCGGGCTCAACCCCGAGGTCGGGCACGAGCAGATGGCCGGCCTCAACTTCGTCGCCGGCATCGCGCAGGCGCTGTGGCAGGGCAAGCTGTTCCACATCGACCTCAACGGCCAGCACGGCATCAAGTACGACCAAGACCTCGTGTTCGGCCACGGCGACGTGAAGAGCGCGTTCTTTCTCGTCGACCTGCTGGAGACGGGTGGCTACGACGGGCCGCGGCACTTCGACTACAAGCCGTACCGCACCGAAGACATCGACGACGTCTGGGCGTCGGCGGCGGCCAACATGCGCACGTACTTGATGCTCAAGGAGCGGGCGGCAGCGTTCCGGGCCGACCCCGACGTCGCCGAGGCGCTCGAGGCGTCACGGTCGACCCACCTGGCCACCCCGACGCTGGCTGCGGGGGAGACCTACAAAGACCTGCTGGCCGACCGGTCGGCGTTCGAGGAGTTCGACTACGAGGCGGCGGCCGAGCGCGGCATGCACTACACACGCCTCGACCAGCTCGCCGTCGAGCACCTGCTCGGCGCCCGGTAGGCCGAGGTGGTCGACCGGGACGGCTACGTCCTCGGGATCGACTCCTCGACCACCGCCACCAAGGCCGTCCTCGTGCGCGGAGACGGGACGGTGGCGGGAGTCGGTGTCGGTGAGTACGGCTTCGAGGCGCCGCACCCCGGTTGGTCGGAGCAGAGCCCGAAGCTGTGGTGGACGGCGACGCAGCAGGCCATCGCCGCGGCGCTGACCGACGCGGGCGCGGACGGCTCGGCCGTCGCGTCGGTCGGGCTGACCGGGCAGATGCACGGCTCGGTGCTGCTCGACGCCGCCGGCGACGTCGTCCGGCCCGCCTTGCTGTGGAACGACCAGCGAACCGCGGCGGAGTGCGACGAGATCCGCGACCGGGTGGGGGCAGCGCGGCTGATCGAGCTCACCGGCAACGACGCCCTCGCCGGGTTCACCGCACCGAAGCTGCTCTGGGTGCGCCGCCACGAGCCGGACGCCTGGGCGCGGGTCGCCCACGTGATGCTGCCCAAGGACTACGTGCGCTACCGGCTGACCGGCGCGATGGCCACCGACGTCGCCGACGCCTCGGGGACGCTGCTGCTGGACGTCGCGCGTCGACGCTGGTCGATCGACGTGCTGACCGCGCTCGACGTCGATCCGGGGCTGCTCCCCGAGCTCTTCGAGGGGCCTGCCGTCTGCGGCGTCGTCTCTGCGGGCGCGGCGGCGCTCACGGGGCTGGCGGCAGGCACGCCGGTGGTCGCCGGAGGTGGCGACCAGGCGGCCAACGCCGTGGGCGTAGGCGCCGTGCGCGACGACGTCGGGGCCTTGTCGTTGGGCACGTCCGGGGTGGTGTTCGTACCGACGGCCCGGCCGGTGGTCGAGCCCGAGGGGCGCGTCCACTCCTTCTGCCACGCGGTTCCCGACACCTGGCACGTGATGGGCGTGATGCTCTCAGCCGCCGGGTCGCTGCGGTGGTACCGCGACACGCTGGCGCCCGATGTCGGCTTCGGCGCGCTCGTCGCCGAGGCCGGGCCGGTCGCCCCCGGCGCGGACGGTCTGCGCTTCTTGCCCTACCTCACCGGCGAACGCACGCCGCACCCCGACCCGCAGGCCCGCGGAGCGTTCGTGGGGCTCACCGTCCGGCACACGCGGGCGCACCTGACGCGCGCCGTGCTCGAAGGCGTTGCCTTCGGGCTGCGCGACGGCCTCGAGCTCATGCGCGACGCCGGAGTCGGCATGCCGGGGGAGTTCCGGGCCTCCGGCGGGGGCACCAAGAGCCCGTTGTGGCGCCAGGTCGTCGCGGACGTGCTCGACGTGCCGGTTGTGACGGTAGGGACGGCCGAAGGCGCTGCCTTCGGCGCAGCCGTGCTTGCCGCGGTGGGCGCCGGATGGTTCCCCTCGGTCGCCGAGTCCGAGGCGGCGATGGTGCGCACTGGCGAGCGCACCGAGCCGGCCGACGCCGACGCCTACTCCGGCGCCTATGCGAGCTACCGGTCGCTGTACCCCGCGCTGCAGCCGGTCTTCGGGCGGCTCGACAGCTAGTACCCGTCAGGCGACTCCTGCCCGGGTCACCGGCGTCAAGGCGGCATCCGGGTAGGCGGGGCTGCCTGACCTGCACCACGATGCGATGGGGGTGTACCGAGACGCACCTTGACGCCCCTGGCCGCTAGGCGAGCAGGGCGACCCAGGCGTCCAGCGCCCCGTCAGCGGCCTGAGCGAGACGGGCGGAGTGCTGCGGGTCGAGAAGGCCACGCGCCTCGCCACCAGCCGCCGCGAGGTCGTCCGGAAACTGGGTCGCCATGGCCGTGACCTGGTCGTGGCCGGCCTCCAGGTGAAACAGCAGCCCGTAGGCGCTGTGCTCGAACCGGAACGCCTGCACCGGCGTCAGCACGGACGACGCCAGGTGCACCGCACCCGCGGGCAACTCGTAGACGTCGCCGTGCCAGTGCAGCGGAGCGAACGGTGACGGCAGACGCCCCAGCACCGGGTCGGTGTGACCGAGCTCGGTGAGCGTCACCTCGTGCCAGCCGAGCTCGATCCGCGGCCCGGGACGCACGTCGGCGCCGAGGGTGGCCGCCAGCAGCTGGCTGCCCAAGCAGACCCCGAGCACGGGCACGTGGGCGTCGAGGCAGTCGGCGATCAGGTTCTGCTCGGCCATCAGATGCGGGTAGGCGTCGGTGTCGGTGACGCTCATCGGCCCGCCCATCACGACGAGCCCGTCGATGCCCGACGGACCGACCGGCGCCGCCACCCCCTCGAACAGCCGCACTGTCCGCCATGTGTGCCCGGCACGGTCGAGGGCAGCGGCGATGCGCCCCGGTCCTTCGACGGCGACGTGCTGCAGGACGACGACGGTCATGGCGGTCCTTCGACTCGGCGCAGGTACCCTGACCCGCGCGGGGCGGTAGCTCAGCCGGTTAGAGCTGGGGACTCATAATCCCTTGGTCGCGGGTTCGAGTCCCGCCCGCCCCACCTGTGCGACTAGCCGAAGCTGGCGTAGTCCCAGGAGTGCAGGGTCAGCGGGTTGAGTCGTAGCGCCACCTCGTTCGTGCGCCGCGACCGCAGGCGTCGGGCCAGCGGCGAGCCTGGGTCGTCGACGTAGCGATCGACGATGCGGTCGAGCACCTCGGCTGCACCGATGTGGACGATGTCGCCGATCGCTCTGCCGCGCACGCCGCGGTAGGGCGACGTGTCAGCGGAGACCTCGAAGCCCACTCGGGGGTCGTGGCGAAGCCTGCCCACGATGGCGGAGTCGGCCTGGGTGGAGCACCAGACGAAGCCGTCGGCGAAGTCGAACCACATCGACTGCACGATCGGGCCGGAGCGGCCAGTGGTGGCGAGACGTACCGGGATCACCTCGTGGGTCAGGAACGACTCCACGGTGGCCGCGTCCCACGGGCCACTCGCCTTCGGTGATGCCGCGGTTGTTCTCAACACGGGGCCAATAGTCCCTGATTCGTCAAGGAACGCCAATCCGAACACGAGGACGGGGGGCTGTGTCGCGGTCGACCCGTCGCCGCTCTCGTCGTGCCGGCAGGTGGCAGGTTGCTGCTCTGTCGTCCGCGTTCACCGGAGCGCTGGTCAGCCTGGCCTCCCTGGGGCCGGACCTGAGCAGCCGCACGTGGGTGCTCGTCGCCGGGGTGGGGGTGCTGGTCGCAGTGCTGCTGGGTGCCGCTTGCCCTCGGTGCCATGTCCGCAGCTCTGCTGCTGCTCACCAGCGTGCTCACGGGTGGTTCCCGGCCCTACTGGGCGGTGCTGGCGTTCGTGAGCGTGCTTGCCCCGTCGGCGGCGAAGACGCGGGAGTCGGCGCTGGAGACGGTGGTGGCCAGCGTCGCCGCAGCTCTGGGCTTCGACCAAGCCCTGGCCCTGCAGCTGCGGCTGGCCGAGTACGTGGTGGGCGCGGTGCTCGGCGCGGCGGCCGTCGTCGTCGCCGACTACCTCGGACGATGCCTCTGGCGCGCACGACTGCCCGAATCCCAGCCCGATCTCGCGGGCTGACCGTCCCGCAGCGGCTAGAAGGGCGGTGGGTCCGGCTCGGGGTTGGGCTCGGGAGGGTCGGGTCGGTGGTCGTGGGGGTCGGTGGCCAGGACGCGCCCGGTGGGGGTGGTCCAGATCAGCCGGCCGTTCTGGTCGAGCTGGGTGTGCCAGTGGGGGGCGTGGGTCTTGAGCCGGTGGTGGCGTCGGCACAGGCAGCATGTGTTGTCCGCGGTTGTCGGGCCGTGGGGGTAGGGCACGACGTGGTCGCAGTCGCACGCCGTCGCTGCGCGGGTGCAGCCCGGGGCGCGACAGACGGTGTCGCGGGCGTGGGCGAGGCGTTCCATGACCGGCGGGTGCGTATACCCGCTGGCGGGTGGGAGCCGGTCGAGCCAGCGCACCGCCACCGGTCACCGCCGGCCGCATCACCGGCGGTCGCGTCACTGGTGGTGGGCAGCCCTGCGTGCAGCAGGGTGCTCAGGCCGAGGAGGTGGCCGGTGTCGGGGTGGTAGACCAGCGCGCGGCAGCTCGTGGCGTGGGCGGCGAGGTCGCGGGTGGTGGTGGCGGGCAGGGGGCCGTAGCCGGGGACCTCACCCGGTGTCGGGCCGCCGGTGAGGGTGTCGGCGGGGATCGTGACGGTCACCTGCACCCCCACCCCACCCGGGTTGCCGGAGCTGCCGGGGCTGCTGGTGGGGGTGAGGTCCACATCGGCGGGGTCGCCGTGGGTGGCCGGGGCGCCGGTGATCATGGTGGTGAGCAGGTCCGCACGCCGCTGCTCCCGGGTGCGGGTGTCGGTGGGGCTGGTCGGGTCGTGCGCCACCGCGGTCAGCACGGCGCGCACGGTGAGGGCGTCGGTCTCCGGGAGGCGGGCCATCAGGGTCGCCAGCCCGTCGACGCCGGCCGGCTCGACCCAGACGCGGCGGTCTCGGGCGTCGCGGCGCGGACAGTCCACCCCGGCGGCAGCCCGGGCGGCGTGGATGAGGCGGCGCATCCGCGCCGACATCTGCCCGACCGTGCGGGGCCGGTCCAGCAGCCACACCACCATGCTGGCCTCCACGCTGCGGAGCCGGTCGGGGGTGATGAGGGGGGCGAGCTCGTCGAGGTGCTCGGCCAGCTTCGTCGCCGTCCACACCTGCACCCGCCCCTGCTCCACCACATCGCGTAGCCGCGTGTGGCGGGACGAGACGCTGCGCGGTGTCCAGGCGAGTGGACACCTGGCGCTCACTGACCGCCAACGCTTGGGCGACCTCCAGGCCCATCCAGCCGTCCGGGTCACAGCACCCCCGCGTGCACGAGCCGGGGGTGTGACCCTCCGGCCCCGTCTCCTGCCGCTGCGTGGCCAGGCGCCGCTCCCGCAGCTCCAGCAGCAACCGGCCCTGCGCCGCGCTCAGCTGGGTGATCAGCCCTTCGGCGTCGGCGAGCCGGGCCAGCAGCTCCTCCTCCGACACCACCGCCTCGCCGTCGGTGTCCGGGCCGAACACCCGACCGAACCGACCCCACGGAGACCGCGCCACCACCTCCCCGACCATGACCTCCAGATCACTGGAAACACACTCCCCAGCAACAACCGCGGGAACGGCGGCGGGACGCGGGATCGACGTCATGCGACCAGCATCCTCGGGGGGTCCGACACAAAGTCCCGACCGACCAACGGCCGTCCACAACCGAGCCGGCCGAGGTCGACCATCGTCGAGGCGTGCCGGGTCCGCCTACTCCATGATCCCCAAGGCGTAGGCGCCCACCGTGGCAGCCAGCTCGGCCACGGCCTCCAGGTCGTCGGAGGAGGGCGAGCCCACGACGCTGATCGGCTCGGCGACGGGGCGCCACGACATGCCGGTGGTCACCGTGCGGATGGACCGCACAGCCCCCGCGGTGTCGTCGTTGCCGTGGACGTAGAAGCCGTGGGGCAGCCCGACGGTGTCGGTCAGACAGGGGTAGTACACAGTGTCGAAGAAGTGTTTCAAGGCGCCCGACATGTAGCCGATGTTGGCGGGCGTGGCGAGCACGACGGCGTCCGCGGCGAGGACGTCGGCAGCTCCCGCGCTCAGTGCGGGACGTGTCGTGACGACGAGCCCGTGAAGCTCCTCCACCGCAGCCCCGGCCAGCGCGGCTTCCAGCAGTGCCTGCGTCGCCGGGGACGGCGTGTGGTGGACGACGAGCAGACGTCCGGTCACTGCGCGCCGGGCACGGCGGGGACGTCGAAGAGGCTGGCCACGCTGCGCTGGGCGCCGTCCTGGGTCCATGACAACGACGCGGTTCGGGCGGCGAGGTCGGCGTCGAGGCGAGCCGACTCGTTCTCCCCACGCCAGGCCATGACGATCTCGCTGCCGTCGACGGTCGCGGTGAACTCGCCGTCGAAGGCGCTGTGCCAGCTGCGGAAGGCGATGAGCCGGCGAAGGGCGGCCACCACGGGACGCTGCATCTCAGCGTGGATCTCGTCGTTCGTGTAGTAGTGGCGGTTCACGTCCCGGCCCACGTTCGTCCGCGCGAGCAGGTCCATGTCGTTGGTGCCGGCGAGCAGGCCGACGTAGTACACCTGCGGGATGCCGGGGGTGAAGAACTGCAGCGCCCGGGCGATCAGGTAGGCGTCGTCGTCGCGGGCCAGCGCGTCGTAGTAGGTGCTGTTGACCTGGTAGAGGTCGACGTTGGACGCCGCGGCACCGGTCGCCAGACGCGAGGTGCCGCCGCTGTTGTCGTGCATGCTCTCCACGAGGTCGTGGATCTGCTCGGGCGTCAGCAGCCCCTCGCGGGTGCGGTCCTCGGCGTCGGCACCGACGTCGATCACGCCGATGCCGTCGTGGGTGTCGAGCACCGTGACGCAGTTGCGTGGCCTGACCTGCAGCCAACGGTGCAGCGGGTGCGGGTCGCCGGCGATCAGCCCGTGCAGGACGAGCGGTGGCAGCGCGAAGTCGTAGACGAGGTCGACCTTGCGGGCGATCTCGATCTGGCTCTGGTAGTAGGAGTGCACCTCGACGAGCACCTCGAGGCCGCGCTCGCGGCACATGTCGCTCAGCTCGTCGATGAAGTCGAAGGTGTGCGAGGTCATGAACGACGAGGTCTCCGGGGTCTTGACGGCATAGCCGACGGCGTCGAGGCGCACGGACGCCGCGCCCGCCTCGGCCAGGTGGTCGAGCACCGACCGCAGGTACGCCCGTCCCGACTCGCTGTGCACGTCGATGTCCATCTGCGAGCCGGTGAACGTCGTCCAGGCCAGCCGGCGCGACCCGTCGGCCATGACGACCGGGGTGAACGGCAGGCCGGGACGCGGCCGGTAGAGACCGAGCAGGTCGTCCTCGGTCGCGCCATCGGGAAAGACCGAGGCCATGGTGAGGAACATGTCGGCGTAGGGCGACGCCTCCCCGTTGGCCAGCCAGTCGAGAAACTGCGGGGAGCGCGCCGAGACGTGGTTGACGATGACGTCGACCATGACGTCGAGGTCGCGGCCCAGCTCTCGCACGTCGTCCCAGGTGCCGAGCCGGGGGTCGACCTCGGTGTGGTCGTCGGGGTCGAACCCGGCGTCCGCGCCGTCGATGGGCGTGAAGAACGGCAGCACGTGCACACCGCCGAAGAGCCCGGACATCTCGTCGGCCAGCAGGCGGCTCAGACCTGCGAAGTCGCCGGCGAGCCGGTCGGCGTACGTGATCAGCTGAACCTGGTTGCGCATATGTCTCATCTTGGTAGGCGGGCGGCCGGTTGTGGGACGGATAGCCGAGATCGGGCTCCGTGTGGCATCCTGGCGCCAGCACACCGATCCTTCGCTGCCGAGGCCGTAAGGGAAGACGTCCCTCGGACTAAGGAGGACCGGTGACGACTCGTGGAGTTCTGTTCATCCACGCTGCGACGTCGGCGCTGTGCCCACATGTGGAGTGGGCCGTCGCCGGCGTCCTTGGTGTGTCCGTACCCATGCAGTGGACGCCGCAACCGGTGTCGCCGGGGACGTTTCGCACCGAGGTCTCGTGGCGTGGTCCGGTGGGTACGGCCGCGTCCATCACCACGGCCCTACGCGGGTGGCAGCACCTGCGTTTCGAGGTCACCGAGGAGCCGACGGCCGCGTCGGAGGGTGCGCGCTACTGCTTCACGCCCACGCTCGGGGTCTTCCACGCCGTCACCGGCCTGCACGGCGACATCCACATCCGCGAGGACAGGTTGCGCGCGGCCATGAGCAAGGCCACCGGTGACGGCGTCGACCTGACGACCGAGCTCGACACCCTGCTCGGCAAGGCGTGGGACGCCGAGCTGGAGCCCTTCCGCCACGCCGGGGACGGCGCTCCCGTCCGCTGGCTGCACGAGGTGGGCTGAGGTCGGCTACAGCGGGATGTTGCCGTGCCGCCCGGACGTCGCTGGTGCCGCCCGCAGCAGCTCGGCCAACCGGCCGCGAGTGCGTCCCGGTTCGAGCACCTCGTCCACGACCCCGAGCTCGATCGCAGCCGCAAGCCCGCCGGCGATCTGCTCGTGCTCGGCTGCCAGCTCGAGCTCGACCTGGGCCCGACGCTGCTCGGGGACGTCGGCCAGCGTGCGTCGGTGCAAGATGCGCACGGCAGCCACGGCCCCCATCACCGCGACCTGGGCACCGGGCCAGGCCAGCACGCGGGTCGCGCCGAGCGAGCGTGAGTTCATCGCCACGTACGCCCCGCCGTAGGCCTTGCGGGTCACCACCGTGACCCGCGGCACCGAGGCCTCGGCGAACGCATGCAGCAGCTTTGCACCACGGCGCACGACGCCGTCCCACTCCTGCCCGACGCCGGGCAGGTAGCCGGGAACGTCCACGAGGACGACGAGCGGCACGCCGAACGCGTCGCACATGCGGACGAAGCGGGCGGCCTTCTCCGCCGAGGACGAGTCCAGGCAGCCGCCGAGCCGCAGCGGGTTGTTGGCCACCACGCCGACAGTGCGTCCGCCGAGGCGACCGAGGGTGGTCACCATGTTGGGCGCCCAGCGCGGGTGCAGCTCGGCGGACGTGCCCTCGTCCAGCAGCGCCTGCACCAACGGGTGGACGTCGTAGGCCCGCCGCTCCGAGTCCGGCAGGTGGCTCGCGGCATCGACGTCGTCGACCCGCTCGGCCACCACGCCCTGCGAGCCCAGCAGGCCGGCCAGCGAGCGCGCCCGCGCGAGGGCATCCGCCTCCGACTCCGCCACCACGTGGACGACGCCGGAGCGGCGTCCGTGGGGCTCGGGCCCACCGAGGCGGGCCATGTCGACGTCCTCGCCGGTCACTGACCGGACGACCTCGGGCCCGGTGACGAAGATGCGCCCCTCCGGGGCGAGAACAACGACGTCGGTGAGTGCGGGCCCGTAGGCAGCGCCGCCGGCCGCCGGGCCGAGCACCACCGAGATCTGCGGCACCACCCCGGACGCGCGCGTCATGGCGGCGAACACCTGACCGACGGCGTCCAACGATCGCACGCCCTCGGCGAGTCGGGCACCGCCGGAGTGCCACAGACCGACGATGGGCACCCCCCGGCGGAGGGCCTCGTCGTAGGCCGCCACGACCACCCGGCACCCGTCGGCGCCCATGGCGCCCCCCATGACGGTGATGTCGGAGCAGAACGCCACCACCTCGGTGCCGTCGACGGTCCCGGTCGCCGCCAGCATCCCGCTGTCGTCGATCGACGAGAGCAGGCCCAGCGACCTGGCGTCGAGCAGAGCCGTCAGCCGGGCGAGCGGGGCGCGCGGGTCGTCCGCACGCGACGGTCGCTTTGGTGATGCGGGCAGGGCGGATGATCCCGCCGTGCGGCGGGTCGGGGCGGTGGTCACCGGCTAGACCGTCCGGAAGGCGAGCGCGACGTTGTGCCCACCGAAGCCGAACGAGTTGCTCAGCGCCGCCAGGTCACCCTCGCCGAGGGGCCGGGGCTCCCCGGAGACGACGTCGAGGTCGATCTCGTCGTCCGGGTTCTCCAGGTTGATCGTGGGCGGCGCCGTGCGGCGAGCCAGCGCCATCACCGTGGCCACGGCCTCGACCGCACCGGCCGCACCGAGCAGGTGCCCGGTCATCGACTTCGTCGCCGACACTGCGACGCCGTCGGTGGCCCCGCCGAGCGCGGACCGGATGGCCAACGACTCGGCGATGTCGCCCTGCGGTGTCGAGGTGGCGTGCGCGTTCAGGTGCGCCACGTCACCCGGGGTGAGCTGCGCGTCGGCCAAAGCGTCCATCATTGCCTGGGCCGCGCCGGCGCCGACCGGGTCGGGCTGGGCGATGTGGTGGGCGTCCGACGTCATGCCGACCCCGACCACCTCGGCGTACACCTGTGCGCCGCGGGCAGCGGCGTGCTCGGCCGACTCCAGCACGAGCACGCCCGACCCTTCGCCGTAGACGAAGCCGTCGCGGCCCTTGTCGTACGGACGGCTGGCCCGCTCTGGCTCGTCGTTGCGCCTCGACAACGCCTGCATGTTCGCGAACGCAGCGATGGGCAGCGGGTGGATGGCGGCCTCGGTGCCGCCGCACAGCACGACGTCGGCGCGACCCGACCTGATCATCTCCAGGCCCTGGCCAATCGCCTCCGCCCCGGACGCGCACGCGCTGATGGGAGTGTGCACGCCCGCCCGGGCGAGCACCTCGAGCGCGATCGCAGCCGCCGGCCCGTTGGGCATCAGCATGGGGATCGCCAGCGGCGACACCCGTCGCGCGCCCTTCTCCCGCAGCGT
The DNA here is from genome assembly GCA_963714455.1 of uncultured Actinomycetota bacterium. Lineage (GTDB taxonomy): Bacteria > Actinomycetota > Actinomycetes > Jiangellales > Jiangellaceae > CAVQGZ01. The sequence goes on from CAVQON010000020.1 coordinate 346,920, forward strand.
GTCGTAGTTGGCGAGCGTGGTGAGCACACCGCCGATGCCGGTGCCGACGACGACCCCGAGCCGGTCGGGGTCGACCTCCTCGGCGTACCCCGCGGAGTCCGGTGCCGGCATGCCTGCGTCCGCCCACGCCTCGCGAGCGGCGATGAGCGCGAGCTGTGCCGTGCGGTCGAGCCGACGGGCCTGCACGCGGTCGAGCACGTCGAGCGGGTCGACGGCCACCGGCGCACCGATGTGCACCGGCAGCACCTCGACGAACTCGTCGGGCAGCCGACGAACGCCCGACCGGCCGTCGAGCATTCCTTGCCATGTGCTGGCGACGTCGCCGCCGAGCGGGGTGGTCGCACCCAGCCCGGTGACGACGACGCGACGCTGTGCTGGCACGAGTCAGGCCACCGAGCGCTCGATGTAGGACACCGCGTCCCCGACGGTCTTGAGGTTCTTGACGTCGTCGTCGGGGATCGAGACGCCGAAGCGCTCCTCGGCGGCCACCACGACCTCGACCATCGAGAGCGAGTCGACGTCGAGGTCGTCGGTGAACGACTTCTCCAGCTGGATGTCGTCGGTCGGGATGCCGGCGATCTCGTTGACGATCTCCGCCAGTCCGGAACGGATCTCCTCGGTGCTTGCCATGGGTGCTACCTCCTGTGATGGGTGGGACGGGGGTGGTGCGGATCTAGGGGACGCGGATGACCTGGGCGGCGTAGACGAGCCCGGCGCCGAAGCCGATGACGAGGGCGAGGTCGCCGCTGGAGATCTCGCCGTCGGCGACGAGCCGGTCCAGCGCCAGCGGGACGGACGCGGCCGACGTGTTGCCCTGCTCGACGATGTCGCGGGCGATCACGACCGTGTCCGGCAGCTTGAGGGTGCGGGCCATGGCGTCGGTGATGCGCATGTTGGCCTGGTGCGGCACGAACGCGTCGAGGTCGTCGATGCTCACGCCGGCCGCGTCGAGGGCTTCGCGAGCCGCCTTCGCCATCTCGAATGCCGCCCACCGGAAGACCGGGTTGCCGTCCATCTCGATGTAGGGCCACTGGGGGCCGTCCGGCTGGGCGAACGTCTCGTCCCATGGGTGGTCCTGGCGGATGTGGGCGAGGCCGGAGGAGTCCGAGCCCCAGACCACGGGGCCGATGCCGGGCTCGTCGGACGGGCCGACCACCACCGCGCCTGCCCCGTCACCGAAGATGAAGGCCGTCGAGCGGTCGTCGCGGTTGAGGAAGGTGCTCAGCTTCTCGACGCCCACGACGACGACGTGTCGGGCGGTGCCGGCGCGCACCATGTCGTTGGCCAGCGCCAGCCCGTGGCAGAAGCCTGCACACGCGGCGCCGACGTCGAAGGCGGCTGCTCCGCCGGTGCCGACCTGGACGTCGATCTCGGCGGCCACCGAGGGGGTCTGGTTCAGCCCGGTGGACGTGGCGACGATCAGCACGTCGACGTCGGTGGGGGACAGCCCCGCGGCGGCGAGGGCCTTGCCGACCGAGGCTGCGCCCATGTCGGCCACTGTCTCGTCGTCGCGGGCGAAGCGGCGGGTGGCAATCCCGGACCGGCTCTGGATCCACTCGTCGGTCGAGTCGATGCGCGTGATGATCTCGTCGTTGCCCACGATGCGGTCGGGCCGGTAGACACCGAGGCCGAGAATGGTGGCAGGCGACCCGAGCGGGGTCGAGCGGATGGGGGCGCTCATGCGGCGGCCTCGCTGTCTTCGGTGGGGTGCAGTCGCAGGAGCGGCTGTCCGGGGCTGACGGGGTCGCCGTCCTCGACGAGCCACTCCAGGACGCGACCCCCGTGGGGGGTCACCACTTCCCAGGCGTCGCGTAGCGAGCGGACGTGACCAACGATGGCCCCGGGGCTCAGGGCGCTGCCCACGGCGTGCGCCACTGTCGACACGGTGCCCTTGATCGGGGCGACGACCAGCCGCCACGCAGGGTCGGGGTGCGCGTGGACGGCCGGCGCGGCGTGCTCGGCCACGAAGGCACGGGCGTCGTCGAGCTGGTCGGGGGTGCTCAGTGCGAACGTGGCGACGCCGGGCAGCCCCCGGCGGGCCAGGCCGGTCAGGGTGCCGGCGGGGGGAAGCTCCAGCAGCCCCGTGACGCCCATCTGCGCGAGGGTCTGCATGCACATGTCCCAGCGCACGGGTGTGGAGACCTGTGCCACGAGCCGCTCCAGCATGTCCGACCCGGACGTCACGACGGCGCCGTCGCGGTTGGACAGCAGCCGAGGCCCCGGGTCACGCGGACCCATGCCGGCGGCGAGCCGGCTCAGGTGGGCCTGCGCGGGAGACATGTGGGCGGTGTGGAACGCGCCGGCGACCGACAGCGGGCGTAGCCGGGCCCGGTTCGGCGGGTCGGCGGCCAGGGCGGCGAGCTGCTCGACCGTGCCGGCCGCGACCACCTGCCCCGACCCGTTGACGTTGGCCGCCGTCAGGCCGTGCCGCTCCAGCACGGCGGCCACCTCGTCCGGGTCGCCGCCGAGCACGGCAGTCATGCCGGTCTCCGTGCGGGCTGCCGCGTGCGCCATGGCGCGTCCGCGTTCGCGCACGAGCACCATGGCCTGTTCCTGGCTCAGCACGCCGGCGGCGGCCGATGCGGTGACCTCTCCGACGGAGTGGCCCGCGACCGCCGAGGCGCGCCCGACGCCGCAGTCGGCCTCGTCCAGGGCATGCAGTGCCAGCAGCCCGGAGGCCACCAGCAACGGCTGCGCGACGGCCGTGTCGCGGATCCTGGCCTCGTCGCTCGTCGTGCCGTGCATGGTGAGGTCGAGGTCGGCGACCGCGCTGAGCCAGTCGAGGTGAGCCGGCACCCCGTCGACGTCCAACCAGGCGGTGAGCAGACCGGGCGACTGGGCACCCTGTCCGGGAGCCACGACTACGAGCATGGTGACAAGCCTCCCGCCTCACCCGCCCGTGGGCAGGCACCGACAGCTACGAACTTAGTCGGCTCGTCTTTGTAGGAGTTCTACAACGATTCCGGAGGCGCTGTCTGGGAACACTTCGGACATTCGACCCAGCGAAAGGGCCATACGCAGGACGAACTGCCCCCTCGGGTCGGTGGCGGACCATCCCGTCAGGTCGTGCGCGCGCCGCAACCGGTAGCGAACGGTGTTCGGATGGACCAAGAGGCGCCGGGCAGCGCCCTCGATGGAGCACCCGGTCGACAGGTAGCCCTCCACGGTCTCGAGCAGCGGGCCCCGGTCGTTGGCCAGCGGGGCGAACACCTCGTCCGTCAGGGCGCGCCGGGCGTCGACGTCGCCGGCCAGCACCCGCTCGGGCAGCAGCGCGTCGGCCGAGACGGGCCGAGGGGCGTCCGGCCAGGCCCGCGCCGCCCGCAGCCCGGCCATCGCCGCGTGGGCGGCGCTCGCCGCCCCGGGCAACCCGTCCCCGGGCGGGCCCACCACCACCGGTCCCTCGCCGAACTGGTCGACCACGTGCGTTGCTGCGGCCACCGGATCGGGGGCGCGGTCGAGCAGCACCACCAGCCGGTCGCCGTGCACGCCGACGAGGGCTACGTGGTCAGACATCCGCGCTCTGCCCCGCACGCCCTCGACAACCACCTCGGGGTCACGGGGCTCGGGAGCCGCGCCGATGACCACGGCGACCGGTCCTGGTCGTGGCCAGCGCAGCGCGGCAGCCTGGGAGCGCACGGACTCGTCGGCCTCGTCGCGTAGGACGGCGTCCACCACGAGGGCTTCCAGCCGGGCGTCCCACGCACCCCGTTCCTCTGCGGCGCGGGCGTAGACGGTCGCGGCGGCGAACGCGATCTCGCGGGAGTACCGCAGCATGGCCTCGCGGACGGACGGCGCGGCGACCGGCCCCACGACGTCGTCCAGCGACCGCTCGACCGCGTCGAGGGCGACGCGCGCCATCTGGACGACCTGCTCGAGGCTGATGGCCCGCGTGAGCTCGGGGGGAGCCGAGCCGAACACCTCGGCGGAGACGGCCTTGTGGTGCGCGGGGTCTTGGTACCAGGCGGCGAACGACCCGATGGCCGACTGCAGGATCACGCCGACCCATGACCGCAGCTCGGCCGGCATGGTGCGGTACCAGGTGAGCTTGCCGTTCAGGTCGCGCAGCGCCAGCGTCGAGAGCTGCGCAGCAGCCTTCTGCAGGTCGGCCGCCGCCGCAGCGGGGTCCGGCTCGGGGCTGGACGCGCCCCAGCCCAGGCGCCTGCGCGGCATCCGGCGACCCTAGCCGCTCACTTGAACAAGACCCACACGTCGACGATGAGCCCGGACTGGGCCACGGGCAACTCGTGGACCAGCGTGTGCCGAAGTTCGGACCATCCCGACCTCTGGCCGTCGTGGGCGACCAAGTTGGCGTAGGAGTGGGCCAGCCACAAGGTGAGCACGTAACCCAGCAGCAAGAATGGTGCCGTGGACCGCGCCGGCGATCTGCGGGTGTCCCACTTCTGCACTCGGTGCGGTGACGCCGGCGGGGACTCGGACATCCGTCAGACTCAACGGGGGTAGCGTCTGACGACTATGACATCGCGCCGCCGCGGAGCGCCTCATGCATGAGGTGTCGATCGCCGAGGCCATCGCGCGCACCGTTGCCGAGGCGGTGGACGGAGCCCCCGTCGAGTCGGTCGAGGTCGTCGTGGGCGCGCTGTCCGGCGTGGTCGGCTCGGCGCTGGAGTTCGCCTGGGACGTGGTCATCGCCGGCACGCCGCTGGCCGGGTCGGTGCTCGTCGTCGTCGACGTCGAGACCACGGTGTACTGCCCGACCTGCCAGGCGGTGGTCGCTCCCGAGCTCGGGCTGCTCTGCCCCACCTGCGGCGAGCTGTGCGGAGACCTGCGCAGCGGCCGCGAGCTCGAGATCCGCTCGGCTCGGCTGCGCGAGACAGCGGTGAGCGACGCGTGACCACCCCCCGCATCGTCGACCTGCGCCGCGGCGTCCTGGAGAAGAACGACCAGATCGCCGCCGCCCTGCGCGACCGGTTCGCTGCAGCAGGCGTGCAGGTGGCGAACTGGGTGTCGAGCCCGGGGACTGGCAAGACCGCACTTCTCGAACGACTGCTCGTCACGGCTCATGAGCAGGGCGTGCGGGCCGCTGTGCTCGTCGGCGACTGCGCCACCGACAACGACGCTCGCCGCCTGGCCGCCACCGGCGCCCCGGTGCGCCAGATCGTCACAGCGAGCATGTGCCACCTCGAGGCCGACATGGTCACCAGCCACGTCGACGCGCTCGTCGCCGAGGGGACGTCACTGGACGGCCTCGACCTGCTGGTGCTGGAGAACGTCGGCAACCTCGTGTGCCCCACCTCCTACGACCTGGGGGAGGACGTGCGCGTCGCGCTGCTGTCGGTCACCGAGGGCGAGGACAAGCCACTGAAGTACCCGGCGCTGTTCGCCTCGGCCGACGTCGTCGTGCTGACCAAGATCGACATCGCCGAGGCGGTCGAGTTCGACCGTGCTGCCGCCGAGGCGGCCATCGCCGCGGTCGCCCCCGGACGTCCCGTGGTCGCGACCTCCGCGCGCACCGGTCAGGGTGTGGATGAGCTGCTGGCCCTTCTTCGCACACCCCCACCTGCGGACTCGTAGTGGCCCAGCGCCGGGTGCTTCGGCTCAGCGGCGTCGTGCAGGGCGTGGGCATGCGGCCCTACCTGCACCGGCTCGCTACCGAGACGGGTCTGGCCGGGCTGGTCGGCAACGACGCGCACGGGGTGTTCTGCGAGGTCGAAGGTGAGCCGGCGGCCATCGAGCAGTTCGTAGCCCGGCTGAGGGCCGAGCCGCCCGCACTGGCCCTGGTCGAGTCGGTCGAGCAGTGCTCGGTGCCGCCGACGGGGGAGCCCGGCTTCGTGATCGTGGCGTCCAGCAGCGTAGAACCTGGGGACGGGCGTCCGGTCGCCCTCGTGCCGCCCGACACGGCCACCTGCGCCGACTGCCTGGCCGAGATGCGTGACCCCGACGACCGGCGCTACCGGTACCCGTTCGTCGCATGCACGTTCTGTGGCCCGCGGTTCACCATCGTGCGCGGAGTGCCCTACGACCGGCCGTTCACGACCATGGACTCCTTCGTGCTCTGCGCGCCGTGCCAGGCCGAGTACGACGACCCGGCCGACCGCCGCTTCCACGCCCAGCCGACCGCCTGCCCGACCTGCGGCCCGCAGCTCACGTTCCGCAGGGAGCCGGGAGCGACCCCCACGACCGGGGACGGCGCGCTTGCGGCGGCCACCCGGGTGCTGCGCGACGGGGGCATAGTCGCGGTCAAGGGCGTCGGCGGCTACCACCTGGCCTGCGACGCCACCCGACCCGACGTGGTCGCGCGGCTGCGCGAGCGCAAGCGCCGCTCGGCCAAGCCGTTCGCACTGCTGGCCGCCGACCTCGCCACCGCGCGCACCCTGGTCGACCTGGACGAGGCGAGCGAGCGGCTGCTCGCCTCGGTGCAGGCGCCGATCGTGCTGGCGCCGGCCCGCCTCGACGACCCGGCTGTGCTCGCCCTGCGCGACTCGGTCGCCCCACGGCAGGCTCGGCTGGGCGTGATGCTGCCCTACAGCGGCCTGCACCACCTGCTCACCGACGCACACCCGGACGTGCCCGGCGACCCGCTGCGCTGCCTCGTGCTCACCAGCGCGAACCTCAGCGACGAGCCGCTGTGCACCGAGCCGGACGAGGCCGAGCGCCGGCTGGCAGACCTCGCCGACGCCTGGCTGCACCACGACCGCCCCGTCCACCTGGCGTGCGACGACTCGGTGGTCGCTGCGCCGGGCGGCCAGCCGATCCGGCGCAGCCGCGGCTACGCCCCCGTCCCGGTGCGCCTGCCGGTCGACGTGGCGCCCACCCTGGCCGTCGGCGGGGAGCTCAAGGCCACCGTCTGCCTGGCCGAGGGCCGGCGTGGCTGGCTCAGCCAGCACCTCGGCGACGTCGCGTCCCTGGAGGCGCTCGCGCTGCTGGAACGCACCGTGGACGTGCTGCAAGCCCAGTCGCGCGTGACGCCGCAGGTCGTCGTCGCCGACAGCCACCCGGGATACCTCTCGCGTCGATGGGCCACCGACCACGCCGAGCAGACCGGTGCCCGGCTGGTGCTCGTGCAGCACCACCACGCCCACCTCGCCTCGTTGCTCGCCGAGCACCAGCGGCCACCGGACGAGCCGGTGATCGGGATGACGTTCGACGGCACCGGGTACGGCACCGACGCCGGCATCTGGGGCGGCGAGGTGCTGCTCGGCTCGTACCGGCAGGTGAGCCGCGTCGCCCACCTGGCCCCGGTGGCGCTGCCCGGCGGAGACGCAGCCATCGAGCACCCCGCCCGCGTCGCCCTGTCCCACCTGCGCTCGGCCGGTCTCGGCTGGGACGAGCGTCTGCCTGCGGTGGCGGCCGTCCCAGCGGCGGACCGTCGGCTGCTCGACACGATGCTGGCCTCGGGCTCGGGGTGCGTACCCACCACAAGCATGGGCCGACTCTTCGACGCGATCTCCGCGCTCGCGGGGGTCTGCCAGCAGGTGGGGTACGAGGGGCAGGCGGCTGTCGAGCTCGAAGCCCTGCTGGTGGGGGTACCTGACGACGGCGAGTACCGGTTCGCGATCCAGGCCGGCCCGAGCGCCGGCCCGCCCGGGCACGACGGTGCGATGCTCATCGACCCTGCCCCGGTGCTGGGCGCGGCGGTGCACGACGTGCTGGCGGGTGTGCCGGCGTCCGTCGTGTCCGCACGCTTCCACCGCGCCGTCGCGCTCGCCGTGCGCGACGTCGCGCGTCTCGTGCGGACGGACACGGGCGTCGACGTCGTCGGGCTGACCGGTGGTGTGTTCCAGAACGTCACCCTCACCAGGCTCTGCACCCGGTTGTTGCTCGATGACCGCTTCGATGTGCTTGTTCATCGGCGCGTGCCCGCCAATGATGGGGGACTCGCGCTCGGACAGGCGATGATCGCCGGACTCGACGCAGAAAGGTAGGCGCCCATGTGCCTCGGAGTGCCAGGCAAGGTCGAGTCGATCACCGACGTCGACGGAACCCGGATGGCGGTCGTCGACTTCGGCGGCATCCGCAAGGACGTGTGCCTGGCCTACGTGCCCGAGGTCGAGGTGGGCGACTACACCGTCGTGCACGTCGGCTTCGCCATCACAAAGCTCGACGAGGAGTCGGCCCTGGAGACCCTGCGTCTCTTCGAGCAGATCGGCGCGCTCGACCAGGAGTTCTCCACCGAGATTCGTGAGCCTGAGCAGGCGTGAAGTATCTCGACGAGTTCCACGACCCCGACCTGGCGCGGCGGCTGCTGGACGAGATCCACGCGACGGTCACCCAGCCGTGGGCGCTGATGGAGGTGTGCGGCGGGCAGACGCACACGATCATCCGCAACGGCATCGACCAGCTGCTGCCCGACAGCGTCTCGATGATCCACGGGCCCGGCTGCCCGGTGTGCGTGACACCGCTGGAGATGATCGACCGGGCCCTGGCCATCGCCGCGACGCCGGGCGTCATCTTCTGCTCCTTCGGCGACATGATCCGCGTTCCCGGCAGCGAGAACGACCTGTTCCGGGTCAAGAGCGAGGGCGGTGACGTGCGAGTCGTCTACTCGCCGCTCGACGCCGTGGCGATCGCCCGCGCCAACCCGGACAAGCAGGTCGTGTTCTTCGGCATCGGCTTCGAGACCACCGCGCCGGCCAACGCGATGACGGTCTACCTGGCCAAGAAGGAGGGGCTGCGCAACTTCTCCATGCTCGTCTCGCACGTGCTCGTTCCCCCGGCCATCAGCGCGATCATGGACTCACCCGACCGCCGTGTGCAGGCGTTCCTCGCCGCCGGGCACGTCTGCGCCGTCATGGGCATGCGCGAGTACGTCCCGCTGGTGTCGACCTACCAGGTACCGATCGTGGTGACCGGGTTCGAGCCGCTGGACGTGCTCGAAGGCATCCGGCGCACCCTGGTGCAGCTCGAGGCCGGACGCGCCGAGCTCGACAACGCCTACCCCCGCGCCGTCACGATGGACGGCAACGTCGCGGCCCAGCAGATGGTGCTCGACGTCTTCGACACCACCGACCGAGCCTGGCGCGGCATCGGCACGATCCCAGCGAGCGGGTGGCGGCTCTCGGCGCGCTACGCCGACTTCGACGCCGAGGAGCGCTTCGACGTGTCGGCAATCCGCACCGAGGAGTCGGCGCTGTGCCGCAGCGGCGAGGTGCTCCAGGGCCTCATCAAGCCCCACGAGTGCGAGGCGTTCGGCACGACCTGCACCCCACGCAACCCGCTCGGTGCCCCGATGGTCTCCAGCGAAGGAGCGTGCGCGGCCTACTACGCCTTCCGGCGGCTCGACGCCCCGGCAGCCGCGGGTGCCTGAGCGCCCCGCCCGCTCCCCTCTTCTCGCTCTCGCGCTGTCGGCGTGCCTGGCGGTGTCCGGGTGCGGCCTTTTCTCCGACGGGGACGCCGCTGGCCAACCGTCGGTCGGGGCGCCGCCGTCGCCGGCATCGTCGTCCGGCGTCACCCTCGTCACCGGGGGCGCCGCCACCCAGGCCAGCGCGGTCAGCCAGGCCCTCTGGCGCTCCTCGCCGCTGGTCGTCCTGGCCCCCGACGACGACCAGGCGGCCGTCGGGAGGGCCGCTGACGCTGCGCGTGCGCTGGCTGCGCCGCTCCTTCTCACCACCGACGACCCGTCGCAGACCGAGGTCGTCGCTGAGGTCGAGCGCCTCGGTGCCGAGACGCTCCTGATGCCCGACGTCGACCCCGACCAGCCATGGGTGCCCGACGGGACGAGCGTGGTGACCGACGCCGACGCGGTACGAGGCCAGCGGCCCAGCGGGTCGGTCGAGCGGGTCGTGCTTGCCGCTGACACTGCGACGACGGCGGCTGCTCGGGCGACGGCCGAGGCGAGCGGCGCCACCGTCGTCGTGCTGCCCGGCGACGACCCGCGCGACAGCCCGGCGGCGATCGAGGCACTCGGCGCCCGTCCCGACGCGGGCGTGCTGGCCATCGGCGGCCGGCTCGGCCCCGAGCGTCGGCTGGCGCCCCTCGTCGCAGTGGCGGCGACCGGGGTACAGCTGCCCGGCGGCGGTCAGACGCTGTTCCCCGGCCGTCGGCTCGTTGCGCTCTACGGGCACCCGGCCACCGGCGCTCTCGGCGTGCTCGGTGAGCAAGGGCCGCAGGAGTCGGTACAGCGAGCGCGCCGACTGGCGAAGCAGCACGAGCCCTGGAGCGCCCAACCCGTGGTGCCGGCGTTCGAGCTGATCGCCACCGTCGCCTCCGACGTGCCGGGGCCGGACGGCGACTACAGCAACGAGACCCCGATCGACCTTCTGCGTCCCTATGTCGACGCGGCAGCCGAGGCCGGCGTCTACGTGGTGCTCGACCTGCAGCCGGGACGCGCCGGGTTCGTCAGCCAGGCCAAGGAGTACCGCGGGCTGCTGCTGGAGCCGCACGTCGGCCTCGCCCTCGACCCCGAGTGGCGGCTGGGGCCCGGCGAGCTGCCGCTGCGCCAGATCGGCAGCGTCGACGTCGACGAGGTGGAGGCGGCCGCCGACTGGCTGGCTCGACTCGTGCGCCGCAACGCCCTCCCGCAGAAGCTGCTGCTGCTCCACCAGTTCCAGCAGCGCATGATCACCGGTCGGGACCGGCTCGACGCGCAGCGCGACGAGCTCGCGATGGTCGTCCAGATGGACGGCGACGGCCGACCCGGTGACAAGCTCGCCACCTGGCGTGCGCTCAAGCAGGACGCCCCACCGGGGCTGCGCTTCGGGTGGAAGAACTTCTACGACGAAGACACCCCGACGTTCACGCCGGAGCAGACGATGGCGGTGACGCCGACGCCGTGGTGGGTGTCCTACCAGTGAGCGCGCCACTACTCTCGCCCTCGTGAGCGACCTGGAGAGCTGGACCTGCCCGCTCCCGCTGCGCGACTCCCCGACGGTGCTGCTCGGCCACGGTGCCGGCGGACGCCTGTCGGCCGAGCTGGTCGAGCACCTGTTCGTGCCCGCTTTCGGCGGCGACCCCGACGCGTTGGGCGACTCGGCCGTCGTCGAGGTCGGCGGTGCCCGTATCGCGATGACCACCGACTCTTTCGTCGTGCGCCCCCGGTGGTTCCCCGGCGGCAACATCGGCGCCCTCGCCGTCAACGGCACGGTCAACGACCTTGCGATGGTCGGCGCGCAGCCGATGTACCTCACCACCGGCTTCATCGTCGAGGAGGGCATGGCCGTGGACGAGCTCGGGCGGCTGACCGCTGCGCTCGGCGCGGCTGCCACCGAGGCGGGCGTGCGGGTCGTCGCCGGCGACACCAAGGTCGTCGACCGCGGCCACGGCGATGGCGTGTTCATCAACACGACCGGGGTCGGACTGGTGCCCGACGGTGTCGACATCGGACCCACGAACGCCCGACCCGGCGACGCCGTGCTGGTCAGCGGCCCCATCGGGCTGCACGGGGTCGCCGTGCTCAGCGTGCGGGACGGGTTGGAGTTCGGCACCGAGATCCGCTCGGACTGCCAGCCGGTCAACGGTCTGGTTGCCGGCCTGCTCGCCGCTGGCATCGACGTGCACGTGCTGCGTGACCCCACCCGTGGGGGAGTGGCGGCCTCGCTCAACGAGATCGCCGCGTCGTCGCGGGTGGGCGTGCAGATCGAGGAACGATCGATCCCCGTACCCGACGACGTGCGCGCCGCGTGCGGCTTCCTCGGTCTCGACCCGCTGGTCGTCGCGAACGAGGGCAAGCTCGTCGCCTTCGTCCCCGCGGAGCAGGCCGAGCAGGCGCTAGCCGTGCTGCAGGCCGACCCCCGCGGGCAGGGCGCCACACGCATCGGGACGGTCGTCGCCGAGCACCCCGGGGTCGTCGTGGCCCGCACCGGCATCGGCGGCACGCGTGTCGTCGATCTGCCGCTGGGCGAGCAGCTGCCCCGAATCTGCTGACAGGGTGTCGGCGTGGCTCACGACGTCCCGAGCGATCCTGTCGACGCCCCGCTCGACCCGGTCGACGCGCTGCGGCGCATCGCCTTCTTGCTGGAACGCTCCCAGGCGGACACCTACCGTGTGCGCGCGTACCGCCGCGCGGCCGACGCTGCCGCAGCAGCGGGGCCGGACGAGATCGCCCGACTGGCCGCCGCCGGGACGCTCACCTCGATCAGCGGGATCGGCGCCAAGACCGCCACGGTCATCGGCGAGGCAGTGGCCGGCGACGTCCCGGAGTACCTGGCCCGGCTCACCCACGACGCCGCGGAGCCACTTGTCGCGCTGACGCCGCAGGCCCAGGTGCTGCAGGACGCGCTGCGCGGTGACTGCCACACCCACTCCGACTGGTCCGACGGCGGGTCGCCACCGCTGGTCATGGCGCTGGCCGGCCGCGACGAGGTGGGTCACGAGTGGATGGTGCTCACCGACCACTCACCCCGGCTCACCGTCGCCAACGGGCTCAGTCCCCGACGGCTGCGTGCGCAGCTCGCGCTCGTGGCCGAGATCAACGAGGCAGTCGCGCCGTTCCGGCTGCTGACCGGCATCGAGGTCGACATCAACCCTGACGGGTCGCTCGACCAAGAGCCTGACCTGCTGGCCCAGCTCGACGTGGTCGTCGGCAGCGTGCACTCCGAGCTACGCATGCCCGCAGCGTCGATGACGCATCGACTGCTCACCGCCCTCGCCGACACGAACCTCGACGTGCTCGGGCACTGCACCGGTCGCTTGGTGGCCGGGCCGCGGGCGCCACGTCCGGAGTCGGCCTTCGACGCCGGACGCGTCTTCGCGGCTTGTGCCGAGCGCGGGGTCGCCGTCGAGGTCAACGCCCGCCCGGAGCGGCTGGACCCGCCGCGGCGCCTGCTGCGCCAGGCCGTCGAGGCCGGCTGCCTGCTGAGCATCGACACGGACGCCCACGCTCCGGGTCAGCTCGCGTGGCAGCCCTACGGCGTGGCTCGGGCGGCCGAGTGCGGCGCGACGATCGAGCAGGTCGTGACCACCTGGCCCGTCGAGAAGCTGCTGGCCTGGACGTCGCAGCGCGGCTGAGCCGGGGGCTCAGTCCTTTTCGAGCAGCGCGGCTGCGGCGTCGGGGACGTACTTCTGGGTGTCCTTCGGCGGGCGCAGGTAGCCCGACGACGGCGGCCGCTTGGGCAGGGTGAGCTCGGGCTTGTCGACCTCGTAGTACGGGATGGTGGAGAGCAGGTGCGCGATCATGTTGAGGCGCGCCACCTTCTTCTGGTCGCTCTCCACGACGAACCACGGAGCCTCGGGGATGTCGGTGTGCACCATCATCTCGTCCTTGGCCCTGCTGTAGTCCTCCCACCGGCTGATGGACTGAAGGTCCATGGGCGAGAGCTTCCACTGGCGCAGCGGGTCTTCCATCCGCGAGGCGAAGCGGCGCTCCTGCTCCTCGTCGCTGACGGAGAACCAGTACTTGCGCAAGATGATGCCGTCCTCGACGAGCAGCCGCTCGAAGATCGGGCTCTGGTGCAAGAAGCGGCGGTACTCCTCCAACGTGCAGAAGCCCATGACCCGCTCGACCCCGGCCCGGTTGTACCAGGAGCGGTCGAACAGCACGATCTCGCCGGCGGCGGGCAGCCGCTCGATGTAGCGCTGGAAGTACCACTGGGTCTGGTCCCGCTCGGTCGGCGCGGGGAGCGCCTCGATGCGGGCGACACGAGGGTTGAGGTACTGCATGGCCCGCTTGATCGTGCCGCCCTTGCCTGCTGCGTCACGGCCCTCGAAGATGATCACGAGCCGGGCACCTTCGACGCGCACCCACTCCTGCATCTTCACCAGCTCGGCCTGCAGCCGGTAGAGCTCTTTCTCGTACAGGTCTTTGGGGTACTTCTGGCCCCGCCCGGTGCCGGGCTCCTTCTTCTGCTTCTTGGGCTTCTTCGACTTCTGGGACTCCTGGTGCTTCGCCACGGGGCGCAGGTTAGCGCCCCGGCCCCGTGGCGATGGGGCCTTTGGTCCCTAGGACTCCCCGCCGGCCTCCTCGGCGTCCGTCGCGGTGACGTCGTCGAGCCTGTACTCGTCCAACGCCCGTTTGACGACGTCCCAGCCGACCTCGCCGCGTCGCGCCAGTGAGCGCAGCGTGGCGACCACGATCGACTGCGCGTCGACCTTGAAGTGGCGGCGCAGCGCGGCCCGGGTGTCCGACGCACCGAAACCGTCCGTGCCCAGCGATGAGTAGTCGTTCGACACGTACTGGGCGATCTGGTCCTGCACGGCCCGCATGTAGTCGCTGACCGCGATCACCGGCGCCGACGACGCAGCCAGGGCGGACGTGACGTACGGGGTGCAGTCGCTGTCGGGGTGCAGCAGGCGGTACGCGTCGCAGCGCTGCGCCTCGCGCGAGAGCTCGGTCCACGAGGTGACCGACCACACGTCGGCAGCCACCCCCCAGTCGCGGGCCAGCCGCGCCTGGGCGTCCAGCGCCCAGCGCACGCCGACCCCGGACGCCAGCACCTGGGCCTTCGGCGCACCGTCGCTCACCTGCGGCGCCGGTGAGTAGAGGTACATGCCCTTCAGCAGGCCCTCCACGTCGAGGTTCTCCGGCTCCTTCGGCTGCTGGTACGGCTCGTTGTAGACGGTGAGGTAGTAGAAGACGTTCGGGTCGACGTCGGGGTCGGCCTCGCCGTACATCTGCGCCAGCCCGGCCTTCACGATGTGGCCGAGCTCGAACCCGTACGCGGCGTCGTACCAGACGACCGCGGGGTTGGTCGCGGCGATCAGCGGGGAGTGACCGTCCTCGTGCTGAAGGCCCTCGCCGTTGAGCGTGGTACGACCGGCGGTTGCGCCGATGACGAACCCGCGCGCCATCTGGTCGGTCGCCGCCCAGAAGGAGTCGGCGGTGCGCTGGAACCCGAACATCGAGTAGAAGATGTAGACCGGGATCATCGGCAGGTCGTGGGTGGCGTACGACGACCCGGCGGCGGTGAACGACGCAGCCGAGCCGGCCTCGTTGATGCCCTCGTGCAGGATCTGGCCGGCCGTCGCCTCCTTGTACGACAAGAAGAGCTCGTGGTCGACGGGCGTGTAGGTCATGCCCTTCGGGTTGTAGATCTTCAGCGAGGGGAAGAGGGCGTCCATGCCGAAGGTGCGCGCCTCGTCCGGGATGATGGGGACGATCCGCGGCCCGATCTCTTTGTCTCTGACCAAGTCCTTCAGCAGGCGGACGAAGGCCATGGTCGTGGCGACGGCCTGCTTGCCCGAGCCCCGCTTGACCGAGTCGTACACCTTGTCACCGGGCAGCACCAACGGGTGCGACGACGTGGGACGGCGCGGCAGGAAGCCGCCGAGGCGCCCCCGCGTCTCCTTGAGGTAGGTGATCTCCTCGGAGTCCTCACCGGGGGTGTAGTAGGGCGGAAGGTATGGGTCGGCCTCCAGCGTCTCGTCCGAGATAGGCAGCTCGAGGCGGTCACGGAAGGTCTTGAGGTCGTCCAGCGCCAGCTTCTTCATCTGGTGCGTGGCGTTGCGGCCCTCGAAGTGCGGCCCGAGCCGGTAACCCTTGATGGTCTTGGCCAAGATGACGGTCGGCTGGCCGGTGTGCTCGGTCGCCGCCTTGTAGGCGGCGTGGATCTTGCGGTAGTCGTGCCCGCCGCGCTGCAGCGTCCAGATCTCGTCGTCGCTCCAGTTCTCGACCATCTTCGCCGTGCGGGGGTCACGACCGAAGAAGTTGTCGCGGATGTACCCGCCCGACTCGGCCTTGTACGTCTGGTAGTCGCCGTCGACGGTGGTGTTCATCAGGTGCACCAGAGCGCCGTCGGTGTCGGCAGCGAGCAGGCGGTCCCAGCCTCGACCCCAGACAACCTTGATGACGTTCCACCCTGCACCTCGGAAGGTCGCCTCCAGCTCCTGGATGACCTTGCCGTTGCCGCGTACCGGGCCGTCGAGCCGCTGCAGGTTGCAGTTGACGACGAACGTGAGGTTGTCGAGCTCTTCACGCGCGGCGATGCCGATCGTGCCGATCACCTCCGGCTCGTCCATCTCGCCGTCGCCGAGGAACGCCCAGACGCGCTGCTGGCTGGTGTCCTTGAGCCCGCGGTGGTGCAGGTAGCGGTTGAACCGGGCCTGGTAGACGGCGTTCATCGGGCCGAGGCCCATCGACACCGTCGGGAACTCCCAGAAGTCGGGCATCAGCCGCGGGTGCGGGTACGAGGGCAGACCGCCGCCGGCCTGGTTGTGGGAGAACTCCTGCCGGAACCCGTCGAGGCGGTCGGCGGAGATGCGGTCGAGCAGGTAGGAGCGTGCATAGATGCCGGGCGAGGCATGTCCCTGGAAGTAGACCTGGTCGCCGCCGCCCTCGTGGTCGCGGCCGTGGAAGAAGTGGTTGAAGCCCACCTCGTACAGGCTCGCGCTTGAGGCGTAGGACGAGATGTGGCCGCCGACGCCGATGCCGGGCCGCTGCGCCCGGTGCACCATGATCGCGGCGTTCCAGCGGATGAGGCGTCGGATGCGCCGTTCCAACGACTCGTCGCCCGGGAAGTACGGCTCGGCCTCGGTGGGAATCGTGTTGATGTAGTCGGTGGACAGCAGGCTGGGCACCCCGACGCCCCGCTCGCGGGCTCGCTCGAGCAGCGCCAGCATCAAGTAGCGCGAGCGCTGCTTGCCCCGCTCGTCGATCGCGGCGTCGAGCGACTCGAACCACTCCCGCGTCTCCTCGGGGTCGATGTCGTAGAGCTGGCTAAGGGCTCCGCGCACAGAGGGGTTCAGTGGGTCGGCCACGTGTCTGTCCTGTCGTCGTCCATCGGGGTCAGCGCTCATCCTGTCGCGAAAGGCTCGGTCCGTCATCCGCTCCGGCCATTAGTCCCTAGCGAGTCGGCCGCGCCTGGCCGGACGATGCGGGGGGCGCACACGGGTGACGCCCGAGACGCGCAACGAGGAGGCTCGATGAAGGCCAAGGTCGGTGACCGGCTGCACGTTCACGGTCGAACGGTCGGAGACGTCGACAAGGTGGGCGAGATCGTCGAGGTGCACGGCGAGGACGGGGCTCCGCCGTTCCTGGTGAAGTACCCCGACGGCCACGAGACGCTTGTCTTCCCCGGACCGGACGCGACCATCGAGAGTCCCGCGTAGGGCGCGGCGGAGGCGAACACACCGGTGGGCGCACTTGCGTTGCGGGCTCTGACTCGCTGGACTACTCCGCAGGACGGCGCACCCGGCGCCGACGACGACAAGGAGACCTAAGTGGCCGAGGCCGCCGGGACAGCCGGCAGTCATCTTGAGCTGGTGCAGCGCATGGGCTTTCGCGCCGGTCAAGTCATCCAAGAACTCGGGTGGGACGAAGACTGCGACGACGACATCAGGCTCGCGATAGAGGCGGCCACCGGCAGCGAGCTGGTGGGCGACGAGCACGACGACGTCGCCGACGCGGTCGTGCTGTGGTGGCGCGACGGTGACGGCGACCTGATCGACAGCCTGGTCGACTCGTTGACCGACCTCGGCGAGGGTGGTCCGGTGTGGCTGCTGACCCCCAAGGTGGGTCGGGACGGCTTCGTGGACGCCTCCGACGTCGCGGACGCCGCGCCGACGGCCGGGTTGACCACCACGACGACGGTTCCCCTGACTGATCGCTGGACCGCGATCAAGCTCGTCTCGCCGAAGGCCTCCCGTGCCCGTCGTTGACGGGTCGGCGGGCGCCGTGCGGCGTGAGCCACTGTCGGTCGGCTCGGTGGCACCCGACTTCGTGCTGAGCGACGGTGACCGCAACGAGGTGCGACTGAGCGCCGTCGCCGACGGCCGCGCGGCGGTCGTGGTCTTCTTCCCATGGGCATTCACCAGCGTCTGCGTCAGCGAGCTGTGCTCGATCCGCGACCGGCTGCCGGAGCTGAGCAACGAGCACGCCGTCACGCTCGCGATCTCGTGCGACGCGACGGCCACGCTGCGCGAGCTGACCCGCCAGCAGGGGTACGCGTTCCCGCTGCTGTCGGACCACTGGCCGCACGGCGAGGTCGCCTCGGCCTACGGCGTCTTCGACCCGGCGATCGGGGCGTCGCTGCGTGGGACGTTCGTCCTCGACCGCGACCGGGTGGTGCGCTGGAGCGTCGTCAACGCCGTTCCCGACCCGCGCGACGTCGACGACTACGTGCGGGTGCTCTCCGAGCTCTGAGCCGCCGGCGCTGCGCCTCGATGGCCGAGACGCTCCAGCCAACGCACCATCTGGTGGTGCACCGACTCCGCGCCCAGCAGGCGGCCGCGCTCGTCGCGCAGGTCGGCGTCGGTCGACCAGTCGGCCGGGTGGACGAGGATCGGGCGGGTCTGCCACCCGCCGACGCCGCCGTGGCACCCCACGAGCTCCTCGAACGCAGCGACCTCGTCGAGCACCGGGTCGTAGAGGGAGTTGAGGTAGATGTCGGGGGCGTGCTCGAACGCGGCGGCACGCAGGTAGTCACCGGCGGCGTCGTCGTCGAACCCGGCGAGCGGGTCGGCGCCGGTCACCGCGCCGTCGGTGAGGCGACGCGTGCCGTGCTCGCCGATGGCTACCGGCCCGTCCTGGGTCATCACCACGACGAACCCGACGTACGGGTTGCTCGCCAGCGCCTGCACGAGACCCGGCACCTCCCGCTCCAGGTCGCGCAGCAGCAGCCGGCCCGGCAGCCGCGGGAACCACACGCAGCCGAGGTTGCCTGAGCCCACCACGACCACGGGCGGACGGTCGGTCGCGGCGGTGCCGCTGGCGGCGGCGATGTCGGTCTCGTTCGGGCCGAGGCCCGTGGCCCCGTCGCGCTTGCCCAGGGCTCGCTTGGTCAGCCGGCCCGACACCGACTCCTGACCGCTCAGCTGGCTCAAGAAGACGTTGACCGGACCCCACGCCTCCACCTCGTCGGTGGCGGCAGCGGCGTTCTCGTCGGTGTCCATCAGCGAGATCACCAGGTCTTCCAACGACTGGCCGTTGCGCTGCTTGAACGTGGCGCCCTGGCTCTGGCCGTGGTCGCTGACGAGAACGATGCGGTAGGGGCGCGGCGTGGCCCCGGAGCCGGCCAGCTTCTCCAGCCCGGCCAGCACCCGGTCGAGCCCGTACAGCGAGCTCATGGCCTCCGGGCGGGTGACGCCGGCGTGGTGGGCGATCTCGTCGTAGTCGACGAAGTCGACGTAGATCGACTTCGCGCCCGACATCATGGCCTGCACGATGAGCGCGACGTTGAGGTCACGCAAGAACACGTTGGTGAAGCCGCGAAGCGCCACGTAGGCGCCGTGCCGGTCGATGCGGGGAGCGATGTCGAGCCGCTTCTGCCGCCTGCCCTGGTAGATCTCCTTGGCCATCTCACCGATCGTGAGGATGACGGCACGGAAGAAGCCCGCCGGATGGGTGAAGAACGCTGCGTAGGAGCGCGACGGGCCCAGGCCGTCGGAGCGGTTGCGCAGTCCGCTCATCGTCAGCAGCGAGGTGGGGGCGTCGCCGGAGAACAGGTTGCTGATGCTCACCCCGCCGTCGGCGAGAAGGCCGTTGCCGTCGGACACGCGGCTCTCGATCAAGGCCGCGTCCGGCGGGTGGTTGGCCACCACGAGGCGTCCGTGCTCCTTCTCGTACCACCGGAACGCGGGGATGTCGTCGGTGCAGCCGTGCAGCAGACCGGCCTGGCTCACGGGGGTGGTGGACGGCACTCGGGCGACCCACTCGGTCCAGGTGTGCGTCCCGCTGCGCACCCAACGGCTGATCGTGGGCAGGTTGCCGGACTTGACGCCCAGCTCCAGCACGGGGGCGGGAACGCCGTCGAGCTGGACGAAGAGCACGCCCGGCTGCGCGTCCACCTGGGCCGGCTGCTTGCCGAGGCTCAGTCGCGCTGCGTGCGTGATGAGGTACTCCTGGCTGTTGAGGGAGAACACCCAGCTCACCAGGGTCATGGCGAAGGCATACAGCCAGGACGCGAGCACCGTCCCGGCCACCGTGGTCACCTGAATGCCTGGGGTAAGCAGCAGGCCCACGCCGATGACGGCCGCGTTCGCGAACAGAGCCAGTGTCAGTGCGCCGAGCCATCCGAACAGGCCGCTGAGGCGCACCAGCAGCGGTCGCACCAGCTCACCGGCCAGCGAGACGACCACCGTGGCCAGCGGGAGCGCCCACCACTCCTCCACGGTGATCCCGGGGGTCAGGCCGATGGTGATGGCCAGCACCAGCAGGCGGACGAGGTAGTCCGCGCCGATCCGCACGACCCTTGCCCCGCGGGAGCCGGTGGAATGCCCGGACATCGCCTGCGCGAGCAGACGTTCCTGCGGCGTCTCGAAGAACGCGCGGGCGCTCGGGTTCCAGACCAGAAGCAGGCCGGTGGCCGTGACCACCACCAACCAGACGACAGCGACGACCGACCGGTCGACCACGGTGGCGTCGAGGTAGAGCTCGTACCCCAGCCGGAAGAGCAGCAGCAGGCTGAACAGCAGGCGCGCGACGTTGCGCCCCCGCCACAACGCGACGGCGAGGGCGCCTGCCCCCACGGCGATGAGCAGGCTCACGCCGCCGGCCAGCACGACACCGACGCGCTCGACCTCGTCGAGGTCGGCGTCCCCCCGCACTGCCGCCCCGATGAGCGCCAGGCCGACGGCCGTGTCCCAGAGCGCCAGCAGCGCGGTGAGCACGACGACGACGCGAACGCTCGTCGGCCGTGGCCTGTCGGGGTCAGCGGGGCGCATCGATCCCTTCCTCGGCGAGGGAGCCCTCACGATAGACGCGTGCCTGCGCGACGTGCTCGAGCAGAACCTGTACGTAGGCCTCGCCCCGCTCGTGGCGACAGCCAAGTCCGGCTGACCGCGCCGCACCGGACGGCAAGCCCGCCGGGAACGGTCATGAGTGGTCTCCTTCGGGGGGTGGGATGCGTCGGGCATCGGTGGCGAAGCGGTCCAGAAGTCGGGCGAAGCACTGCGACATCGGCGTCGGTCCAGTCGGCGACCAACGAGGTCAGGTACTGGGTGCGGAACTCGAACGAGCGAGCGACCAGCAGGTCGCCGTCGGCAGTGAGGTGCAACGTGACCCGGCGCTGGTCCACGCTCGAGCGAGAGCGGGTGACGACGCCGGCTGCCTCCGCTCGGTCGATCAGGCGGCTCGCGGTGGAGTGCGCGACGTCGAGCCGGTCGGCGACGTCAGCGACCGTCACCTCGGTGCCCGTGCCGCGTTCACGGTCGATGGCGTCGGCGACAAGCACCGTCGACATCTCCAGGCCCCCGCCGGAGTCACGAGCCAGGGCCGCCGGGGTCTCGTGCCCGGTCCACAGTCGACGCAGCCTGATCAAGGCCTCGTCGATGCGGGCCAGCACGTCCCCGGACATGCATGTAAGATACATACAAAGCCGGAGGCCACATGGCAGCGACCACACCCATCCTCGTCACCGGGGCGACCGGCAACATCGGACGCCCGGTGGTCGAACGGCTGCTGGGGGCGGGGAGGTCCGTCCGGGCAGCCGACATCAGCACCGCCCGCGTGCGGGAGGTGTTCGGCGACTCCGTCGAGGCCGTCAGGCTCGACTTCACCGACCCGGCCACCTGGCACCACGCCTACGACGGCATCGAGCTGATGTTCCTCATGCGTCCCCCGCAGCTGAGCAACATCAGCCGCGACATGGCCCCGTCCCTGCAGGCGGCCAAGGGTGCCGGCGTCGCGCACATGGTTCTGCTCTCGCTGCAGGGCGCGGAGACCAACAAGGTCGTGCCGCACGCCAAGATCGAGGCCTGGCTGCGCGACAGCGGCCTCACCTGGACGTTCATCCGCCCCTCGTTCTTCATGGAGAACCTGTCCACCACCCACGCCGTCGACATCCGCGAGCGCGACGAGATCGTCGTGCCGGCGGGATCGGGTGCCACCTCGTTCGTCGCCGCGGACGACATCGCTGCCGTGACCGCGGCTGCCCTCCTCGACCCGAGCGCCCACGCGAACAAGGCGTGGACGCCGACCGGGTCGGTGGCGCTCACCTACAGCCAAGCCGCCGAGATCCTCACCGACGTGCTGGGCCGGCCGATTCGCTACGCCGAGCCGGGGGCTCTTCGGTACATGCGCCACGCGAAGACGGTGCTGGGCATGCAGACCGGCATGGTTCTGGTCACCACCGCGATCTACTCCGTCGCCCGGTTCGGCAAGGCCGACGGGGTCACCGACGACGTGCGTGTCGTCACCGGGCGGCCGCCGACCGAGTTCCGTGACTGGGCCGAGGCGAACAAGGCAGCCTGGCGGCGCTGAGCGGATACGTCCGGCGAGCCGGCCGGGGTCACTCCGCCTCGTCCGGCGGCCCGCCGTGGAACCGGTCGTGGCGCACCAGCAGCACCAAAGACACCAGGCCGACCCACGCCGGGAACACGTACAGAGTCGGCTCGGAGATGGTGACGTTCAAGAACTCCACCGCACCGACGGCGAACGTCACGACGATGAGCCACCGGGGCAGCGCTCCGGTCTGGCGGCTGGCCACCGACCCGGAGCAGAAATGCAGGTGCGGCGATCGCCGCGACCTCGATCGAGGTGGCGCGGCGTCGCCAGTCCGACAAACCAGGCGCAGGCGGCCCCCGCAGGCTCACCAGTCGTGTCCAGACGTCCCGCGTCAGGGCGTCACGATCGGGAACCAGAACTCGAACGTGTCCAGGTTCGCCAGCAGCGCCTGGACGGGGGCGAGATCGCCTTCCAGCGTGACGACCCCCTGCGCCACGAGCTCGGGGATGGCACCGCCGGTGAGGATGGTGTCGAGTGCCGAGCGCGGCATGCGAATGGTCGCGTCCGCCTCGCCGGTCGCCCCCTCGTGGTTGTGCAGGGTGCCGTTGCTCAGCTCGAGCGTGTAGCCGTCATCCTCCACGAACAGGTGGATGGTGCCCGCCACCCCGGCCGCGTTCGGCCCGTTGAGCCGCACGGCGAGCGCGTTGAGGAACATCGTGACCGACATCGACGCGACGAGACCCTTCTGGGCCGCGTTCGGGGTGACGACCTTCGTGATGCCGTTGCGCAGCTCGGTGGCGCCGGCCAGGTAGAAGTTACGCCACGGTCCCGACTCGGTCTGGTAGGCCATCTGCTCGTACGAGTCGGCCAGCAACGACTTGGCGTCGGTGTTGTCGGGGTCGGCGAACACGACGTGGTTCACCGCCTCGGCGACCCAGCGGTACTCACCGGCATCGAAGTCTGCCCGGGCCTTGGCCAGCACGGCGTCGGCCCCACCCGCGTACTCGACGAACTTGATGCCCGCCTCGACCGGGGGCAGCGGGTGCAGGTTGGCCGGGTTGGCGTCGAACCAGCCGAGGTAGTAGTTGTAGACAGCCTTGACGTTGTGGCTCACGCTGCCGTAGTAGCCGCGGTTCGCGAAGCTCCCGGCAATGCCCGGAGGAAGGGTCATCATCTCCGCGATCTCCGCCGGGCCGTGACCGTGGTTGGCCAGCCGGAGCGTCTGGTCGTGCAGGTAGCGGTACAGGTCGCGTTGGCCTCGCAGGTAGTCCTGCACCTTGTCGTTGCCCCAGGTGGGCCAGTGGTGCGACGCGAAGACCACCTCGGCCTCGTCGCCGAACAGGCGCATGGACTCGTGGATGTGCCGCGACCAGGCGAGGGCGTCACGCACCTTCGCGCCCCGCGGTGTGTAGAGGTTGTGCAGGACGTGGGTGGCGATCTCGGCCGTGCACAGCGCCTTGTGCTCGGGCAGGTAGAAGCAGTACTCCGAGGGCGCCTCGGCGTCGGGGGTGTGCTGGAAGATGATGCGCACCCCGTCGATCGTGAGCTCTTGGCCGGTGTGGTCGATGACGTCGCTGGGCCGGTAGAGGGCCATCGAGCCGGTGCTCGTCGACGGCCCCAGGCCCGAGCCGATGGCGCCCGCCGGGCCGGGCGGAACCGCGTTGCCGTACATGTAGGACGCGCGGCGCGACATCACGTTGCCGGCCATGACGTTCTCCGAGACGGACTCCTCCACGAAGCCAACGGGCACCACGTAGCGGATGCGGCCCGCATCGACGTCCTCGACGTCCGCGACACCCTCGATGCCGCCGAAGTGGTCGGCGTGGCTGTGGGTCGAGAGCACGGCCACGACCGGCAGGTCGGCGACGTGCTCGCGCACCAGGCGCAGCGCCTCAGCAGCCGGGGCGGCGGTCACCAGCGGGTCGACGACGATCCAGCCCGTCTCCCCGCGGATGAACGTCATCACGGCGAGGTCGTAGTTGCGCACCTGGTAGATGCCCTCGACTACCTCGTAGAGCCCCGTGATCACCACCAGCTGCGACTGCCGCCACAGGCTGGGGTTCACGGTGTCCGGTGCCGGCACGTCCCGGACGAAGTCGTAGGCGTCAAGGTCGAACGACTTGCTGCCGTCCGGGTTGGTGATGACGCGGTTGGGCGAGTCGGCGATGAAGCCACGGCGGGCGTTGTCGAAGTCGGTGGTGTCGTCGAACGGCAGCTCGTCGAGAAGCTGGCGGTTCTTGGCCCTGGTGTGCTCGGTGGCGCTCACTGGTCCTCCTGATGCGCGGGTGCCGTTGGTGATCCGTTCGTTGGACTGCGGGACAGGGGTGGGCGCAGCAGGTCTCGAACCTGCGACCCCCTGCTTGTAAGGCAGGTGCTCTACCGCTGAGCTATGCGCCCCCACGTGCTGGGCGGCAACGATACCGATCGCAGCGTGGACGCTGCCGCTGTCGTGGCGGGTCCACGCGCGCGATTAGTCTCGCCGCATGCTCACCGTGGGGGACGTCGTCGCCGCACTCGAGCAGCGCTACCGGCCCTCGTGGGCCGAGCCGTGGGATGCCGTGGGCCTGACCTGCGGCGACCCCGCTTCGCCGGTGCGCCGTGTGCTGCTGGCCGTCGACCCCGCGCCGGCAGTCGTGGCCGAGGCGCTCGAGTGGGGGGCCGACCTGCTCGTCACCCACCACCCGTTGCTGCTCCGCGGGGTGCACTCGGTCGCCGCGACCACGCCGAAGGGCCGGGTGGTGCACGAGCTCGTCCGGCACGGGGTCGCCCTGTTCTCGGCCCACACGAACGCCGACAGCGCCGAGCCCGGGGTCTCCGACGCGCTGGCCTCCGCGCTGGGACTGGTCGACCTTCGGCCACTCCAGCCGCTGACCGAGGCCCTCGACAAGGTCGTGGTCTTCGTCCCGCACGCCGACGCCCAGCGCGTCCTGGACGCGCTCGCCTCGGCCGGCGCCGGACGCATCGGCGACTACGACCGGTGCGGCTACCTGCTGGCCGGTACCGGCACGTTCCGTCCGGGTCCCGGCGCCAACCCGACGATCGGCACGGTCGGCGAGATCGAGCAGGTCGCCGAGACGCGGCTGGAGATGGTGCTGCCCCGCGACCGACGCGCCGCCGTCGTGCAGGCCCTACGAGCAGCGCACCCCTACGAGGAGCCCGCCTTCGACCTGTTCGAGCTCGCGGGCTTCGACTCCCGTCGAGGGCTGGGTCGCATCGGGCACCTGCCTGAGCCGGAGACCCTGGAAGACCTTGTCGGTCGTGTCGCTGCGGCCGTGCCGGCCACCGTCGCCGGCGTCCAGGCCGGGGGAGACCCCGACCGGGTCGTGCAGGCGGTCGCTGTCTGCGGTGGCGCCGGCGACTCGTTGCTGGGTGCTGCGGCACGAGCCGGGGTGGACGTGTTCGTCACCGCCGACCTGCGCCACCACCCGGCGTCGGAGGCTCTCGACGCCGGCGGTCCCGCGCTCGTCAACGTCTCGCACTGGGCCTCGGAGTGGCCGTGGCTCGCCGCGGCGTCGCAGGCCCTGGTCGCAGACCTCGGCGACGGCGGCCAGGCGGTCGAGATCCGGGTGAGTGAGATGTGCACCGACCCCTGGACGATCCACGCCGAATCGTTGTCAGACGAGCTTATGGAGGCAGACGACGCATGAGTGGCTTTCCCCCTGAGCAGCAGCGCCGTCTGCTGGACCTGCAAGCCGTCGACTCCCGCGCGGACGTCCTCGACCAGCAGTGGCGTAGCCACCCGGCCGTGCAGGCGCTGATCGAGCTCGGTGAGCAGGCAGAGCGCCTGCAGACGGCACTCGACGCGGCCGAGCAGGCCGTGGACGAGGCGAAGGGGCGGGTGCGCACGAGCGAGCACGAGGCCGACGACATCAAGCGGCGCCAGGCCAAGGACCAGACGCGCCTGGACGCCGGCAGCGTCTCGTCCCCTCGCGAGCTCGAGAAGCTGCAGCACGAGATCGAGACCCTGCAGACCAAGCTGGACGAGGTCGAGACCGTCGAGCTCGAGGCGATGGAAGACCTTGACACCGCGCAGGAGCAGGCCGGGGCGGTGCGCTCCGACCTCGCCGCCGTCGCGTCCGACCGGGAGCGGCAGGAGGCCGACCTCGCGACCGCCCGCACGACGATCGACGCCGAGCGCGAGTCGCTGGCCGCCGACCGCGCGGAGGTGCTCGCCGACCTTGACGATGCCCTGGTCACGCGCTACGAGCGGGCTCGGTCCCAGCACGGGGGAGTGGGGGTCGGGGCGCTGCTGCACGGTCGGTGCGAGGGGTGCCGGCTGTCGCTGACCCCCGCCGACCTCGCCCGCGTTCGGGCCGCGCCGCCGGAGGAGCTGCTGTTCTGCGAGGAGTGCGGTCGGCTGCTCGTGCGGGTCGAGGACGAGTGAGCCGCACGCTCGTCGTCGAGGCTGACGGCGGCTCGCGCGGCAACCCCGGCCCCGCGGCCTACGGCAGCGTGGTCAAGGACGCCCACACCGGCGAGGTGCTTGTCGAACGGGCCGAGGCGATCGGCGTGGCCACCAACAACGTGGCCGAGTACCGGGGCGTCATCGCAGGGCTGGAGGAGGCGCACCGCATCGACGAGTCCGCGCGCATCGAGGTGCGTCTGGACTCGAAGCTGATCGTGGAGCAGATGTCGGGGCGCTGGAAGATCAAGCACGCCGACATGCGAGAGCTCGCGATGCGCGCACGCGACGTGCACGACATGGCGAAGATCAGCTGGACATGGGTACCGCGGGCACAGAACGCGCACGCCGACCGGCTGCTCAACGAGGTGCTGGACGGCAAGGCGCCGACCCCCGATATCCGTCCGGTCATGCGTCCGAGCGCCCTGGGTGACCCGACGACGCTGTTCCTGCTGCGCCACGGTGAGACCCCGCTGACAGTGCAGCGCAAGTTCAGCGGACGTGGCGGCGTCGACGTCGGGCTCACCGACGCCGGCCAGCGCCAGGCGGAGCGGGCGGCGAGCGTGCTGGTCGAACGGCTCGGCACGTCGCGCGTGGCTGCTGTCGTCGCGTCTCCGCTGCTGCGGACCCGACAGACCGCGCAGGCCGTGGCCGACCGGCTCGGGCTTGCTGTCGAGACCGACGACGACCTCGAAGAGGTCGGCTTCGGGGAGTGGGACGGCCTCGGCTTTCGCGAGGCACGCCAGCGCGACCCCGCGTTCTTCGACGCCTGGCTCGCCGACCCGACCAGCGCCCCGCCGGGCGGGGAGTCGCTGGCCGCGCTGGCCGATCGCGTCGAGCGGGCCCGGCGACGCGTCGTCGAGAGCTTCGACAGCGAGACCGTCGTCGTGGTCGCGCATGCGATGGTCGTCAAGACGATCGTGGCGTCGGCCATGGGCGCCCCGGTCGAGGCCGCCCATCGAGTGGACGTGCAACCGGCGTCGTTGGCCGAGGTCGCGTACTGGTCGGACGGGCGGCCGAGCGTCCGTGCCCTGGGTCTGCGCTGAGCCGCGTACCCTCAGCCGTGCGGGCGAGTCGGTCGGGCGGCCGCGTCGGGCACCGCGAGGTGACCCGCCGAGGAAAGTCCGGGCTCCGCAGGGCAGGGTGGTTGCTAACGGCAACCCGGGGTGACCCGCGGGAAAGTGCCACAGAAAGCAGACCGCCGGCAGGGCCTCGGCCCGGCCGGTAAGGGTGAAACGGTGGTGCAAGAGACCACCAGCACGCGAGGTGACTCGTGTGGCTCGGCAAACCCCACCCGGAGCAAGGTCAGACAGGGAGCGTTCGAGGGCGGCCCGCCCGAGCTCCCGGGTAGACCGCTGGAGGTCGACGGCGACGTCGACCTGAGAGAGATGGTCGCCGCCGGTGCGTGAGCACCGGTACAGAACCCGGCTTACAGACCGACTCGTCCGCTCCTCATCGTGGCGTTGGGGCGGTGTGTGCTGCGTACGATGTCGTCGACGCCGGGTCCCGAGGAGGACATGTGATGGCCTCGACCCGAAGCCCGCGTCTCACGGCCTCCGCCGTCTGCGCTGTGACCGCCCTGGTCGCCGGCCTCGCGGTGGCGCCCGCCTCGGCCGCCGACGAGCAGCGGTACCTCGTGGTCGCCGACACCACCGTCGCGGGCCTCGACGAGACGATCCTGCCGCGGTCGGCGGAGGAGACCCTCGAGTCGTACGAGGGCGTCGACGCCGCCGTCGCGCAGATGAGTGCTGCTCAGGCCGCGGCCGTCGACGCCCAGCCAGGCGTGGTGGTCTCGCCCGACGGACCGATGACGACGCAGGACGGGTCTGGGCGGGGTGCGGCAGCCGGCACCGAGGTGCGTCTGCTGGCGGCGGCGAGCTCGTGGGGGCAAGATCGCATCGACCAGCGAGACCTGCCTCTGAACCGGCGGTACACGCTGAACAGCGGGGTGAACGGGCGCGGGGTGCACGTGTACGTCGTCGACAGCGGGATCGACCTCGACCACCCTGAGCTCGCCGGCCGGGTCGGCCAGTCGTGGTCGTTCGCGCAGGACGGCCTCGGTCCCGACGACGTGAACGGTCATGGCACCCATGTCGCGGGAACCATCGGTTCGACCGTTTTCGGCGTCGCTCCCGCGGTCACGCTGCACAGCGTGCGTGTTCTCGACTCCACTGGCGGCGCGACCTTCTCCCGGTTCGTCGCCGCGATGAGCTTCGTGGCCACGAACGCCGTACGTCCGGCTGTCGTCAACGCCTCCCTCGGCGGCCCGTACAACGCCGCGGTCAACCAGGCGGTCGAGAACCTGGTGCGCGCCGGGATCACCGTGGTCGTCGCGGCCGGCAACAACGCCGCCGACGCGGCCGGCTACTCCCCGGGCTCGGCGCCCAGTGCCATCACCGTGGCGGCCTCGGACGCGGCCGACCGGTACGCCGGGTTCAGCAACTACGGGCGCTCGGTCGACATGGTCGCTCCCGGGGTGGCGATCGACTCGACGAACGCCGGCAACCCCGCCTACGCCGCCCGAGACTCGGGCACCAGCATGGCCGCCCCGCACGTCACGGGATGGGTCGCGCTCTACCTGCAGCACCACCGCACGGCCTCGCCGGCGACGATCCGCCAGGCTCTCGTCAGCACTGCGACCCGGGGACGCATCGCCAACGAGGTCAGTGGCACTCCCGACCTGCTGCCCTACACCTCAGCCGTGAAGGCACCGACCGTGGCTCCCGCGGCGAAGAAGCCGTCGCTGCGGGTCACCACGCCGAAGAAGGCCAAGGTGCGGGTCAATCTCGACCCCAACCGCAAGGCCCAGGGGTACTGGGCGGTGAAGGTGCTCAAGCTCGTCAAGGGCTCGTACGTCTCCGTCCGTAGCGTGCGGACGAAGGGTGCGAAGGAGATCGCGGTCGTCAACGTCCCACGAGGCCGCTACGTGGTGAAGGTGCCGCCTCAGCACGGCTTCGCAGCCACGACGTCCCGGTCGGTGTTCGTCAGGCGCTGAGCGCGGACGACCAGGGCGCCGGCCGGGTCTGCCAGACTGCCCGGATGCGGGTGACGTCTCGGGCCGACTACGGGGTGCGCGCAGCGATCCACCTGGCGGCGTCCCCCGACGAGCCTGTGAACGCCGAGGCCATCGCGACTGCTATCGATGCGCCTCGCAAGTTCTTGGAGAGCATTCTCGGTGAGCTCAGGGTTGCCGGCGTGGTCCGCAGCCAGCGCGGCGCGTCGGGTGGGTACCGGCTCGCCCGCCCCGCCGACGAGATCGCGATCGCCGACATCATCCGTGCGACCGAGGGGCCGATGGCGCAGGTGCGCGGCGAACCGGCCGAAGACCTGGAGTACCCGGACGCCCTCGCCACCCTGCAAGAGGTGTGGGTGGCCGTACGGGCCGCGGTCCGTGACGTGCTCGAGGGCGTGACGGTCGCCGATGTGGCCAGCGGGACGCTTCCCGAGCGCGTGCGGCGGCTGGCGAGCGACCCGGTGTCGTGGGAGTCGACCTCGCAGCGCCGGTCACGTACCCGCTGAGAGCGCCGCTGGGCGATGCGCCAATGCTTGCCGGACGACGTGCATCCCGATAATCTCTACCTTGTTACTAGACAAGGTAGGAAACATGTGGATTCTTCTCGCTTTCTCCGTCGCGGGCGCCGGTGCGCAGCTCGTCGACGGAACCCTCGGGATGGGCTTCGGCGTCACCTC
Organism: uncultured Actinomycetota bacterium; assembly: GCA_963714455.1. Classification (GTDB taxonomy): domain Bacteria; phylum Actinomycetota; class Actinomycetes; order Jiangellales; family Jiangellaceae; genus CAVQGZ01. Next base: position 377,003 of record CAVQON010000020.1, read on the forward strand.
GGCCTCGCTGCTGCTTCTGTTCGGCGTAGGCCCCGTGGCGGCCTCCGCGGCGACGCACGCGGCCAAGCTTCCGACGACCCTCGTGAGTGGCCTGGCCCACTGGCGGCAGGGGAACGTCGATCGCCAGGTGCTCGTGCGCGTGGCCGTCCCCGGGATGATCGCCGGCTTCGTCGGGGCCGTCGTGCTGACCGGGGTCAGCATGTCGTCGGCGAAGGCCTGGATGGCCGGCCTGCTGCTGTTCTTCGGCGCGGTGATCTTCGCCCGGTTCGGCTTCGGCGCCTCGCTCATCCCTCGGCCGGCGCGGGGCAACACGGCCCGGTGGCTCTCGCCCATCGGGGCGCTCGGCGGGTTCGTCGACGCGACGGGTGGCGGTGGGTGGGGCCCGGTCGTGACGCCGTCCTTGTTGACCGTCACCGCTCATGAGCCGCGACGCGTGGTCGGCACGGTGAGCGCCTCGGAGTTCTTGGTCGCCTTGTCGGTGAGTACCGGCTTCGTCGCCGGAGCGGCGCACGAGCAGATCCCGTGGCTGGCGGTGCTCGGGCTCGTTGCCGGCGGTGTGGTGGTCGCTCCGATCGCCGCCCGCCTGGCCGGCCGGTTGCCGCAGGCCATGATGGGAACACTGGTCGGTGGGCTCATCGTGCTCACCAACGGCATCACCGTCGTCAGCGCTGTGGGTGGTGTTCCCAGCGGGGTGGCCTGGGCGCTCGTGGTGGGGCTGGTCGCGGTGACGGGGACTACGGCCGTGCACGCGTTGCGGCGTGACCGCCACGCAGCCGCCGTGCCTCGATGAGGGCCAGGGCAACCAGGGTCACGGCGACCAGTGGCAGGACGAACCACAACATCGCGGTGGTCAGCCCACTCAGCGCGTCGTGCTCGGTGGCGGCGAGCAGCAGGTAGGCGGTGTAGGCGACGTAGAGGGCGACGAAGAGCGCACCTTCTGCCCGCGAGAGCCGAAAGCCGGTGAAGGCGACAGGTAGCAGGGCCAGCGCCGCGGCGACCATGAGCGGCAGGTCGATCGCGACCACGGCGTCGCTGACGGGAATCGGGGTGCCAGACACGACGGCCGTCACGCCGAGCACGGCACCGATGTTGAAGACGTTGCTGCCGACGATGTTGCCTACGGCGATGTCGCGCTCCCCGCGCCGCGCCGCGATCACCGATGTGGCGAGCTCGGGCAGCGAGGTTCCGACCGCGACCACGGTGAGCCCGATGACGAGGCTGCTCACGCCGAGGTCGGTGGCAATCGTGGTCGCTCCGCCGACAAGCAAGCGGGCGCCGGCGACGAGGAGCCCGATCCCGAGCAGCACCAGCACGAGGCTTCGCGGTCGGCTGACGGCGATCGTGGGAGCCTCGCCCTCCTCGGCGGCCGACCTCGACTCTCGCCGAGCCAGCACCACCGATGCTGACGTGTAGGCGATCAACGCACCGGCAAGCAGGAGCCCGTCGACGGTGCCGATACCGCCGTCCAGAGCCAGGACGAGTGCCGCCACCGACATGGCGATCATCATCGGGATGTCGACGCGTACGACGCGGGTGAGCACGACGAGCGGCGCCACGAGCGCGGACAACCCGAGGATCAGCAGGATGTTCACGATGTTGCTGCCGATCACGTTGCCGACGGCCAGGTCGGGCTCGCCGCCGAGCACAGCGTCGAGCGTGACGGCGAGCTCGGGTGCCGACGTCGCGAAAGCGACGACCGTCAGCCCGACGACCAGCGACGACAACCCGACTGATCGGGCAAGCGTGGCGGCACCACGCACCAACAGCTCGCCGCCGGCCACGAGCAGCACCAGCCCGGCCACCACGGCCAGCACGCTCAGCACCACGGGCGAAGGATACGCACGAACCCGAGTTCGCACGTGTGGCGAGGTCGGCCGTTCTTCTAGCCTGACGGAGTGCTGGTTGTGCTCAACGTCGTGCTCCTCGTCGCGTTCGCGTTCATGGCGCGCGCGATCCTGTCGGCTCGAGAGGTCGGCTGGCCGCGACTGCTGGTGGCCGCGTTCATCGGGCTGATCCTCGGCTTCGTCATGGGCGGGCTGCTGGTGCTGGGCCCCGACCCGGACATCGATCGGCTCGACAACGGCTTGGTCGAGGCCGACATCGTGCTTGCGTCCCTCCCCTTCCAGCTGATCGTGACCATGGGCGTGGTCGTGACGTTCGAGCTGGTCAGGTCGCGCCCGCGTCGACGGCGCCACCTCGCCCGGGTTCGGCCCGTGCAGGCGGTACGGAGGAGGACGGCGATCGCCGGACGCGGCCTTCAGGTCAGTCGGGTGGCCGCCCGGCACGGGCTGGGCGCCGCGAGCCCCGGGTCGAGCGCCGACGCTGCCGAGCAGGCACGTCGGCTGCGCGAGTCGATCGAAGACCTCGGCGGGGTCTACGTGAAGCTGGGTCAGCTGCTCGCCACGCGCCCGGACCTGCTTCCGCCAGAGGCGATCGACGAGCTGAGCACGCTTCATGCATCGGTCACTCCGGTGCCGATCGAGGAGGTGCGAGCGGTATTGGTGGCCGAGCTCGGTGACCTCGACGACGTCTTCGAGGGCCTGGAGGCGAACCCGCTTGGCTCGGCGTCCATCGCTCAGGCCCACGTCGGTGTGCTGCGGGACGGCACCGAGGTGGTGGTGAAGGTTCAGCGCCCGGGTCTGCCGCGCGACGTCGAGCGTGACCTGACCATCCTCGACTGGGTCGCTGGCACCGCCGAGAAGCGGCTGCCCATCGCGGCGTCCTACGGAGTGGCCAAGCTGGCCGACGACTTCGCCGACGCTCTGCGCGACGAGCTCGACTTTCGCAACGAGGCAGGCCATGTCGCGGCCGTGGCCGCCGCGCTCGAGCCCTTCCCGAGCCTTCACGTACCGGCAGTCATCGAGCGCTACACGACGCCCCGGGTGCTCGTGATGGAAAGGCTCCGCGGGCGGACACTCGCCAGCCTGGACGGCGAGCGTCCGGCGGACGCCGAGGCACTCGCCGATGTGCTGTGCACCTCGCAGATCCAGGCGATGATGCGTGGCCAGAGGTTCCACGGTGATCCGCACCCGGGCAACGTCCTGCTGCTGGACGACGGCCGGCTTGGGCTCATCGATTTCGGCATGACCGGCAAGCTGGACGCCTTCGGGCGAGCCTTCGTGCTCGAGATGCTCGTCGCAGTGCGCCTTCAGGACCCAGGACTGCTCTACGAGGCGATGGTGACGGGTGGGTCGGTGGACCTCGGGGACAACCGGGACCAGATCGAGCGGGCGCTAGCCGCCTTCATGGCTGCCCATGTCGGGTCGGCCATGATCTCTGCCGAGGCCACGACGGAGCTGCTGCGCGTGACGGCCGAGCTTGGGATAGCGCTGCCCGAGCAGGCGTCGGTGATGTTCCGCGCCATCGCCACGCTGGTGGGCACCCTCGAGACCTTGTCGCCTGGCTACCCGTTCGTCGAGCGCGTGGTCGACGTAGCGGGAGTCGAGGCGCAGGCGACGCTTCTGCCCACCTCGCTCGCCGAGCTCGGCCAGCGCGAGATCACCACCCTTGCCCCACTGCTGCGGCGTCTGCCGCGCCACCTCGATCGCATCTCGACCCAGCTCCACCGGGGCACGCTGACGACACGGGTGAGCCTGTTCAGCAACCCGGCCGACGTCCGGGTGCTCGAACGGCTGGTGAACAAGGTTCTGCTCACCGTGCTCGGCCTTGGGGTCGTCGGCCTGTCGATCCTGCTCATCGGCACGCAGACCGGGCCACTGTTCGCCGAGCGTGACCTGTACCTGACTCAGTTCGTCGGCTGGATCACGCTCTTCTTCGGCGCGATGCTCGTGCTGCGGTCGCTGCTCGACGTCTTGCGGCAGTCTCCGGAAGGGCCACCGCTTCGCTAGAAGGGCGGCGGGTCGGGTTCGGGTTCGCGCGGCGAGTCGGGTGCCCCGGCGACGTCGGGTCGGTGGTCGTGGGGGTCGGTGGTGAGGATGTGTCCGGTGGGGGTGGTCCAGATCAGCCGCCCGTCGGGGTCGAGCTGGGTGTGCCAGTGGGGGGCGTGGGTCTTGAGTCGGTGGTGGCGTCGGCACAGGCAGCATGTGTTGTCCGCGGTTGTCGGGCCGTGGGGGTAGGGCACGACGTGGTCGCAGTCGCACGCTGTCGCCGCGCGGGTGCAGCCCGGGGCGCGACAGACGGTGTCGCGGGCGTGGGCGAGGCGTTCCATGACCGGCGGGTGCGTATACCCGGCGGCGGGTGGGAGCCGGTCGAGCCAGCGCACCGCCGCCGCGTCACCGCCGGCCGTGTCACTGGTGGTGGCGCGCAGCAGGGTGGTCAGGCCGAGGAGGTGGCCGGTGTCGGGGTGGTAGACCAGCGCGCGGCAGCTCGTGGCGTGGGCGGCGAGGTCGCGGGTGGTGGTGGCGGGCAGGGGGCCGTAGCCGGGGACCTCCCCGGGTGTCGGGCCGCCGGTGAGGGTGTCGGCGGGGATCGTGACGGTCACCTGCACCCCCACCCCACCCGGGTTGCCGGAGCTGCCGGGGCTGCTGGTGGGGGTGAGGTCCACATCGGCGGGGTCGCCGTGGGTGGCCGGGGCGCCGGTGATCATGGTGGTGAGCAGGTCCGCACGCCGCTGCTCCCGGGTGCGGGTGTCGGTGGGGCTGGTCGGGTCGTGCGCCACCGCGGTCAGCACGGCGCGCACGGTGAGGGCGTCGGTCTCCGGGAGGCGGGCCATCAGGGTGGCCAGCCCGTCCACGCCGGCGGCCTCGACCCAGACGCGGCGGTCTCGGGCGTCGCGGCGCGGGGAGTCCACCCCGGCGGCAGCCCGGGCGGCGTGGATGAGGCGGCGCATCCGCGCCGACATCTGCCCGACCGTGCGGGGCCGGTCCAGCAGCCACACCACCATGCTGGCCTCCACGCTGCGGAGCCGGTCGGGGGTGATGAGGGGGGCGAGCTCGTCGAGGTGCTCGGCCAGCTTCGTCGCCGTCCACACCTGCACCCGCCCCTGCTCCACCACATCCCGTAGCCGCGTGTGCCGGGCGAGACGCTGCGCGAGGTCCAGACGAGTCGACACCTGACGCTCACTGACCGCCAACGCTTGGGCGACCTCCAGGCCCATCCAGCCGTCCGGGTCACAGCACCCCCGCGTGCACGACCCGGGGGCATGACCCTCCGGCCCCGTCTCCTGCCGCTGCGTGGCCAGGCGCCGCTCCCGCAGCTCCAGCAGCAACCGACCCTGCGCCGCGCTCAGCTGCGTGATCAGCCCTTCGGCGTCGGCGAGCCGGGCCAGCAGCTCCTCCTCCGACACCACCGCCTCGCCGTCGGTGTCCGGGCCGAACACCCGACCGAACCGACCCCACGGAGACCGCGCCACCACCTCCCCGACCATGACCTCCAGATCACTGGCAACACACTCGCCAGCAACAACCGCGGGAACGGTGGCGGGACGCGGGATCGACGTCATGCGACCAGCATCCTCGGGGGGTCCGACACAACCCCCGACCGACCACCGGCCCGTCCACAACCTCGAGTACACCCGGCCCGCCCGCCGCCGGACGACCAAGAACGATGCGAGCCCCAGCGACTTCCGGCTCAGACAGCGCCGCGGGCGGTCAGCCACCGGAAGGCGAGCAGACCCGGAAGGATCGGCAGCCAGAACGTGGCGAACCGGTAGAGGAAGACACCGGCGACTGCGATGGGCGAAGCGATGCCGATGCCGGTCAGGGCGGCGATGAGGATGGCCTCGACGGCTCCCAACCCGCCTGGGGTGGGCGCTGCCGCAGCAACGGATCCCGCGGTGAGGTAGATCAGGGCGATGGCGGCGAAGCTGGCTTCGGAGCCGAACGCCGTGACTGAGAAGTACAGGCACGCCGAGTAGGCCACCGAGAGCAGTGTCACGCCCGTGAAGAGCAGGGTGATCTTGACCGGGTCACGGGCGACCTGCCCCATCGCGTCGATCGAGTGCTTGACGGCAGGCACCACCGTCTCGCGCACCAGCGTCTGCACGCGAGGGACGAACAACGACAGGCCCACGACGACGAGGATGCCGCCACCGACGGCCAGCATCACTCCTGCCGGCGGCAGGCGCTCCAGCTCTTCCTCCAACGCTCCGCTGCGTCCGGCCCAGAGGCCGACGACAAGGAGCAGCACCAGGTGCGAGATGAACGTCGCCGCCTCTTTCGACGCGATCACCGAGACGGAGACGGGCGGGGAGAACCCGCGCTTCTGCAGGTAGCGCAGGTTGAGGCCGAGATGCCCGATCCCGGGCGGGGCGAAGGAGGCGACGAAGGCCGACGACATCGCCAGGCCGCCGTACTCGGGCACCGACACCCGGCCGGGAGTGGCGCCCGACATCGACATCGCCACGGCGATGTAGGTCAGGACGGACGCCAGCAGCGCGGGCGGGACGTAGCGCCAGTCCGCCTCGCGGATCGCCTCCAGCATCCGCGGGAAGTCGGCCAGCTGAGGGATGAGCACGTAGACGGCGACAGCCAGCAGCGCTGCCATCACCAGGTACTGCGGCTTCAGCCGCTCGACCTTGGCCAGCTGCGGCTCGTCGACGCCGGTGACGCGAGACAGCTCGTCGATCAGCGGCTGAGCGGCGTCCTCGACGTCCTTGAGCTGCTTGCGGGTCTGCGACGTCAAGGCAGCCGGCACCAGACGGGTCATGGCGTCGGCCAGCGGCTCGGTACCGAGCACCTCGGCGGCGGCTGCCACCGACCGCTGTGCTCCTACGCGCACGTAGGTGGCGGCCAGCAGCTCGGCGATGTCGCCGGCCATGACCTGGTCGTCCGCAGCCGCCTGACCGAAGCTGTAGTCGACGAGCCAGACCTGTCCCGCAGGGTCGAGGACGAGGTTGCCCAGCTCGAGGTCGCGGTGCGCCACTCTTGCCGCGCGCAGGCCGGCTACCTGCGCCCAGCACTGACGCAGCACGTCGTCGCTGAGGGCAGCGTCGTCCAGCTCCGCCAGCGAGGTTCCCTCGACCTCGTCGACGGCGAGGACGACGTGGTCGCCGTGCAGCGGCGTGATCGCGCGCACGTCGGGCGAGCGAACCCCACGGTCAGCGCTGTAGACGGTGAGCAGGGCCTCGACCGCCACCGCACGGCGGGCGGAGGAGTAGGCGGTGTCGTCGCCGACGTCCCGCAGCCGAACGCGTCGGTAGGCCCGGTACAGGCTGTCGATCTGCTGGCTCTCGCGGCCCACGACCTTCGCGCGCACGGGCCCGACATCGGTGCGGGCGCGGAACTCCCACGAGCTGCGCTCGAGGCTCAGCGGCTGTACCTCGCTGACGGACAGCCCGCTGCGCTCCAGGGCGTCGCGCACCCCGGCCGCGGAGGCGACCCGGGCGGTCCGGCCGAAGACCAGGAGCAACGAGGCCCCGACGACCCCGCCCACCCCGATGGCGAGCAGCACGTCGAGGGGCAGGTCTGCCGACGTCAGGATGCGCAGTGTCGCCAGCACTCCCAGCATCACCCACACGGCATGCCGCCACCGGCGCGGCAGCTCGATGCCGGCGATGACGGCGGCGGCTGTGTAGACCGCGAGAGCACCCCCCGAGGGCCACCCGCCCTGCGCGGCGAAGGCTGTCTCGGTGCCGTCCGGCAGGCTGAGGATGCGTACCGGCACCGCGTCGCGGACGACGACGAACGCGACCGCGGCCAGCACGATGCCCAGCCCGCCCACGGCGAACGTCCGGAACCGGCGGGCGACCAGCAGGAGGATCGGTGCTCCGATCGCCAGGAGCAGGAACAGCACGCTCACGATCGAGACGACCAGGCCGGCGACAGTGGCGGGGACGCGCACGAAGCCCTCGACGATGTCGGACTCGATGCCGGCCATCGTCTCGTCCAGGCCGGTCGCCAAGGCGACGCCGACCAGAAGCAGCGCCAAGAACCAGCCCAGGCGCTTCAGGTCGTCGGTCGTACGGCGGTGAACCGTGACCCAGAGCGACTCCTGCTCGGAGTCAGCCACCGGCGCCGAAGCGCTCGTCGGCCGTGACCGCGGCCCCGACGATGCCGGCCGTGTTGCGCAGCTGAGCCGGGATGAGCTCGGCCGTGGTCGTGATCAGCGGCAAGAACTTGTCCGACTTACGGCTCACGCCACCGCCGACGATGATGACGTCGGGGGAGAGGAGGAACTCGACGTAGGCGTAGTACTCCTGCAGACGTTTCGCCCAGTCGGGGTACGACAGCCCCTCGGCGTTCTTCGCGGACGAGGCGGCGTACTTCTCCGCGGAGTCGCCGTGCATCTGCAGGTGGCCGAGCTCGGTGTTCGGCACGAGCGCTCCGTCGTTGATGAGCGCGGTGCCGATGCCCGTCCCGAGCGTCGTCAGCAGGACGACGCCGTCGCGCCCTCGGGCCGCTCCGAAGCGCACCTCGGCGATGCCGGCTGCGTCGGCGTCGTTGAGCACTGCCGCCGGCAGCCCGGTCGTGGTGTGCACCAGCTCGGCGAAGTCGACGCCGATCCAGGCCTTGCCGAGGTTCGCGGCGGAGTAGAGCACGCCATGGCGCACGATCCCGGGGAAGGTGCAGCCGAAGGGGCCGGTCCAGCCGGCCTCGGCCACGATGTCGGCGATGATCGGGGCCACGTTGGCGGGCGTCGACTTCTTGGGTGTGAGCACCTTGATGCGCTCGCTGACGAACTCCCCGGTGTCGAGGTCGACGCGGGCACCCTTGATCCCGCTGCCGCCGATGTCGATGCCGAAGCCGATGTTGCGCCCATGCTCCTCCACGGCGCAGACCTTAGTGCGTTGCGGCCCGCCAGGGTCAGGGCAACGTCAGGATCTCGGCCCCGTCGTCGGTGACGACCAGGGTGTGCTCGAACTGCGCGGAGCGCTTCAGGTCGGCGGTGACGACCGTCCAGCCGTCGTCCCACATCGTCCAGTCAGGGGTGCCCAGGTTGAGCATCGGCTCGATGGTGAAGGTCATCCCGGGCTGCAGGATGAGGTCGGCTCGGGGGTCGTCGTAGTGGGGGACGACAAGGCCGGAGTGGAACGACGTGTGCACGCCGTGCCCGGTGAAGTCGCGCACCACGCCGTATCCGAACCGGCGGGCGTAGGACTCGATCACTCGTCCCACGATGTTGAGACGACGTCCGGGCCGAACAGCGGCGATCGCCCGGGTGAGGGCCTGCTCGGTGCGCTCGACGAGCAGGCGCGACTCCTCGTCGACGTCACCGACGAGGTACGTGGCGTCGGTGTCGCCGTGCACGCCGACGCCGTCGATCGTCACGAACGCCGTGATGTCGATGTTCACGATGTCGCCGTCGTCCAGCACCGTGGAGTCCGGGATGCCGTGGCAGATCACCTCGTTGACGCTGGTGCACAGCGACTTGGGGAACCCGCGGTACCCGAGCGTGGACGGGTAGGCGCCGTGGTCGCACAAGAACTCGTGGCCGATGCGGTCGATCTCGTCCGTGGTGACGCCGGGCTCGATGGCCGAGGCGGCTTCGCGCATGGCCTGGGCGGCGATGCGCCCGGCGACGCGCATGCGCTCGATGATCTCCGGTGGCTGCACGTCCGGGCCGCGGTAGGGCAGGGGCGCCTGCTGGCCGACGTACTCCGGGCGCGCGATACCGGCGGGCACCTTCCGCTCAGGTGAGAGGGTTCCCTGAGTAACGGCGTGGGTGATCGTCACGGTGTCGAGTGTAAAGATGGGGGCATGACCGACGCGACTCGCGGACCCTGGTACTGGTGCCTCGTGCACAACCGGCTCGAAGGAGCCGAGGGGTGCCCCAACATCGAGCGCATGGGGCCCTACGAGACCAAGGAGATGGCCGAGGGTGCCCTCGACCGCGCCCACGAGCGCACCGAGGCGTGGGACGCCGAGGACAGGAGCTGGCGGGGCGGCTCCTGAGTCGAGAAGACCCGGACCGGCCCGGGCGGACCGGCCGATCGGCTCAGGAGTACTCGTGCTCCGGGCCGGGGTACTGCCCGGCCACGACCTCTCGACCGAACTCCTGGGCGGCGTCGCGCAGCGAGGAGCGAAGGTCGGCGTAGACCTTCACGAACTTCGGCAGCCGGCCCGAGCGCAGACCCGCCATGTCTTGCCACACCAGCACCTGGGCGTCGCAGCCGGGCCCCGCGCCGATCCCGATGGTGGGGATGTCGACGCTCGCGGTGATCCGCTCGGCGGTGGCGCTCGGCACCATCTCCAGCACGACGGCGAAGGCGCCTGCCTCGGCCACCGCGACGGCATCGGCCAGGACGCGCTCGGCAGCCTCCCCGCGGCCCTGCACCCGGTAGCCGCCCAAGCTGTTCACCGACTGGGGGGTGAACCCGACGTGCGCCATCACCGGGATGCCGGCGTCGCTCAGCAGCCGGATGCTGTCGGCAACCACCTCGCCGCCCTCGAGCTTCACCGCCTGCACCCCTGCCTCCTTCATGAAGCGCACGGCGCTCGCGAGGGCCTGCTGCGGCCCGGCCTGGTACGAGCCGAAGGGCAGGTCGCCGACCACGAGCGCGCGGCGCGTGGAGCGCACGACCGCACCGGCCAGCGGGAGCAGCTCGTCCACGGTCACCGACACCGTGTCGGGGTAGCCGTACACGGTGTTGGCCGCGGAGTCACCGACGAGCAGCACCGGGATACCCGCCTCGTCGAAGATCTCCGCGGAGTAGACGTCGTAGGCCGTCAGCATCGGCCACCGCTCGCCCCGCTGCTTGGCCAGCCGCAGGTCGAGCGTGGTGACTCGTCGGCTCAGCTGGCCGCCGTACAGGGCCGGTACCTCGCTCATGGTGTCGATGCTGCCATGGACGCCGCTACGACTCGGGAGCTGTCGGCGGCACCGGGGCGCGCGGGGCCCGCTCCCGCCACGCGTTGGTGATGGGCAGCCGGCGGTCGCGACCGAAGTTGCGCACCGAGATCTTCGGCCCCGGTGGGTACTGCCGGCGCTTGTACTCCGCGACGTCGGTCATGCGCAGCACTCGCTCGACCAGGTCGGGGCTGAAACCGGCGGTGACGAGGTCGACCGACCCCCGGTCGTGCTCGATGTAGTCGTCGAGCACGTCGTCCAGCAGGGCGTAGTCGGGCAGCGAGTCGCTGTCGAGCTGGCCGGGCCGCAGCTCGGCCGACGGCGGCTTGCTGATGCTGCTCGCGGGGATCGGCGGCATGTGCCCGGCAGCCTCGGCCTGGGCGTTGCGCCATCGGGACAGCTCCCAGACGAGCATCTTCGGCACGTCCTTGATCGGTGCGTATCCGCCGACCGCGTCCCCGTAGATCGTGGAGTAGCCGACCGACAGCTCGGTCTTGTTGCCGGTGGCCAGCACCAGGTGGCCCTCGGCGTTCGACAGCGCCATGAGCGTCACCCCCCGCACGCGTGCCTGCAGGTTCTCCTCGGCCAGGCCGGTGAGGTGCAGCGACTCCTGGAACGCCGCGACCAAAGGCGCGATCGGCACCGTCCGGTAGTCCAGGCCCGTCCTCGTCGCGAGGTCGGCGGCATCGGAGCGGGAGTGCTCGGAGGAGTACCCGCTCGGCATCGAGACCCCGACCACGTTCTCCGCGCCGAGGGCGTCGACGGCGACGGCGGCGGTGAGGGCGCTGTCGATCCCCCCGGACAGCCCCAGCACGACGGAGCGAAAGCCGTTCTTGCGCACGTAGTCGCGGGTGCCCGTGACCAGCGCGGCGTACACAGCGCCGAGGTCGGTGCGCGGCGGGGCCACCGCCGACGGGCTGGCGGGATACTCCGGCAGCGGGTCAGCGGAGAGGACGACGTGGCGGACAGGCATCGGCGACTGCGCCTGCGTGGTCGAGGCGGCCGGCAGCTCGAGGTCGGCGATCAGCACCCCGTCGTCGAACTGGGGAGCCCGGGCGATGACGGCGCCGCCCTGCCCGACGACGATCGAGTCGCCGTCGAACACGAGCTCGTCCTGGCCACCGACCAGGTTGACGTAGGCCAGCGTGCAGCCCGCCTCGTCAGCGCGTCGGCGGCACAGCGCGAGGCGGAGGTCGTCCTTCTGCCGCTCGAAGGGGCTGCCGTTGAGCACCAGGAGCAGTCCGGCCTGCGCCGCCCGCGCCGCGGCAACCGGTCCACCTTCTTGCCACAGGTCCTCGCAGATCACGATCGCGACGTCGACGCCGTGTACCCGAACCGTCGTGAGCGACGAGCCGGGGACGAAGTACCGCTGCTCGTCGAACACCCCGTAGTTGGGCAGGTGGTGCTTGGCGTACCGGGCGACCACCGCGCCCCCGTGCAGCACGGCTGCCACGTTCTGCGGCGCGCCCTTCGGCACACCGAGGCCGTCCAGCGTGCCGGTGTCGCGGTCGAGGGTGCCGACCACGACGACCGTGTCGCCCAGTCCCTCGTCGGCGAGCCGTCGAGCAAGGGCGTCGGTGGTGCGGCGGGCTGCGTCCACGAACGACCCGCGCAGGGCCAGGTCTTCGATCGGGTAGCCGGTGAGCACCATCTCGGGGAAGACGACGAGGTGGGCGCCCTGGGCGGCCGCGTGCGCCGACCATCGAGCCACCAGCTCGGCGTTGCCGTCGATGTCGCCGACAGTCGGGTTGACCTGGGCAAGGGCGACACGCAGCCAGGGCACGGGGGGAGCCTAGCCACCGGTGTGCAAGAGCGCCTGCCACGGGGCGGCACCGGAGCGGGCAGGATGGGGGCGTGGACAAGCAACAGGAGTTCGTGCTGCGCACCATCGAGGAACGCGACATCCGGTTCGTCCGGCTGTGGTTCACCGACGTGCTGGGCCAGCTGAAGTCGGTCGCGGTCGCTCCCGCCGAGCTCGAGGGGGCGTTCGCCGAGGGTCTGGGCTTCGACGGCTCGGCGATCGAGGGCTTCACCCGGGTCTACGAGTCGGACATGCTTGCCCAGCCCGACCCGGCCACCTTCCAGATTCTGCCTTGGCGTGGTGAGTCGCACGGCACGGCCCGCCTGTTCTGCGACATCAAGCTGCCCGACGGCTCCCCGTCGCTGGCCGACCCCCGCCACGTCCTCAAGCGGGCGCTGTCGAAGGCCGCGGAGGCGGGGTTCACCTTCTACACCCACCCGGAGATCGAGTTCTTCTTGTTCGCCGACAAGCCCGAGCAGGGAAGCGAGCCGGTGCCGATCGACTCCAGCGGCTACTTCGACCACACGCCGCTGGGTGACGAGCACGACTTCAGGCGGGCGACGATCTTGACCCTGGAGGCCATGGGCATCTCGGTCGAGTTCAGCCACCACGAGGCGGGCCCCGGACAGCAGGAGATCGACCTGCGCTACGCCGACGCCTTGTCGACGGCCGACAACATCATGACGTTCCGGCAGGTCGTCAAGCAGGTCTCGCTCATGCAGGGCATGCACGCCACGTTCATGCCCAAGCCGTTCACCGAGCACCCCGGCAGCGGCATGCACACCCACCTGTCGTTGTTCGAGGGCGACCGCAACGCCTTCTACGAGGCCGGCGCCCAGTTCGAGCTGTCGTCGACGGGCCGCTCCTTCATCGCCGGGCTGCTGCGCCACGCCCCCGAGCTGACCGCGATCACGAACCAGTGGGTCAACTCGTACAAGCGGCTCTGGGGCGGCGACGAGGCGCCCGCCTTCATCTGCTGGGGCCACAACAACCGGTCCGCGCTCGTGCGGGTGCCGATGTACAAGCCGGGCAAGGAGCGCTCGGCTCGCGTCGAGTACCGGGCGCTGGACGCCGCGGCCAACCCCTACCTGGCCTACGCCGTGCTGCTGCGCGCCGGCCTGACGGGCATCGAGGAGGGGTACGAGCTGCCCCCGGAGGCCGAGGACGACGTGTGGGCGTTGACGAACCAGGAGCGTCGCGCGCTCGGGATCGAGCCGCTGCCCTCGTCGTTGGCCGAGGCGATCTCGGCGATGGAGAAGTCCGAGCTGGTCGCGGAGACGCTCGGCGAGCACGTGTTCGAGTTCGTCCTGCGCAACAAGAGAGCCGAGTGGGCCGCCTACTCCAAGCAGGTCACCCCGTTCGAGCGTGACCGGATGCTGCCGGTGCTGTGAGACCTCGGACGGCAACGGCGACCGCCTCGCTGGCACGGCTGGGCTTCGTCGACTCGGCCAAGGCGCAGCGCCTGCTGGCAAGTCCCGAGCTCGGCCCGCTGGCCGACGACGGCGAGGTGCTGGGCTCGTTCGGGGCCTCACCCGACCCCGACCTGGCGCTGCTCGGCCTGGACCGGCTGCTGGAGCACGCCGCCGACGCCGACCGGCTGGTGGCCACGCTCGAGCGCGACCCGGCGTTTCGGCACCGCCTGTTCGCCGTGCTGGGCATGTCGGCGGCCTTCGCCGACCACCTGGCCCGCCACCCCGCCGACTGGCGGGCGTTGGCCGACCTGCCGCTGCCGGCACCGCGCCGCAGCGCGGACGAGGTGCGGGCCGAGCTGCTGGAGTCCGTGGGTGCCGACCCGGCCGACCCCGCCCCCCGCGCCACGTCGGCCGACGGGGTGGACGCGCTACGGGCCTCCTACCGCCGGGCGCTCCTGCTGCTGGCCGCCCGCGACCTGGCCGACTCGCTCGACCTCGGCATCGTCGCCGGCGAGCTGGCCGACCTTGCTGCGGCCGCCCTCGAGGCGGGGCTCGCTGTCGCCCGGACCGAGCACGGCGAGCAGGCCGAGCTGACGCGCCTCGCCGTCATCGGAATGGGCAAGTGCGGCGGGCAAGAGCTCAACTACGTCAGCGACGTCGACGTGGTGTTCGTCGCCGAGCCTGCGCCGAGCGCGTCCGACCCTGAGCAGGCCCTGGCCGTGGCGGCGTCGCTGGCCACGTCCACGATGGCGGCCTGCGCTGCGCCGAGCGCCGAGCCGCCCCTGTGGGTGGTCGACGCGGCGCTTCGCCCGGAGGGCAAGAACGGCCCGCTGGTACGTACCGTGTCGAGCCACCGCGAGTACTACGAGCGGTGGGCCAAGACCTGGGAGTTCCAGGCCCTGCTCAAGGCACGCACCGTGGCCGGCGACCGCGAGGTGGGGGATCAGTACCTCGACGTCGTGCGGCCGATGGTGTGGCGGGCCGCCGAGCGCGAGGGGTTCGTCACCGACGTCCAGGCGATGCGCCGTCGGGTGGAGGCGCACATCCCGCGCAAGGAGGTCGAGCGCAACCTCAAGCTCGGCCCGGGTGGCCTGCGCGACGTCGAGTTCGCCGTCCAGATGCTCCAGCTCGTCCACGGGCGTGCCGACGAGTCGCTGCGCAGCCGGTCCACCCTCGGCGGGTTGGCCGCGCTGACCGCCGGCGGCTACGTCGGACGTGAGGACGGCGCTGGGCTCGCCTCGTCCTACCGGTTCTTGCGCACCGTCGAGCACCGCATCCAGCTGCATCGCCTGCGCCGCACCCACCTGCTGCCGACCGCCGTCCACGACCAGCGCCGCATCGGACGGTCGCTGGGGTACCTGCGCGACCCCGACGGCCGCCTCGACTCCCAGCTCAAGCGGCACCGCACCGACGTGCGTCGCCTGCACGAGAAGATCTTCTACCGCCCGCTGCTCGATGCCGTCGCCCGCCTGCCCAGCGACGAGGTGCGGCTCACCCCGGACGCCGCCCGCACCCGCCTCAAGGCCCTCGGCTACCGCGACCCCGCCGGGGCGCTGCGTCACATCGAGGCCCTGACCCAGGGGGTGTCGCGGCGCGCGGCGATCCAGCGGACGCTGCTGCCGGTGCTTCTCGGCTGGTTCGCCGACGGTGTCGACGCCGACGCGGGCCTGCGGGGCTTCCGGGAGGTGAGCGACGCCCTCGGCGAGACCCACTGGTACCTGCGGCTGCTGCGCGACGAGCGGGCGGCGGCCGAGCGCATGGCGCGCGTGCTGGCGTCGAGCCGCTACGCCACCGAGATGCTGCTGCGCGCACCCGAGGCAGTGAGCATGCTCGCGGTCGAGTCGGGGTGGCGGTTCAGCACCCGCGCCGAGCTCGAGGAGGAGGTGCGCGCCGTCGTGGCCCGCCACGACGACCCCGCTGCGGCCATCGCCGCGGTGCGGGCGATGCGACGTCGTGAGCTCTTCGGCATCGCGGTGGCCGACCTGGGGGCCGAGGTCGGCGTCGGCGACGCGACCGACCAGACGTTGCCGCCCGACCAGGTCGGGGCGGCGGTCACGGCGGTGGCGCAGGCCACGGTGACGGGTGCCCTGACGTTGGCTCGCCGGGCCGTCGCCGCAAGCCAGGGCGACGCCGACGTCGAGTTCGCCGTGATCGCCATGGGACGCCTCGGCGGGCACGAGATGGCCTACTCCTCCGACGCCGACGTGATGTACGTCTACCGGCGGGGTGAGGGCACGAGCGAGGGCGACGCGGCCCGGTTCGCCCTCGACGTGGCCCAGGAGATGCACCGGCTGCTCGCGCTGCCCTCCCCGGAGCCCCCCCTGCTGCTCGACGCCGACCTGCGCCCGGAGGGGCGCTCGGGACCGCTGGTGCGCAGCCTCGGCTCGTACGCCGCGTACTACGAGCGGTGGGGTGAGACGTGGGAACGCCAGGCGCTCCTGCGCGCCGAGCCGCTCGCCGGCGACCGAGCCCTGCTCGACGACTTCGCCGGCCTCATCGACCCGCTGCGCTGGCATCCCGACGGGTTGAGCAGCGACGCGCTGCGTGAGGTGCGACGCATCAAGGCCCGGGTGGAGTCCGAGCGTCTGCCTCGCGCGGTGGAGAAGACGCGGCACCTCAAGCTCGGGCCGGGCGGGCTCGCCGACGTCGAGTGGACGATCCAGCTGATCCAGCTTCAGAGCGCCGCATCGGTACCGCAGCTGCGCACCACCGAGACGGTGGCCGCGATCCGGGCCGCTGTGGACGCGGGGCTCATGCCCGCCGACGACGCCGACGTCCTGGTGGACGCCTGGCGGCTGGCGGGGGAGATGCGCAACGCGATCGTGCACGTCACCGGACGGGCGTCGGACGTCGTACCGACCGACGCGCAGGTGCTCGAGAGCCTGGCTCGGGTGCTCGGCTACGCGCCGGGACAGGCCGCGCAGATGCAGGAGCGGCACGTGCGCGCGACGCGGCGGGCCCGCCGGGTGGTGAACCGGCTGTTCTACGGCGAGCAGTGACGGCCATGACGCGCCTACGGGTGTCGGTCGCCGCCGCTCCCGACGCGGTGCCCTTCGTGCTGCTGGCGCTCACGCTGCCGGTCGGCGTCGCTGTGACGCTGGGGTGGTTCACCCCCTGGTTCGTGCTACCGGCCGCCGCCCTCGCCGTGCTGGCGCTCTGGCCGCTGCGGCTGCGCGAGCCACTCCCGGCCACGTGGGCTCTTCCGGCTGGTCTTGCCGTCGTCGCGGCACTGGCGTGGATGCTGGTGCACCTTCGCCTCACCGGTGAGTTCATCGCCGTCGACCGCGACCCGGCCGTGTACGCGCTCACCGGCATCTGGCTCGTCGACCACGCCTCCGTCACCGTGCCGATGACCGAGGCCGCCGACGCGGCGGTCGGTATCGACGGTGCCCGCACGTCGGCGCTCGGCTTCGGCCTCAGCGCCGACCCGCTCAGCCCGGAGTTCGCGCACACGCTTCCAGGTGTCGTCGCCGTGGCGGGCTGGGCCGGCGGGACGTCTGCCGTCCTCGCGGCGAACGTGGTGGTCGGGGCGATCGCCCTGCTGTCCCTCTACGCGATGGCTCGGCGCGTCGTCGGGCCGTGGTGGGCCCTGCTCGCACCCGTGGCGATGGCCCTGGCGATGCCTCTCGTGGCCTTCTCGCGCAGCACCTACTCCGAGCCGCTGTCGCTGGCCCTCGGTGCTGCCGGGGTCACCGCGCTGACGACGGTGATGACAGGCGACCCGGCGCGCCGTGGCCGCTACGCCGTGCTTGCCGGGCTGTTCCTGGGGGCGGTGGGCCTGGTGCGCATCGACGGCGGCCTGCTGCTCGCCGGTGCGCTCGCCGCGGTCGGCCTGTGGGTGGTGGTCGCGCAGGTCGAGCGACGAGCCGCCCGGGCCGTGCTGGTGCGCGTCGCGGGCGCGGGCAGCGCACTCGTGCTGCTCGGTCTGCTCGACATGGGGCGCAGCTCAGGCAACTACCTCAGCCGGCTGGCCGGTCAGGCGATCGCGGTGGTGGCGGCCATCGTCGTCGCGCTCGCGGTCGCCGCCGCCCTCGTCCGGTGGGGCGCGCCGGTGGCGACGTGGCTCGAGGCGAACCGGCGACGGGTCGCGCTCACGTCCGCCTCGGTCGTCGGCGTGTTCGGCATCGTCCTGCTGACCCGCCCCTGGTGGTGGCAGGCGCGCTTCTTCGCCGGCCGCGACACCTACGTGCGCGACATCGAGCGCCGCCAGGCCGAAGAAGGGCTCGCCCTCGACGGCACCCGCAGCTACGACGAGCTGTCGCTGGAGTGGGTGTCGTGGTACCACGGCTGGCCGGCGGTGCTTGTGGGCGTCGCCGGGCTGTGCCTGCTGACCTGGGTGGCGTTGGGGCGCCCCGACGTGCCGGCGCTCGCGGTGCTGGTGACCCTCGGTGCCCCGGCTCTGCTGTTCCTCGTGCGACCGGACATCACGCCCGACCACGTCTGGGCCATGCGTCGCCTCGTGCCGGCCGCCGTCCCGCTCCTTCTCGTGGCGGCGGCGGCGCTGCTGCAGTGGGTGGCGCAGCGCACGCCGGTTCTGGCGGTCGCCGCCGGGGCGGGCGCTGCCGTGCTCGCGCTGTGGCCGCTGCTCACCTGGAACGGTCTGTTCGACGTCCGCGACCGCGTGGGTCAGGTGGCCGAGGCGCAGGCCGTCTGCGGGCAGATCAGCGACGGACGGGTCGTGCTGGCCAACGGTGTCCCTGGGGTGGACTACCTGGCCACCGTGCGCATCATGTGTGACGCCCAGGTGGTCACGCTCACGCCCACCACGCAGCAGGGTCTTGCCGAGCTTCGCGCGGCATGGGGTGACCGTCCGCTGAGCCTGGTCACCTACGACCGTGACGCCATGCCGTGGACGACACCGCCCGCCGAGCCCGTCCACGAGGCTCGGCCGGCGATGTGGGAACGGAGCCTGATCGGTGCGCCGAGCGCCCCCGAGGTGTGGGTACGGACGATGTGGTCGGGCACCGTGCTCCCGGACGGGCGGGTCGAACCCACAGCGCCGTGAGCGCTCAGGTCGCGCGGGCTGCCCGGACGGCTCGTTCGAGCGCGGCCAGGGTTCGAGCCACCTGGGTGTCGTCCGTGGCCCAGTTGCTGACGGCGATGCGCAGCACCCGCCGGTCGTGCCAGGTCGACCCGGTCATCCACGCCTCCCCGTCGGCGATGAGGGCCTGCTCGACGGCCAGTGTCGTCGCGTCGTCGCCCCACGCCGTCGACACCTGGGTGAACACGACGTCGTGCAGCACCTCGCCGCCCAGGGCCCGCACCCCGTCGGCGAGCGCCACGGCATGGCGGTGCAGCCCGGCGACGAGGTCGTCCACGCCGGAGCGACCCAAGAAGCGCAGCGTCGCCCACAGCGGGAACGCCCGTCCACGCTGGGAGAACTCCGGCACCAGCTCGAAGGGGTCCGGTGCGCCCTGGCTGTGCATCAGGTACGGCGCGTGCACGCCGAGCGTGGCGCGGTGCACCACCGGGTCGGCCACGATGGCCAGCCCGGAGTCGTAGGGCACGTTCAGGGTCTTGTGCGCGTCGGTGGCCCACGAGTCGGCCTGCTCGTACCCGGCGACCAGATGACGGGTGGTCGCGGATGCAGCCGCCCACAACCCGAAGGCGCCGTCGACGTGAACCCAGGCGCCGTGCTCGTGGGCGAGCGGGACGGCAGCGAAGTCGTCGAAGCTGCCCGAGTGGATGTTGCCGGCCGCCAGCGCCACCATCACCGGGCCATCCCCGGCGGACAGAGCCTCCCCCAGGGCGTCGAGGCGGATGCGTCCCTCGTCGTCCACCGCGACCGTCTGCGGGGCGCCGAGGCCGAGGTAGCGCAACGCCAGGTCGATGGTGCTGTGGCGTTCCTCGCCCACCAGCACCCGCACCGGGGGCGCGCCCTGCAGGCCGTTCGCCTCCACGTCCCATCCGGCTCGGCTGAGCACCGCGTGCCGACCGGCGGCCAGGCCGACGAAGTTGGCCATCATGCCGCCGGTGACGGTCCCCACGCTGGCGGTGCTCGGCAGCCCGAGCAGGTCGAGCACCCACGCCTCGACCACGTCGCGGGCGGCACTGTGGGCCGGCGTGACGTCGCGCAGACCGACGTTCTGGTCCCAGACGCTCGTCAGCCAGTCCGCAGCGATGCTCACCGGGTACGTGCCGCCGATGACGAAGCCGAAGAACCGTGGGGAGGCCAGCGCCGCCAGTCCCGGCTCGGCTGCCGCGACGAGGTCGTCGATCACGGCGACGGGGTCGCTGGGGCCGTCCGGCAGCTCGGTACCGAAAGCGTCGACCAGCTGCTCAGCGCTCGCCGATGGCGGAACTCGGCGCTCCGGCATCCCGTCGAGGTAGGTCAGCGCGTGGGCCAGCGTGGCGGCGAGGAGTGCCCGGGTGGGTTCAGGCGTGGGATCGGTCATTGCGCTGATTCTGTCGCCCCGTTGGCCACCATGTGCGCGATGTGGCTTTGTGTTCAGCGGTAGGTATGGCCGAAGAAGGGTCGTTTGCCGGTATTGCGAGGCTACGAGCCGGACGAGCGTCCTAGGCGGGACGGAACGACTGTGTCCGTACCTGAAGGAGGGGGACGTGATGAGACGTTGGCTCGTGGCACTGGTCGCGGTTCTTGCCGCAGCAGCCGTGTCGTTCGGCATCGTGAGCGTCGGCGCGGGACCGGACGAGGCGGCGGCAAGCTACGGAGACCGCAGGACGTGCGTGACTCCGCGAGAAGCGCGCGCGATCGAGCTCGGCATGACGAGTGGTCGGGTCAAGCGCATCGTTGACTCGAAGGGCTGGGTCGTGCAGCGGTCGACCGAGGACGGCTTCCGGTTCGTCGAGCGGGAGTACAAGGCCTGTTGGAGCAGGCAGCGAGACGTCCACGTGTTCTACGTGAACAACCGCGTCTACGGGATGGCGCTGGGATCTGGCTGGTGGCGGTAGCGCGGCATGAAGCGGCGGGCGACACCGCACAGACGCTGTGCAGCGCTGCGCGGTGTCGCCCGCCGTCTCGGGCCTTGGCCCACAGCTGGAGCAGGTGACGCTCGGGCCTAGATGTCGTAGTACAGCTCGAACTCGTGCGGGTGCGGGCGCAGGCGGATCGGGTCGATCTCGTTGGCCTTCTTCCAGTCGATCCACGTCTCGATCAGGTCGGGCGTGAACACGTCACCCTCGGTCAAGAAGTCGTGGTCGGCCTCCAGTGCCTCCAGCGCCTCCGGCAGCGACGCCGGCACGTGCGGGATGTCGGCGAGCTCCTCGGGGGGAAGCTCGTAGAGGTCCTTGTCGACCGGGTCGGCCGGCTCGATCTTGTTCTTGACGCCGTCCAGGCCCGCCATCAGCAGCGCCGAGAACGCCAGGTACGGGTTGCTCGACGGGTCGGGCACCCGGAACTCCACGCGCTTGGCCTTCGCCGAGGTGCCGGTCACCGGGATGCGGATCGCGGCTGAACGGTTGCGGCCGGAGTACACGAGGTTCACCGGAGCCTCGAAGCCCGGAACCAGGCGGTGGTAGGAGTTGACGGTCGGGTTGGTGAACGCCAGCACGGCGGGCGCGTGGCGCAGCAGACCGCCGATGTACCAGCGAGCGGTGTCGGACAGGCCGGCGTACCCCTGCTCGTCGAAGAACAGCGGTGCGCCGTCCTTCCACACCGACTGGTGCACGTGCATGCCCGAGCCGTTGTCGCCGAACAGCGGCTTGGGCATGAAGGTCGCCGTCTTGCCGGCCGCCCATGCCACGTTCTTGATGACGTACTTGAAGAGCATGAGCTTGTCGCCGGCGTGGAGCAGCGTGTCGAACTTGTAGTTGATCTCGGCCTGACCGGCGGTACCCACCTCGTGGTGGGCACGCTCGACCTGCAGACCAAGGTTGCTGAGGGTCGTCGACATCTCGTCGCGCAGGTCGGCGTAGTGGTCGACCGGCGGGACGGGGAAGTACCCACCCTTGTAGCGGGTCTTGTAGCCGCGGTTGCCGCCCTCTTCCATCCGCCCGGTGTTCCAGGCACCCTCGATGGAGTCGATGTGGTAGTAGCCCTCGTGCTGGTTCGTCTGGAAGCGCACGTCGTCGAAGACGTAGAACTCGGCCTCGGCGCCGAAGTAGGCAGTGTCGCCGATGCCGGTCGAGGCCAGGTACGCCTCGGCCTTGGCCGCCACGTTGCGGGGGTCCCGGCTGTACTGCTCGTCCGTGAACGGGTCGACGATCGAGAAGTTCATCGCCAGCGTCTTGGCCGAGCGGAACGGGTCGACGAACGCGGTCGCCGGGTCGGGGATGAGCTTCATGTCCGACTCGTGGATGGCCTGGAAGCCGCGGATCGACGACCCGTCGAACATCAGCCCCTCGGCCATCGCGTCGGCGTCGAACGAGCCGACGGGCACGTTGAAGTGCTGCATGACACCGGGAAGGTCACAGAACCGGACGTCGATGTACTCCACGCCCTCGTCCTTGACGAACTTGAGCAGCTCGTCTCCGTTGTTGAACATCCGTCCTCCTGTCCCGGCTCTGCGCCGGGCTGTCGCGACAACATGACGATCGCGCCCGGGTCTGGGCGCACCAGAGGACCGTAGGCACCAGCAGTTTCCCGACCGTGACACGGCTGTTTCTCCCGTGTTACGCCGCGGCGCAGGCCCCCACGAGCGCGTCCCAGTCGACCTGGCCGAGCTGGTCCTCGGTCACTGCCTGCACCTTGGGGCGGCCGTCCTGCAGCGCTGACGACCACCGGTCGGCGATGGCCGCCACCTCGTCGAGACGGCCGGCAGCAGCCGGGTCGGGGCACGCCTGGGCTGCCGCCGACACCAGTGCCGCGAACTGCGCCGAGTCGTTGGTTGCCCGGGCGGCCAGCGCCTGCTCGATGAGGGCGGCGGTGTCGTCGCCATCCGGCGCGGGCGGGTCGTCGGACCCGCTGTCGCCGCACCCGACGAGAAGCAGCCCGGCACACGCCAGGACGGCGACGGAGCGATGCCAGCGCGAAGCCACCGCCCCAGTCTGCCTAGCCTGTGATCATGCAGCCAGCGCAGCAGTTCGACCCGAGCCGATCGCCCTACCCCGGTGCTCGGCTCGGTCTGCCACCGAGCGGGCCGGGAGCGGTCGCCACCTGGGGGCGCCGCGTCGGGGCACTGTTCATCGACTGGTTCGGCGCCAGCCTGGTCGTGGCGCTGGTCGCCGGCGGGACGAGCCCCTGGACGCCCGGGTCGCTGTCCCAGCTCTGGCCGCTGGCTGCCTGGGCACTGCTGGTGACGCTCGCCACCGGGCTGACCGGGGCGAGCCCGGGCCAGCACCTGCTGAACATGCGGGTGGTGCGGCTCGACCGCCGACCGGTCGGGCTGTGGAACGCCTTCGTCCGTACCGTGCTGATCGCCCTGGTGGTCCCGCCGCTGGTGGCCGACACCGACCGTCGGGGCTGGCACGACCTGGCCGTGGGTACCGTCGTCGTCACCGGGCCCCGGGGCTCGTGAGCGCCGCCGCGACCCCGCTCAGCGCGGGGGCATCGAGCCCTTCGGAAGCTTGACGTTCTTGGGCAGCGGTCCCTTCGGGATGGGCAGCTGGTTCGCCCCGGAAGGCATGGCCCGCAGCCGGTTGCGCACCTCGGTCATCTCAGCCGGCGTGATGGCCTTGGGAAGCTTCTGAACCGTGCGGCCGAGCTTGCGCAACGGCACCTGGCCCTCCTCGCTGCCGGCGACGAGCTCGGTGATGGGCACCGAGCCGGCCAGCCGCGCGTGCCGCTTGTGCTCCTGGGTGAGCAGGTTCTTGACGCGCGGTCCGCTCGTACCCTCGCCGACCAGCACGATGCCGGGCTTGCCGATCACCCGGTGCACGACGTCCTGCTGGCGGTTGACGGCGATCGCCGGCTCGACGAACCAGCCGCGGCGCAGGGTCTGCAACGCGGACGCGGCCGCACCTGGTTGGCCCTCGATCTGCTTGTAGACGGCAGCCTCGGCCCGGCGCGTGAAGATGATGGTGCCGACCAGGAAGGCGATCGGCAGACCCATGAGGATCCAGAAGACGAGCGGCCCCACGAGCACGCCCAGCACGATGCTGACCACCAGGATGACGATGGCGGGCCCGAACGTGTAGAGCCCGAGCCGCTTGTCGGTGCGCGACGCGATCTTGTAGGCCTGACCGATCTGCCGCAGGCGTCCGAACCGCTGCTTCTTCGGCGCGTCGGCGGGGGTCACATCCGTTTTCTTGGCCACGAGGTCGCCAGGGTAGTCCCCGTCAGCGGGTGCTGGGAGCGGCCAGCGCGCGCTGCTCGACGGCTTGGCGGTACAGACGCCCGGCACGGTAGGACGAGCGCACCAGCGGACCGGACATGACCCCGGCGAAGCCGATCGCCTCAGCCTCGGTGGCCAGCGCGTCGAACTCGTCGGGGTGCACCCACCGCGTGACCGGGTGGTGGCGTGCGGACGGACGCAGGTACTGGGTGATCGTCACCAGGTCGCAGCCGGCACCGTGCAGGTCGCGGAGGGCCTGGGTGACCTCGTCCATCTCCTCGCCCATGCCCAGGATCAGGTTGGACTTGGTGACGAGCCCCGCCGCACGTGCCTGGCTGAGCACGTCGAGCGAGCGGTCGTAGGAGAAGGCGGGCCGGATGCGCTTGAACAGCCGCGGGACGGTCTCGACGTTGTGGGCGAAGACCTCGGGCCGGGCGTCGAACACCTGGCCCAGCAGAGCCGGGTTGCCGGAGAAGTCGGGCACCAGGATCTCCACCCCGGTGTCCGGGTTGACCTCGTGCACGGTCCTGATCGTCTCGGCGTACAGCCATGCGCCCTCGTCCGGCAGGTCGTCGCGGGCGACGCCGGTGACGGTCGCGTAGCGCAGCCCCATGGTGCGCACCGACTCCGCAACGCGTCGGGGCTCGTCGCGGTCGAGGGCGGCCGGCTTGCCGGTGTCGATCTGGCAGAAGTCGCACCGCCGCGTGCACTGGTCGCCACCGATCAAGAACGTGGCCTCGCGGTCTTCCCAGCACTCGTAGATGTTCGGGCAGCCGGCCTCTTGGCAGACCGTGTGCAGGTCTTCGGACTGCACCAGGCTGCGGATCTCGGAGTAGGCCGGGCCGAGCTTGGCCCGGGTGCGAATCCACTCCGGCTTCTTCTCGATGGGCACCGCGCTGTTGCGGACCTCGAGCCGCAGCATGCGCCGGCCCTCAGGAACGACTGTCACGCCCGCCAGCCTACGTCCGGTGCACGGACGGCGCTGCCGCGGCGATCGACGCTCGCGCATCGACAGCGGGGGGCACGCCCAGGCGCTGCTCGACGAGGTCGGCGACCTCCAGCACCTCCACGGGCCGACCCAGCTCGGCGCTCAGCGACGTGACGCCGGCGTCGGCGATGCCGCAGGGCACGATGGCGGAGAACCACGACAGGTCGCAGTCGGCGTTGATCGCGAACCCGTGCATCGTCACGCCCCGCGACACGCGGATGCCGATGGCGGCCACCTTGCGCTCGGGGCCCCGCTCGTCTGCCGGCACCCAGACCCCGCTGCGCCCGGCGACCCGATCGGCGTGCAGCCCCAGGTCGGCGCAGACCTCGATGAGCAGGCCCTCCAGGGAGCGCACGAAGTCGACCACGTCGAGGGGCTCAGGAAGGCGTACGACGGGGTACCCGACGAGCTGTCCCGGTCCGTGCCAGGTGATCTTGCCGCCCCGGTCGACGTCCACGACCTCGGCGCCGCGCGTCGTGCCGGGCATCGGCCGTTCGAACGGCTCGGTGCGCCTCCCGGCGGTGAACACCGGCTCGTGCTCGAGCAGCAGCAGCGTGTCGCCGATCTCGTCGGCGACACGACGTCCGTGCACCGCGCGCTGAAGGGTCCACGTCGGCTGGTACGGCTGGAAGGTCTGCCCCAGCTCGAGGCGCTGCACCTCGACGTCGTGCCCGATCACCTACGCCAGCGTACGCCCGGAGCCCTGGTTGAGGTGCTCGACGATGGCGACCAGGTTCGCGCGCAGCAGAGGCAGGTCGACGACCTCGCCCAGCAGGTCGGGCTCGGCGGCGGACATGTCGACAGCCTGGCCGTACGCCGCCCGCCCGGGCTCGGTGAGCGACACCTCGACAGAGCGGCGGTCAGCGAGCGCACGGTTGCGCTCCACGAGGCCGTCGCGCTCCAAGCGGTCCACCGTGCGGGTCATCGTCTGCGGCGTCACCTGGCAGCGTGCGGCGAGGTCGTGCACCGCCATGGGGGCGTCGTGGCCCAGCTCGTGCAGCGCCATCAGCCCGGCGTGCGTCAGCCCCTGCTCGGCGAGCCGAGCGGTCCAGGCGCCCTCGACGAGGCGCGCGGCCGTCGACAGCAGACGACCGGTCGGCCAGCGGGCCAGGTCGTCGCTCGGAGTTGCATCCACGCTCATCGGCCACCATGCTGATGGTTCGCACGCGAATGTTCAACTCGACAACTAATCCGGAGCACGGCATGTCCCCCACTGATGCGGTAGAGACCACCTCCGCCGAGGCCCCTCGAAAGACGCGGCGGTTGCGGTGGCTGCTCCCCGCGCTCGTGCTGCTGGCCTGGCTCGCCGTGGGTGGCCCACTGGGCCAGTACGCCGGGCTGCTGAGCGAGGTGCAGGAGAACGACTCGGCGTCGTTCCTTCCGGCCGATGCGGAGTCGACGCAGGTCAACGAGCTGGCTGCGGCATTCAACGACGACGACGTCGTCCCGGCGGTGGTGGTCTACGAGTTCGACCGCGCGACCACTCCGCAGGACCTGGCCGCAGTGGCGGCCGACGTCGACGAGATCGCCGCCCTGGACGGCGTCGTCGCACCCCCGGTCGGGCCGATCCCGTCCGAGAGCGGCGAGGCCGTGCAGGTGATCGTCGGCCTCGACGCCACCGAGGCGACGGAGACGGCCGAGTACGTCGACCAGATCCGGGCGATCGTCGGCACCGACGGCACCATCGAGATCGACGGGGCCTCGAGCTACGTCACCGGACCTGCGGGCTTTCTCGCCGATCTCGGCGAGGCATTCGGAGCGATCGACGGCATCTTGCTGCTGGTCACGTTCGGCGTGGTGCTGCTCATCCTGCTCATCGTCTACCGAAGCCCGGTTCTGCCGGCCCTGGTGCTCTTCGCCTCGGTGCTCGCTCTCGGCGCGGCCTCCTTCGTCATCTACAACCTCGCCGACGCCGACGTGCTCACGCTCAACGGCCAGAGCCAGGGCATCTTGTTCATCCTCGTCGTGGGCGCGGCGACCGACTACTCGTTGCTCCTCGTCTCGCGCTACCGCGAAGAGCTGCGGCGTCACCACAGCAAGTACGACGCCATGCGCGCCACGCTCAAGGGCACCTACGAGGCGATCCTGGCCTCCGGCGGCACCGTCGTGCTCGGTGTCATGGCGCTGCTGCTCAGCGAGCTCAACTCCACGCAGGGCCTCGGCCCGGTGGCCGCCGTCGGCATCATCTTCGCGATGCTGTCGGTGCTGACCTTCTTGCCGGCTGCCCTGGTGCTCATCGGACGGGGCGCATTCTGGCCGTTCCGTCCCGCCTACGGTAGTGCGCCGACCGAGGTGCGTGGCATCTGGGGCCGCGTTGCCCGTCTCGTGGGGCGTCGCTACCGAGCCATCTGGATCGTTGTGACGCTTGGCCTTCTCGCCCTCGCAGCCTTCCTGCCGACGTTCAAGGCCGAGGGGGTCGCCCAGTCCGATTTCTTGCTCGCTGAGGTCGAGTCGACGCAGGGCCAGGAAGCGCTGGCGCGGCACTTCCCAGCCGGCTCGGGCAGCCCGGCCACGGTCATCGGCCCGGCCGACGAGCTCGACGCCATGACGACGACCCTCACCGAGGTCGACGGCGTTGCACTGGTCGTCCCGCTGGCCGACCCGGTCACCGGTGACGTCATCACCGTCGACGGACGTGTGCAGCTCGACGTCACGCTGGAGGCGGCGGCCGATTCCGACGAGGCCGAGCAGACCGTCACGGTGATGCGCGACGATCTGGACGCCGTGTCGCCCGACGCTCTCGTGGGCGGCCTGACCGCCGTGCAGCTCGACACACAGGCAGCCGCTCAGCGCGACCTCTTCGTGATCATCCCGGTGGTGCTGCTGGTCATCCTGCTCGTGCTGATGGCGCTGCTGCGATCGGTGCTGCTGCCGGTGATACTGATCGGCACCGTGATCGTGTCGTTCTTCGCGACGCTGGGGCTGGGCGCGATCGTCTTCAACAACATCTTCGGCTTCCCCGGAGCCGACCCGAGCGTGCCGCTGTTCGCCTTCGTGTTCTTGGCCGCCCTCGGCATCGACTACAACATCTTCTTGATGACGCGGGCGCGCGAGGAGACGATCAAGCTCGGCACCCGGCGCGGGATGCTCAAGTCCCTCGCCGTCACCGGAGGGGTGATCACCAGCGCGGGCATCGTGCTGGCGGCGACGTTCGGCGCGCTCTTCGTGCTGCCGATCCTCTTCTTGGCCCAGATCGCCTTCTTGGTCGCGGCCGGCGTGCTGATCGACGCCCTGATCGTCCGGTCGCTGCTCGTCCCGGCGCTGGTCTACGACATCGGGCCGAAGGTGTGGTGGCCCAGCCGGCTGGCTCGCAAGGAGGAGCCGACCGAGCGGGACGAGCAGCCGGAGCTGGCCCCTATCGGCTGAGACCGCTACGTCTGGTCGAGGCGGCGTGGCGGCAGCACGGTCTCGGTGACCGTGCCGTCGCCGTCGCGCTGGACGCGGTAGCCGTGGGCGTCCGGGCGGTCGCTGACCACCTCGGCGAGGTCGGTGCCGCGGTAGAGCAGGCCGACGCCGTCGTCGGTGGCGTAGGAGAGCGGGAGCGTGGCGTCGGCCACCAGGCTGTGCAGCAGCGGGCGGCGCTCGGCCTCGCTGTCGTAGTGCACGCCGTTGCCGTAGGGCAGCAGCGCGAGCCCGTTGGTCACCGCGCGCAGGCGCGGGCCGAAGGAGTCGGTGGTGCCGCCGACGTGCCAGCACAACGACCCGGCGGACACCCCGCTGAGCACGACGCCCTTCTCCCACGCCGCGCGCAGCACTGGTCGCAGCTCATGCACGTCCCAGACGGCGAGCAGGTTGGCCACCGACCCACCGCCGACCCAGATCACGTCCTGGGCGAGCAGGTGGGCGGCCAGGTCGTCGACGTTGGGCATCGGGAAGAGGGAGACGACGGTGAGCGCCACGTCGTCGCGGTCGTAGAAGCCTTCGTGCAGCCGGGCGGCCCATACCGCCTGGTCGCCCCCCGCCGTGTTGAGGGCGGACATGCGCAGACGCCGTCCCGGGTCGTCCGGGCGTGCCAGGTCGAGCGCGAGGTCGATGAGCGGACCGGGACGCAGGAACGTGCGGCGCCCGGGCACGAAGCCCCCGGACGTGGCCAGGATCGTCGGCTGGGCCGCACTCATGCCGCGTCCAGGTCGGCGACGACGGCCTCGGCCGCCCGCCGTCCGGAGTGCAGCGCTCCCTCGATCGACCCGGTCGCCCGGTGGTCGCCGCAGACGTAGGTGTTCTCGACGTAGCGCACCGGCTGCTGGACGGTCAGGGGCGCCGGCATCGCCGGCAGGGCCGCGGGCACCGGGACACGCTCGACGAGCTGCCAGTCGGCCGTGCTGCGCCGGTACAAGGTCTGCAGGTGGGCGAGCACGGCCTGCTCGTCGCCGGCCGGGCCGGTCGTCCCCAGCACCGAGCTGGAGACGAGCGTCGATCCGGCCGGGGCGTAGGTAGAGGCCACCGTGCTCAGCACCGAGGTGTTGACGACGGGCCCGCGCCGTTCGCCGTCGACGAGCAGAACGGGCAGGCCGCCGGCGAGCTCGGGGCCGGGAACGCCAGGCGTGGTGTGGTACCAGGTGGTGACCGAGCGCATGGGCGGGGCGGCGAAGCCGGGGAGCAGGCCGCCGACCCGGTGAGGGTCGACGGCGACCACGACGGCCCGGGCGTTCATCTCGTCGGAGTCGGTGAAGACGCGAGTGCCGCTCACCCGATGCGCCGGCGTGGCAAGCCGGACGGTGCCCGGCGGCAGCTCACGGGCGACCTCGTCGCTCAGCGCCTGCATACCGAGCGCCGGCAGCCCCGGGGCACCCTTCACGAACGAGCGCAGCACGAAGTCGAAGAACCTCGACGACGTGGTGAGCCCGTCCTCGAGGAAGACGCCGCTCAAGAAGGGGCGCAGCAGCCGCTCGACCGTCTCGGGCTCGATGCCACGGCGCGCCAGCATCTCTGCCGTGGTGGACTCCGGCACGCTCAGATCGGCGGCGGGGTCGCGGCGCGAGGTCGCCAGCGCCAGGGAGCCCAGGCGAAGCTTGCCGGCCAGGCTGCCGACCGGGGCCAGCGTGGTCGAGACCACAGCCTTCGGGTAGCGGCGCGGGTCGGCCACCAGGTGGTGGCGCGTGCCCAGCGAGACGACGACGCCGGCCAGGTACGACTGCAGGTCGAGCCGGGACAGGTCGACGAACGTGCGCAGCGACGGGTACGACGGGTTGAGAACCTGAAAGCCACGGTCGAGGCGAAAGCCGTCGACCACGTCGGTGCGCACGCGACCGCCCACGGCGTCGGACGCCTCCAGCACGATCACGTCCAGCCCGGCATCGACCAACGATCGGGCGCAGGCCAGCCCCGCCAGGCCTGCCCCCACGACGATGACGTCCGCCTCGGAGGTGGAGGTCGCGTCGCGCACAGGGCGACCGTACTCGTCCGCCCGACGCTCGCACGTGGGCCGGTGGACGGCGGTCGGGTCGGTGGACGCTGTTCTGCGACGATGGACGCGTGCCCAACGATGCGCTGCCGGAGGTTGCGGGATTCGTCGTGACCGGCACGGTGCAGCGACCTGACTGCTCGGACTACCTGTCGGCGGTCGACGTGGCCTCGCGCGAGCACGTGCTGCTCCGCGTTCTCCCGTACCTGGACGACGCGGAGCGGTCGGCGGTCGCTGCTTCGCTGGAGCCGTTCGCGGCGCTCACCGCCGAGCACCTCGACGGCCCGGCGAGGCTGGCGTCGGAGGCGGACGCGCTCGTGGTGCCGACCCGCACGTGGCGCCTCGACACGCTGCCCGCCCAGCCGCACCTGCCCGGCCAGGTGGTCACCGTCATGGCACCGGTCGCGCAGGCAGTCGCAGCGTTGCACGCGGCGGGCCTGGCGCACGGCAACGTCCGCGCCGAGTCCGTCAGCGTGGACGACGAAGGGCGTCCGCGGTTGGCCGAGGCGGGTGTGGCTGCTGCCCTGCACGCGCTCGCCCCGCGGGAGGTGCCAGCACCGACGGAGTCTGCCGACCGCGACGCCCTGCTGGCCCTGCTGGTCGCTGCGGCCCGGCCGGTGGACGACGCGGCCCTGGACGCTCTGGTCGACGAGCTGGTCGAGGGGGAGGCCGACCCGTCCTCGGTCGCCGACCGTCTGCTCAGCGAGGTCACGCCGGTGGCGCTGGGCGACCAGACCCCGGTGGACGCACCACCCGCTGAGCCGGTTCCCGCCGGGCGCCGGCGCTGGCCATGGCTGGTGCTGGCCGTAGTGCTCGCCGGGGTCGCCGCGGGCGTCGCTGCCCTTCTGGCGACCTCCGGCGACTCGCCGGACGGCACTGCCACCAGCTCGCCGAGCGAGCGCCCGGTGCCGACACGCACGTCGGCCGTGCTGATGCCCGAGCCGACGTCGCAGGCGTCGGGATCGCCGGGCGCACCCGCTGCGTCGCCGGACGCCGAGTCCGCGGGGACGCTGCTGTGCGGGGCGCCGGGACCTGCGCCGGAGTCGACGCCCCCGCTGGCCCAGGACTGGGCCGAGGTCGTGCGCGCGCTGTACGTGCGGCGTACCGCCGCGCTCGTGACGGGGCAGACGTCGCTGCTGTGCGACGTGTACGACCCCCGCAGCCCCGGCCTGGCGAGCGACCTGGAGCTCGACGCGGCGTACGTCGCCCAAGGCGTGCGGCCCGACGCGCTGGTCTTCGTCGTGGAGGACGCAACCCTCGTCAGCGAGGACGGCGCGCTGCTCACGCTGGAGATCACCGACCGGCTGGAGCCGTACCGGTTGGTCGACGAGGACGGACGCACGGTGGCCGAGCTGCCGGGCGTGCCGTCCGAGTCGTGGCAGGCCCGCCTCGTCCCGGACGCGACCGGCAGCGAGTGGGTCTTCGGCTAGAGCATCGACGCTGCGACGACGGCTTCGGCGTCGCGGTGCTCGAACGTGAACCCGGAGTCGATGAGGCGTTGCGGGTCGACGTTGAAGTCGGCCAGCACGTCGTCGGCGAACTCACCGAGGACGATCGTCAGGGCGAACTTGGGAACCGGGATGACCGTCGGTCGGTGGACGGCCTCGCCGATCAGCCGGGTGAACTCTCCGTTCGTGGTCATCTCCGGCGCCGACACGTTGTAGGGCCCGGACATCTCGTCGTTCGTCAGCATGTGCTCGATGGCTCGTGCCGTGTCCTGCACCGACACGACGGGCCAGATCGAGCGCCCCCCGGCGAGCGGGCCGAGCAGGCCGACCTTGGCCAAGGGGAGCAGCCGCCGTCCCATGGTGCTGCCCGCAGAGCCCATCACCAGGGTGAGCCGCGGCAGTACGACACGCACCCCGGCCTCGGCGGCGACGGTGGTCGCCTGCTCCTTGTCAGCGATGACGCGCGCCAAGAAGTCCGAGCCGACGGCGGAGTCCTCGACCAGCCGGCGACCGTGCGTGTCGTTGCCGTAGTAGCCCATCGAGCCGGCGCTGACGAGGGTCCGCAGGGTCGGCGCGAGCTCAGCGGCGGCCCGGGCGAGCACCTGAGCCGACCCCACGTGGCTGTCGTAGAGCACCTTCTTGTACGCCTCGGTGCGGCGGCGGTCGCCCACCCCGGCCCCGGCCAGGTTGACGATGGCCTCGACCGAACCGAGCCGTTCGAGGTCGATCGTGCCGGCGCCCGGGTTCCACGACACCTCGTCCGCACGTGCGGCCGGCCGGCGCACCAGACGCAGCACGTCGTGCCCGGCCGATTGCAGCCGAGGAAGAAGCTCCCCACCGATGAAACCGGACGACCCGGCTACCGCGATCTGCATCGACTACAGCCCGAGGTCGCCCTCGAATGCGCCCTCTTCGAGCCGGCTCTTGACCGCGGTCAGGAACCGGGCCGCGTCGGCGCCGTCCACGAGGCGGTGGTCGTAGGTGAGGGCCAGGTACATCATCTGCCGCACCGCGATGGAGTCGGTGCCGTAGGCGTCCGGCACGACGACCGGCCGCTTCACGATTGCGCCGGTGCCGAGGATGCCGGTCTGCGGCTGGTTGATGATGGGGGTGTCGAACAGGGCGCCGCGGCTGCCGGTGTTGGTGAGGGTGAACGTGCCCCCCGACAGCTCGTCGGGCGTGATCTTGTTCGTGCGGGTGCGCTGGGCGAGGTCGGCGATCTTGCGCGAGAGCCCGGCGATGTTCAGGTCGCCGGCGTCGCGGATCACGGGTACCAGCAGACCACGCTCGGTGTCGACCGCGACGCCGAGGTGCTCGGCGTCGGAGTAGGTCACCTGCTTGCTCTCCAGGTCGATCGTCGCGTTGAGCGCCGGGTACACGGTGAGCGCCTCGAGCGCCGCCTTCGCCAGGAACGGCAGGAACGACAGCTTCACTCCCTCGCGCACCTCGAAGTCGGCCTTCGCCCGGGCGCGAAGCGCGGCCACCGGGGTCATGTCGACCTCGACGACGGTGGTCAGCTGCGCGGACACGTGCAGCGACTCGACCATGCGGTCGGCGATCACCTGGCGCAGGCGCGACATCTTCTGCGTCGTGCCTCGCAGCTCCGACGGGGCAGCGGCGGCCTTCGCGGCCTTGGGCGCGGGCGGGGGGGCGCTGGGTGCTGCCGTCGTGGCGGCGGCGGGCGGCGCTGCGGTCTTGGCGGCCTCCGCGGCGGCGAGCACGTCCTGCTTGCGGATGCGCCCGCCGACACCGGTGCCGGTGAGCGAGGCGAGGTCGACACCGTGCTCGGCGGCGAGCTTGCGCACGAGCGGGGTCACGTAGGGGGACGGGCCGTCGTCGCTCGCCGGGGCCGCAGCAGGCGCCGCAGCCGGGGCGGGTGCCGGCTTGGCCGGTTGCGACGGCGGCGCGCTGGCCGGCGGTGCCGCTTGCGCGGGTGCCTGCGCGGGCGCTGCCTCGGGTGCCGGAGCAGCCTCGGGCGCAGACGGGGCCTGCGACCCGGGCTCGCCGATGACGGCCAGCGCGGTGCCGACCTCGACGGTCTCGTCCTCGGGCACCTTGATCTCCAGCAGCACGCCGGCAGCCGGGGAGGGGATCTCGGTGTCGACCTTGTCGGTGGACACCTCCAGCAGCGGCTCGTCGGCCTCGACCGTGTCGCCGACCTCCTTCAGCCAGCGGGTGACGGTGCCCTCGGTCACGCTCTCACCCAGCTGGGGAAGCGTCACCTCCTGGCCCGTCGCACCGCCGCTGGGGGCGGGGGCGGCCGGGGGAGTCGGCGCCGCGGGAGCAGCCGGTGCCGGCTCCGGCTCAGCCGGCGGGGCTTCGGCAGCCGGGGCCGGCGCAGCGGGAGCGCTGTCAGCGGCGCCGCTCGGCGCCTCGCCGGGCTCGCCGATGAGCGCGAGCTCCGCTCCGACCTCGACGGTCTCGTCCTCGGGCACCTTGATCTCCAGCAGCACGCCGGCTGCGGGGGAGGGGATCTCGGTGTCGACCTTGTCGGTGGACACCTCCAGCAGCGGCTCGTCCATGTCCACCGACTCGCCGGGCTGCTTGAGCCATCGGGTGACCGTTCCTTCGGTCACGCTCTCGCCGAGCTGAGGGAGAGTGACGGGGGTTGCCATGCCGGTGGCCTCTCTGTCGTGACTGTCGTGGAGCCGGGGGTCGTGCCGGGCGTCTGTCGCCGGGGATGGCGCAGCCGCTTGGTGGTGAGGCTATCCGTGCGCGTGCAGTGGTTTCCCTGCCAACGCCAGATGCGCCTCACCCATGGCCTCGCTCTGGGTCGGATGGGCGTGCACGAGCTGGGCGACCTCGCTGGGCAGTGCCTCCCAGCTGTAGATCAGCTGCGCCTCGCCGATCAGCTCGCCGACGCGGCTGCCGACCATGTGCACACCGACGACGGGGCCGTCCTTCTCGCGGACGAGCTTGATGAAGCCGGCGGTCTTGAGGATCTGGCTCTTGCCGTTGCCGGCCAGGTCGTACTGCAGCGCCTCGACCTTGTCCTTGCCGTAGCGCTCGACGGCCTCGGCCTCGGTGAGCCCGACGGAGGCCACCTCGGGCTCGGAGTACGTGACGCGCGGGATCGCGGTCTCGTCGATCGCCACCGGGTTGAGCCCCGCGAGCTCCTCGGCGAGAAAGATGCCCTGCTGGAAACCGCGGTGGGCGAGCTGCAGGCCCGGGACGATGTCACCCACGGCGTACACGCCGGCCACGTTGGTGCGCAGCCTCTCGTCGGTGGGGACGAAGCCGCGGTCCATCGCGACCCCCACCTCCTCGTAGCCCATGTCGGCGGTGTTCGGGCCGCGTCCGACGGCCACGAGCAAGATGTCGGCCTCGATCGTGTCGCCGTTCTCCAACGAGACGGTGACGCCGGCGTCCGTGCGCTCGACGCCGGAGAACCGCACGCCGGTCTTGAACGCGATCTTGCGCTTGCGGAAGGCGCGCTCCATGGCCTTCGAGCAGGCCTCGTCCTCAGCCGGGACCAGTCGGGGCAGCGCCTCGACGACGGTGACCTCAGACCCGAACGAGCGCCACACGCTGGCGAACTCGACGCCGATCACGCCCCCGCCGAGCACGACGACCCGCTGCGGGACGTGGTCGAGCCGCAGCGCCTCGAAGCTGGTGAGCACCTTCTCGCCGTCGATCTCCAGCCCCGGCAGCGTGCGTGCGTACGACCCGGTCGCGAGCACCACGGCTGCGCCTTCGTAGCGGGTGCCGTCGACCTCGACGGCGTTGGGGGCGACGAGGCGGCCGCTGCCCTGGACGTAGGTGATCTTGCGGCTCTTCACCAGGCCCTGCAAGCCCTTGTAGAGGCGGGCGATCACGCCGTCCTTGTACGAGTTGACCCCGGCCATGTCGATGCCCTCGAGCGAGCTCTTGACTCCCACGTCGGGGCCGTGGCGTGCCTCGTCAGCAACCTCGGCTGCGTGCAGCAGAGCCTTGGTCGGGATGCATCCGTAGTGCAGGCACGTTCCACCAAGCTTGTCCCGCTCGATGAGGGCGACGGACTTGCCGAGCTGCGCGGCGCGCAGAGCGCAGGCGTATCCGCCGCTGCCACCACCGAGCACGACGATGTCGAAGGTCGTCACCAGGTCTCCCATCGTTGTCATCTGGCGTCCGTCGAGACCTTAGTCTCCGCGCCCGTCTCGCGTGAGTCGAAACGGGCGCCGGCGGCTACCGTGGGCGGTCGAGAGGCGGAGGGATCACATGGCGTTCTGGCGTCGGCGCAGCAAGCCTGCGCAGGCACCCGGCAGTCTGGACCGGGCTGCGGACAAGGGTGACCTGGAGCACCTCAAGGAGTTCGCGACGTCACGTCGCGGGGTCGAGGCGTTCGTCGAGCCGCGCACCGCCATGACCGGCACGACGGTCGTGCTCGTGGCGCACGACGGGGAGTGGACCCGCCGGCGCATCGCCGGCCCCGACGCGGCCCGCGACCTGGGCAAGCAGCTGTCGATGCCGGTGTACGAGGCCGCGGTCGTCGGCTACCCGCAGCGCATGCGCGACTGGAACGCGCGCCGGGCGTAACGCGCGCCGGGCAACACAGGTCGGCTCGGCCCGCTCGCGGCCCCCGTACCCGAATCCCCACATTCGCACCCTGAGTCGTGACTCCACCTGGGCTTCTACGGGGTCTGCGGCTGAGATGGCCTGCGTTTGTGGGGATTCGTGTACGCCGACTACTGGGACAGGGCGTCGGCGAGCGCCACCAGGGTCCTCACACCGAAGCCGGTGCCGCCCTTCGGGGTGTAGCCGTAGGGGGCCTCGGTGTTGCGCGCCGGACCGGCGATGTCGAGGTGCGCCCACGCCAGCCCGTCGGCGACGAACTCCTTGAGGAACGCGCCGGCCTGCAGCGCCCCGCCGTAGCGGTTGCCGACGTTGGCGATGTCGGCCACCGGCGAGTCGAGCTTCGCGCGCATCTCCTCCGGGATCGGCAGCGGCCAGACCGCCTCGCCGACGGACTCGGCGGCGGTGGCGACCGTGGCGACCGCCCCGCTGTCGTCGGAGATCAGCCCGGCGACGCGGATGCCGAGCGCGACCATGCACGCCCCGGTCAGCGTGGCGATGTCGACGAGCAGGTCGGGGGAGTCCTCGGCGGCGCGCACGAGCGCGTCGGCCATCACCAGACGGCCCTCGGCATCCGTGTTGAGCACCTCGACGGTCGTCCCCCCGTACATGCGCAGCACGTCCTGGGGTCGGATGGCCGACCCGGACGGCATGTTCTCGGCCAGCGCCGCATACACGGTGAGGTTGACGGGCAGCCGGTTCTCGGCGACGGCGATCGCGGCGGCCGCGGCGGCGGCAGCGCCACTCATGTCGGTCTTCATGCCGATCATCGCCTCGCCCGGCTTGAGCGTGAGCCCCCCGGAGTCGAAGGTGATGCCCTTGCCGACCACGGCCAGGTGAGCGGTCGCCCCCGCCGGCCGGTAGGCGAGGCGCACCAACCGCGGTGGGTTCGCCGAGCCCTGGCCGACGCCGACGATGCCGCCGTAGCCCCCCTCGGCGAGCGCGGCCTCGTCGAGCACCTCGACGTCGATGCCGACGGCAGCCGCCGCTGCGGCGATCTGGTCGGCGAACACGGCGGGCGGCAGGTCGCCCGGAGGGGTGTTGACCCAGTCGCGGGCGCGGTGCACCGCAGCAGCGACGGCGCGCACGGACGCGAGGTCGAGCCCGTCGACGTGGGGCACCACGACCTCGCCCAGCGGGGCCTTGCCGCTGCCGGATCGGAACGCGGTGAAGGAGTAGGACCCCAGCAGCGCGCCCTGCGCGAGCGCGGCGACGAGCGCGGGGTCGGACGTGGGCGGGGCGATCGCGGCGCTGCCGACGCCGGTCAGCGCCCGCGCGGCTGCACCGCCCGCGCGCCGCAGCACCTCGTGCCTGGCGGCGTCGCCTCGGCCGACGCCGACCGCGACGACTGTCGCGGCGGCGATGCCGCCCGGTGCCGGCACGCGGGTGGTCTCGTCGGTCCCCCCGCCGGCCCCCACGGCACCGAGCGCGGCGGTCAGATCGATGCCGGTCTGCACGGGCAGGTCGGTCCCGTCCAGCAGCCGCACCCCCGGCCCGTCGGCAGCGGGGCGGACGAGCACGACGAGCACGTCGGCGACGGTCTCGGCGGGGGCGGAGTCGGTCACGCGGGCGGTGGCGCGGGCGTCGGTCACGGCTGTCGAGGGTAATCGTGGCGGCAGGGCTCTAGTGTGGCGGTCCGTGGCCGACGAACTGATCCACTCGCCCGTGCACGACCGCCACCTCGCGCTCGGCGCGCGCATGGCCGAGTTCGCCGGCTGGCAGATGCCGTTGCAGTACAGCGGTGTCATCGAGGAGCACGCGGCGGTTCGTGGCGGTGTCGGTGTCTTCGACGTCAGCCACCTCGGCACTGTCGACGTCGCGGGCCCCGGGGCGGCCGACCTGGTGAACGAGGTGCTGACGAACGACCTCGCGCGCATCGGTGCCGGCCAGGCCCAGTACACCCTGTGCTGCACCGAGTCCGGCGGCGTCGTGGACGACCTGATCGTGTACCTGGACGACCCCACGCGGCTGCGCCTCGTGCCGAACGCGGCCAACAGCGCCGAGGTCGTCCGCCGGCTCACCGAGGCGGCGCCCGTCGGCGTCACGGTCACCGACCGGCACCGCGACGTGGCCGTGCTCGCCGTGCAGGGGCCGGGCAGCGCGGCGGTCGTGCGCGAGCTGGGTCTGCCCGCGTCCATGGGCTACATGGCCTTCGAGCACGCCCGGTGGCAGGGCTCGGACGTCACGGTCTGCCGCACCGGCTACACCGGCGAGCACGGCTACGAGCTGCTCGTGCCGGCCGAGGTCGCCGCGTCGGTCTGGGACGCGCTGCTGCGCGCAGGGGAGGAGGCCGGCATCGCCCCCTGCGGGCTGGCCGCCCGCGACACGCTGCGCACCGAGATGGGCTACCCCCTGCACGGGCAGGACCTGTCGCTCGACATCACCCCGGTGCAGGCCCGGCTGCGCTGGGCGATCGGCTGGGACAAGCCCTCGTTCGTCGGCAAGGCCGCGCTCGTCGCCGAGCGAGCCGCCGGACCGACCCAGGTGCTGCGGGGCCTGCTGGCCCAGGACCGCTCGATCCCGCGTCCGGGCATGACGGTGCGCGTCGGCGACGCCACGGTGGGCGTGGTCACCAGCGGCACCTTCTCGCCGAGCCTGCGGGTCGGCATCGCCCTCGCGCTCCTGGACGCCGCTGTGGTCGACGGCGACGCGGTCACGGTCGACGTCCGGGGCCGACCGGGTGCGTTCGTCGTGACCAAGCCCCCGTTCGTCCAGACCTCGCCGACCTGACCACGGCCGCTGGTTACTGTTGAGTACGTGACGGCACGGCAGGCAGGGTCGAGGCGGCCGATGTCCTGGGGTGACCGGGCCCAGTACCGCGCGGCTCGGATGGCCGGCTGGGTGCCGGCCCGTGTGCTGCACGTGCTGGCCGGCGGGGCGCCCGG
Organism: uncultured Actinomycetota bacterium; assembly: GCA_963714455.1. Lineage (GTDB taxonomy): Bacteria > Actinomycetota > Actinomycetes > Jiangellales > Jiangellaceae > CAVQGZ01. Next base: position 416,350 of record CAVQON010000020.1, read on the forward strand.
AGTGGTGGACGGCTCGGTGCTCGACGACCAGCTGCACCTGGGACTGAAGTTCTGGAACCGCAAGTCGCAGCGTCGCCCGACCGACGTCGCCGAGCGACGCGAGGAGACCCGCCGCAGCGCCGCCATCATGTCCGGCCCGCCCACACCCGTGCGCGAGGTCTACGACCTGACCATCACCGGTGCCGACGGACCGCTCGCGGCGCGCCACTACGTCCCCTTCGGCCACGGGCTGAACAGCCCGCAGCCGCTGCTGGTGTGGTTCCACGGGGGTGGGTTCGTGCTCGGCGACCTCGACAGCGCCGACCAGCCGGCCCGCATGCTCTGCCGCTACGGCGACCTCAACGTGCTCTCGGTGGACTACCGGCTCGCGCCGGAGCACCCCTTTCCGGCGGCGCCTGACGACGCGACAGCGGCGTTCGACTGGGCGCGCGCCCACGTGCGCGACCTCGGGGCCGACCCCACCAGGGTGGCTGTGGGTGGCGACAGCGCAGGCGCCACGCTCGCGGCAGTCGTCTGCCAGGACCGTCGCGGGCGCCAGGGCCCGGTGGCGCAGCTGCTGGCCTACCCGGCGACCGACATGGTCACCCGTTTCCCGTCCATCGACCAGTTCTCCGACGGGTACTTCTTGACCGAGGCCGACACCACCTGGTTCGTCGACCACTACGCCGGCGACACCGACCGAAGCCATCCGCGGCTCTCGCCGCTGCTGGCCGACGACCTCACCGGGCTGGCGCCGGCCATGGTGGTGACCGCCGCCTTCGACGTGCTGCGTGACAACGGCGAGGCATACGCGCGGGCGATGCGCGCCGTCGGGGTGCCGGTCGTGCTGCGACGCGTGCCGCGGCTGATCCATGGGTTCTTCAACACGGTGGGTATCAACCGGGCCGCCCACGACGCCACGGTCGGCGTGGCCACGTCGTTCAGGACGATGCTGGAGCTGGCCGATCCTCTGCACTCGGCGCACTGAGCTCGCCCTCGGTCGAGCCGTCGGTGGCCCCGACGACGTCGCTGAGCAGCGCCATCTCGCGTAGCAGCACCGCTGCCGCCTGCACCGTGGGGACGGCCACGAGCGCCCCCGTGCCCTCGCCGAGCCGCATCGATGCGTCGATCAACGGCTCGAGGCCAAGCCGATCCAGAGCCTTGCTGTGCGCAGGCTCGGTGGAGCGGTGGCCCGCCACGAACCATCGCGGGGCCTTGAACGACACCCGCTGGGCGAGAAGCGCTGCGGTGGTGCTCACCAGCCCGTCCAGCACGACCGGGGTGCGCCGCAGCGCCGCCTGGGTCATGCAGCCGGCCATGGCGGCGATGTCGGGGCCGCCGACCGCGGCCAGCAGGTCCAAGGGGTCGGCGAGCCGGGTGCGTCCGCGGTACACCGCGTCGCGGACGGCAGCCGTCTTGCGCATCCAGGCGACGTCGTCGATGCCGGTGCCCCGACCGACGACGTCGATCACCTCGCTGCGGGTCAGCAGCGCCACCAGCGCGCTGGCCGGCGTGGTGCTGGCGATACCCATGTCACCGACGACCAGCAGGTCGGCGCCGGAGTCGACTGCCTCGTCGGCGACCGCCCGGCCGGCCGCGAAGGCCCTGATCGACTCGTCGAGGCTCATGGCGTCCTCGCGGTCGATCGACCCGGTGCCACGCCGCACCTTGTGCCGCGTCACGCTCGGTGCGAGGTCGTCGAGGTCGGCGTCCACGGCCATGTCGAGGACCGCTACCTGCGCCCCGACCTGCCGGGCGAGGACGTTGACCGCGGCACCACCGGCCGCCATGGTGCGCACCATCGCGGCGGTCACCGCCGAGGGGTACGCCGACACCCCGGAGGCGGCGACCCCGTGGTCGCCGGCGAACACCACGACTCGGACGTCGCGCAGCGGCTCGGGCGGGCACACGCCCTGCGTGGCGCAGATCCACGCGCCCAGCTTCTCCAGCCGACCGAGGGAGCCCGGCGGTTTCGCCAGGGCGTCCCAGCGGTCCAGCGCGGCCTGCCGCACGGCCGGGTCGGGGTCGGGCATCGCTGCGGTGGTCGCGGCGATCAGCTCGGCACCGGGGGAGCGGGTGTCGGTCACGGCGTGCGCCCGGGCCCGGTGAACGTCGCCGACTCGGTGAACGCCGCCCGGCGCGCCGCGCGGCGTAGCCCGGTCAGCACCGCTGGGCCGGCCAGCAGGCACAGCACGCCACTGAGGACCGCGCGCGGGATGTCCCAGCCCAACCCGGTGAGCAGGTGGAACACCATGAACCGGGAGATGTTCTCCGCCAGCGGCGCACCCGCTTCGTAGGCCAGGTCGGTACCGCCGGCAGCCGTGGCGAGGAACGGCCAGAACCAGAGGTCCAGCAGCACCCCGTAGAGCAACGAGGCGATCACGCCGTAGGCGGCGAGCAGCCACCGCTCCGCGCGGGGGCGCACGCGGGGCAGCAGCCCGGCACCGAGGGCGACCCAGGCGGCTCCGAGCATCTGGAACGGCAGCCACGGGCCCACCCCTCCGGTCAGCAGCGCCCCGGCCACCAGCGTGAGGCTGCCGAGCACGAACCCGAACGCCGGGCCGAAGGCCCGCCCGGCCACGATGAGCAAGAAGAACAGTGGTTCCAGCGGCGCCATGCCCGCGCCGAGCACCCGCAGCCCGGCTCCGACAGCGGCCAGCACTCCGAGCATCGCCACGGCCTTCGCGTCGATCCCGCCGTCGGCGATCTCGGCGACCATCACCAGCAGCAGCAGCGGGACGAGCGCGACGAACAGCCACGGACCGTCGGTGGAGTGGGCGAGCCCGGACTCCGGGGCCACGACGAACGGCCAGCCGAACGCGACCAGACCGACGAGGGACACCAAGCCGACGACGACGGTGCTGCGCCGGCTCAGGCGCAGGCTGCTGCGGCCCCGGGCGGGACGCGGCTCGGTGCGGGCGGGCAGGGTCGCGGTCATCCGGCCAGCTCCAGCGCGGCGGCGACCTGGCGTACCGAGAGCCACGGCTGCGGCGCGAGCACCTTGGCGACCTGGGGGGCGAAAGCCGGCGACGATGCCAGCACGTCGGCGGCTGGGCCGTCGGCGACGACGTCCCCGTCGGCCAGGATCGCCACTCGGGAGCACACCTCGGCGACCAGCTCGACGTCGTGGGTGGCGAGCATGACGGCGTGGCCGTTGGTGGCCAGTCGTCGCAGCGCATCGACCAGGCGACGTTTGGCGTGGTAGTCCAGCCCGCGGGTGGGTTCGTCGAGCAGCAGGAGCGCCGGCTCGGAGGCGAGGACGATGCTGAGGGCAAGCAGCAGGCGCTGGCCCTCGGACAAGTCGCGGGGGTGCAGCGTGACGTCGATGTCGGGGGCCATCGCGGCGAGCACGCGGCGGGTGGCACCGGGGGCTCGGCCGGCGTCCTGGTCAGCGGTGATGCACTCGTCGGTCACCGACGTGGCGTACAGCAGGTCGCCGGGCTGCTGCGGCACCAGCCCGACGGTCGCCACCATGGTCTCCGGCGACGCGCGGCGCGGGTCGAGGCCGCCGACGCTGATCCGCCCGGTCTGGGGGCGCGCCAGGCCGGCCAGGCACGAGAGCAGGCTCGACTTGCCGGCACCGTTGCGGCCCATCACCGCCATCACCTCGCTGGGACGGATCTGCATCGACACGCCGCGCAGGGCCGTGACGTCGCCGTAGCGCAGCCGCAGGTCGGTGACCTCGGCGACGGGGAGCGACGGGGCGCGCTCCGGTGCATGGCCGGCAGCGGGAGCCGGGGCGTCCAGGGCACCCAGGCGTCGCCGCAGTTCACCGGCGTTGCGGCGGGCGTCGCGCACCGACAGCGGGAGCGGGCTCCATCCCGCCAGGCGTCCCAGCTCGACGACGGGCGGGGCGACCTGGCAGGTGCTCATCATCGGCACCGGGTCGCCGGCTCGCAGCGTCCCGTGCTCGCTGAGCTCGACCACCCGGTCGGCGTACTGCACCACCCGTTCGAGCCGGTGCTCGGCGACCAGCACGGTGAGCCCGAGGTCGTGGACGAGGCGCTGCAGCGCGGCCAGCACGTCCTCGGCCCCCTGGGGGTCGAGGGCCGAGGTCGGCTCGTCCAGCACGAGCACCCGGGGGTGCACGGTGAGCGCGGCACCGATGGCCACCCGCTGGCGCTGCCCGCCCGAGAGCGTGCCCAGCGGGCGGTGGCGCAGCTCGGTGAGGCCGAGCAGGTCGAGCGTCTCCTCGACGCGGCGTCGCATGACGGCTGGGGCCAGGCCGAGCCACTCCATGCCGAACGCGAGCTCGTCCTCGACGACGTCGGCGACGAACCCGGACGTGGGGTCTTGCAGCACGAGGCCGACCACGTCGGCGAGGTCGCGCGGACGGTGGGCGCGGGTCGAGCGGCCGTCCACAGCGACCGTGCCGGCGAGCGTTCCGCCGGTGAAGTGGGGCACCAGCCCGTTGACCGCCCGCAGCAGGGTGGACTTGCCGGTTCCTGTCGGACCCACCACGAGGCACATCTCGCCCTCGGCCACGGTGAGGTCGACGTGGGAGAGGGTCGGCGCGTCCGCGCCGGGATAGGTGATGGTGACGTCGTCGAAGCGGATCATGCGGCCACCTCCGCGGGCGCACCCGTCCGGCCGCGCAGGGCTGCCGCCGGGGTGGGCGGAGCGGGGGTGAGGACGGCAGGGGAGGCCGCCACCAGCACGACCAGCAGCACGGACGTCGGGAGGCTCGGCGCCACCAAGGGGATGAGCCCGGCCGGGTTCATCGTGGTCGGCATGGCCGCAGCGGCGAGCGTGACGCCGACGGCCGTCGCGACGCCGGCCGCCGAGGTCAGCCACTCCGGTGCCAGCCACGGGTCGGGCCGGTAGCGCGTGCGACGCGAGCGCCGTCCTGCCATCAGCGAGCCGCCGAGGGCGACGACGACGCTGACAGCCAGCAGGGGGAGCCCGGCGAGCGGGAGCAGCCCCCCGCCCAGCAGGGCGAACAGCGCGATCAGCACCCCGACGAGGCCGAGCAGCACCAGCGCAGCGGAGGCGCGACGCCAGCGCACCGGCTGGTCACCGGCCCGGGCGAAGCCACGGGAGTCCATCGCCGCAGCCAGGTCGATCGAGCTGGCGAGCCCGCCCTCCAGAACGGGGACGGCGGTGCGTGCCACGGCGCGCACGCCGCGGGGTGGGCGCCCGCGCAGCTGCTGGGCCTTGCGAACCCGGACGGCGTCCTCGACCAGGCGCGGCATGTAGGTGAGCGCGACGACCAGCGCGACCCCGACCTCGTAGAGAGCCCCCGGCACGGTCTTGAGCAGCCGTCGCGGGTCGGCGAGAGCGTTCGCGGCCCCTACTGCCGCCAGCACGGCCAGCAGCTGCAGCCCCTGGTAGAGGGCGAACAGCATGCTCTCGGCAGTCACCGCCCCACCGAGGCGGATGCCGGCGAGCGCCGCGGGAAGGCCGACCTCGGGCAGCGTGACGAGCACCGTCGTCCCGGGCACCGTGTCGAGCACCAGCGCAGTGAACACGAGCCGGACGACCAGCAGCGCGGCACCGAGGCCCAGGAAGGCGACGAACGACCGCGACCAGGGGGAGGCCGTCCGCCGCGACGCCACCACCAGCGCGGCAACCGCGATGATCAGCAGCAGCACGAACGGGTTCGTCGTGCGCGTCGCAGCAGTCACCAGCCCCAGCGCCCACACCCACCAGGCAGCCGGGTGCAGCAGACGTGGTTCCCACGCCTGCTGGTACCGGCCGCTGATGCTCACGCGTCGGCGATGTCGTCCGGGGAGCGGCGCCGTGCGATGGCGATGCCGGCTGTTGCGACGACGGCCACGGCCACGACCCCGACGAGCAGCCCCGTCCAGCTCGTGGCGTCTCCTTCGTCGACGCTGGTCGCCAGCTCGAGCTCGACCGCCGCCTCGTCGCCGGACGGGGCCTCGCCCTCCACCGGGTCGCCGCATCCGGTTGTGGGGTAGCCGTCCACCCCGCAGACGAACCCGCCGTCGCCCAGCCGCAGCTCGGCGACTGCGGCCAGCGCTCCGGAGCCCGAGGCGTCCTCGGGCACCTGCGCACATGCCCCGCGCGCGGCGGGGACGGTGTCGCCGTCCGGGGCGTCCTCGACGGTTCCGTAGTCGATCACGACGCCGACCCGCTTGGTGCCGTCCTCGGCCGGGACACTGCCGCAGAGCTGCTCGAAGTCACCGACCGCCCGTGGGTACCGGGTGGAGGCCTCGTCCGCGGTGGCGAACCGCCAGCCTTCGACGCTGCCGTCGGCCGGGATCGCCTCGCTGGGCCCCGCCTCGGCGAACACCCAGGCGTCGTCCGCCCAGGCGTAGTAGCCCCAGTAGCGGAACGCCTCGGCGTTCGCGGGGGCAGCCAGCGCGACGCTGCCGACGACGAACGCCAGGGCGACGAGCAGGCGAGTGATGGAGCGGGCCATGCGGTTCCTCTCGGATCTGCAGGTCCCGCGTGACGGAGGTGCTCCACCGGACGCGCTCGGCCGCTGGGGCGACTCAAGCGGTCCGTCGGACCGGCTCCGTCCCGCAGACCTCGACGGGACATCGGTGGAGCCTGACGACTTCGGCCGGTGCTCCGGCTTGCCGCGTGGCCACCAGCGGTGCTGGTGGGCGGCCTACGGTTGCGGGTCAGCGTCGGCGTCCGACCGACTTCCCCTGCCGTAGTCGTGAGGTGAGCGAAGGTTCCCACGCGGGCCCCGGCTGCGTCAAAGGACGTTCGACCATTACGTTTGTCGCGTGGCAGCAACCGGGACGTGGCGATGGTCGTACATGAGCGTGGACGGCTCCGAGCCGCCGCCGAGCGCCCCTGCGCCGGGCAGCTTCGTCAGCCAGGCCGACGCCGAGACGTTCATCGGCGAGTCGTGGCGCGAGCTGCTGGCCGCCGGGGTCGACCAGGTGAGCCTGTTCGACGGTGACCGCAAGGTGTACGGACCGATGAGCCTGCACCCGGCAGGCGGCTAGCGGACGGTCGTCGCAGCCCGAGTCGGCGCTACGCGAGCGCGGCGACGACGAGGACGGCGGTCGTCGCCGTCTCCAGCGAGGCGCCGAGCACGTCGCCGCTGACCCCGCCGAGGCGCCGCACGCAGATCGAGGTCACCACTGCGCCGGCAACAAGTCCGATCACGACCGCGGCCGGCCACAGGGCCAGCGGCCCGAGGCCCACCAGCCACGCCGCCAGGGCGACCCCGACCAGCACGGTGAGGGTGAGCAGGGCGGCCGAGACCCGCGTGACGGTGCCCGCGACGGTCGAGCCGAGGCCCGACGAGGCGGCCGCCGGCACCCCGTCCACACACGCGAGCGCGACGCTGAGACGGCCCGTCACCGCCGCAACCACCAGCGCGAATGCGGCGTGGCCGGGCTCGCTGGTCGACCCGAGGGCCACGACCTGCACGACGAGCACGAGAACGAGGGTCATCACCCCGAAGGCGCCGACCGACGGGTCCTTCATGACGGCGCGGGCGCGCTGCGGCCCGGCGGCGCTGCCGAGCGCGTCGGCGACGTCGGCGAGGCCATCGAGGTGCAGCCCGCGCGTGAGCCATGCGAGGGCCGCGACGGCCAGGGCGGCGGCCAGCAGGGCTGGGCCGTCCACTGCGGCCACGGCGAGAAGGAGCAGGGCCGGCAGCAGCGCCAGCGCCAGCCCGGTGACCGGCGCGAGCAGCATGGCGGGGCCGGCGACTCGGCGCTCGAGGGTGGCCGGCGGTGTGACGGGCACCCGGGTGAACGTGCCGACGGCCAGGCGGACGGCGTCGATCACCGCAGCGGAGTCTCGAGCCCGGCGACCACCAGCGACACCGCGTCGCACTCGGCCGCCAGCCGAGCGTTCAGGCGCCCCATCTCGTCGCGGAAGACCCGGCCGGCCCAGGTGTCAGGTACCACGCCCGACCCGGTCTCGTTGCTCACCGCGACGACCCGCCGGGTGGTCGTGCGCCACGCGGCCAGCAGCGCGTCCACCTGGGCGCTCACACGAGCCCGACCGCCGGCGTGCCAGGCCGACTCGTCCCAGGCAGCGGCGTCGTCCATGACGGCCGTGAGCCACAGCGTCAGGCAGTCGATCAGCAGTGGGGGGCCGTCCGCGCGCAGCAGCCCCACCAGGTCGGTGCTCGACTCGGTGGTCCACCCTGCCGGGCGTCGGGCCTGGTGGCGCTCGACGCGGGCGCGCCAGTCGGGGTCGTCGTCGCGTTCGCCCCCGGTTGCCACGTAGGTGACCGCTCCGACGTCGGCCAGCAGCGACTCGGCCAGCGCGCTCTTGCCTGAGCGGGTGCCACCGAGCACCAGCACGCGCTGGGGGTGTTCGCCGGACGGGCTGTCGGCGACAGGGGCCTCGGCCGGCTCGGGCCCGATCCTCACCCGCAGGCCGTCGAGCCCCGGCGCGGCGCCCCACCGGGCCAGCACGGTGCGGAGCTCGTCCTCGGGCGGGTTGTGGTGGCTCAGGTGGACGGCGAGCACGCGCGAGCGGTCGGTGAGAGCACCGTTGGCGCGAAGCGCGCCCAGCACGCGGGGGAACGTGGCCAGGTCGAGGTGCAGGGTGGCGTGCGCGGTGTGCCGACCGAACGTCTGCTCGACGAGGGCGAGGTCGTAGGCCCGCCCGGCGCAGGCAGCAACGGTGTCGGCGGGCAGCGGACCGGTGTCGGTGGCGTACAGCAGCCGCGCCCCGGCGGCATCGGTGACGTCGTAGAGCAGTGTCGCGACCTCGTGCGCGGCGGGCAGGGCGCGCACCGTCAGCCCGGCGATCTGCACCTCGTCGCCGGCGTGCAGAGCCTGCGCGGTCACCGAGGGGGCGTCGGCGAACCAGCGCTGCACCTCGTCGACCACCGGCTGCGGTCCGTGCACGGTGACCGGCGCGCCGCCGGTCGCCCAGGCGCGCCACAGCAGCGTCGCCGGCGCGAGGTGGTCGGGATGGGCATGCGTGACGAGCACGTCACGGACGCCGCGCAGGTCGACGCCCAGCAGCTCGGCCTGCCGGGCCGTGTCGGGGCCCATGTCGAGCAGCAGGCGGGCGTCGACGAGGGCGGATGTGCTGACTCGTCGGCGGCGGTCGGCGCGCTGGGCCTGGCACGAGGCGCACCCGCAGAAGGGGTTCGGCCAGCCGTCTGCCGAGCCACTGCCCAGCAGCACGACCTCCACGAGCGTAGAAGCCTACGAACCTGCTCAGCCGGGACGCTTCTGCGGCGAGCGCGCCGCCGTCATGGCGGGGTCCCGGATGACGGCGGCGCCCAGCGCGTCGTCGATGGCACTCATCACCTCGGCGGGCAGCCTCACCCCGGCCGCCTCCACGTTCTCGGCCACCTGCTCCGGACGCGACGCCCCGATGATGGCGGCGGCCACGTTGTCGTTCTGAAGCACCCATGCGACGGCGAGCTGGGCCATGCTCAGACCCACCTTCTCCGCGACCAGGGACAGGCCCTGGACGGCGGTGAGCACCTCGTCAGACATCCAGCCCTTGACGAAAGACGCGCCGCCCCCGGTCGTGTCGGTGGCGCGCGACCCGGCCGGCGGCTGCTCCCCTGGCCGGTACTTGCCGGTGAGCACCCCTTGGGCGACCGGCGACCAGACGATCTGCGACAGGCCCTCCTCGCGGCAGGCCGGCACGACCTCGTCCTCGATGACCCGCCACAGCATCGAGTACTGGGGCTGGCTGGAGACGAACGGCACGTGCAGCTCGCGCGCGAGCGCGGCCCCGGCGCGGATCTGGTCGGCGGTCCACTCCGACACGCCGATGTAGAGCGCCTTGCCGGATCGCACGACGTCGGCGAAGGCCTGCATCGTCTCTTCGAGCGGGGTCTCGGTGTCGAAGCGGTGGGCCTGGTAGAGGTCGACGTAGTCGGTACGCAGCCGGCGCAGCGAGGCGTCGATCGACTCGCGGATGTGCTTGCGGCTCAGCCCCATGTCGTTGGGCCCGCCCGGCCCCGTGGGCCAGTAGACCTTGGTGAAGATCTCCAGGGACTCGCGGCGCTCGGCGGCCAGCGCGGTGCCCAGGACGGTCTCGGCTGCGCCGTTCATGTAGACGTCGGCCGTGTCGAACGACGTGATCCCGGCATCGAGCGCCGCCTGAACGCAGGCCTGCGCGGTGCCGTCGTCCACCTGGCCACCGTGGGTGATCCAGTTGCCGTAGGTGATCTCGCTGATCTTCAGGCCGGACCGGCCGAGGTATCGAAACTCCATGCCCTCGACCCTATCCACCGGGCGCGCGGCGCCGCGCGGCGAGCGATGCGTCGTCAGCCGCGCGGGGGCTGGCCGGGGCGCACCGCCGGCTTCGGCAGGCGCAGGCGGCGCATCTGGGTGGCGCGCACCACGCCGTACATGGTGTTGCCCTTGCTGGTGTCGTCGGGGAACCGCTCGGCGATGCCCTTGCGCAGCCGGTACCCGAGCCAGCCGAGCTCGGCGAACACCAGGGCGATCGCCACCAGCCACACGAGCGTGATGGTCTGCACGAGCGCCGGGATCGGGAGAAGCGACAGCGCCAGGATGCCGATCATCACCGGCAGGAAGAACTCGGTGAGCAGCCGTCGGCCGTCGACCATGTCTCGCACGTAACGGCGCACGTCACCCTGGTCGCGGCGCGGGAAGTGGCTCTCGTCGCCGGACTGCATGGCCTTGTACGTCGCGTCGCGCTCGGCGCGGGCCAGCTCCTTCTGCTTCTTGCGCGCCTGCTTCTTGTTCAGCGTGGGCTTGACGCGCTCCTTGCGGGCTGCCTCGGCCTCCTTGCGGGTCGGCGTGGGTCGGCCCTTGCCCCCAGCAGGGGCGTCGCTCGCCACGGACGCGGGCGTTGAGGCAGCGGCGTCGGACTCGGCGGAGCTCTGTCGGCGGAACATCGGCGCCAGGATACGTGGTGCCCACGGCGCAGGCGCGGGTTCGCGGTGACGTTTGCCCGACCCCGGGCCTAGTCTGCTCCCATGGGTGTGTTCAACAGGATGTCGCTGATCTTCCGGTCCAAGGCCAACAAGGCGATGGACAAGATGGAAGACCCGCGAGAGACGCTGGACTACAGCTACACCAAGCAGCTGGAGCTGCTGCAGAAGGTGCGTCGTGGCGTCGCGGACGTCGCGACCAGCCGCAAGCGGGTGGAGCTGCAGATCGCGCGCTTGCAGACCGAGTCGGACAAGCTGCACGACCAGGCGCAGAAGGCGCTGGCGATGTCGCGCGAAGACCTCGCACGAGAGGCGCTCACTCGCCGGTCGGGGCTGGAGCAGCAGATCAGCGACCTCGCCACGCAGCACGCCGCGCTGCAGGCCGAGGAGGAGAAGCTGACGCTCGCCGCTCAGCGGCTCCAGGCGCGGGTCGAGGCGTTCCGCACCAAGAAGGAGACCATCAAGGCCACCTACACCGCTGCGGAGGCGCAGACCCGCATCACCGAGGCGGTGTCGGGCATCTCCGAAGAGCTCGGCGACGTCGGCCTGGCGGTGCAGCGGGCCGAAGACCGCACGTCGGAGATGCAGGCGCGGGCTGGAGCGGTGGACGAGCTGATCGCTTCCGGTGCCCTGGAGGACGTCACCGGCACGTCCAAGGACGACATCACGCTCGAGCTGGAGCGCATGGCGTCCACGAACGACGTCGAGCTGGAGCTGACGAAGATGAAGGCGCAGCTCGGCGCTGGTCCGTCGGCGTCCACCCCGGCGATCGAGGCGACAGACGAGCCCGCCGCGACCGATCCGGCCGCCGCGCCCAAGTCGGAGGGGAACCCGGCATGATCATCCGAATCCTCGGTGAGGGGCAGTACGAGATCGATGCCGCGCAGCTGGCCGACCTGAACGAGCTCGACGGGGCCGTCGAGCACGCCATCTCGGTGGGTGACACCGCCGAGTTCAGAGGTGCGCTCACCCGCCTGCTGGCCGAGATCCACGAGAAGGGCACCCCGGTGGCCACCGACGTGTTCGTCGAGAGCGACCTGGTGCTGCCGCCGGCAGACGCCACCTTGGACGAGGTGCGGGAGTACCTGAGCGACGAAGGTCTGCTGCCTGGCTGAGCGGTCGAGCTCGTCGAGCTCGTCGGGAACGCCGGAACGACCTGTGGAGTTGACCAGACGTGGCACGAACTCGTTTTCAGCCTGACCGCGGCCTGGCGACCCGCATGGTCGTCACCATGGTTCTGCTGGCGCTGCTCTACGTGGCGCTCGCGGCCGCGCTGTACCTGCTCTTCGGCAACGCGTCCGGGTTCTTGATCTGGGGCGTGCTGCCGATCGCCATGCTGTGGGCGCAGTGGTACTACTCCGACACGCTGGCCTTGAAGGGCATGCGTGCCCGCGAGGTGAGCCCTGCCGACGCCCCGGAGCTGCACGCCCTGGTCGACCGGCTGGCCGCACTGGCGGACATGAAGAAGCCCCGCGTCGCCATCAGCGTCAGCGACGTGCCCAACGCGTTCGCCACCGGGCGCAGCGAGGACCGCGCCGTGGTCGCGGTGACCACCGGGCTGATGAAGCGGCTGGACGAGCGGGAGATGGAAGCCGTGCTCAGCCATGAGCTGAGCCACATCGCCCACAAGGACGTCACGGTGATGACGGTCGCGTCGGCGGTCGGGGTGATCGCCGGGTTCATGATCCGCAGCGCGATGTGGTCGTCGGTCGGACGACGAGACCAGAACAGCGCCGCCGCCTTCTTCGTCTTCATGTTGATCGGTGTCGTGGTGTACGCGGTCAGCTTCTTGCTGACCCGGGTGCTGTCGCGCTACCGCGAGCTGGCGGCTGACCGGGCCGGAGCGATCCTCACCGGGCAGCCTGCCGCCCTGGCCAGTGCGTTGACGAAGATCTCCGGCGACATGGCCCGGATCCCGACCCGCGACCTTCGCGCCGCGGAGCCCTACAACGCCTTCTTCATCTACCCAGCCTTCACGAACAAGGGCTTCGACATCGGTTCGCTGTTCGCCACCCACCCGCCGCTGGACAAGCGCCTCGACCAGCTCGCCAAGATCTCCGCCGAGCTGGGACGGCCGATGTAGATGGGATTCTTCGACGCGGTCATGGGCCGCCGCAAGGTCAAGGGCCCCGACCTGGACGCCCTCTTCGCGATCCCGTCCGCCGCCATCACCCTCGACGTCGCCGCCGGGCTTCGCTCCACGGGGTCGGTCGCCGTCTGCTACCGAGACCCCGAGGGTGCCCCGTTCGACCGGCTCGAGGCCGACGTCACGGCGATGCTGCAGGCATCGCGTCCGGCGCTGTCGCGGGACTCCCACGGCTACACCTGGGTCGTCCTCAACGGCAGCGCGGACGACCTCGGCGCCCTGGTGACCGATCTGCACGCGGTCACGACCACGCTTCAGATGGAGGGCTTCGGTCCGAACATCCTGTGCGACCTGGTGCCGTTCAAGGCCACCGACGGACGTGTCGTCGCGTTGGTGTACCTGCCCAAGCGCGGCACGTTCTACCCGTTCGCACCGCAGGCCGGGTCAGCCCAGCAGCGCGACAACGCCCTGGAGCTGCAGGTGCGCGGCGTGATCTCGGCCGAGCTGCCGATCGAGCCCGACGTCAGCCGCTGGTTCGCCGTGTGGGACGCCCCCGTCCTCTGACGCCCCCAGCCCCCTCCGGCCCCCAAAGGATCACGTGACGGCGGAAGTTTGGGGGTTTCCAAGGCAGATCTCCCGTGGAAACCCCCAAACTTCCGCGTGGAGTTCCGCTCAGTGTCGCCCGCGCCCGCGCCCGCGCCAGGCCGCCGTGCCGGCCCCCGCGCAGCTGCTCGGGGCAGAGCCAGGGTCCGGCGCAACTGGCGGTCAGCAGGGCAGCGTCAGTCAGCGGACGGCGCCGTGGTCCCGCCGGGCAGCGCCAGCATCCGGTCCAGCGCCACCCGCGCCCAGTGGGCGACGTCGTCGTCCACCTCGATGCGGTTGACGACGCGGCCCTCGACGAGGTTCTCCAGCGACCACACCAGATGCGGCAGGTCGATGCGGTTCATGGTGGCGCAGAAGCAGACTGTGTCGTCCAGAAAGACGACGTTCTTGTCCGGGAACTGCAGCGCCAGCCGCTTGACGAGGTTCAGCTCGGTCCCGATCGCCCAGGCCGAGCCGGGCTCGGCAGCCTCGAGCATCGAGATGATGTACTCCGTCGACCCCACGTAGTCGGCCTTCGTCACCACCTCGTGGGTGCACTCGGGGTGCACCAGCACGTTGACACCCGGCACTCGCTCGCGGACGTCGTCCACGCACGCCGCGCTGAACCGTCCGTGCACCGAGCAGTGCCCCCGCCACAGCAGCATGCGAGCGGCGCGCAGCTCGTCGTCGGTGACGCCGAAGTCCGGCCTGTGCGGGTCGATCACCACGCAGTCCTCCAGCGTCAGCCCCAGCTCGAGCACGGCCGTGTTGCGACCGAGGTGCTGGTCGGGCAGGAACAGCACCTTGCCGGCGCCCGGCTCGCGCTGCTCGAAAGCCCAGGTCAGGGCCCGCTCGGCGTTGCTGGACGTGCAGACGGCGCCCTCGTGGCGCCCGCAGAAGGCCTTGATGTCGGCCGAGGAGTTCATGTACGTGATCGGGACGACGTCGGCGGCGACGCCGGCGTCCTCGAAGCGCTCCCACGCTTCTTCGACCTGCTGGAGGCGGGCCATGTCGGCCATCGAGCACCCGGCGGCGAGGTCAGGCAGGATCACCTGCTGGTCTTCGGCGGTCAGGATGTCGGCGCTCTCGGCCATGAAGTGCACGCCGCAGAAGACGATGAACTCCGCGTCCGGACGCGCCGCCGCCTCCCGCGCGAGCTTGAACGAGTCGCCGGTGACGTCGGCGAACTGGATCACCTCGTCGCGCTGGTAGTGGTGCCCCAGCACGAACAGCCGCTCGCCAAGGGCGTCCTTCGCCCGCTGTGCTCGCTCGACCAAGTCGGGGTCGCTGGCCGGCGGGAGGTCGCCTGGACACTCCACCCCTCGTTCGCTGCCAGGGTCACTTCCCCGTCCGAGGAGCAGCAGCGGCAGGTCAGCCCCCGAGTGGGGCGCGGCGGTGTCAGCAGTCATGGTCCGCCCATCTTCCCCCACGACACCCGTCGCGTCACCTGGGCCGGTGCGCGGGCGCGGGCGCCGTGGCCAGGTCGGCCGGCCTGAGGCAGACTCCCACGCCATGGCTGTCGGCCTCGTTGTGCTCTCGCTCGCCGTGCTGCTCGTCGGGCTCACCCTGGTGATGTCTGCCCAGCGACGGGTGGACGAGGCCCGCCGTGTCGAGGCCCTGCTCCGCGCGGACAACGCACGGCTGCTGCGCGCACTGGGCACTGCCGAGCAGGCGCTGCGCTCCTTGGGCAACGACACTCGACTCGACGCCTCGCTGGCGCTTCAGGTCGATGCCGCCCTCGCCGACGTCTCGAAGGCCAGCGGCGAGCTGGGACGGGGCTGAGCCCGTGCAGGTGCTTCTCGCGCCCGACAAGTTTGCCGGCACCCTCACCGCTGCCGAGGCGGCCGAGGCGATACGCCGCGGCTGGGCCCGACGGCGTCCCGACGACGACCTGCTGCTGGCCCCCATGTCGGACGGGGGACCGGGGTTCGTCGACGCCCTGCACGCGGCGCTCGGTGGCCAGCTGCTCGCGTTGACCGTCACCGGCCCGATGGGGCAGCCGACGCCGGCAACCCTTCTGCTGGTCCGTCGTCCGTCGTCGGACGCGGGGGACCCCACGGCGACAGCAACGACGGCCTACGTCGAGTCGGCCCAGGCCTGCGGGCTTGCCCTGCTTCCCCGCGACACGACCGGCGTGAGGCCGGAGACCGACGTCGCCGAAGCGGCGTCCACGGTCGGGGTCGGTGAGCTGGTCGCAGCCGCGATCGACGCCGGGGCCGACGAGGTCGTCGTCGGGCTCGGTGGGTCGGGCACGAACGACGGCGGTGCCGGCATGCTGGCCGCGCTGGGCGCCACCGGTGAGCCGCCCGACGCCTTGACCGGGGGAGCGGCGTCGCTGCCCACGCTCACCGCTGTCGACCTCGACCCGGTTCGCGCACGTCTGGTGGGCCGGGCACTGGTCGCAGCCACGGACGTGACCAACCCGCTGCTCGGGCTTCGGGGCGCCACGAACGTCTACGGGCCGCAGAAGGGCCTGTCCAGCGAGCGGTTGTTCGCCGCCGACGGGGCGCTGAGCCGTTTCGCCCACCTCGTCGACCGGGCCACCGCCGACGCGCCCGGGGCCGGGGCGGCCGGTGGCCTCGGCTACGCCCTGCTCGTGCTCGACGCCCGGCAGCGTCCGGGGATCGACGTGGTCGCCCAGGCCTCCGGCTTCGGCGAACGACTCGCCGGCGCCGACCTCGTCCTGACCGGCGAGGGCAAGCTCGACCCGCAGACCTTCACCGGCAAGGTCGTCGCCGGGGTCGCCGGTCTGGCGGCCGGCGCAGGCGTGCCCTGCGTGGCCCTGGCCGGCCGGCTCGAGGTGGGGTCGCGTGAGCTGCGGGCAGCGGGCGTGGACGGGGCGTACGGGATGGTCGACGCCTTCGGCGAGCGGCGCTCGCTCGACGACCCGGCGGGGGCGCTGGCCGACCTCGCCGAACGGGTCGCCCGCACCTGGGGACGCTGAGAGGCGTCCCCACCTCAAGCGCGAGGCGAGAGTGGGGAAGCAACGGCGTCGCCGGTGCGTTGGAGGACGTGACGGCGGGTGGCTCGACGTGTCCGGTTGTGTCACGATGTCGTTCCCACGACACGGCTACTCGAGGAGCGAGATGACTGTCCAGGACGAGTCGACCAGCGCGGTTGTCCTCACCGATGGCGCAGCCAGCAAGGTCAAGAGCCTGCTCGACCAGGAGGGGCGCGACGACCTGGCCCTGCGCGTCGCCGTTCAGCCGGGCGGGTGCTCAGGTCTGCGATACCAGCTGTTCTTCGACGAGCGTCAGCTCGACGGCGACGTCGTGCTGGACTTCAGCG
Source organism: uncultured Actinomycetota bacterium (assembly GCA_963714455.1). Taxonomy (GTDB): domain Bacteria; phylum Actinomycetota; class Actinomycetes; order Jiangellales; family Jiangellaceae; genus CAVQGZ01. The sequence continues at coordinate 433,092 of CAVQON010000020.1, forward strand.
GGGTCAACGTCGTCGTCGACCGCATGAGCGCCCCCTACCTCGGCGGCGCCACGATCGACTTCGTCGACTCGATCGAGCAGCAGGGCTTCACCATCGACAACCCCAACGCCACCGGCTCGTGCGCCTGCGGCGACTCCTTCCACTAGCGCTTTCTGGTCTCGGCCGAGATCAGCATGCTGCCGACCCCGGTGGTCCAGGAGGACTGCCGGGGTCATCGCTGTCCGCTCCCGGTGATCCACCTGGCCAGACGTATCGCGGACGTCGCCACACGCGAGGTGATCGCCGTGGCTGCCGACGACCCGGCCGCGCGAATCGACATCCCGGCCTGGTGCCGCATGCGCGGGCACGAGTTCGTCGGCGAGTCGGTCGACCCCGACGGCGTCCCCGTCTACCACGTGCGCCGAATGGCCTGACGCCGCAGCGGCCGCCCTACAGCCGGTCCGCGCCCAGGTGCGACCGCACCTCGGCGACGACTCCCGGCAGGACGGCCAGCAGCCGGTCGACGTCGGCCGCCGTCGTGTCCCGGGCCAGCGACACCCGGACGTTGCCGTGGGTGAGCACGCCCATCGCCTCCAGCACATGGCTCGGGCGCAGCGTGCTGGCCGTGCACGACGACCCGCTCGACACGGCGATGTCGGCCTCAGCCAGCGCCGTCAGCAGGGCTTCACCGTCGGCGTAGAGGCACGAGAACGTCACCAGGTGTGCCAGGCGCTGGGTCGGGTGGCCCACCACCTGCACGTCCGGGACGAGCCGGGGCACCTCGCGGCGGATCCGCTCGACCAGGGGTCGGTGCCGGGCGTCCAGGTCAGCCGACTCGCCGGCCCGGGCCTGCAGGGCGGCGGCCGCGGCCAGCGCGCCGGCGACGTTCTCGAAGCCGGGCACCACCCCGCCGCCTCGTTCGTCCTCGGGCAGGGGCGAGGTGAACCGGGTGCGGCGCCGCACCGCGAGCACCCCCACCCCGGCCGGCCCGCCCCACTTGTGTGCGCTGCCGGTCAGCATCGACCACCCGGTCGGCACCGGCATCCGGCCCAACGACTGGGCCGCGTCGACCAGCAGCGGCACGCCTGCCTCGGTGGCGCAGGCCACGACCGGGTCCAGCGGCTGCACCGTGCCCACCTCGTGGTTGGCCGACTGAACGGCCGCGAGCGCCACGTCCCCGCTGCTCAGTGCGGCCTCGAAGGCGTCGAGGTCGAGCGACCCGTGCGCGTCGACCGCGACGGTGTCGTGGCGGCCGCCACGCCGGACGTGCGTCGCGCCCGCCGCCAGCACCGCCGAGTGCTCGACCGCCGAGGTCACCAACCGGTCACCGGCCCGGCGCCGTCCGCCCAGACCACCCAGCACGCCCAGGTGCAGCGCCTGGGTACCGCTGGCGGTGAAGACCACCTCGTCCGGTCGGGCCGGCAGGTGCGCGGCCACCACCTCGCGGGCGTTGTCGAGCAGCAGCCGGGCCCGACGCCCCTCGCGGTACAGCCGGGCCGGGTCGGCCCAGCCCTCGTCGAGGGCGGCGAGCATCACCTCGCGGGCCGCTGGATGCAGTCTCTCGCCCGACGCGGCGTCGAGATATGTCACATCCGACACCTTTCAGCGCGCCAAACACCGGGAGAGGGTGGGTTTCTGCAGGAGTGGGACGCTACTCTCCCGTTGGACTGCGGCACCTTCGACGAAGACAGAGCGAGGCATGACGACGCTGGCGAGAACCTCAGGCACCCAGGGCGACGACGCGCGCCGTGGTCGCCGGACCTGGTCACGACCGGTCCGGCTGGCGACGGCATCAGGCGCAGTCGTGGCCGCCACCTTGCTGTCCGGATGCGGCATCACCCAGGACGAGGCCTTCAAGATCTCCGGCCTGCCCGAGGCGGCATCCGACCGGGCACCCCTGATCGGCGACCTCTGGGTCGGCACCTGGATCGCCGCGCTCGCCGTGGGCGCCCTGGTGTGGGGCCTCATCGCGTGGGCGTCCATCGTCTACCGGCGCAAGCACAGCGACCAGGGCCTGCCCGAGCAGGTGCGCTACAACATCCCGATCGAGACGATGTACACCGTCGTCCCGCTGTTCATCATCGGGGTGCTCTTCTTCTGGACCATGACCAACGCCAACGAGGTGCTGGCCAAGGAGACCGAGCCGGACGTCAAGATCGGCGTCATCGGCCAGCAGTGGTCGTGGACCTTCAACTACATCGACGAGGACGTCTACGACGTCGGCACGGCAGCGACGATCCCGCAGCTGTACCTGCCGGTGAACCAGGTCGTGGAGTTCCAGCTCAACTCACCCGACGTCATCCACTCGTTCTGGGTGCCGTCGTTCTACTTCAAGATGGACCTGATCCCGGGCCGCACGAACTCGTTCCAGCTCACGCCCACCAAAGAAGGCACCTTCGCCGGGCGCTGCTCCGAGCTGTGTGGCACGTACCACTCACGCATGCTGTTCGAGGCGGTCGTGGTATCCGAGGAGGAGTACCAGGCGCACATGGACGAGCTTGCCGCCAAGGGTCAGACTGGCCTCGTGGAGGTGCCCCTTCGGGCCTCCTTCGACGGCGAACGATCGGCGACAACGCCGGGGTCCGAGGACGGTCTCGGTCAGGAGACGGTCGGCACCGAGGGAGACAGCGAATGACGACGTACGCCGAGCCCCCCGTCCTGGAGGCGGGCGGAACCCCGGAGCCGCCGCAGCCCGCGCTGGGCAAGAAGATCGTCAGCTGGATGACGACCACCGATCACAAGGTGATCGGCAACATGTACATGGCGTCGTCGTTCCTCTTCTTCCTCATCGGCGGCCTGCTGGCGCTCGTGATCCGCGCCGAGCTCTTCGAGCCGGGCACCCAGTTCGTCAGCGACACGCTCTACAACCAGATGTTCACGATGCACGGCCTGATCATGCTGCTGCTGTTCGCGACGCCACTGTTCGCGGGCTTCGCGAACGCGATCATGCCGCTGCAGATCGGGGCGCCGGACGTGGCGTTCCCGCGGCTGAACATGTTCAGCTACTGGACCTTCTTGTTCGGTGGTCTGATCGCCGCGGCGGGCTTCTTCACCCCCGGCGGCGCGGCCGACTTCGGCTGGTACGCCTACGTCCCGCTCTCCACCGAGGTCTACAGCCCGCAGGTAGGCGCTGACCTGGGCATCATCGGGCTGACGCTTGCCGGCCTCGGGACGATCCTCGGCTCGGTCAACTTCATCACCACGATCATCACCATGCGTGCGCCGGGAATGAACTTCTTCCGCATGCCGATCTTCACCTGGAACGTGCTGGTCACCAGCGTCCTGGTGCTGATGGTCTTCCCGGTGCTGGCAGCGACGTTCATCGCGCTGTACGCGGACCGCAACTGGGGCACGCAGATCTTCGACCCCTCGACCGGCGGGGCGATCATCTACCAGCACTTGTTCTGGTTCTTCGGCCACCCCGAGGTGTACGTCATCGCGTTGCCGTTCTTCGGCATCATCTCCGAGGTCATCCCGGTGTTCAGCCGCAAGCCGATCTTCGGCTACAAGGGCCTGGTCGGCGCGACGCTGGCGATCGCTGCTCTGTCGATGGCCGTGTGGGCGCACCACATGTACACGACGAACGCGGTCTACCTCCCGTTCTTCGCCCTGATGACCATGCTCATCGCGGTGCCGACAGGCGTGAAGTTCTTCAACTGGATCGGCACCATGTGGGGTGGCTCGGTCACGTTCGAGACACCCATGCTGTGGGCGGTCGGCTTCCTCATCACGTTCCTGTTCGGCGGCCTGACCGGCGTCATCCTGGCCTCGCCGACGATGACGTGGCACACCTCGGACTCGTACTTCGTCGTGGCTCACTTCCACTACGTCATCTTCGGCACCGTCGTGTTCGCGATGTTCTCCGGCTTCTACTTCTGGTGGCCCAAGTTCACCGGCCGGATGCTGAACGAGCGCTTGGGCAAGTGGCACTTCTGGACGCTGTTCATCGGCTTCCACACGACGTTCCTGATCCAGCACTGGCTCGGCACCATCGGCTTCCCCCGCCGCTACGCCGACTACCTGCCTGAAGACGGTTTCACCATCTTCAACCAGGTGTCGACGGTCGGTGCGTTCATCCTGGCCAGCTCCACGCTGTTCTTCCTGTGGAACGTGTGGATCACCCGCAACGCGCCGAAGGTGACGGTCGACGACCCCTGGGGCTGGGGCGCCTCGCTCGAGTGGGCGACCTCGTGCCCGCCGCCGCGCCACAACTTCAACCGCATCCCGCGGATCCGGTCGGAGCGTCCGGCGTTCGACCTCAAGTTCCCCGAGCTGGCCGCGGCCGAGCACGGGTTCAACCAGGACAACGCCGGGGTGCTCACCAAGACGCTCGGCCCCGCTGACCGCGAGCCGGTCACCGAGGGCGAGCTTCGCGCTTCCGACTCCGGCCAGACCGGTCGACCGAAGGACGTCTGATGCGCACCAGCGGAATCATCTTCATCGGCATGACCGTGTTCTTCGGTGTCGTCACCCCGGTGTACTGGCTGCTCTCGGGCGACCCGACGGGCACTACCGCCCTCGTGCTCACCTTCGCGCTGACGGCCATGCTGGCGTTCTACCTGATGTTCGTGGCCAACCGACTGGGGGGCACTCCACCCGAGGACCGTCCGGACGGCGAGATCTACGAGGCGGCCGGCGAGCTCGGCTTCTTCGCGCCGAAGTCGTGGACCCCGCTGATGGTCGCCGGCTCAGCGTCCGTCCTCACGCTCGGACTTGTGTTCGGGTGGTGGCTGGCCATCATCGGGTTCGGCCTGCTGATCGCCGCGCTGTTCTTCTGGGTGTTCGAGTTCTACCGCGGTGAGTGGGCCCACTGACGGGCTCCAACCACCGCCCACCGGCCCCGCGGCGACGCTCCTAGGCGTCAGCCCGGGGCCGTTGGTCTTCGACAACCGAGAATCGCCGGCCCGCGACCTGTCGCGGCGTGATCCGGACGAAGAACTCCTTCGGGGAGGCGTTCCACGGGAAGAGGGGAAGGTCTTCGGCGGAGTAGATCTCGCTGAAGCGTTGAAGCGACTGCGCGAAACCCTTGACCACCACGCTCCAGGCGTCGCCGGACTCCGGCGAGTACCCGTCGATCTCGAACGTCACCCGGGCGTTGGCAGCCAGCGCTGCAAGCTTGCTGCCCGGAGCGGTCTTGAAGACGATCGTGCGTTCGTGCACGAGGTAGTTGAGCGGAAAGATGTCGACCTCGCCGGCGACGGCCACGGCCATCCGCCCCACGACCTGGCTCTCGAGCAGCGCCCACGAGGCGTCGTCGTCGAGAATGTCCATGCCGTTGCGGGGATCGGTCGCCATGGCGAGAGCCTGCCAGGTCGACCGGCCGGCGACCAGATGAACTCGTTCACATGCGCGCCTACCATCGACGAGTGGTCGACCTGGCGCGCGGGACGGGCGGCATGTCGGGGTACGCCTCCCGGCGGCCGGCAGGCGTGCGCGCACTCGTCCTGGTCACGGTGGCGACGGCGGTCGGTCTCGGCGTCGCCGTCTGGCTGAGCACGCCGTGGACGCCCCTGGACGCGCCGCCCGACCTGACGGTTTCTGCCGACGCTGCAGTCGACTTCACCCCGGCGCAGATCGCCCGGGCCGACGACTTCCGTGCAGCGGTGCGGCCCCCGGCCTACCTGTCCCTGGTTCTCGGCCTCGCGGTGACGGTCGCCGTCGGGTTCGCACCGTGGGGAGCGCGGCTGGTGCGTCTTCTGCCCAGCCCGCGCTGGTCGCCCGTCCTCGTACCTGGGTTCGTCGGGGGCGTCCTCGTGCTGCTGGCCGTCCGCCTCATCACCCTGCCGTTGTCGGCGTGGCAGGAGTCGGTACGTCGGGAGTACGGCCTCTCCACGCGTGACTGGGGCGACTGGGCGCTCGACCTGGCCCGGGGGTTCGGCGTGCAGGCGGGGTTGACCCTGCTGGGGGTGCTCGCCATCGTGATGCTGGCCGCTCGCTGGCCGGCACGCTGGCGTGGCGAGTGGTGGATGGCGGCGGCGCCGGGCGCCGCAGGCCTGGTCGTGGTCACGTCGTTGGCCTACCCCTGGGTTGTCGAGCCGGCGTTCAACCGTTTCGAGCCGCTGGCCGAGTCGCCGCTGCGCACCTCGTTGCTCGAGCTGGCCGAGAAGGAAGGCGTTGCCGTCGGCGACGTGCTCGTCTCCGACGCTTCCCGCCGGACGAGCACCCTCAACGCATACGTGTCGGGCTTCGGGCCCACGAAACGCCTCGTGCTGTACGACACGCTGCTGGAGCAGGCCCCCGACGACGAGGTCGAGATCGTCGTCGCGCACGAGCTTGCCCACGCCCGTGAGAGCGACGTCCTCACCGGGACGCTGCTCGGAGCTGGGGGAGCGGCGCTCGTGGTGCTCCTGACGGCGCTGGCTGGCTCGTGGCGGCCGCTGAGTGACCTCTGCCGGTACTCTTCCCCAGAGTGGCGACGCGCGGACGCTGGGCGCCATCTGGCGCCTCTCTGGGTCAAGCCCCGGCCGTGCCGTTCGTCCTCGCGACGGTGACGGTGCTCGGATTGGTGGGCGGACCGGGCGAGATGACCGTCTCGAGGCACATCGAGGCACGGGCAGATGTGGTGGCTCTCGAGCTCACCGGCGATGCGGACACGTTCGTCCGCATGCAGCGCAGCCTTGCCGTGGCGGCTCTGTCCGACCTTGACCCGCCCCGCGCCCTGCACTGGTGGTTCGCCTCGCACCCGAGCGCTCCCGAGCGCATCGCCCTGGCTCGCACGTGGGCCACGGAGACCGGAGCTTCGGTACCGCCGCCGCTGGTCGCACGTCCTGGCTAGCACCCCCACCCTCGCGGCGCCCCGCAGTTGATCACGTCAACTGGCTGTCGGTGTGCTTGGCGAGGCGCAGACACCTCGCCAAGCACACGCTCGCCTCGTCCAGCGAGCGACTGCCTAGTGGCGCGTCACCTCCGGCTAGTGGCGCGTGGCCTCGGGTGGGTTGTGTCCGCCACCAGGCAGGATCTCGTGCTCGAGGTGGTCCTCGGTGTCGTGGGCGGCATGCTCGAGCTCGTTGTGCAGCTCGTCGGCCGTCGGCTTCTGAACGGTGTTGTTCCAGTAGAACCGATTGAGAGCGGCCTGCCGCTTGCTCTTCTTGTGGTTCGGGTTCTTGACCCCGTTCTCGTCCACCGCGGGCTGGGCCTCGATGAGGGCCGGACGCGGCTGCGCTGTCAAGGCGTAGGCCTCGTACTCGCTGACCGGCTCGTGCTCCTCGTAGAACTCGCCCTCGGTCGTCATGCGGATCACACCGGTCTCGCGGCCATGGGTGAGTCGCTCCATGTCCCGCCGCTGGAGCCCGATGGCGATCCGCCGGGTGATGACGAACGCCAGAGGTGGCAGGACGAACAGCCCGATCTGCATGAACATCGTGATGTAGTTCACCGGTATCTGGAAGATCGTGGCGACGAAGTCGTTGCCGCCCGACAGCCAGAGCATCCCGTAGAAGACGATGGCCATGACGCCGATGCCGGTGCGCGTGGGGTTGTTGCGCGGACGGTCCAGCAGGTGGTGCTCACGGTCGTCACCGGTCGCGAACTTCTCGATCGCGGGGTAGGCGATCAGGATGGTCGTCAGGATGCCGGGCATCACCACCGACGGGATCAGCACGTTGAGGCTCAACGTGTACCCGAAGATGACGAACTCCCAGCCGGGCATCACCCGCAGCATGCCGTCGAGCCAGCCGATGTACCAGTCGGGTTGTGTTCCGGCGGTGACTTGTGACGGGTCGTACGGTCCCCAGAACCAGAGCGGGTTGATCTGGATCAGCGCCGACATCAGAACGATGACGCCGGACACGACGAAGAAGAAGCCCCCGGCCTTGGCCGTGTAGACGGGGAAGAGCGGGTAGCCGACCACGTTCTGCTCGGTCCTCCCCGGGCCGGGCCACTGGGTGTGCTTCTGGTACCAGAGGATCAGCAGGTGCGCCCCGACCAGGGCCAGGATCAGTCCCGGCACGATCAGGACGTGGGCGATGTAGAGGCGGCTGATGATGTCGTCGCCCGGGTACTGGCCACCGAAGATCATGAACGACAGGTACGTGCCGACCACCGGGATGGAGAGGACGATGCCCTCGATGATGCGCAGGCCGGTACCCGAGAGCAGGTCGTCGGGCAGCGAGTAGCCGGTGAAGCCGGCGGCCAGGCCCATGAGCAGCAGGACGCCGCCGATCGACCAGTTGATCTCACGCGGACGCCGGAACGCGCCGGTGAAGAACACGCGGAACATGTGCACCGTCATCGACGCCACGAAGAGCAGCGCCGACCAGTGGTGCACCTGGCGCATGAGCAGCCCACCACGGACGTCGAACGAGATGTCGAGCGTCGAGGCATAGGCTTCCGACATGGGAACCCCGCGGAGGGGGACGTAGGAGCCCTGGTAGACGACCTCGACCATCGAGGGCTTGAAGAAGAGCGTCAGGAACGTGCCGGAGAGCAGCAGCACGATGAAGCTGTACAGCGCGATCTCGCCGAGCAGGAACGACCAGTGGTCAGGGAAGACCTTGCGAAGGTTGTCCTTGGCCAGCTTGCCGATGGTCAGCCGCGAGTCGAGCGCAGCGACTGGCTTGCTCGCGATCCTGGCAGTGGCGCTCATATGCGCTCCCCGTTCTCGTACTTGGCCCGCGTCCAGTAGCTAGGACCCACCGGTTGAGGGAAGTCACCCTGCGCGGCCAAGTATCCCTCCGCGTCGACCTCGAGCGCGAGTTGCGGGAGCGGTCGCTTGGCTGGACCGAACACCACCTTGCCGCCCTCGGCGAGTGCGAACGTCGACTGGTGGCAGGGGCAAAGCATGTTGTGGGTCTGCTGCTCGTACAGGCTGATCGGGCATCCGACGTGCGTGCAGATCTTCGAGTAGCAGAGGATGCCGTCGACGGCCCAGTCCTCGCGGCCGGGTTCGACCTCGAACTCGTCGAGCTCCATCCGCACCAGGATCACCGAGGCCGTGGCGCGCGCGGTGAGCGCGTCTACGTGGTCTTCTTCCGGGATCTCCTTGTATGTGGCGGGCATCGCGTTCACCAGCTGGCCGACCTCCAGGTCTTCTGGCCGAATGGGCTCGAACGTGACGTCGTTGACCACCCGGACACCTGGCCCCCAGATCGTGCTGGCCAGCACCTTTCCCGGGTTGGGGTTGAGCGGGCCGAGGTCGCCCAGGATGAAGACGATCGGCAGCGGGAGCAGTGCCATCGACCCGATCAGCGAGTTGCGGATGAGCGAGCGCCGTCCGATGCCCGACTCCTCGGTACCGGCCTCGAACGCTGCGATGGCGCCGGCCTGCTCCTCGGGGGTGGACGCCAGCGGGTGACGCTCCTGCACCACCTCGACGTCGGGCATCAGCTTCTTCGCCCACTGGATCGCGCCGAGGCCGATCAAGAAGAGGGCGCCACCGAGCGTGAGGCCGAGCAAGAAGTTGGACAGCTGGAGTCGCCCGAGGTCGCCCTCGATGAGCGGAAAGGCGAGGTACGCGGCGACGAACCCGATGCTGCCCAGTGCGGCGACGCCGAACATCGTCGACACCTGGCGCTCGGCCCGCTTGGCGGCCTTGGGGTCGGTGTCGGTGAGCCGTGGGGTGTGCGGCGGCAGCCCCGGGTCGGGAACCGGGTCGCCGCCGGAGGTGACGGGCTCGATCTCGGAGTGCGTTGTCATGGCGTGGCGTCTCCTGTCAGGACGAACGGGCGCCGAGCCAGGCTGCGGCACCGATGAGCGCTCCAAGGCCGATGACCCAGACCCAGAGGCCCTCGCTCACCGGGCCGATGCGGCCGACTCCGAGCCCACCCGGGTTCGGCTCGTTCTGGACGTTGTCGAGGTAGGCGATGATGTCGCGCTTGTCCTCGGAGGCAAGGACCGCGTCGCTGAACACAGGCATGCTCTGCGGACCGGTGAGCATGGCCGAGTAGATGTGCACCGGCTCGACGCCGGTGAGCTTCGGTGCGTACTTGCCCAGGGTGAGGGCGCCGCCCTGGCCCGTCGTGTTGTGGCACTGCGCGCAGTTGGTGCGGTACAGCAGCCCGCCGCGGGCGACATCGCCGAGCGCTGGGTCGTACTGCTCCTCGGTCGGGATGGCCGGTCCCGGGGCGAGCGAGGCGACGAACGCGGCCAGCGCCGCTGTCTCCTCCTCGGTGTAGGCGATCGTCTTGCGTGGCGCCTGCACGTCGTTGCGTGCCATCGGCATGCGGCCGGTGCCGACCTGGAAGTCGACGGCCGCAGCGCCGACACCGATGAGGGACGGCCCGAGCACGGTGCCGTCGTCGCGCACGACACCCTCGGCGTTCACCCCGTGGCAGGACGAGCAGCCGACGAGAAAGAGCTGCTTGCCCTCCTCGATCTGCGTGGACGTCGCGCTGGTCGTCGCAGCCTGGCTGGACGGCGACATCAGCGCGTACAGCCCGGCGAGGCCGGCCAGGGCCACGGCCATGACGAGAACGGCCGCCATCGGATGGCGGCGCTTGGCGAGCAGTGCGGTCACAGTCCCAACTCCATCACTGAATGACGTAGATCGTGAAGAACAGACCGATCCACACGACATCGACGAAGTGCCAGTAGTACGACACGACGATCGCGCTGGTCGCCTGCTCGTGGGTGAAGCGTCGGGCCATGTACGTCCGGCCGAGCACGAACAAGAAGGCGATCAGGCCGCCCGTCACGTGCATGCCGTGGATGCCGGTCGCCATGTAGAAGATCGAGCCGTACGGGTCACTCGACAGCGCGAGGCCCTCGCGGAAGAGCTCGGCGTACTCGTAGACCTGACCGGCGATGAAGATCGCGCCCATGACGTAGGTAGCGATGAACCACTCCCGCAGGCCCCACTTGCCGACCTCCAGGATGCCGCCCAGCCGACCGACCTGGCCGCGCTCGGCGCGCAGGACGCCCAGCTGGCAGGTCACCGACGACAGCACCAGGATCGTGGTGTTGACGGACGCGAACGGGACGTTCAGCAGCTCAGTTCGCTCTGCCCACAGCTCGGGCGACGTGGCCCGCAGCGTGTAGTAGATCGCGAAGAGGGCTGCGAAGAACATCAGCTCGCTGGAGAGCCAGACGATCGTCCCGACCGCGGTTCTGTTCGGTCGTTCGACCACCGGGCTCACCGGGAGGTCACTCATTGCCGTTGCAGACGCCACGGGCGGCATTATGGTCATGAACAAGGGCCTGACACGACCCCCACCCCGATTCGTGGCGGTTTTGTGGCATGAATCGCGCCGAACGGACGACTGGCTGCGTCCGGCGGGTCGGTGGCGGCCAGTGGCTGGCTACCATCGGCACACGTGGTGCGCCTGCCCCTGGGGCACGCGCGCCACGCCCGAGACTGAGGAGCCCACGACACTCATGAGCAGCGCGACCACCGGTGCGTCCCCGTCTGCCGGCGAGCCTCGGGTGAAGGTTCTCGTCTACAGCGACAACCGGTCGACCCGTGACCAGGTGCGTCTCGCCCTGGGCAGTCGGCCGCACCCGGACCTTCCCGAGGTCGAGCTCGTCGAGGTGGCCACGCGTCCGCACGTGTTTCGCGAGCTCGACACCGGCACCATCGACGTGGCCATCCTCGACGGTGAGGCGGCACCGGCCGGCGGGCTGGGCGTCTGCCGCACCATCAAGGACGAGATCTTCAACGCCCCGCCGGTGCTCGTGCTGGTCGGACGCCCGCAGGACGGGTGGCTGGCCACGTGGTCGCGGGCCGAGGCCGTGGTGTCACACCCGTTGGACCCGGTGGCGGTTGCGCGGGCCACGGCGGACCTGATGCGCCGACGTCTCGGCCTGACTCCTGCCGCTGGCTGAGCAGGTGCGCACTCACACCGACGTGGCCGGGTCGATGCTGTCGTGGCCGGACGTCCTGTCGTCCCTCATCGCGGGCGACGAGCTGTCGACAGCGCAGGCCTCGTGGGCGATGACGCAGATCCTGGCCGGTGAGGCCAGCCCTGCCCAGATATCGGCCTTCGCGGTCGCGCTGCGCACCAAGGGTGAGACCGTGACCGAGGTCACGGCGCTGGTCGACACGATGTACGAGTACGCGACGCCGTTCCCGAGGCCGGCCGGCGTCGACGACGTGGTGGACGTCGTCGGCACCGGGGGAGACCGGTCCAACACGGTCAACATCTCCACCATGGCCTCGATCGTGGTCGCGGCGACGGGGCTCGCGGTCGTCAAGCACGGCAACCGCGCGGCGTCCTCGGCCACCGGATCGGCCGACCTGCTGGAGGCGCTGGGCATCCGGCTCGACCTGCCCGTCGAGCGCGTCGGCGAGGTGCTCGGTGACGTGGGGATCACGTTCGCCTTCGCCCCCGTCTTCCACCCGGCGATGCGGTTCGCGGGGCCGCCCCGCCGCGAGATCGGGGTGCCGACCACGTTCAACATCCTCGGGCCTCTGGCCAACCCCGCCCGTCCGACCGCGATGGCGGTGGGATGCGCGGACGCACGCCTCGCGCCGGTCATGGCCGGTGTGCTCGCCTCGCGTGGGGTGTCCGCGCTCGTCTTCCGCGGCGACGACGGGCTTGACGAGCTGACCACGACGACCACGTCACGCATCTGGGTCGTGAATGCCGGTGAGGTCGCCGAGCAGGCTTTCGACCCGGCTGACCTCGGCCTCGCCCGAAGTCAGCCGTCGGACCTGCGCGGGGGGCCGCCCGCGCAGAACGCGGACGCCGCCCGACGCGCGCTGGCCGGGCAGCCCGGTCCGGTTCTCGACACCGTGCTGCTGAACGCCTCGGCCGCAGTGGCGGCGGCGGACGGGGTGGCCGGGTCGCTCACCGACGCGTTGGCGGCGGCTCTGGACCGGTGCCGCGCGGCGGTGCAGGCCGGCCATGCCGAGACGCTCGTGCAGCGATGGGCGGCCGCGGCGGCCTGAGTGCTGTCTCGGGTCGCCGGGCGGGCGTCCTACAGGCCGATCGAGAAGGCCTGCTCCAGGTCGTGGCGTGAGTAGGCGCGAAAGGCCACGTGCGTCTCGGTGCTCAGGACTCCGGGCACCTTGTCGACGTGCTCGGTGACCACCGTCGCCACGTCGTCCAGCTCGCGCACCCGCACCATGGCGACCAGGTCGATCTGGCCGGTGACCGAGTAGACCTCGGTCACGCCGTCGAGCTCGGCGATCGCCGCGGCCGCCTCGGGGATCTGCGCCACCTCGGCACTGACGAACACGATCGCGGTGACCATCGGCAACCTCCGGGAGAGTCCGCCACGTCGACGTGGCCGCAACTGTAGTGACCGTGCAGGTCTACCCTGGCGCCGGCACAGCCGCACCGACCGCAGACCCCCGGAGGACACGACGTGACCGTCACCTGGCCGACCGCCGACACGCGATGGCGATGCAGCCAGTGCGGGAACCTCACCCGCTTCGACGTCGTGCGCTCGTCTCGGGTCAAGGAGTACGTCCACCTCGACCTCGCCGGCGAACCTGCCGTGGAAGACACCGAGGTGCTGTCGGAGACCTTGGAAGAGGTGCGATGCCGCTGGTGCGGGGCCACCGGAACCATAGAGATGGTGCCCCGGCCGGCCGCGGAGGCCGCACCGACCGACTGATCGCCGCTCGCGGCGCGGTTGTGTCGGAGGTGGTTCGTAGCGTCGGCCGACATGAGGGTTGACTGCGACGACTGCCAGGTCAGAGGTCCACGGTCGTGTGGCGACTGTGTCGTGACGGTTCTGCTGGGGGCTCCGCCGGAGGGAGTGCACCTCGATCCCGACGAACAGGCGGCGATCGAGGCGCTGGCTGGCGTGGGGTTGATCCCCCCGCTACGGCTGGTGCGGCCAGCCTGACGCTGGTGAGCAACGGCACGTGGAGCCGTTCGGCGAGTGCCGGGCTGATTGGTCACGGTCGGGTAACATCAGGGTCTCGGGACGGCAACAGGGTGCCCGGCAAACCAGTGCAATCGTATGGAAATGGACAGCCCTTCCCGTGACTTCGCTCCTCCGACGCCCCGTGCGTGTCGCCGTCGTGGCTGCCAGCAGCATGGCTGTGGCAGCGGCAACGACGATCGCGCTCGCCGGCCCCGCGACGGCCGACCCCGACCTCGACCAGGTTCGTGACCGCGTCGAGCGGGTGAGCGAGCGCGTCGACGACCTCTACCACGAGGCCGAGCAGGCCAACGAGCGTCTGCTGCAGGCCCAGGAGCGGTACGCGCAGGCGAAGGAGCAGCTGGCCCGAACCAGAGCCGCCGTCGAGCGCCAGTCGAAGCGGGTCACGCAGATGACGACGGAGCTGGGTGGGTTCGCCGCTGCCGCCTACCGGCAGGGCATCGTGGACCCGACGCTGCACCTCGTGCTCAGCGACAACCCAGCGGACGCTCTGAGCGAGTCGACCATGGTGGACGCCTATGCCGGCCAGCAGGTCGCTGCGCTGGGGCTGGTGGCGTCCGAGCGCAACGCGCTGGTCGCCCAGCAGGCCGACATCGCCGAGAGCGAGGCTGTCCTGGCTTCCCTGCGGGACGAGATGGCCGCCGAGGAGGCGTCGCTGGAGTCGTCGGCGGAGCAGGCCGAGCAGCTGCTGGCCGGGCTGGAGCGCCGCGAGCAGCGGGTTCTTGACGAGATCGAAGCTGCTCGGGCTGCGCGCGCCGAGCAGGCAGCCCGCGCCGACGTCCGCAACGCGCCGGACGAGGTCGGGACGACTGAGGAACAGCCGGCTCCGGCCCCTGTCGCTGGTTCCGGACGAGGGTCGGCCGCGGTGGCCTTCGCCATGGCGCAGATCGGTGACTACTACGCCTACGGCGGTACCGGGCCGAGCATGTGGGACTGCTCCGGCCTCACCGGTGGCGCGTGGGCAGCAGCCGGCGTGTCGGTGCCGCGGACCTCGCAGGCCCAGTTCTACGGCCTTCCACGCGTGTCGATGGACGCGCTTCGCCCGGTGACATCGTCGGCTACTACGGCGGTGTGAGCCACGTCGGCATCTACATCGGCAACGGCCAGATCGTGCACGCGTCACGTCCAGGGCGTCCGGTGTCGGTGGCCCCGCTCTACTCGATGCCGGTGGCCGGAGCCGTCCGCCCCGGCTGACCATGTCGGCCAAGGCGACTACGCGGCCGGGACCGATTGGTGACGGGTGCCGGACAACGAGACAGTGCGTCGCCCCGACGGCGTAGCGGTCGGACGTGCGGACATCCCTGGGGGCGGTCTCACGCGACCTAGCACGAGACCCTGAACACAGGACTCGTAGGCGGCCGAGTTCTGAACGACGAGGCCTTGAGTGGCGACGCCGAGACCGAATACAGCCATGGCGATGACGGCGGCGATGGCGAAGGCCAACAGCCCGTACTCGACTGCCGAGGCTCCGGCTTCTGAATAGCGCATGGCTCATGGTCTCCACGTAGAAGTACACTAGCTACGCCCGTGCTCGCTGCCTCGATGACGGCGACGGTGTCGTTGAAGGCACCCTCGACGAGGCGGCCGAGGCCGAACACGACGACGACGATGACGGCGGCGATGGCGGCCACGAGCAGGCCGTACTCGACGGCCGAGGCGCCCTCTTCACGCTTGGTGGACTGACGGATGCGAGCGAGCATGTTTCCCCCTTATGAGGAACGGTGGTAGATGACATGCCAAGCATGACGCCAGTCACGGCGGAAATTCATCGTCTGATCGGCTGATTATCCTGGTCAGCGGATGTCGCTGCGAACCAGGCCGAGGCGAATGGCTGTCATCAGGGCCTGTGCTCTGTTCGTCGCGCCGAGCTTGCCGTAGATCTTGGCGACGTGGGTCTTGGTGGTCGACTCGCTGATGAACAAGCGACGCGAGATGGCAGCCACCCCGAGCCCTTCGGCCAGCAGGTCGAGAACCTCTCGTTCACGACTGGTCAGCTTGGGCGTTCCGTTGTCCCGGCTGCGGCTGAGGGCAGCGGCGAGCCCGTCGGCCATGTACTCGTCCGGGGACTCTGCGGCATGCCGGATGGCCCCGATCACCTCACGCGCCGGGGCGCTCTTGGCGACGAAGGCTGAGGCGCCGGCGTTCTGGGCGCTCAGCAGCTGCTGGTCGCCGCCGTACATGGTCAGGATCACCAGCCCGCGGGCGGGGTCTTGGTCTCTCAGCTCGCGGCAGAGGTCGACTCCGTCGCCATCCGGGAGGCGTACGTCGATGACGACGACCTCGGGAGAGACGTGGTTGACGACCGACCGACCTTCGGCAACCGACCCGGCCTCCCCGATGACTGTGAGGCCATCGGCGCGGTCGATCGCGTGGCGCAACCCTTCGCGTATCAACGCGTGGTCATCGATGAGTACTACGTTGATCATGACGCTAGTGCCCCCGCCGCTGGTACGAGCTCGACCCGGATCACGGTACCGCTGGGCGAGCGCGGGAGGACCTCAAGGGTCGCCCCGATTCTTGCCGCGCGCTCCGCCATCATGCTCAGCCCCATGCTGTCGAGCCGGGGAGTGCCCATTCCACGCCCGTCGTCGGCCACCTCGAGCACTGTGCCGCCCGGCCCTACGGCGACGGTGACCCACACGTTGCTGGCACCGGAGTGGCGACGGGCGTTGGTCAGCGCCTCTTGGGCGATCCGGTAGAAGTCGCCCTCGACGTCGGCGGACAGCACGTTGCGGGTCTCGTGCAGACGCAGGTGGACGGCGTTGCGCCCCAGACTGGCTTCGCGGCGGGCCAGCTCGCCGACAGCACCGGCGAGCCCACCGCTGCGGATGCCGTCGTCGCGAAGGTCGTAGATGGACAGCCGCAGCTCACCGACGACCTGCCCGATCGCCTCACGGAGGCGAACCAGCTCCTCTGCGGGCAGCCCCTCGTCGGCGCGGTCGATCAAGTCGTCGACGATGTAGCCCAACGAGGCGACGTCTTGTGCGACACCGTCATGCATGTCACGCGCCAGCCGGGCACGCTCGGCTTGTGTCGCCAGCGACTGCACCTGACGGAACATCACGGCGGCGTCCAGGTGGTTGGCCCAGCGGTCAATGATCATCTCAGCCTGTCTTCGGTCCGCTGATGTCCAAGCGTCTGCGCCTGACACGGAAACCTCGGCGACGTGTCGACCGTCCACCTTTACCGGCAGCGACGTGATCAGCTCGCTCGACGAGCTTGAGTGTCCTGTGGGGGACCAGCCGTCTGTCGGGGTCTGTCCCACCTGGGCGGCGACCTCGGTGGAATCCTCCGGCTCGAGAAGCACAGCGGCGCCCGAGAGCGGCACGCGAAGGGCGAGGTCGTCCAGCAGCGACGCCGCGATCGGGCGGGCATCGAGCCCGCCTGCCAAGGGGCGGACGAGCGCGTGGAGCTCGGAGAGCAGACGTTGTGCTTCCCGGTAGGCGTACTCCTCCTCGGAGCTCGACGCCTGCTTGCGTGTGTCGCGCACCCACGCGCCCAGAAGCCCGACGCCGAAGGCCACCGTGGACCACTGCGAGATCTCGGCGAGCTCGTCCGGACCCAGGGCCATGTGCCGACGAGGAGGAGCAACGCTGGGAGACCGGCAGCGAGGAATCGCCCCGGCGATGCCGCCAAGAAGACCGGCAGCCAGCGCTGGCGCGGTCAGGTAGGGAAGCAGGCAACGACTCGGGATGTGCTGCAAGGATCACTCCGGCGGCACAGATCCCTTCGGCGATGGGAAGGAACCGTGTGCTCAGCCCAGAAGACCGAGCGGCGGTGCTGACCGCCGCAAGGCCGGTGAGCAGGCCGATGGTGATGAGTATCGACCGCTGGGGGCTCCCAGCCGAGACGAGAATGATGCCCAGCAAGAGCGCTGCGACGCGCGTGCTGGCGACGGCAGTGTCGGTCAGTGACAACGTCCGGCGGACGGGAACGCGGTCGAATTGCCTCATGACATCCTTGCTGCTTCACCTGTCCGGCTGATGGTGCTGGCCAGTGTCTGGGGGAAGGATACCGACGTGACCGACGTTCGATCGCTCGATGACGTTCTTGCCGAGGCCGATGGCGCCCTGAGCCGGGGGGAGTCCGCAGGTTCAGCGGTCGTCCCCACGGGCTTCGGGATGCTCGACACGTACCTCGGTGGCGGGCTTCGCTCGGGGGAGCTTGCCCTGCTCGGCGGACCGCAGGGCCTCGGCAAGACGACGTTCGCCCTGCAGGTTCTGCGTCACGTCGTCCGCGACGGGGGCCGCGGCATGTACTTCTCGTTCGAGCACGACGCGCCCACAGTGGTTCAGCGCCTGATCGCCGCCGAGGCGGGCGAGGCGATGGGTATGGACGCCGTTCCGCTGCGCCTGGTTCGCGACGCCATGGAGAACCGCGATGGCAAGACCGGCGATCTGTCGGCTCGCCTTCGCTCAATCCCGGGTGCGGCGGAGGCTGTCGACGTCGTCCGCGGCTTCGCGGAGAGACTCGCCGTCGTCCGCTGCAGCGGCTCGTCGACCGACCTCGGCGCGATTCGGTCGGCTATCGAGCAGTTCTCGACCGATGATGCGCCAGCCCCGCTCGTGGTGATCGACTACTTGCAGAAGGTGCCGGTCCCGGGTGGGTCGGACGCTGAGGACGAGCGGGTGACAATCGTGGTGGAGGGGCTGAAGGACCTGTCGCTTGACCTCGAGGTCCCGATCCTCGCCATCGTCGCGGCGGAGAAGGAAGGCTTGACGGCCGGCAAGCGACTGCGTGTGCACCATCTTCGCGGGTCGTCGGCGCTGGCGTACGAGCCCGACGTGGTGCTGGTGCTCAACGACAAGTTCGACGTCGTCGCCCGCCACCACCTGGTGTTCAACACCTCGAACGCGGAGCGTTACCGGTCGTGGGCCGTGCTGACGATCGAGAAGAACCGATCCGGGGTCGATCGCATCGACATCGAGTTTCGCAAGCGCTTCGAGCAGTCACGGTTCGAGGTGGACGGCCAGCCGGTGGAGGAGCAGCTCGTCGACGAGCGGGTGTTCGTCGAGTAGGCGAACGCGGGCGTGTCAGGGGTAGTCCTGGTAGCGAGCCAGGCGTCGCGCAAGAGTGCGCAGGGCGAGTGCGTCGTCCATGGCCGGCTCGGCCTCGGTCATCAGCGCAGCCCAGACGGGTCAGATCCGGTGGCGCTGAACTCCCCGGCTGCTCGGCCCGCGATCACGATGATCTCGAGGCGTTGATTCGTCGCGATCACCAGTGCTGCCGGGAGGCCAGCGGAGCGTTCATCAGGCGGGACTCGTGCGACGTCAGACCGGTCGATCACCGCACCGCGCATGTGCGTCATCATCTGCGTGACGAGCCAGTGATCGGGTTCGACGACGATCCGCTCCTCCAGCGGCCGCACACCGACGCCACCGGACACCCGCCACACCCGGTCGTCGGGCACGAGGAGCGCGACAGCGTCGGCACCGACGGCCTCTGCAGCCTGCTCGCAGACCGCGTGGCTGACCTCTTCCAGGCCGAGCAGGTCGTCGACCCCCGCCAACAGGGCATCGACGTGGCGTTGAGCGACGTCCACGCCCGCCGGACCTGCCGACGCCGCGGTGCCGCCCGTGGGGTCCAGGCCACTCGCCGACGAGCGGGCACGATCGGTGTCGTGGCTGCCGACAGCGCAGCCAGGACTGACGCTCGCGACAGTGGTGGCGTCAGCGTCGCACAGACGCTGAGGTCGGTGACGACCCACTCAGGGGCGTCATGCTCGACGACGACGATCGGAAGACGCACCCTGTCGAGCGTTGCAGGTGCTCGACGACGGCGGTCGCGAGGTCGAGGTCGGGAAGGTCGATCAGCGCCACGTCGGCGCCCGGGCTGCCGCCGCTCTCGACCCAGCCTCGAGCGTCGCCCGGGCGCGCTTCGACGACGTCGTGACCGGCCGACGCGATGATGGTGGCGAGGGTCGGTCCTCGGCTGGCGACGAGCACCTTCATGGGTTGACCGTACTGGTCAGAGGGCGGTGACGAAGTTGCGAACGATCGAGATGACGGCCGGCCCGATGATGATGATGAACAAGGCGGGGAGGATGCAGAAGATCAGCGGGAAGAGGATCTTCACCGGAACCTGCTGCGCCTTCTCCTCGGCGCGCTGCCGACGCTTGATGCGCATCTCCCTGGCCTGGACGCGCAAGACGTTGGCGATCGGGATACCGAACGAGTCGGCCTGCACCATCGCCGTGACGAATGCGCGCAGCTCGTCGACGTCGGTGCGCTCGCCCAGGTCGCGCAGCGCCTCGGATCGGCCGCGTCCGATCTGCATCTCTGAGAGCACTCGGAAGAACTCCTCGGCGAGCGGTCCCTGGGTGTTCTTGGCCACCTGAGCCAGGGCGGCGTCGAAGGCCAGACCGGCCTCGACCGAGATGGTGAGCAGGTCGAGAGCGTCTGGTAGCTCCTTGAGTATCTGCTCGGAGCGGTTGTAGCCCATCTGGTACAGGACCAGGTTGGGCAAGAAGTAGCCGAGAACCACTCCTCCGGCTGCGATCAGCAACGTGATCGCCCACGACGTGTCGAAGACCAGCCAGGGGACGACCAGGCCGAGGATGCCGATGATGACCATCCCGAGCACCTTGTAGGCGAGAACCCGGTCGACGTCCCAGCCCTCGGGGTTGCCGGCCAGGGTCAGGCGCCTTCTGATGCGGTCGGTCTGGTCAGCCGGGGTGAAGCGGCGACCGAGATCGGCGACTCGTGCGAAGGACGGGGTCATCACCCGTTCTCCGAACGGACGATCGAGCTCGTTGGCCCGCAGGTCGGGCCCCGCCGGTCGAGGGCATCGATGGCAGCCAGCGATCGGCCGACCGCGGCCCGCTGGCCTCCGCCGTGCGCCAAGGCAAGGATGGCGACCGAGACGCCGACGAAGATCGCGCCCAGACCGAGCGCAAGAACCAGAGCCGAGTCCATCGCCTAGACCTCCACGTTGACGATCTTGCGCATCCACAGGGTCCCGACCAGCATCAGGACTGCCCCGACGCCGAGCATGATCCATCCGAGGATGTCGTTGATGAGCGGGGAGAGGTAGTCCGGATTCGTGATCAGCAGGTACAGCCCGAACAGGACGGGGAGCAGGCCCAGGATCCACGCCGAGAGCCGGCCCTCCGCGGACAGCACCTGCACCTGGCGTCGTAGCTGCTCTCTTTCCCGCAAGGTGGCGGCCACCGTGGTGAGCAGCTCGGCCAGGTTGCCGCCGACCTGACGCTGGATGCGGATGGCCATGACGACCCACAAGAAGTCTCGGCTCTGCATCCGGTCGGCGACCTCGTCCAACGCGTCCTCGAGGGGGACGCCCAGACGTGACTCCACCAGGGCACGGTTGAACTCGGTCGAGATCGGGTCGATGCCTTCGCGCACGACGGTGTCGACGGCTTGCGGGAGGGAGTAGCCGGCCGACATGCTGCCGGCCATGAGCTGAAGGGTGTTGGGGAGCTGAGTCAAGAACTTGCTGCGCCGCCGGTCGGCCTTGACGCTCAAGAAGGCGAACGGCAGGAGCACGCCGAGCGCGAGGCCGATCAGCGCTGGGATCAGGTTGAAGCTGAAGATGAGCAGGAAGAGGAGGCCGCCGCCGATCGCGGCGGCCATGTGGACGAGCACCCATTCCGCCGGTCGCAGCGGAAGGCCGGCGGCGTCGAGCTTGAGCGCCAGGCTGTCTTCGAAGTCCCGCTTCTTGACCATGCGATCGGCGTACTCGACGGCGTTCCGGACGGCCGTGCTGGTGCCGAGGGCAGTGGTCGTCGTTCGTTCCTCCGACTCCTTGCGCGGTCGCCCGCCGGTGAGGCTGTAGATCGACAGTCGACCGCTCACCTCGTCCTCCGGCCGAGTCTTCGTCCCGCCGAACGCGATCCAGAGCAGCGCCGCGAAGCCGACGCCGACGCCGACGATTCCGAGGATCCCGGCCCACCGGGGAAGACCTTCTGGCGCCGGAGGGACCTCGACCGGGCCGTAGTTGACCGGTGGCGCGGGACGGGCTTGCTCGACCCCGGCACCGATGGAGACGAACGAGGTGGCGCTGATCGTCTCCTCGCCCACCGCCGCGGTCACCTCGAGGTTGGCGTTGGCGGCCGTGAAGTCCTCGGGAACCGTGGCGGTGATCACCAGCTCGTTGGTGAACGCCTGAGCTGCCACGTCGAAGGCAGCGGCGAGCTGATCGGCGTCATTCGCCGATGCGACCGTTCCTCCTGTCGCGGCGGTGATCTGCGTCAATGCCGAGACGGCTTCTTCCGCTCCGTCACCGAGCGCGATGGCATCGACCTGGGCACCTGCCTCGCGAACCCCGGTGACTGTCGACGGCAGGTCGGACTCGCTGATCGTGTCTCCGCCGTCGGAGAGCACGATGGTCGACCGGACGCCCTCGTCACCCGTGGCGGCGACCGCCTCCAGCACGGCGTCGTACAGGGCGGTGTCACCGGCCGGCTGAAGGCCTGCGATCGCCTGACGAACTGGTCCTCGCTTGCGCGTGGGGGCGACGACCACCTGAGGTTCGTTGGCGAACGCGACAAGGCCGGCGAACACCTCGTCGGGCAGCTGGTCGACGAACGACGTCGCTGCGTCGCGAGCAGCCTCGATCTTGCCGTCCTCGGCCATGCTGCCGCTGGTGTCCAAGGCGAGCATCACCGTCCGGCGCGGTGGCGTCGCCGCCTCGGTCACCGGCACGACGGTGACATCGACCGGCTCGCCGTCCAGCGTCACGGCCACCGAGTCAGGGTCGATGCTCGTCTCCGGCGGAAGGTCCACGCCGGAGAACGTCAGGGTCACGTCGTCGCCGGTCGAGCTGATGGACGAGATCCGTCCGGACGGCTGGGCCGTGGCCGTCAACGCGGGCACCATGACCAGAGCCACCGTGGCGGCCACGGCGGCGCTCAGGCGGCGCGCTCGGGTCATACCCCCACCCGCTCGAAGGAGAAGATCCTGGGATCGACCTTGACGCCGGCCGCGGCGATCTTGTCGAGGAACTTGGGTCGCAGCCCGGTCGTCTTGAGCCGCCCGAGCGGGTGGCCCTCCTCGTCGTAGCCGGCGGCGTAGTCGAAGGCGAAGATGTCTTGCAGGGTGATCGTGTCGCCCTCCATCCCCACGACCTCGGTGATCTTGGTGACGTGGCGCGAGCCGTCCTTGAACCGGCTCTGGTGCACGATCAGGTCGATGGCGCTGGCGATCTGCTCGCGGATGGCGCGCACCGGCAGGTCGAAGCCGGCCATGAGCACCATCGTCTCGACGCGGGACAGAGTGTCGCGGGGTGAGTTGGAGTGGACGGTACAGATGGACCCGTCGTGGCCGGTGTTCATCGCCTGGAGCATGTCGAGAGCGGCGGCGTCGCGGATCTCACCGACGACGATCCGGTCCGGACGCATGCGCAGCGAGTTGCGGACCAGGTCACGAATGGTCACCGCACCCTTGCCCTCGATGTTGGGCGGACGCGACTCCAACCGCAGCACGTGGTCCTGGTGCAGCTGGAGCTCGGCGGCGTCCTCGATCGTCACGATGCGCTCGCCGGCAGGGATGAACGACGACAGCACGTTCAGCGTCGTCGTCTTGCCGGCGCCGGTGCCGCCGGACACGAGGATGTTCAGGTCGCCCTTCACGCACTTGGCGAGGAAGTCCGACACCGAACGTGTCATGGTGCCGAAGCCGACGAGGTCGTCGGAGGTGTACGGGTCAGCAGAGAAGCGGCGGATCGTCAGGTAAGCACCGTCGATCGCCAGCGGCGGGATGACCGCGTTGACGCGGCTGCCGTCGGGCAGGCGAGCGTCCACCATCGGGCTCGCCTCGTCGACCCGCCGGCCGATCCGCCCGACGATCTTGTCGATGACGCGACGAAGGTGCGTCTCGTCGGCGAACCGGGCATCGGTCTTGTGCAGAAGACCGTTGCGCTCGATCCAGATCGTGTCGTAGGTGTTGACCATCACCTCGGTGAGCTCCGGGTCGCGCAGGTACGGCTCGAGCGGTCCGTAGCCGAGGATGTCGTCGGCGATCTCCTGGGTGACGCGCGCCCGGTCCGCAGTGGTGAGCGGCGCATCCTCCAGCGCGAGCACCTCTTGCAGCGACCGACGGACGCGCTGCTCGAGCTCGGTCTCGGTCATCCGCGAGTCGTACAGCTTGGGCCCGAGGGTGTCGACGAGCTGTTGGTGCACCTTGCGCTTCAGGTCTGCGAACGGGTCGCTGGGCACGCGTGTCTTGGGCTTGGCACCGGAGCTGGTCGGCGCGGCCTCCGCGGCGTCACGTTCGCGTCGTACCTGCGCGAGGCGGTCGGCGAGACTCATGCGGGGCTACCTCCTCGTTGACGGAACATGCTGCGCTTGCTGGACGCCGGCTCGTTGAGCTGGCTGGCGACGTGCGGAAGATGTGTGGCGGCAAGCGAGCGGATCGCCTGGGACACCGGGTGCCGCGGCGCATCCACGGTGATGGCCACGCCCCGGTTCGTCGCTGCGGGCACCTCGCGGGACGAGGGCACACGCGCGGCGATGGGGACCTTGATGGCCTTCTGGACGTCGGAGACGGTGATGCCCACCTTCGCGTCCGCCCGGTTGACCACGACCTCGAGCTTGTCGGCCGGGAAGCCGATGTAGTTGAGCGTCTCGATCGACACCTTGAGGTTCTTGATCGCGGGCACGTCCAGCGTCGTCAGGATGAGCAGCAGGTCGGTGCGGTCGAACGCAGCCAGGGTGGTGTCGTCGAAGGCCGGTGGGGTGTCGACGATGACGACGTCGAAGTCCGCGGCCAGCAGGTCGAGGATGCGGGTGACCAGGCCGGGGGAGATCGAGTCCTTGCTGTCCGGTCCTACCGGCGCGGCGAGCACCTGAAGGCCGGTGGCATGCTCGGTGAGCAGGTCGCGCAGCCCGTCGGCGTCCATGGAGGGCCCCATGGCGATGGCGTCGGCCAGCGTGTGCACGGGGACGAGCTGCAGCGCGATGCCGACGTCGCCGAACGCGAGGTCGAGGTCGACCAGGCAGACACGCTTGTCGGTCTCTGCGGCCAGCATGGCTGCCAGGTTGGTCGACACGGTTGTCTTGCCGCAGCCGCCCTTGGCGGAGAAGACGGTCACGACCGTGCCCCGCTGGGTGGCCGGCGACTCACCACCGTCGGACAGCACCCGCAGGTCGCTCGCCAGCGCCGTGGCCCGTTGAACAGCCTCGTTGAGGGCTTTGAGGTCACGCTCCTCGACGATCTCACGCACGCCGTTGCGCATCGCCTCGGACATCAGGGCCGTCTCGACGCGGCGCCGGACCAGGATCACGCTCAGAGTCGGTCGGGTGATCCGGTAGTCGGCCGCCAACCGGAACGCTCCGACGGAGTCGACGTTCGGGCCGATGACGACGACGTCTTCGTCGAGGTGGTTGCCGAGCGCGTCCCGGAGGGCGTCGAGGCTGGTCAGAAGGGTCGTCGACCGACCGAGGGCGCTGCCGAGCTCGGCAGCAGCGGCGGCGTTGGGCTCTGCGAGGAGTGTCATCCGGTCAGCAGATCCTCGAACCGCGTGACCTGGCCCGTCTCGGTCTCCGACGTGTCTGTCAGCAGGCCGAAGTAGAGCTGGCCCTGGCTCTGTGCCTGGACGATCTGCTGGGCCTCTGTCTGATCGACGGCGACCGTGAGGATGGCGAGCGGGATCTGCTCGGTGGTCTGGCCTTCGTCCGTCGTCGTGGTGCGGCTCACCAGCGTGGTCTGGCCGGCGGCGATCACCTCGACACGCGGGAGGATGACGGTGGTGAGCTGCTGCGGCGTCTCGCCCTCGGCATCGGCCTCCGGGGGAGTGGCCGTGAGGAACACAGCCACCTCGGAGCCAGGACCGACGAACCCGGCAACGCGCGCCGGGTCGGACAGCTGAAGGCTCACCGCCAGCTTGCCGTCCGGGATCGGCAGGGGAGCGGCCGAACCGAGCACGCCGAACTTCTGCTCGAGGATCTGCTCGCCGGCGTAGATGGGCGCCAGGGCGGTCAGGTCACGCACCGGCTCGATGCTCGACAGGGCCCCAGGGGCGACGGCGTCGGCGTTGATGGTCGCCAGGGTGAAGGAGCCGGCGGTCTCCGCCTGCCCCGCGGTCTGCCCCAAGGGAACGGTTTGGTTGGCGACCAGGACCTGAACCTGCTCCTGGTCTGCGGCAGCCTCGTTCTCGATGTTCTGCACGTAGAAGAACACTGCTGCTGCCCCCGCAGCCGCGAGGAGAACCGCGACGATCAGCAGTACCAGCCGACGACTCATGCGTCATCCCGTCTTGTCAGTCGGCGCGCGCAGACGAAGGGCGTCGGGCACCGAGCCCCCGCTACGTCAGCACCGATTCAGAAAAAGTAGCCAAGAGCAAACGCTAGGGCATGGGGAATACCGCCCACATCCTCCGTTCGTACCCGTTCAAGGCCTCATGTGCGGCCTTACCCGAACGCGACTCGGGTCACGACTCCTGCCCGGGTGCGGTCGTCGGCCCACTCACGCCCGGACACGACCAGATGCCGCCCCGCCAGTGCCACGAGTGCCAGCGCAAGAAGCAGGCCCGGCCATGGCGACTGGAGACGCACCACGATCGTGAACGCGATGCCGAGCATGGTCGCCATCGCGGCGAGCCGCGCGGAGTAGCCGGTCATGGCGGCCGGCGGCGCCGGGGTGTCGCGGGGGCCGCGCAGGTCGGCCTTGTGCGGTCGGCGGATGGACAGGCGCATCGCGAGGGCGACCGTCCAGGCGGTGCCGGCCAACCCTGCCGCGAGCACGACCGCGACATCGCCCGCACTCGGCGGGGTAGGCGAGCGCAGCCCCCCGAGCAGGACGGTCGTCAGCACGGCGGCCAGCACGACCTCAGCCGTCACCCGGGCCTTGGCGACGAACGCGGCTCGGGCCGCTCGGGGAGTGCTCTCCAGCCAAGCCGCCCCGGATCCGTCCAGGCAGAAGACGTTGACCCCGAAGAGCAGGGCGGCACCGGCCGCCACCAGGCTGGGCAGGATCGCCAGGTCGTCCCACGACATACCGCCGACGACGGCGGCGACGCCGGGGGCCACGCCGAGCACGACCACGCCTCGGCGGATGGGCCGCGACCGCCACACGCTCGCCCGATCGAGCGCCATCAACGTGCGCAGCTCGCCACTCGTCACTCGACGTCGTCGGACGGGCTTGCCTTCACCGGCAGCGACGGAGTCCTCACGACGCCGCAGCGTCCAGGCGGTGGTACGAAAGCCGGCGAACGTTCCCAGGACGACCGCGGCGAGCAGCCCCACGAGCCAGAGCCACGTGTTGGGACGGCCCGGCGCGACGAACGACACGACGAGGTCAGCGAGCGGTGAGGAGTCCAGCACCGACGCCAGTCGGCCCGAGACCGCGAGCCATCCCACGAGTGCGACAGCGCCGGCCGCGAACACCTCGGTGCCCCGGCGGCCGCGCCGGGTCTCGCGCACACCGGTGACCCACCACGACAACGCGAGCCCGAGCGCCGTGGTCGTCGCGACGAAGAGCATGAGCAACGGGAGTGCGACGACGAGGCCGGCCGCGCCGGGCGCCACGTAGCCGGTGATCCAGACCAGTGCGAGCAGCTGGACCGTCCAGGCGAGGTTGAACGGGGCCAGCAGCGCCGACCCGACGAAGACGGCCCGGGGCGAGACGGGAAAGGCGACAAGGTGGGCGGCCGGCACGATCTCCGTTCCGCCACCGGTGGCGATGCCGCTGATGGCGGTGACGACCGCGAAGGCGAGCAAGACCGTCGGCAGGATGCTTCCCGCCTCGACGACGTAGACGTCCGGGGCAGCGGCTGCCGCTGCTGTGCCGCCGACCAGCAGCCCGAGCGCCACCCCAGCGGCCGCCGTGGCACCGATGCGGGCTTTCGAGGTGCGAAGCATCTGCCAGCGCAGCAGAAGCAGCGCTCGCACCTGGCGGGTGGTCGTGCCGGGGCGCACCTACGCTGCCCCGCTGGTCAGCAACGACTTGTAGCGCGCGGCACCCTCGTCGCCGGCCAGGTCTGCCGTGGGGGCGGCGGTGACGACCGTGCCCCCACGCAGCACGACCGCCTCGGTGCATGCCTGCACGGCCAGGCCGAGCAGATGTGTCGACACCAGGACGGCCGAGCCACGCAGGCGGAACTCCGCGATCAGCTCGAGTGTGCTGTCCACGCCCAACGGGTCGACTCCGTCGAAGGGCTCGTCGAGCAGCAGCACCTCCGGCTGGTGGAACGCGGCAAGCACGACCGAGAGCCGCCGTCCCATCCCGTGGGAGAACCCGGCTGTGACACGGTCCGCGGCACCTGTCAGGTCGAAGCGGTCGAGCATCTCTCGCGCGCGCGGTTCCCATCCGGCCGGCAGCCCGCGCAGCGTCGCGGAGAGCTGCAGGTGCTCCCACGGGGTAGCGCGCGGGATGAGCCCGCCGACGTCGGGGCAGTAGCCGAGCCGGTGCTTGGCCGACACCGGGTCGGCAGCCAGGTTGATGCCGGCCACCACCACCCGCCCCGCACTGGCGGGGACGACCCCGGCGAGCACACGCATCGTCGTCGACTTGCCGGCACCGTTGCGTCCGACGAGTGCCACGGCTTCGCCCGGCAGCACGCTGAGGTCGATGCCGTCGACCGCGCGCACCTGCCCGAACTCGACGACCAGCCCGTCGACCTCCACCAGTGGTGCCATAGCGCCCGATTGTCCCCTCGTCAGCGCATGGCGCGCGCGGCGTCAGGCGTAGAGCTGTTCGATCTCACCGGCGTGGTCCTTGATGACGGCGATGCGCTTGAGCTTCATCGACGGTGTGAGGTGACCGGTGTCCTCGGTCCAGTCCTCGCCGATGATGATGAACTTGCGGATCGATTCCGCCCGCGACACGGCCTTGTTCGCCTCGTCCACCGCTGCCTGGATCTCCGCGCGCAGCACGGCGTCCTCGGCCAGCTCGGACGGGCTGGCGCCCTGCTTGCCGTGCTGCTCGGCCCAGGCGGGCAACGCCTCGGCGTCGAGCGTGACGAGCGCGGCGATGTAGGGGCGGCCGTCGCCGACGACCATGCACTGGCTGACCAGGTGGTGGGCACGGATGCGGTCTTCGAGCACGGCGGGCGCGACGTTCTTGCCGCCCGCGGTCACCAGGATGTCCTTCTTGCGCCCGGTGATACGCAAGAAGCCCTCGTCGTCGAGCTCGCCGAGGTCGCCGGAGTGGAACCAGCCGTCGGCGTCGATCACCTCGGCCGTGGCGTCGGGGTTGTGCCGGTAGCCGCGGAAGATGTGGGGCCCGTTGAGCAGCACCTCGCCGTCGTCGGCGATCTTGACGCCCGTGCCTTGGATCGGGCGCCCGACCGAGCCGATCTTCACTGCGTCCGGGGTGTTGGCGGTGGACGGCGCGGACGTCTCGGTCAGGCCGTAGCCCTCGAGCACCACCAGGCCGATCCCGCGGTAGAAGTGGCCGAGCCGCTCTCCGAGGGCCGCCCCGCCCGACACGGCGTACTTCGCCTTGCCCCCGAGGGCGCCCCGCAGCTTGCCGTAGACGAGGCGGTCGAAGAGCTGGTACTGCAGGGTGAGCAGCAGGCCGGCGCCGCCCTCGTCCTTGGCTCGGCTGTGCTCGATGGCCACCTGGGCGGCGCGGTCGAAGATGAACCCGCGGCCGCCTGCGTGGGCCTTCTGGCTCGCCGAGTTGTAGACCTTCTCGAAGACCCGGGGCACTGCGAACAAGAAGGTGGGCTGGACGCTCCCCAGGTCGTCGACCAGGGTCGTCGCATCCGGCACGTGGGCCAGACGCAGGCGTGCCGCCGCTGCGGCGAGCTCGACG
This sequence comes from uncultured Actinomycetota bacterium, assembly GCA_963714455.1. Classification (GTDB taxonomy): domain Bacteria; phylum Actinomycetota; class Actinomycetes; order Jiangellales; family Jiangellaceae; genus CAVQGZ01. The sequence goes on from CAVQON010000020.1 coordinate 462,548, forward strand.
ATGCGGCCGAACACGTGCGCCAGCGGCAGGAACAGCAACGTCGAGGCGTCGTCGTCGAAGAGCTCGGACAGTGTCTCGATCGAGGTCTGGGTGACGAACATGAAGTTGCCATGGGTCAGCTCGCAGCCCTTGGGTCGACCAGTCGTCCCCGAGGTGTAGATGATCGAGGCGAGCGAGTCGGCGTCCACGCTGCCACGACGCTCTTCGACGTCGCCGTCGGTCACCTTGCCGCCGCTGCGGCTGAGGTCGTCGACCGCGCCGTCGTCGATGACCCAGACGTGGGCGCAGGAGGGAGCCGTCGACAGCACCTTCTGCACCGTCACGGCGTGGGCGATGGTCTCCACGAAGATGCCGACGGCGCCAGAGTCCTCGAGGATCCACTGCACCTGCTCGGCCGAGGACGTCTCGTAGACCGGGACGACGACGCCGCCCGCCGTCCAGATGGCGAAGTCGAGGACCGTCCACTCGTAGCGGGTGCGTGACATCAGCGCGACCCGATCGCCGACCTGCACGCCGGCGGCGATGATGCCCTTGGCCACAGCGAACACCTCCGCCCAGAACGCCGCCGCGGTGACGTCGCGCCAGGCGCTGCTCCCGGGCTCGCGCCGCGAGTAGACGACCGCGTCGGGCGCCTCCACCGCGTTCGTCATCGGGATCTCGGCGAGACTGCCCTGCACCGGTAGCTCGATCTGGGCGGGTACCTCGAACTCACGCATGCGCAGAAACTACAGTCCACGCGGGCGTTCACCTAGGCCAGCCCTGGTGACAGGGACGACGTGGACGAGGAGGCGCGGTGGCACCGATCGACATCGTCGACGAGACCTACGTGGCCGTCGAGCCGTCGCTGCTGGCGCCCGGGTTGACGAACCCGTCCCTGCTGCGTGACTGGTTTCCCCGGCTGCGGTTCGAGGTGTTCATGGACCGAGCGGAGAAGGGCACTCGCTGGAGTGTCGCGGGCGAGATCGACGGCTCGATGGAGGTCTGGCTCGAACCGGTGGCTGCCGGCACAGTGGTGCACTGGTTCGTCCGGGGCGAGTTCGCCGGGCGTCGGGATCTGACCCGGCAGTACCTCGAGACGCTGAACGCGAGGATGTTCCTCTTCAAGGACACCGCTGAGAAGGACCGTCGCGCACCGTAGGATCGCCGGGTGGCTGAGAGCACGACGTCGAGCATTGTCATCCGAGGCAGTGCCAAAGAGATCATGGACGTCATCGCCGACGTCGAGCGCTACCCCGAGTGGACTCCCGGCGTGAACGAGGTCGAGGTTCTCTCGGTGTTCGACGACGAGCACGAGCGTGTCGCCGAGGCCCGCTTCGTGATGAACCAGGCAGGCATCGCCGACGAGCACGTCTACGTGTACGACTGGGACGAGCACGACGAGGTTCGCTGGCACCTGCGGGAGTCCGGGCGGATGGTGCGCTCTCTCAACGGCATCTACGCGACCAGCGCCCAGGACGACGGGCTGACCGAGGTCTCGTACTCGCTGTCGGTCGACGTCGCCATCCCGATGCTGGGGATGATGCGCCGCAAGGCCGAGAAGGTCATCACCGACACCGCGTTGAAGGGCCTGAAGAAGCGCGTCGAGGAGTAGCAGCTCTCTAGACGACCGCGCCGTCGTCGGGGTCCAACGGGTCACGTTGGCTGCTCATGCGGGTGATGAGCACCGCGATACCCCCGACGAACGCGACGACCGCGCCCGCTGCGAGCAGCCCCGACGACAGCCCGAGCGCCGTCATCACGAGCAGCAGGATCGGCGCGCCGATTGCCCCCGACCACGCGGCCCAGGTGATGAGGTCGGCCCGGGGCAGCGGCGGAGGCTCAGGCGGCACGAAGTGCTCGTCGGGGACGGCGCGCTCGATCTCGGCGTCGATGTCGGCCTCGCTGCCGCGCCAGACGATCACGGGCTCGTCGTCGGGTGGCGCCCCAGCGGGTTCGGGCTCAGGCGGGGTGTCGTCGACGTCCTCGGCAGCCGGCCAGGTCACCTCGGCCTCGTCGGACGACTGGAGCGAGGCCACGATCTCGTTCCAGGCGGTCTCGTCGGGCCGGTCAGACGACATGCGCGACGTCAGCTCGCGCTCTTCTGGGGGGCGTCGAGATCGAGGCGAACCCGCTCGATGAACGCCGCCGAGCGCTCGAAGATCGTCGGGGCGTCGTGGTCGAGCGTGGCCACGTGGTAGGAGTCGGCGAGCGCCACGTAGGTGAAGTCGGACGAGTGGCTGTCGGCCTTGAGAAGCTTGACCGTGGCCTTGTCCACGACGTGGTCGTCGGGGGAGTGGAACACGATCATCGGGTGGTGCACGCGATGCAGGTCGCGCACGATCGTGGGCCAGTGCGCGATGAACGACGACAGGGCCTTGGCCGGGGTACGGTCGTAGCCGATCTCGTCCATGTCGGGCTTGGCGATGTCGTTGGCCAGGGCTGGCTTGAGCAGCCCGAGCACCACGTGGTCGATCCGAGCGAGCCGCAGCAGCGGCATCAGCACCGCCGCCGGGTCGTCAGTCGCGATCGCCGGGTTGACGAGCATGAGGCCACGGACGATGTCGGGGTGCCGCTGGGCGAGGTGCAGCGCGAGAGCGCCCCCCATGGACAGCCCTCCGACGAAGACGTTGTCGCAGCGTTCGGCGAGCGCCAGCAGCGCGCGCTCGTCCTCGGCTGCCCAGTCGTCCCAGCGGGTCATGTTGCACTCCTCCACCGACGTGCCGTGCCCGGGGAGTCGTGGGACGTCGACGGTGTAGCCGAGCTCGGCCAGGTACTGCCCCCACGGTCGCATCGACGCCGGCGAGCCGGACAGTCCGTGGCACAGCAGCACACCAGTGCTGCCGCCGTCGGCATGGAAGGGTTCGGCTCCGGGCATCAAGGGCATGCAGGCAGTGTCCCACCCGGGCGGCACCGCCGTCGAGAACGCCTCGAGGGGGTTCCACGAGGGCGGTGAGTGGGTAGGGTTCACCCGTGCTGTACTGGGTGCTCAAGAAGGGCGTGCTCGGCCCCGTGCTGAACGGTGTCTACAAGCCCTGGGTCGAAGGACTCGAGCACGTCCCCGAGACGGGTGGCGCGATCTTCGCGAGCAACCACCTGTCGTTCTCTGACTCGATCTTCTTGCCCATGGTGGTTCCGCGGCGCATCACGTTCTTGGCCAAGGCCGACTACTTCACCGGCGGCGGCGTCAAGGGCAAGGCGACGGCGAGCTTCATGAAGGGCGTGGGTCAGGTGCCCGTCGACAGGGGCGGTGGCCAGGCCAGCATCGCTGCTCTGAACACCGGCATCCGCATCCTCAAGTCCGGAGAGCTGCTCGGCCTGTACCCGGAGGGCACCCGCTCACCGGACGGGCGGCTCTACCGCGGCAAGACGGGCGTGGCGCGCATGGCGCTCGAAGCCGGCGTGCCGGTGCTGCCGACGGCCATGATCGGCACCGACATCGTCCAGCCCACGGGGCAGAAGATCCCCAACCGAGGCAAGGGCGTCGTTGGCGTCCGCATCGGCGCGGCGCTCGACTTCAGCCGGTACGAGGGCATGGAGTCCGACCGGTTCGTCCTGCGCTCGATCACTGACGAGATCATGTACGAGCTGATGGAGCTCTCCGGCCAGGAGTACGTCGACATGTACGCCCAGAAGGCCAAGCTCGAGATGGAGGCGGCGAAGAAGGCTCAGGCCGACGGCGTGCTGGCCGGCCCCGGGCCACGGTCGCACGCCGGCGACCCGTCGCCGACGCGGGCCGCAGCCAGCTGACGACCGCGAGTCGGGCCCTTACGAGTACGGGCCGACACCCTCAGCCAGCGGCGCGGTGTGCTGACCGATGTCGTCGAGCATCTCGGTGAACCAGGGCTGGGCGATGTCGAAAGGCTTGCCGCCCTTGATCCGCTCGAACTCGATGGCGCGCAGCCGTCCACCGTTCTCGGTGTCGTGCCCGACGACACCGTCCTTGCCGGCGAGAGCGCACCGGATGGCGTAGTCGCACATCGCCTGGATCAGCCGCAGGTCTTCGCGGTTCGGCCGTGCCGAGCGGGCGAAGTACCCGCTCTTCTGAACCATCGCCTTCTGCGCGCCGAGCCGGTCGGTGAGCTGCTTGGCGAACCATTGGCCAGGGTTGAGCGTGTCGATGCGCGGGTGTCCGTACGCGTCACGCTGCACCTCCTCGCCGGCGGCCTCCTTCTCGGCCACGATGGTGTCGATGCCGGCACCCTCGGAGAGGAAGATGTTGACGTTGCCTGCCCGATCCATGATGTCGCGGAGCCGCTCGACCTCGGCGTCGAAGTCAGAGGCCATCTCCGGCACGTAGATGCCGTGGACGTCCCACTCCTCGCGGTCGAGGCCCACGCCGGGTGCCCACTCCTGCTGGTCGAGCCAACGCCGGTACCGATGCGCGGTCTCCGCGGTGAGCCACCCGCAGGACCGGCCCATGATCTCGTGGATGATCAGCATCCGTGGGTTGGAGGAGTGCTCGGCGATGATGTTCTGCGCGAAGCGCACGCTCTCGTCGGCGGCCGTCTGAGCGCCCAGCGTCATCTTGATCGGCCACACGTCGTTGTCGATGGTCTTCGGCAGACCCACGACGAGCAGCTCGCGTGCCTGCGTGCGCAGGTGCAGGGCCAGGTCGCGAGCCGACAGGTTGGTGTCATCGCCGCCGATCGTGTGCAGCACGTCGACGCCGTCCGCGGTGAGCTGGCGTGCGGCGACGTCCAGCGGGTCCTCGCCCTCCTTGACCAGGCCCCGCTTCACGGCGTCGGCGACGTTCGTGAGCTTCACGCGGCTGTTGCCGAGCGGGCTTCCGCCGAGGTCGTGCAGCAGGTGCGCCTTCTCGCGCATCTCGGTGGTGAAGGTGATGGAGTCACCGGTCAGCAGGCCGGCGTAGCCGTCCTTGTACCCGATGATCTCGATGTCGGGGGCAACCTCGGTGTAGCGCTCGATCAGCGCACCGACGGAGGACGACAGACAGGGGGCCAGACCACCGGCGGTCAGCAGGGCAACCTTGCGGATGTACATGGCGCCAACCCTAACGGGGGTCAAGCCGCCGGGACCGGGCCATGCGGCGTGACGGCAGGGTTTTTCGTGCCGGTCAGAGCTGCTCGAACCGGTGGCGGAAGCAGGCACCCGCTGGGCGCAACTACCCTTGACCCGTGACTGCTCCGACCGACCTCAGGCGGCTCGCCGACCTGACCGCGCTGGAAGAGCTGGTCGAGGCGGTCCGCGCCCGTCCCGCCGCCCAGCAGCCTGACTGGCCCGACCAGGGCGCGCTCGACCGTGTGGGCGCTGGGATGTCGACGTTCCCGCCCCTGGTGTTCGCCGGTGAGTGCGACGCGCTGCGCAGCCAGATGGCGGCTGTTGCTCGAGGTGAGGCGTTCCTCCTCCAGGGTGGGGACTGCGCCGAGACGTTTGCCGACCTGTCCGCCGACCAGGTGCGGGACAAGATCAAGACGCTGCTGCAGATGTCTGTGGTGCTGACGTACGCGGCGAGCGTGCCGGTCGTCAAGGTCGCCCGGATGGCCGGGCAGTTCGGCAAGCCGCGGTCCAACGGCATGGAGACGCGCGAGGGTGTCACGCTCCCCTCGTACCGCGGTGACGCGGTGAACGCGATCGACTTCGTGTCCGCAGACCGCCAGCCTGACCCGGCGCGGCTGCAGCGTGCCTACCACGCCGCGTCCGCGACGCTGAACCTCATTCGCGCGTTCACCCACGGTGGGTACGCCGACCTGCGTCAGGTGCACGCCTGGAACACCGACTTCGTGCGCGACAGCCCGTCCGGCCAGCGCTACGAGCGCCTTGCCCGCGAGATCGACCGGGCCATGGCGTTCATGAGGGCCATCGACGCCGAGGCGCCGAGTCTGCAGGGCGTCGACCTCTACTCCTCGCACGAGGCGCTGCTGCTCGACTACGAGCTTCCGCTGACGCGCATCGACTCGCGCACCCGGCTGCCCTACGACGTCTCCGCCCACATGGTCTGGATCGGCGAGCGCACGCGTCAGCTCGACGGTGCGCACGTCGAGTTCGCCGCCCGCGTGCGCAACCCGGTGGGGGTGAAGCTGGGACCGACGGCGCGCCCCGAGGACGCCGTCGCCCTGGCCGAGCGGCTCGACCCGACACGCGAGCCTGGTCGGCTGACGTTCATCACGCGGATGGGGGCGGACAAGGTCCGCGACGTCCTCCCGCCGATCGTCGAGAAGGTGCGGGCGGCCGGCGTCGAGGTGGCCTGGGTGACCGACCCCATGCACGGCAACACGTACGAGACGGCGAACGGCCACAAGACGCGCCACCTCGACCAGATCATGAACGAGGTGCGTGGCTTCTTCGAGGTGCACCGGTCGCTGGGCACGACTCCCGGCGGCATGCACATCGAGCTCACCGGGGACGACGTCACCGAGTGCCTCGGCGGCGGGCAAGACCTGCTGGAGGCCGACCTGAACGAGCGCTACGAGACGGCGTGCGACCCGCGGCTCAACCGGTCGCAGTCGTTGGAGCTGGCGTTCCTGGTGGCTGAGCTGCTGCAGCGAGACTGACGCACGGCACAGTCCGAAATCCGCTAGACCCGGCTCTGCTCCGCCGGGGAGCATGCTGCCATGCCGTCCGAGGTGGTCGCCGACCTGCTGGCTGACCCCGCTGTCTGCTACCGGGCGGTGTCGAGCCGCGACGGGCGCTGGGACGGCCGCCTCTACCTCGGGGTCGTGTCGACGGGGGTGTACTGCCGTCCGTCGTGCCCGGCGCGCACGCCGAAGCCGCAGAACTGCCGCTACTACGCCTCCGGCGCTGCGGCAGTAGCAGCCGGGTTTCGCGCCTGCCGACGGTGCCGGCCGGATGCGCTGCCGGGCACCCGTGACGACGACCACCGCGGCGACCTCGTCGCCCGTGCCCTGCGGCTGATCCGCGACGGCGCGGTGGACGACGCCGGCGTGGCCGGGCTCGCCGCCCGCCTGAACGTCAGCGAACGCCACCTCACCCGGGTGCTGACTGCCGAGGTGGGCGTCGGCCCGGCGAGGCTGGCGTCGTCGCGACGGGCACAGATGGCCAGGCTGCTGATCGAGCAGAGCCCGCTGACCATGGCCGACGTCGCGTTCACCGCCGGCTTCGCAAGCGTCCGGCAGTTCAACGACGTGATGCGTGCCGAGTTCGGACGGCCGCCGTCGGCGCTTCGGGGGTCACGACGGGACGGCGATCGTCGACCGACTGCGCACGGGCCGGGCCTGGCCCTGCGGTTGCCCTACCGCGAGCCGTTCGCTGCCGAGCAGGTCTGGGGATACCTGGGGGCTCGCCTCGTCCCAGGCGTGGAACGCCTCGAGGACGACGGGACACTGGTGCGGGGGCTTCGAACCCGGTCCGGTCAGGGTCGGGTGGCCGTCGCGAAGCCGAGCGGGGGTGTCGTCCGGCTCCGCCTCGAGGTGGCCGAGCTCAACGATCTGGGGGCCGCCGTTGCTGCCGTCCGCCGGTGGCTCGACCTCGATGCCGACCCGGGCGCCGTCGCTGCCACGTTGGCACTCGACCCCAGCCTGGCTGACCTCGTGCACGGCTCGCCTGGCCTGCGCGTCCCTGGGACGCTCGACGGGTTCGAGCTCGCCGTACGCGCCGTGGTCGGCCAGCAGGTGTCGGTGACCGGGGCGCGGACTCTGCTCGGACGGGTCGCGGGCGCCGTCGGCCCGTCGGGGATGTTCCCGAGCGCGAAGCAGGTCGCCGAGGCCGGGCCCGCGGCCTTCGCCGGGCTGGGGCTCACCGGACGACGAGTCGACACGCTCGTCGCCCTGGCGTCGGCGGTCGCCGACGGGGGACTCGTGCTCGATCCTGGCGCCGACCGCCTCGAGGTCCGGCGCCGGCTGCTCGCCCTCCGCGGGATCGGACCGTGGACAGCCGACTACATCGCGTTGCGCGCCCTCGGCGACCCGGATGCGTGGCCGGCGACGGATCTCGTCCTGGCCAGGCGCGTGCGTGCGGACGGCCTCGACCCGGCACGCTGGCGACCCTGGCGCGGCTACGCGGCCATGTACCTCTGGACCGACCCATCGAAGGAGCCCACATGACCGGCACCGCTGTTCTCGCCACCCCCGTCGGCCCGCTGGCGCTCGTCGTCGGCGACGACGGCGTCGTCCTGGCGTCGGGCTTCGGCGACGTCGCGGAGCTCCTTGCCCGGCTCGGGCTGGTCGACGTGCCGGCAGCGGCCGACGAGATCGTGCGCCCGGTCGCGTCGGCGGTCGAGCGGTACTTCGACGGCGATGTGGGGGCGCTGGCCGGCGTGGCGGTTCGTCAGCCGGGTGGGGAGTTCGCGCGGGCGGCGGCCGAGCAGCTTCGGCTCGTGACCCCGGGTGAGCCGATCACCTACGCCGAGCTCGCCCGCCGCGCCGGGTCGCCGGGTGCCGCCCGAGCCGCAGGTCAGGCGTGTGCGCGCAACCTCGTCGCCCCCTTCGTGCCGTGCCACCGCGTCGTCCCGGCAGGTGGGGGGACAGGTGGCTACGCGTACGGTTCCGCCGTGAAGTCGCGCCTGCTGGAGCACGAGCGCGCCGCACGCGACGGCCGGTGAGCCGCCGCGACTGGCTGCCGGCCTATCTCGCCCTGGTGCTCGTCTGGGGCTGCAGCTTCTTGTTCAACGAGCTCGCGCTGCGCTCGTTCAGCCCGATCGCCGTCGCCTTCGGCCGCATATCGCTGGGTGCGCTGACGCTGGTCATCGTGCTTCTCGTGATGCGCCAGCCGATTCGTCTGCAGCGCTCCGAGCTGAAAGACCTCGTCGTCGTGGCGGCGATCATCACCGCCGTGCCGTTCACGCTGATCGCGTTCGCCCAGACCCGCGTCACGTCGATCCTGGCCGGCCTTCTCAACGCGACCACCCCGCTGTGGGTGGCGGTCTTCGTCGCCGTGCTGATCCCGCTTGAGCGCGCCACCCGACAGCAGCGCCTCGGTCTGCTGCTGGGCTTCGTCGGCATCGGGGTGCTTCTCGGGGTGTGGGACGTCGACACGCTCGACATGGTCGGCATCCTCGCCATGCTCGGTGCCACCGCCTGCTACGGGTTCGGGACGGCGTGGATGCGCTGGCGGCTGGCCGACTCGTCGCTGTCCGGGGCGTCCCTGAGCGGTGTGCAGCTCGTGCTGGCCACCGCCATCGTGCTTCCCGTGGTTCCCCTGGGCGGTGCTCCGAGCGAGATCCGCCCGGAGTCGGTGCTGGCGCTGATCGGTCTCGGAGCCTTGGGCGCAGGGCTGGCCTACGTGCTGTTCTGGCGCGTCGTGCGCACCGCCGGACCGACGATCGCGGCCACCGTCACCTACCTGATCCCGCTCGTGTCGACCACGCTCGGCATCCTCGTGCTGGGCGAGCAGCTCACCTGGAACCAGCCTGTCGGCGGCGCGATCGCGCTGGTCGGCGTGGCGTTGGCGCAGGGGATCATCGGAGCGGGTCGTCCTATCCGCGCCGGTCACTCGCCGGGCAGGTGAGCGACGGTGCCGTCGCGTGCGCGTCGTGGTCCCAGCTCTGCGATGTACATCGCGGCCAGCACGAGGCCGGCACCGAGGACGAAGCGGACGGTCACCGGGTCGCCGTCCAGCGTGATGCCGAAGGTTGCTGCGAACACCGGCTCCGTGGTCATGATGATCGCGGCGCGGGAGGCGGGCAGGCGGGCCTGCGCCCAGGTCTGGGCCACCATCGCCAGAGCGCCTGCCGCGAGTGCGAGGTACAGCATCACCAGCCACTGCGTGCCGGTCGACGGAAGCACGACGCCGTCCGGTGCGGCAGCCACCGCGCACACGGCAGAGGTGAAGCCCATCTGCACGACTGCCAGCCCGACGGCCTGGCCGGGCTTCGACCACGCCCCGAGCAGCACGATGTGCAGGGCGTAGCCCACTGCCGACAGTGCCGTGACCAGCTCGCCGACGCCGATGGCGAACCCGTTGAGCGACAGGACGCCCAGCCCGACCGTGGCCAGGCCCACCGCGAGCCAGGTGGCCCGCGGCACGGACTCGCGCAGCAGCAGAGCTGCGATCACCGGGGTCAGCACCACGTAGAGACCGGTGATGAAGCCGCTCACCGAAGCCGAGACCAGGGTCAGGCCCCACGTCTGCAGCAGCTGGGCGGCGCCGTAGACCAGGCCCAGCACCATCGCCTTGCGTCGCGCGTCGCTCGTGAGCCGAGCCACCGAGCGTGGGGCCAGCAGCCACAACCCCACGGCGGCGATGGCGAACCGCACGGCCAAGAAGTCGGCGACCGGGATCGTCTCGGTGAGGTCCTTGATGACGACGAACGTCGATCCCCAGATCGCCGTCACGCCCACAAGGGCGGCAGCCGGGGCGAAGGAGCCGGCGCGGCCGGCGAGGACGGTGGTCACGGTTGCGTCAGAAGATGTAGATGGTGACTTCGGAGCCGGAGTTCACCGTGCTTCCTTCAGCCGGCGCCTGGCGCAGCACGTTGTTCGGCCCCGCCGGCAGCAGCACGATCGTGCGCACGACCAGGCCGGCGGCCTCGAGCTCGGCCTGCGCCTCGTCGGCGTCTCGCCCCTCGACGTCGGGGACGACGACGGTCTCCGGTCCGAGCGAGACGATCATCGAGATCGCCTCGCCACGAAACAGCGTGCCCTCACTCGGGTCCTGGGAGATCACCCGGCCCTTGTCGACGTCGTCGGAGAAGGCCTCACCGAACCGGGCGACCAGCCCTGCCGCCTCGACCTCCTCGGCTGCGGCCGCACGGGTGTCGCCGACGACGTCCGGGACGTCGATGGGCTGACGTCCCCTGCTCATCACGAACGACACCTCGGCGCCACGCTTGACCTCGGTGCCGGCTGCCGGATCTTGCGAGATCACCTGTCCTCGGGGGACGTCCTCGCTGAACCGTCGGTCCACCTCGCCAGGCACCAGCGTCAGGTCGGCGAGGGCCGCTTCGGCCTCGGCGCGGGTGGTGCCGACGATGGACGGGACGTCGTAGCGCTCCGGTCCCAGCGAGAGCACGAGGGTGACCGAGCCACCGGGCGCCACCGGCTGGCCAGCAGCGGGCTCGGTCGAGACCACGGCGTCGAGCGGGATCGTCTCGGAGTACTCCTCAGCGCCCAGAACCACGCTGAGTCCGGCGGCGTCGGCCAGCTGCTGGGCCTGGTCGACGGTCATGCCCACCATCGGGGGCGTCTCGACGAGACGACCCTCGAACCACCACCAGGCAGCGCCGCCGAGAGCGCCGAGCACCAGCACGGTCACCACGAGCCGCAGCAGTCGACGCTTGCGTCGCCGACGCTTGGGTGGCGTCTCGAACGGGTCGGCCGCGACCGCCGCCGCCGTCACCGGGTTCGGCGGGACGGTGGCCGCCCCCGCACTAGGCCCTGAGGTGGGGTCGATCGACGCCGTGCTCCGGTGGATCGGGTTGGTGTCGGAGCGTCGCCTCGCTGACCCGGCTGCAGCCGCGGCGGCACCTGCCCCGGCTGCGGCGGTGAACGGCCCGGTCGGGCGGGTCCCTGGGTCGCGCTCCAGTGCCTTGCGGGTGCGGCGGACGGCCCCGAGGAAAGCCCCGGCGTCGGGGTAGCGGTCGGCGACCGTGCGTGCCGTCGCCTGCGACACAAGCGCGTCGACCGCCGGTGGGATGTCGGGGATCTCGGTCGACGGCAGGGCCACGTCCTCGTCCACGTGCTTGCGCACCACCACGTAGTCGGTGGCTCCGTCATGGGGCGGGTGGCCGGTGAGAAGCTCGTAGAGCAGCACACCGGCGGCGTAGACGTCGGAGGCCTGGGTTGCCGGGTGGCCCAACGCCTGCTCGGGGGAGATGTAGGCGACCGTGCCCAGCAGCAGTCCCCGGGTCGAGGCACCGCGGGGAGGGGCCGCACCGCTCACCGCGTGGGCCAGGCCGAAGTCGGCCACCTGGACGTCGCCGTCGTCACCGACGAGCACGTTCTCCGGCTTCACGTCACGGTGCACGATGCCGGCGTCGTGGGCGGCGGCCAGGGCCGCGAGCACCGGGTCCATGACCGCCAGGGCGGTGCGCGGGTCGAGGCGACCCCGCTCGACGATCACCTGCCGCAGCGTCCGGCCTCGGACAAGCTCGAGCGCCAGCCAGACGATGCCGTCCGACGTGCCCTGGTCGAACACCGTGACGATCGCGCGGTCGCGTGACAGGGCTGCTGCCGAGCGCGCCTCGTCGATGAACCGCTGGACGAACTCGTCGTCCTCGGCAAGGTCGGGGTGCATGACCTTGAGGGCGACGTCGCGGCCCAGACGCTCGTCGGAGGCTTCGTAGACGGTGGCCATGCCACCCCGGGCGATGCGGGAGCGGACGCGATATCGACCGTCGACCAGCCGGCCGATCAGCGCGTCGTCCACCGCCGTCTCCACGCGGCAAGTGTAGGTGCGACCGCTGCGCAACCTCGGTTCGTGAACCCCGCGGGTGTCGGGCAGGCTAGGGCCGTGCCCGACGTCCTGCAGCCCTACGCCTACCTCGGCGTTCTGGCGTTCATCCTGCTCGTGACGTTGCCGCTGGAGCTGTACCTCGGGGTTCGAGTCTGGCGTCGTCCCCGCCGGCTGGCGCTGACGGTGGCGCCGGTGGTCGTCGTCTTCGCGGTGTGGGACCTCTACGCCATCAGCCGTGACCACTGGTTCTTCGACCCCGACCAGACGTCCGGCGTGCTGCTCTTCGGCGCGCTCCCGCTGGAGGAGCTGCTGTTCTTCATCATCGTCCCGATCGCCGGGGTGATGACGCTGGAAGCCGTGAGCGTCGTTCGTCGCTGGCCGGCCGTGCGGGAGACGACATGACCTACACCCAGCTGGCGCTCCTCGGCGTCGTCGTCGTGGTGCTGCTCGACCTGGTGGTGCTGCGCGTCGGGCTGCTGCGGCGGGCGCTCTTCTGGACCGCCTACGCGATCATGGCCTTCTTCCAGCTGCTGACGAACGGCTGGCTCACGGGCCGCGAGATCGTCACCTACAACCCCGCGACGACCCTGACGGGCGAGCAGGTCGTGCTGCTCGGCGACTGGCGGATCGTCTACGCGCCGGTCGAGGACCTCATGTTCGGCTTCGCCATGATCGTCCTCACGCTCGACCTGTGGGTCGTCTGGGGGCGCCGGGGCATCGATGTCGGGCCCTACGGCGACGGTCCGTGGCAGCGGCGGCGCGATGCACGCGAGGCCGCCGCTCGAGGCGGCGCGGCAGGCGTCGAGGCTCAGGACGAGGTGACGCGGGCCCGCACGGACCGCCCGTAGGCCCCCCCGGCAACCTTGGCCCGTCGCCACGACGACGTCGTCGCCCTCGCGTCGAACACCTGGTAGTCGATCGCCTCGACCTCGTCGACGATGCCGACGTACAGCTCTTGGGCTGCCTCGATGCACGGGCGGCTGGTGGGGTGCAGCAGGCCGATCCCCGACTCGGCGCGTCGCGAGAGCCGACGAACCCGCGCGATCTGGAAGGCCAGCAGGTCGCGTACCGCGTCGGTGACCTGGCGGGTCTCCAGGTGCGTTCGGGTGAGCCCGAACCGTTCCAGGTCTTCCACGGGCAGGTAGACCCGTCCGCGGTCGAGGTCTTCGCCGACGTCGCGGGTGAAGTTGGCCAGCTGGAACGCCACCCCGAGGTCGGTCGCCGCCGGGTACGCCGCGTCGTCCAGCGGCTCGAGGATGGGCACCATCTGCAGACCGATGACGGCGGCACTGCCGTAGACGTAGGTGTAGAGGTCGTCGTAGGTGGCGTAGTCGGTGACGGTCAGGTCCATGCGCATCGAGTGCAGGAACGCCTCGAAGTGCTCGACGGGGATCTGCCAGCGGTTCACCGTGTCGACCAGGGCCCGCCCGATCGGGTCGTCGCTGTGCCCGACGGCGATGTCGGCCAGCACCGAGTCACCCCACCTGCCGAGCCAGTCGGCCTTCTGCTGCTCGGTGAGCGTGGAGGCCAGGTCGTCGACGATCTCGTCGGCGTAGCGCGCGAAGCCGTAGAGGGCGTGGACGTAGGGGCGCTTCGCCGGCGGCAGCAGCAGCGTGGCGAGGTAGTACGTCTTGCCGTGTGCAGCGTTGAGCCGGCGGCACCGCTCGTAGGACTCGCGGGTCATCGGGTCGGTGATGCCGGCGGCGTCCAGCTCTCGCGCACTCACGGGCCGGATCATCGCAGAACGGTCCCGGGGGCAGACGAACCGGCTCGTGGCACGATGCGCGGATGCGGGTGCGGTCCGGTGTCGTGGCGTTGGTCGTGGCGTGGCTCATGGTGGGTCTGCTCGCCGGGTGCAGCCCGCAGGGTGGTGACGCGCTCGCCGAGCCGGTGGGCGACGTCCAGGCAGAGGGTCTCCCGGACTCTGACGTCGACCCGATCAGCGGTCTGCCCTGGGTTCTCGAGGTGGAGCTTCCGCCGAACGCGCAAGACACGCTCGTGCTGATCGACGCCGGTGGGCCGTTCCCGTACAGCAAGGACGGCAGCACCTTCCAGAATCGGGAAGGGATCCTGCCCGACGCGCAGGTCGGCTACTACGCGGAGTTCACCGTCGACAAGCCGGGCGAGGACGACCGTGGCCCGTGGCGCCTGGTCACCGGCGCTCAGGACGAGGTCTACTGGACCGACGACCACTACTCCTCGTTCTCCAGGGTGTGGCGCTGATGGTGGCGTGGAGCACGTTGGACGACCTTGCCGGGCTTCCCGCCGGCGTCGTGCCGGTCGCCCGGCCGGTGGACGTGCTCGGCCTGGAGGCGCACTGCGACGCGCGTGGCCGGCCGATGGTGCTGCTCGACACCGGGCGGGTCACGGACAAGGACGGCTTCATGGACGCGGTCAGCGCGGCGCTGAACCTTCCGGGCTGGTTCGGGCGCAACTGGGACGCCCTCGGCGACTGCCTGGGTGACGTGCCCCCGTCGACTGTGCTGGTGTGGGACGGCTGGACCGACATGGCACGCGTCGCCCCCCGCGAGACCGAGGTGGCCATCGAGGTGCTCGCCGAGTCCGGCCTCACCGTCCTGATGGTGAACGCACCCGAGGGCGATTGACGGCTATCCCCAACGGCCTCGAGCGCCGGTGAGTCGTCCCCAGGGGACGGCGTGCCCTGCGCATGAGGGTGTGCGCGGCGCGAGCATCCGTCGACATGGACATCGTCGACGAGGTCCGCCTCCAGGGTGGCCTGATGCCCCGATCTCGACTGCCGCGCCGCCAGGTGGAACGCGCTCTGCTTGACGGCCGCCTCGTTCGCATCGGGCGCGGACAGGTCGGGCTCACGGAGCTTCCTGAGCCGGTTCGCTTGGCTGCGTCAGTCGGCGGCGTGCTGAGCTGTGCGTCCGCGGCGGCAGCGCACGGCCTGCCTCTGTTATCACCCACAGCCACCGTCCATGTCACGGTTTCCCGTGGTCAGTCCGGGATCAGGCTGCCCGAAGGCGTCGTGCACCGACGAGACGCTCCCTCGATCGACGGCGTCACGACCCTCGCACGAACGGCTGCCGACTGCGCACGCTGCCTTCCTGAGCTCGACGCTCTGGTGGTCGTCGATGCGGTTCTGGCGCGTGGTGTCGAGCGTGACGACGTGGTGGGGGAGCTCACCGGTCGCGGTGCTCGGGCTGCTCGCGCGGTTGTTGCTCTGGCCGACCCTGGTGCCGGGTCGTCAGGTGAGACTGCGGCGCGGCTGGCGATCAGGCGGGCCGGCCTGAGGGTCGAGTCCCAGGTGTTCATCGGTGGAGTTGGCTGGGTCGACCTGCTGGTGGAAGGACGACTGGTGGTGGAGATCGATGGCTTCGCGTACCACTCCGACGCGAAGCAGTTCGCGACCGATCGCCGACGCGACGCTGCTCTCGTTGGGATGGGCTATCTCGTTCTCCGGTTCACCTGGCTCGACGCGGTCACCCGACCGGCCCATGTGATCGCCATGATTCGGGCTGCACTTGCCGTCCACGCGTGACGTGTACGTGAATCCCCACATTCGAGTCCCTGTGCTGCTGATCGTCGGCGCAAACGCGCAGGTCAGCCGAGTGCAGAGGCAGCGAATGTGGGGATTCGTGTACGGGCTGCAGTGACAAAGGGCTATCGCCAGGCCCGGGAGCGGTACGACGGGTCAGGTCCAAGCACCCGCTCGGCCGCCAACCGGCCAGAGACGAGCACCATGGGCATGCCCACGCCCGGCTGCGTGCCCGAGCCGGTGAACACGACGTTTTCGCCCCAGATGTTGCGCGGGCGGAACGGGCCGGTCTGGGTGAACGAGTGCGCGCTCGCGAACGGCGCACCCATCTCCATGCCGCGGGCTTCCCAGTCCAAAGGAGTGGTGAGGTTCTCGACCTCGATGGAGTCGCCGAAGCCGACGTAGCCGGCGCGTTCCATGGTGGTCACCATCTCGTCGCGGAAGGGCCCCGCGAGCTTCGACCAGTCCTGGCCCCCGTGCAGGTTCGGGGTCATGAACAGCACGTAGTAGCTCTGCTTGCCCTCCGGCGCCAGCGACGGGTCGGATCGGGAGTGGTTGCTCACCAGGAACGACGGGTCGGTGGGCAGCACCTCGTCGTCGACGAGCTGGCGGAACGTCTTGGCCCAGTCTGGCCGAAGTGGATGTTGTGGTGGCCGATCTTGGAGTACGACGCGGACGACCCCACCAGCATCAGGGCGCACGACGGCGAGTAGCGCAAGGGACGCCGCATCGGATGCCGCAGCAGGTCGCGCCGGGCGACGGGCAGGTCGGGGTTGAGAACCACGACGTCGGCGGGGATCCGGTCGCCGTCGGCGGTGAGCACCGCGACGGCGCGCTCGCCGCGCGTCTCCACCCCGGTGACGGTGGTGTCGTAGCGGAGATCGACACCGTGCTTCTCCGCCGCCCCGGCCATCGCTCGGGGGATGGCATGCATACCGCCCTTGGGGAAGAAGACACCGGCGACGCTGTCCATGTAGGCGATCACCGCGTAGATGGCGAACGCGTCGTAGGGGCTCATGCCCGCGTAGAGCGCCTGGAAGCTGAACAGCCGCTGCGTGCGTGGGTCCTTGAGGTACTCGGCAACCTTCGGGGCGAGTCGGCGGAAACCACCCATCGCCACCAGCTTCGCCAGCTGCGGGGTGAGCAGGTCGAACGGGGAGTCGAGGTTGCGGTCGATGAAGTGCCGCTGCTCGAGCCGGTACAGCTCGGAGACGAACTCGACGAACTTCAGGTAGCCGGCCGCCTCGTCCGGGCCGATGACCCGGCGGATCTCCTCGGCCATCGACGCAGGATCGGGGTGAGTGTCGAGCACGGACCCGTCCGGGTAGAACGCCCGGTACAGCGGGTCGAGGGGTTCGAGCTCGAGCCAGTCGTCCATGCGCTCGCCGACTGCGTCGAAGGCGTCGGCGATCAGGTCGGGCATGGTCAGCACCGTCGGGCCGGTGTCGAACGAGTACCCGTCGACCTCCAGCAGACCGTTGCGACCGCCGGGCACCGGCTCGCGCTCCAGAACCGTGACCGTGCGCCCGGCTCCCGCGAGCCGCATCGCCGCCGACAGGCCGCCCAGACCTGCGCCGACGACGACCACGTTGTCGGTGGGGCCGGTGACGGTTCTCATGCGTGGGGCTCCTCGCGTGCGGTATTGGGCTCAGGTCTGCCGAGCGGTGGCAGCGGTGATCAGCTGGGTGAGCACGCCGCGCGCCGGTTCGGCGACAGACGAATTATCGAGTGCGTCGGCGGCCTCGGCCACCAGAGACTCCACGAGACGCTCCACCTCGTCCAGCGCGCCGGTGTCGACGATCACCTCGCGCAGCGCCTCGACCGAGCCCGCGTCGAGGCGCGGGTCACCGAGGTGGCGGCGCATCAGCGCCTGCTGCGTCGAGCTCGCCTTCTGCATCGCGAAGGCGACGAGGACGGTGCGCTTGCCCTCCCGCAGGTCGTCCCCGGCAGGCTTGCCGGTCTGCTCGGGGTCGCCGAAGACGCCGAGCACGTCGTCGCGCAGCTGGAACGCCTCGCCCAACGGCAGGCCGAAAGCCGAGTACGAGGCCAACAGCTGCGCCGAGGCGCCGGCAAGTGCGCCGCCCAGCAGCAAGGGGTGCTCGATCGTGTACTTCGCGCTCTTGTAGCGGATCACCTGGCGTGCCCGGTCCGCGGCGTCTGCGGGCGAGCCCGGCCGCGCCTGCTCCAGCATGTCGAGGTACTGCCCGCCCATCAGCTCGGTGCGCATCTGGTCGAACACGGGACGTCCCCGTGCCAGCGCGGCGTCGTCGAGGCCCGACCCGCTCAGCAGCTCGTCGCTCCACGACAGGCACAGGTCGCCGAGCAGGATGGCCGCAGCCTGCCCGAAGCGCTCGGGCTCCCCGCGCCACGACTCGCCACGGTGCAGATCGGCGAAACGCCGGTGGATCGCCGGCATGCCGCGGCGTGTGTCGGAGTCGTCCATCACGTCGTCGTGGATCAGCGCGGCTGCCTGGAACAGCTCCAGGGCGCTGGCGGCGCGCACGATGGCCGCACCGTCGGGGCCGTCAGCCGGGCCGCCGGCCCCTCGCCACCCCCAGTAGCAGAACGCCGGGCGCAGCCGCTTGCCACCGCGGTTGAGGTCGCCGGCGGCCTCCACGAGCGGGTCGAGGTCGGGGCTGACGGCGTGCAGCACGTCGGCCTGGTGAGCCAAGACGTCGTCCAGCACGGCCTGGACCCTGATGCGCAGGTCCTCGACGTCGAACGCACCGGTCATGGCACGAGGCTAGGCGAGGGCGTCGGGTACGTCCTGACGCAGGTGTCGGCCTACCCTCGTGCCGTGCCGTCCCGCCAGCTCGACCACCGTGCCCGACCGACGCGCGTCGCGCTGGGCGAGCTGCTGGCCCGACCCGGGGTGACGTACTCGTTCGAGTTCTTCCCACCCAAGACCGATGCCGGCGAGCATGCCCTGTGGCAGGCCGTGCGCGAGCTGGAACCGATCGGTCCGGGCTTCGTGTCGGTCACCTACGGCGCCGGTGGGTCGACGCGCGACCGCACGGTGCGGGTCACCCGGCGCATCGCGGAAGAGACCACGCTCACCCCGATGGCTCACCTGACCTGCGTGGGCGCGAGCCGTGGCGAGGTCGCGGCCGTGCTGGGCCAGTACGCCGACGCCGGCATCCGCAACGTCCTCGCGCTTCGCGGCGACCCGCCGGCCGGCCCGCAGGCCGCGTTCGAGCCCCACCCGGACGGGCTGCGCTACGCCAGCGAGCTCGTCGAGCTCGTGCGATCCCTGGGCAGCTTCGAGGTGGGCGTGGCCGCGTTTCCCGAGGGCCACCCGGAGTCGCGCGACCTCGACCACGACGCGGACGTCCTCGTCGCGAAGGCAGACGCCGGCGCAGCGTTCGCGATCACGCAGTTCTTCTTCCAGACCGACGACTACCTGCGCCTCGTCGAGCGGGTGCGCAGGCGCGGGTGCGACCTGCCGATCGTGCCCGGCATCATGCCGGTGACGAACGTCGGTCAGATCGAGCGGTTCGCCGCACTGTCGGGCGCAGCGTTCCCGGCTGCGCTGGCCGCCCGGCTGCACGCCGTCGCCGACGACCCGGCGGCGGTGCGTGCGATCGGCGTCGAGGTCGCCACCGAGATGGCGTCGCGGCTGATCGCCGAAGGTGCGCCGGGCCTGCACTTCTACACACTCAACCGGTCCACCGCGACGCGTGAGGTGCACGCCGCGTTGACCTGAGGAGGTCGCTGATGTCCAAGCGCGAGACGGTCACCGTCGTCGGGTCCGGTGCCGTCGCGGCGACACCGGACGTGCTGCGCCTGAAGCTGGGAGTCGAGTGCCGCGGCTCGACCGTGGACGCCGCGCTGTCCGAGGCCAACACGGCCATGTCGGCGGTGCAGCGCGCCCTGCTGAGCGCCGGCGTGCCGCAGGTCGACCTGCGGACCAGCGGGCTGAGCATCCGCACCGAGTACGACCATCAGGGTCGACGGGTGGCCGGGTTCGTGGTGAGCCAGGGGCTGGAGGTGGTCGTGCGTGACCTGTCCGCCGCAGGGGTGCTGATCAGCGCGGCGGCTGCGGCCGGGGGCGACAGCACCCGAGTCAACGGTTTGAGCCTGGACGTCGAGGACGACTCCGCGCTGCTCGCCGAGGCCCGGACGCGTGCGGTCGCTGACGCCCGGCTGCGGGCGCAGACGTATGCGGCGGCCGCCGGACGCTCCGTCGGCCGCGTCGTGCGCATCAGCGAGGGCTCGGCGGCCGAGCCGGTGCCGGTGCGGGCACGAATGATGGCCGCGGAGTCCGGGGGAGTGCCGGTGCAGGCCGGCAGCCACGAGGTCAGTGTCACCGTGACCGTCGAGTGGGCTCTGGAGTAGCCGTGGTGCTTGACCGCGCGCAGTACTTCGACCGGTGGGCGCAGCTGCACGGCGGGTACGACCCCCGCTCGTCCCGCCTCACCGGCGCGTGGCTCACGGTCGCCTACACGCTGGCACGCCCGCTGGCCGCGGCGAGGATCTCGCCGGACCTGGTGACGCTGGTCGGGGCCGCCGTCTCGATGCTGGCTGTCTACCTCGCCTCGCTGGGTGGTCGGTGGGTGATCGGTGCCGCTGTCGTCGTGGCGCTCAGCGGCGTCGTCGACAACCTCGACGGTGCGGTGGCGGTGATGACCGGGCGGACGAGCCGGTGGGGGTTCGTGCTCGACTCGGTCGTCGACCGCGTCAGCGACGGGTTGTACCTGGTGGCGCTGTGGGTCGTCGGAGCCCCCGCGTGGCTGTGCGTGCTTGCCGGCGCCCTCATGGGGCTGCAGGAGTACTCCCGGGCGCGGGCCGGCAACGCGGGCATGAGCGAGATCGGTGTGGTCACCGTCTGGGAGCGTCCGACGCGAGTGATCACGACAGCGATGTTCCTGCTCGGCGCCGGAATCTATGTCGCGTCGGCGCCCGGCTGGGTGAGCGTCGGGGCTGCGGTCTGGGCGGTGCTCGGCGTCGTGGGGCTGGCGCAGCTGCTGGTGGTCGTGCGTCGCCGGCTCGGCCCGACCGCAAACCCGTCGCCCGAGCCCTGAGGCGTCGACGACACTGCACGCCATGTCCCGCTTCAGCGGTCTGCGCGACCTGCCTGCCGAGGCGCGCGTGCTGCTGGTCGGGGTAGCGGTCAACGCACTCGGCCTCGGCCTCGTCCTGCCCCTGCTGGTCGTCTACCTCTACGACGTCCGCGGCTTCGCGCTCGACACCGTCGGACTGCTCGCGGCCACTCCACCGGTGGTGGCCATGGTGCTGCTCGGGCCGATCGGCATCGGCATCGACCGGCTCGGCCCACGGCGGGTGCAGATCCTTGCGCTGGTCAGCTCGTCGCTGGGTGCTACGGGGCTGTCGTTCGCCACGACCGTCCCCGAGGCGGTCGTCTCGATGGCCATGCTCGGTGTGGGTCAGGCGGCCTTCTGGCCGGCCAGCCAGGCGCTGGTCGCCGAAGTCGTGCCCTCACCCGTTCGGCCCAAGTACTTCGGGGTGTCGTTCGCGCTGCTCAACCTGGGTATCGGCATCGGTGGAGTGGCGGCCGCGTTCGTTGCCGTCATCGAGCGGCCGGCGACCTTCGAGTGGCTCTACCGCCTCGACGCGCTCAGCTTTCTCGTGCCGCTCGCCCTGCTGCTCGGCCCGCTGCGCCATGTCGGCAACCGCGGCCGTACCCGTGTGGTGACCCCCGGGAGGTACCGCGACGTCGTGTCCGACGCCGTCTTCCGGCGCTTCTTGCTGGTGGTGTTCGCGTCGGCGTTCGTCGGGTACGGCGTGATCGAGGCGGGCTGGGCCGGGTACGCGCGGGTGGTGGCGGAGGCGTCCACGCGCACGATCGGGCTGGCCTTCGCTGCCAACACGGCCATGATCGTCCTTCTCCAGCTGGCGGCACTCCGCTTCATCGACGGTCGCCGCCGCACGTCCATGCTCGCGTTGATGGCCGGGGTATGGGCCCTCGCCTGGCTCATGCTGGGCGCTGCCGGGCTGGTGCCGGGGACCGCGATCGCCACGATGCTGCTGGTCGGGTCGTTGGCGGTGTTCGGGGCCGGCGAGACGTTGCTCTCACCGATCGTCCCGGCGATCACGAACGATCTCGCGAGCGACGAGCTGCGCGGGCGGTACAACGCCGTGTCGGCGTTCGCCTTCCAGGTGGCGGCAGTGTCGGCGCCGATCATCGCCGGCGTGCTGCTCGACCGGGGCTGGGCGGGGGTGTTCATCGGTGTCACGGTCGGCGGCTGTGCCCTGCTGGCCTTCGTCGCGCTCAGGCTCGCTCGGTACCTGCCGCCGTCGGCGAACGGTCTGGTGGGCGGCTCAGGCGTCGCCGACGAGGTCGCTCACGATCTCGGCACTCAGGCCGACCAGCGGTAGGCCGCCGCCCGGGTGCGACGACCCACCCACCAGGTACAGCCCAGGGATCGGCGACTGGTTCGCCGGACGCAGGAACGCCGCACGCTGGCTGTTGGACGACGTCCCGTAGATGGCCCCCCCGGGCGCACCGGTCTCGCGCGCCAGGTCGTCCGGGGTGCGTACGACCCGCCACAGCAGCCGGTCGCGCACGTCGAGACCACGCTGCGCCATGACGGCGAGGACGTGGTCGGCGTAGGTGTCGGCGACGCCGGGGGCGGTCCAGTCGATCGTGCCCGGCTGGTCGTCGGGGCCGCCCAGGTCGCGTTGACGGGGGGCGTTGACCAGCACGAACCACGACTCGTGCCCGTCCGGTCGCATCTGCGGGTCGTCGGGGTTGCAGATGTACACAGCCGGGTCGGGTGCCGGACGGGCCTCGCGACGCGCGGTGCCGAAGACGGAGTCGAACTCGTCGTCGTAGTCGGCCGGGAACAGCACCGTGTGGTGCTCCATGCCGGGGGTTCGTCCGCGCACGGCGAGCAGCAGCACGAATCCGGAGAACGACAGCCCGGCCTTGCTGATCGAGCGCATCACCGACGACGCGGCGCGCTCGACTGCCCGGTCACCGTGCAGCAGCCGGCCGTACAGCGTGCTGGCGTCGCAGTTGGCGATCACGACATCGGCCCCGATGGTCTCGCCGTCGGCGAGGCGAACCCCCGCGGCGCGTCCGTCCTGCACGAGCACCTGCGTGACCCGAGCGTTCGTGCGCACGGTGGCGCCACGGAACTCCACTCGCCGAGCAAGCGCCTCGCCGAGGTTGCGCAGCCCGCCCGGCACGTGCCAGGCGCCGAAGGTCTGCTCGACGTAGGGGATGGTGGACAGGACGCCGGGGGCCGTGCGCGGGTCTGATCCCGAGTAGGTGGCGTAGCGGTCGAGCATCTGGCGCAGCCGTGCGTCGCGCAGGTAGTGCTTGCCCATGCCGCGCAGGCTCTGCCACGGGGCGACGATGCGGACGTGGTCGACGTTGCGGGCCAGGCGGGCCAGGGTGCGCGGCCCCTCCAGCGGGGACTCCAGGAACGGCCCGCGGGTGACGTCCCAGATCTGTCCGGCGCGCTCGAGCAGGGCGAACCACTGGGCGCCGGCGTCGTCGCCGAACGCGTCGTCCAAGGCGCGTCTGGCCCCGGCCCGGGAGGCGTTCGGGAGCCGAACCTCGCTGCTGTCGGCGAAGCGGTAGTGGAACGCCGGATCGACCGGCAACAGGTCGAGCTCGCGTTCGAGCGGTCGTCCGCTCTTGCGGAACGTGTCACGGTAGACGGCCGGGATCGTGAGCAGCGAGGGGCCGGTGTCGAACACGAACCCGTCGCGGGAGTACCGGCCGAGCTTGCCTCCGATGGTGGAGGACGCCTCGAGCACGGTCACGTCATGCTTGCGCTTGGCGAGCCGGGCCGAGACTGCGAGCCCGGCCATGCCCGCACCGATCACCGCAACTCGAGCCATGGTTCGTGCGAGCCTACGTCTGCGGTGTCAACCCACGAGCGACCGGTCGGCCCTTCCAGGTGAGCGTGCCGTGTCGGTGCGCTCGCCACGAGCGGCCGACGAGGTAGCCGAACGTGGCGACGGAGGCAGGATGGGCGAGGACGTCGGGCAGCACCGGCTGACCGGTGGTGCGCGCGACGAGCATGCGGCCGAGCACTCCCGCGCCGTAGCCCACCAGGCCGAGGCGTGAGCCGACCAGCGCTGCGGCAGCCGGGGCGACGTAGGCCAGGCTGAGGGTGGCGACCACCGCTGCGGCTCCCGTCGGGCTGCCGAACGCCGTCCAGAGCGACTTGGTGTAGCCCTCGACGAGCTCGTCCCACGAGTCGTACATCGTGCAGGTAGCCAGGTGAGAGCCGTCGACGGCCACTCCTCGTCCGCCGCTTCGCTTGACGGCGCGCATCAGGCCCACGTCGTCGAGCACGTCGTCGGCGACCGCGGCGTGACCGCCGGCACGGTGGTAGGCGTCGTGGTCGACCACGAAGAACTGCCCCGTGGCGGCGACCAGGGTCGGACGCGGGGACCGCTCGGCCGCGCCCAGCGGAAGGGTTGTCAGCCATGACCACTCGACCAGTGGCTGCACCAGGCGGGGACCGAGGCCGTGCGCCACTTGCCGGGGGTAAGGGGACAGCGCGTCAAGGCGGGTCTGGCGCAGCAGGGCGACGGCGGATGCGACGGCCTGCGGCGCCACGGTGACGTCGGCGTCGACGAAGCACAACGTCGAGCCGGTAGCAGCAGCCGCGAGCTGGTGGCACGCGTGCGGCTTGCCGAGCCAGCCGGCGGGCAGGTCGGTCCCGGTCAGGACACGCAGACGGGGATCGCCGTGGGCGGTCTGGTGGACGAGTGCCGCCGTCCCGTCGGTGGAGCCGTCGTCGAGCACGAGGATCTCGAGGTCGAGCAGTCGCTCCTGGGCCAGGAGCGACGTGATGGTCGGCGTGATGCGATGGGCCTCGTTGCGAGCGGGGACGAGCACGCTGACCCGCTCGGCGACGACGGGCGGGTGGAGGGGCAGCCGTCGCAGGCGGCGCAGGTTGACCGCCGTGTGGGCGGTCAGCGCGAGGGCCCCGATGGTGCCGACAGCGCCGAGCCCGCGCACGGCGGCGGCGAGGCGAAGGCGGCTCACCGTGTCGCGGATCTGTCCCGCAGCAGCAGCCTGATGTAGGGGATCATCGTCAGGCCCATGAGCAGCCCACCCCATGCCGCGACGGCGGGTCGACCGAAGAACACCAGGTTGGCGAGCACCTGGGAGAGGTAGGTCCAGACCAGCACCGCCGCCGGAACCAGGTCGTGCGGGAGTCGTCCTGGGCGGACGGGTGCCCGTCGGCGGCCGAGCGCTCGGTCGATCGCCGTCATCGCGAGCATCATGACGACGGCCGCGAACACCCAGCCGGCGTAGTTCGTCAGTGGGATGCCGGGGACGCCGGGAAGGCCCGGATCGGGGAAGTCCCACGTCCAGTGCCCGGCCTGCACCATCTGCGGGTCGAGGAAGAGGTCCCAGGTGGCAAGCGTCCAGGCGCCCAGGGCCCAGCCCCAGCGCGGCCCGGCCAACGCCTGGCCGGCCACGAACGCGGGGTAGCCGAGCATGATCCAGGCCATCGGCACCAGTACCGGGACGTCGAGCACCTCGAGGCCGAGGGTGCCGGTGTAGGAGTAGGTGCCGAACGGAAACCCGGTCGCCGTCCCGACGGCCTCGACCGTCAGCCCCAGTCCGCCGAAGGTCGCCGCCATCGCCGCCCCCCATGCCCAGCCGCGCACCGTGACCGCGTGCACGACAGCCGCAGCGGCCAGCAGCGTCACCGAGCCGACGGTGGCCAGGCGCAGGGGCTCGCCCGACAGCAGCGGGTAGGCCACCTGCAGCAGCACCCCGCCGACAGCCAGGCCGATCGCCAGACGACCGGCCAGGGTCTGCGTCGCCGACGCCGGGGCGACGTCGCCCGGGGCGGCGGACGTGGTGGCGTCGGGGGACGACCTGGTGGCCATGGACGACAACTCTAGAGACGACCTGCGACAGACGCCGGTCAGCGCTCGATCGCCAGGGGTTGTCCGCCGGTGAGCGCGACGAGCTCGTCGAACGTGGTGGGGAACACCGTGTGTGGGTGCCCGGCTGCAGCCCAGACCTGGTCGTGCTGGGCGAGCCACTCGTCCACGAGGGTGCGCAGCGGTGCGGGATGGCCCACCGGCGCGACTCCGCCGATCGGCTGGCCGGTATGGGTGCGGACGAGCTCTGGCGTGGCTCGGCGCACCGCTGCGACGCCGAGGTGCCCGGCCAGGGCCGTGGTGTCGACCCGGTGGGCGCCGCTGGTGAGAACCAGCACCGGGACGCCGTCGGCGTCGAAGACCAGGCTGTTGGCGATCGCCCCGACCACGCAGCCGAGCTGCTCGGCGGCGGCAGCAGCGGTGGGAGCGGCCGCGGGCAGGACGACGACCTCGCCGGTGAGGCCGGCGTCTCGCAGCGCCGCGGTCACGGTGCGGACGTTGGGGTGGTCGTGCGGCACCCGCTGAGCGTAGGTGCGGCTCGGCGGATCGCTGGTGCCCGGCCCGCCGGAGGCGCCGGTGAGACGTCTTCGTCGCGGGGGCTTGACGTGTGTCGGGGGTGGGGTATTCACTAGGTCATGTTCGAACACATGTTCGAACATGACTCCGGTGGTTCGCGGCCACCGGTGAGCAGGCTTCCCGTCCGGGTGCGACCTCGACCTCGCACCCGTGACGGGGCGTCTTCCCCCTGCCTGTCGAGCGTGTGTGTCTGGTCTACGAGGGACGGCTGCTGCGTCCGTCGGTGCCCGTGCTGGGAAGGAGGACGTGATGCGTCACTACGCCGAGTCGGTCGACGTGCGCTCCGGGGTGGTCGGCGGCATCGAGGGTCCGGCCCAGTTCGTCTGGCGTCGTCGGCTCTACCTGGTGCGCGACGTCCTCGGCTTCTGGGTGGAGTCCAGCAGCTGGTGGCGCACCGGTGACGCAGGGTCGGCGGAACGGCGGGTCTGGCGGGTCGAGGCCGGCCAGGGGCGCCTGACGTCCCGCGTGGTCGCCGACCTCGCGCTAGACCCGGTTGCCGATCAGTGGCTGCTGCTGCGTACCTACGACTGAGAAGGAGAACGAGATGGTCACCCGAGCCGGGGTCGGTGCGATGGACATGCTGGCCCACGCCCGCAGCTGTCTGCAGGAGGCCGCCGTCGCCGTGCGGCCCACCGACCGCTACGCCATGGCCCACCTGGCCGCGCTGCGCACCGCAGCGGCGGTGCTGGCTGCGCGCACGCACGGAGCGCCGACGGGACGACGTCAGTCCCGCAACGCCTGGGTGCTGCTGGCCCAGGTCGCGCCCGAGCTGGAGGAGTGGGCCGCCTTCTTCGCTGCGGGAGCGACCAAACGAGCGGCTGCCCAGGCCGGCATCAGCAGCGCGGTGTCGACCCGCGAGGCCGACGACCTGCTGCGGGAGGCGGAGACCTTCCTCGCGGTGTCGACCAGGATGCTCGGGCTTCCGCACCACCCGGAGCTGCCCGGTCTCACCGCACCGCTGCGTGCCGGGTAGGTGAGGACGGTGGTGGCCAGTGACCCCTTCGTCCACCTGCAGGTGGCGTCCGGGTTCTCGTTGCGCCACGGGGCCTCGCACCCGCAGGCGCTCGTCGCGCGCGCCGCCGAGCACGGCATGGACGCCCTCGCCCTGACCGACCGGGACGGGGTGTACGGAGCGGTCCGGTTCGCGCTGGCCTGCCGGTCGGCGGGCATCGCCCCGATCCTCGGGGTCGATCTCGCGGTGGAGCCCCCCACGACGAGCCCGGCGCAGCGCCAGACCCAGCCCCGCCGCCGCACACCGGCTCGGGGCGGCGCCGAGGTCGACCGGCGTCTCGCGCGCGTGACCGTGCTGGCCGAGGGCAGGCGAGGCTGGGGTGCTCTGTGCCGGCTGGTCTCTGCCGCCCACGCCGGCGCGACGCCCGCACCCGTGCCGGGTTCACGACCGGGCGTGGACGGCGTGCCGCAGCGCCGCCGCGACCCGGCTGTCACCATGGCTGAGATTGCAGCCGCTGCGTCATCGGGCGCGCTCGGGGTGGTGCTGGGTCCTCGGTCCGACGTCGGTCGGGCGCTCTCCCGGCACCGTCCCGACCTGGCTGCACGCGCGCTGGGCGACTGGCAGTCGGTGCTCGGCCCGGACGGGCTGATGCTGGCGACCGTCTCGCACCGGGCTGCCGGTGACCGGCTGGCACCCGGCAGCACCCGCCACGCCGCACAGATGCTCGGGCTGGGGCGCGAGCACGGGCTACCGGTGGTGCTCAGCAACGCCGTGCGCTACGCCGACCCCGCCGACGCCCCGGTGACCGACGTGCTCGACGCCGCTCGCCGGCTCGTCCCGCTGCACCCGCGCCATCTCGACCGAGCCAACGCAGAGGGGTATCTCAAGAACGGGAAGGAGATGCTGGAGATCGCCGAGGACGTGGTGCGGGCCGCCGGCGCCGGGGAGTCGCAGGTGAGTCGGCTGCTGGCCGACACCCGCGGTGTCGCCGAACGTTTCGTCCTCGACCCCCGATCCGACCTGGGCCTGGGGGAGATCCACTTCCCCGAGCACGACCTGCTGAGCAACCTGAGCGGGGCATCCGGGACGTCCGGAGCCGGGGCGACGTCGGCGGACGCTCTGCTGCGCGAACGCTGCGAGGCCGGGCTGGGCCGTCGCTACGGCCCCCGACCGTCCCGGCAGGTGCTCGACCGGATGGCCGACGAGCTCGACGTGATCGCTCGGCTGGGCTACGCCGCCTACTTCCTCACCGTCGCCGAGGTGTGCGACATGGTCGCGCAGATGGGGGTGCGGGCAGCGGCTCGTGGGTCGGGCGCCGGCAGCCTCGTGTGCTACCTGCTCGGCATCTCCGGCGTGGAGCCGATCGAGCACGGGCTGCTCATGGAACGCTTCCTGTCCCCGCTGCGCCAGGCCCTGCCCGACATCGACGTCGACGTCGAGTCCGCCCGCCGTCTGGAGGTCTACCAGGCCATCTTCGACCGCTTCGGTCTCGAGCGGGTCGCCTGCGTGTCGATGATGGACACCTACCGGGTGCGCCACGCCATCCGTGACACCGGTGCTGCGCTCGGCCTGCCGTCCGGCGAGGTCGACGCGATCGCCAAGGCCTTCCCGCACATCCGGGCCCGCGACGCCCGTCTCGCCCTGGACGAGCTGCCCGAGCTACGGGCCAGCCGCCTCGGTGACGCGCTGCGCGACGGCCAGCTCGAGGTGCTGCTCGCGCTGGCCGAGAAGCTGGACGGCCTGCCCCGGCACGTCGCGCTGCACCCGTGCGGGGTGATCCTGTCCGACCCCACCCTGCGCGAGCGCACCCCGACCGAGCCGAGCCTGGCCGGGTTCGCGATGAGCCAGTTCGACAAGGACGACGTGGAGAATCTCGGGCTGCTGAAGCTCGACGTGCTGGGCATCCGGATGCAGTCGGCGATGGCCTACGCGGTCACCGAGATCCAGCGGGTCGATGACGTGACCGTCGACCTCGACGACCGTGCGTGCGTGCCGCTGGACGACCCGGCGACCTACCGTCTCATCCAGTCCACCCGCACCCTGGGCTGCTTCCAGATCGAGTCCCCCGGCCAGCGCGAGCTGATCGGCAAGTTCGCCCCGGAGACCTTCGGCGACATCATCATCGACATCTCGCTGTTTCGTCCCGGTCCGGTCAAGAGCGACATGGTCACCCCCTTCTTGATGGCTCGGCAGGGGTGGCAGATGCCGGAGTACCTGCACCCCGACCTCGAGCCTGTGCTGCGCGAGACCTGTGGGGTGGTGGTGTTCCACGAGCAGGTGCTGGCGATCATCGCCGTCGTCACCGGGTGCAGCCTGGCCGAGGCCGACGAGGCGCGGCGGGCTCTCGGTGACGCCGACGGCAAGGAGCAGGTGCGGGCCTGGCTGCCGGGCGCAGCGCGGGCCCGCGGGTACGACGAGGCCACCGTGACGCGGGTGTGGGAGGTGCTGGAGGCCTTCGCGTCCTTCGGCTTCTGCAAGGCCCACGCGGCAGCCTTCGCGCTGCCCACCTACCAGTCGGCCTGGCTCAAGACCCACCACACGGCGGCGTTCCTGGCCGGGGTGCTCACCCACGACCCGGGCATGTACCCGAAGCGGCTGATCCTCGAGGACGCCCGCGCGTTCGGCATCGCGGTGCTCGCGCTCGACGTCAACGCCTCCGACGACGTGTACCGGGTCGAGCGGGTGGGGGTCGACGACGAGCCACCGCCGGGCATCCTCGGTGAGCCGCCACGACATCCACCCCCGGACGGCCTGCCCGACGCGCGGGCGTACGGCATCCGGCTGTCGCTGTGCGATGTCGCCGGCATCAGCGCCGACGAAGTGGCTCGGATCATCGCCGGGCGTCCGTTCCACTCGTTGACCGACTTCTGGTACCGCGCCCGGGTCAGCCGGCCAGTGGCCGAGAAGCTGGTGCTGGCCGGGGCGTTCGACAGCATCTACGGCCTCGGCTCGACGATCCCGGTACGCCGCCGGGGGCAGACGACCCGTCGCGACCTGCTGCTGGCGCTGGCCGATCTCGACGGCGTTCGGGTGCGGCGCAGTGGTTCGCGACGTGCGGTCACCGGAGCCGAACAGCTCACCCTGGCTCTGGAGTCCACGGAGCCGGACGAGGGCTCGGGGTTACCAGAGATGACCAGCAGCGAGCGGGTGCAGGCCGAGCTGGAGATCTTGGGCCTCGACGCCAGCGCGCACGTGGTCGACTTCTACACCGACTTCTTGCGCGACCTGGGCACCACCCGCTCGATCGACCTGCTGCGCCGGCGCAGCAAGGCCGAGCTGCTGGTCGCCGGGGTCAAGGTCGCCACCCAGACCCCGCCGGTGCGCTCCGGGCGGCGGGTCATCTTTCTCACCCTGGACGACGGCAGCGGCCCGGTGGACGCCACGTTCTTCGAAGACGCCCAAGGTCCGTACGCCGCGACGCTGTTCGGGTCGTGGCTGCTGGTGGTGCGCGGCGAGCTGCGGCGCACCGGTCCGCGCGGGGTGTCCCTGCGTGCCACCGGCTGCTGGGAGCTCACCTCGCTGCACCAGGCATGGCAGGACGGCGGCATCGACGCCGTGCACGCGGTGATGGCGCAGACGGCGGAGTACGACCAGCGCTCGGTGCAGCAGCAGGCCGCCAGCCGCTCCAGCCGTCCGGTGATGACCGACGTCCGCGGCCAGGAGCCGGACGAGGGTGCCGGGCCCACCGCGGGCGGGATGGGTCGGCGTCGGGTGCTGGTGCACCCCAGCGGCTTCCGGCAGTCGCCGTACGCCGACATCAAGCCGGCCGGGGGCGACGTCTCGGGGGCGCCGCGCAAGCTGTGGCACACCAGCCCCGGCAGCCCGGGCTGATGACTGCGCCGCGAGCGACCGTGCAGTCGGGCGAGGACGCCTGCACCGTGCTGCACGTCGACATGGACGCCTTCTACGTGGGCGTCGAGCTGCGAGAGCGCCCCGAGCTGCGTGGACGAGCGCTGGTCGTGGGTGGGGACGGCCGTGGCGTGGTGCTCTCGGCCAGCTACGAGGCGCGGCGGCACGGCGTGCGGTCCGGGATGCCGACCAGCCGGGCGCGGCGGCTGGTGCCCGACCTGCTCGTGCTGCCCCCGCGGTTCGACCGCTACCTCGAGGTGTCGAGGGGGGTGATGGAGGTCTTCGGGTCGGTGACGCCCCTGGTCGAGCCGGTGTCCCTCGACGAAGCCTTTCTGGACGTCCACGGTGCCCGCCGACGTCTGGGCGGTCCCCGGGCGGTTGCCGAGCTCATCCGCGCCCGCGTGGCCGACGAGCAGGGCATCGTCTGCACCGTCGGTGGCGCCGCCACCACCTCGCTGGCCAAGATCGCCTCTGCCCAGGGCAAGCCGGACGGGTTGCTGCTGGTGCCGCCGGAGCGTGTCGTCGCGTTTCTGCACCCGCTGCCGGTGGGGGCGCTGTGGGGGGTGGGGGAGCAGACCGAGGCTCGGCTTCGCCACCTCGGTCTGAGCGCCGTGGGTGACCTCGCCCGGGTGCCCCGCGCCACCCTGGTCCGCGCGTTCGGCCCGGCGCAGGCCCGCCACCTGGTCGACATGAGCTGGGGGCGCGTCACCCACCCGGTCGGCGTCCACGTCGAGCCGGCTGAACGGTCGGTCGGGTCGCAGCGCACGTTCAGCCACGACGTCGACGACCCCGTCGTCATGCGCCGCGAGCTGCTGCGGTTGGCGGTCGGCGTGGCGGCCCGGCTTCGGACGGCCGGTCAGCAAGGTCGCACCGTGGTGCTCACCGTCCGGTTCGCCGACTTCACCACGTTGACTCGGTCCCGGACCGTGCGTGACCCGACCGACATTGCACCGGAGATCCATGCGGCGGTCTGTGCCGCGCTGGAGACCCTCGGTCTGCAACGCGCCCGTGTGCGGCTGCTCGGCGTCCGGGTGAGTGGGCTCGTCCCTCGTCAGCGCAGCACTCGTCAGCTGGTGCTGGGAGAACGGGACCGCGGCTGGACCGAGGCCGAGCAGGCGATCGACCGTGCGGTGCGCCGTTTCGGGCCCGGCGCGGTCGCTCCTGCCGCGCTCGTCGGGGGCCCGGCACTTTCTGCGGAGCAGGATCGTTACCGCTTCGAATGAGGAACTTCCAACGGTCGGGTTTCGCGACAGCCGAACCCTGCTTATCCTGTGTTCGTACGCTCCACCCAGGCCACGGACGACCTGGCCATCAACGAGAGGAGGGACCTGTGCCTCTCTCCGAGAACGAGCAGCGCATGCTCGAGCAGATGGAGCGCGCCCTCTACGCCGAAGACCCCAAGTTCGCGACCCAGCTCAAGGGGTCGGACGCGCGCACGTTCTACCGCAAGCGCCTCGTGGTCGCGGGTATCGGCTTTTCCCTTGGCATCGTCGTCCTGATGGCCGGCGCCATCACGGCCGGTTCCAACACGACTCTGCTCATCGTCCTCGCCCTCGTGGGTTTCGCACTGATGCTCGCCTCGGCGTGGATCGGTATCACCAGCTGGCGCAAGATTCCCGCTCCCGGTGAGATCGGCACGTTCCCGACGGGCGGGTCGAGCCCCCGAGGCAAGAGCTCCAGCCCCGGATTCATGAACCGCGTCGAAGACCGCTGGAAGAAGCGTCGCGACGACATGGGTCGCTGACCTCCGCTTAGCCTCGTCCTTACGCGCAGCGAGCAGTGCGGACGCGCTAGCGCCGTCCGACGAGCCGGCGCATGGGGGCGGGCCACAGACGTGCTCGCCAACGTGCGCCGCGTGACATCCCCGCGACGAGCGCATGCCGCACGAGTACCGCGTCTCGTTCCTGCACCGCCCCGACCGCCGGCGGACGCCCTGCGTAGCGTGCCCGCTCGGTGGCCCGAGCCACGGCATCGAGACGTTCGCGCGGCTCGCCGGCGAGGCCGGCCGACTCACCGAGGGCGGCGGCACTCACCCGGATCGTGTCCGACGGGTCGGTCGCGAAACCCATCTCCAGAGCCGCGTCCTGGATGTCGGCCCAAGCAGCCTCGGCCACGCGCGCGGGGTCGTCGGCCGCGCGACGCCACCGGCGTCGGCGCACCACCCAGCCGGCGACCACCGGGGTGACCGCCAGCAGCAGCAGGCTCACGGCGACGGCCAGCAGGGGCAACCTGCTGGGCTGGGCGGAGGTCAGAGCGCCCTCCTGCACCACGTCGTCCAGGGGTGCGACGGCGCCCAGGTCGGAGTCGCCCTCGGTGTCGACCGGCGTCTCCAGCGACTCCTGGACGTCGGTCTGCCCGGCCCCGGGAACCGTGTAGTCCGGGGCCGCCCCGGTGCGGGCCGACGGGGTGGGCTCGAACCGAACCCAGCCGACCCCGTCGAAGTACAGCTCGGGCCAGGCGTGCGCGTCCTGCGCCCGAACGACCCAGTACCCGGGTTGAGCCTGCTCCCCGCGCAGGTAGCCCACGCCGACCCGGGCCGGGATGCCCAGAGACCGGGCCATGATCGCCATGGTCGCCGCGTACTGCTCGCAGTAGCCGCGACGCTCGTCGAGGAAGGCCACGAGGTCGTTCGAGCCGTTGCCGGGGTCGACGGACAGGTCGTAGACGAAACCGCCGTCGTTGCGGAACCACTGCTGCAGAGCGACCGCCCGCGCGTAGTTGTCGTCGGCGTCAGCGGTGACCTCCCGGGCCAGGTCACCCACGACCGACGGCGTCTCACCCGGCAGCTCAAGCATCTCCACGAGACGTCCGGGTGCCGGCGGGGGGCCCGAGAGCTGCTCCGGCGTCGGCGTCACCTCGAGCGAGGTCACGTCGTAGCGCAGGCCCTCGGTCGTGCGGTCGGTGGCCACCACGTCCAAGGTCGAGGAGTCGTAGCGCCAGTCGCCGTCGGCTGGGGCCACCTCAGATGCCGGGTAGGGCAGGGGCAGCCACTGCGACTGAAGGTTCGGGGTGATCTCCAGCTCGTACTGCTGCTCGCTGCGGGCGACGTCGGTGCCGAGCCCGGGTGGGGAGGGCAGCCCGTCGGTCACGCGGTTGCGCTCGGGCACCGGTCGGTCCGAGGTGCGCCACACCTCGCCGTCGTAGACGTCCAGGGTGAGCAGCCGCAGGTACTCCGGCGCCGCTGCATCGCTCGTGAACCTGATGACCTCGACGTTGTCGGGACGCACCAGGTCGCGCTTGAGGTCGACGATCGGGTTCTGCGTGCGAATCGTCTGGCCGCCGGCACCGCCGCTGCCGTCAGGGCCGGCGATGAGGGCCAGACCGCCCTGCGGGAGCAGCGTCGCCCCGCCGACGGCGAGGGCCACCGCACCCATGGCCAACGGGAGGCCGACGGACGACAGGCTCGACGCCCGTGACCCGGCCGTGACGGCTGAGCTGGCGGTCGACCCGAGCGGACGTCCCCAGCGGGCGGCCCGTTCACGTCCGTCGACGGCCAGAAGCAGCAGGTACCCCCCGGCCGCGGCGACGAACGCCCAGGCCGAGGCGCCCTGCGGGCTGGTGGCCATCGCGACGGCGTGCATGATCGCCAGGGGCACGCCGGCCAGCGGCGCCATGCGCGCGGTCACGGCCAGGGCGTCGACCGACAGCGCGGTGAGGGCGACGCCGGCGACGAGCAGCAGCAAGATCCCGTCGTCGAGGGGGACGGGCGCTCGGTACTCGCGCACCGACGCCAACCCGAGGACGTAGGTGTCGGCCAGGTCCGCCGCCCAGGCACGCGAGGGCAGAAACCCGAGACGCGCCTGGTCCTCGGCCACCAGGTAGCCGACCCACAGCACCGACACCACCGCTTGGGTGGCCACCACCGCCCATGGCGGCACCTGGGCTGCGCGTAGCCCCATCCCGACACCCGCCACGAGCAGCACTGCCACGACCGCGGGGGCGACCCACGAACCGGTCTCGACGACGGGTTGCAGCCCGATCACGGTCAGCAGGGTTGCCGTCGCGGCGGCCAGCGACAGCCGCACCGATCCGGTCATGGCGACACCCCGACAGGCTCGGCCTGCGTCGTGGCGTCGACCGCTGGGGCGGGTGGTGAGCCCTCCGCCAGGTGACCCCAGGCCGCCGCCACCGCGTCGACGGAGCGATCGGTACCGCCGGCCACGACTGCGTGCCAGCCGGCACGCGCCAGGGTGGTGGCGACCGCGTCGGCGTCCAGTGCCGTGGCACCGACGGCCTGACCGCCCGGCCACTGCCCGACGTCGAGCACGATCGCCAGGGCTGCCGAGGTGTCGTGACGCAGCCGCGCCATCGAGGCCAGCTCGTCGGGACTCATCGCGCCCAGCACCGCGACGAGCAGGCCGCTCGCCGTGCCGGCCCCGTGCAGCATCGACCGCACGGTGCCCACCGACGCGGTCGCCGAGACGTCCACCGTGGCCAACGCCTCCAGCAGCAGGCCCTCCGCCGAGCCGGGGCCCTCGCTGTGGTCGTGCCACGCGGTACTGGTCGAGCCGCCCTCGTCGGTCACCAGTCGCACCGAGTAGCCCCGGGCGAGCAGATGGGTGCCGACCGAGGCCGCGGCGGTCACGGCCCACTCCATGGACGACGTCTGCGGGGTCTGGCGTCCCGGCTGGCGGGACGAGTGCCCGGCAAGCCGGTTGTCGAGCACCAGCGTGGCGCGGCTCTGCCACGGCTGCTCCTCGCGGCGCACCATCAGCTGGGAGTGCCGCGCGCTGGCCCGCCAGTGAACCCGACGCCGGTCGTCGCCGCGCTGGTACGGGCGCACCGTGACGTCCTCCTCGCCCGCCGCGGCGATCGAGCGCGGCCTCGACTCACCGCTGCCGCTCCACTCCCCGGGAATCCGCACCGCCGGCAGCGCGACGACCTGGGGGGTCACGACGACGGGGGTGACCCCGGCGATCTGCCGACGCGTGGTGACCAGCCCGAACGGGTCTTCCACGACGACCGTCAGCGGACCGACGTCGAGCAGCCCGCGGTGGCGCGGACGCAGCCGGTAGGTCACCCGTCGCGCCCACCGGGCGCCGCCGCGATCGATGACGAAGCGCGGTCGTGCCGACCCGGCACCAGGAACGGTGTCTTCCAGGCGCAGCATCCCTGCCGGGACGAAGGTCGACGAGCGCAGGTCGAGGTGCACCGTCGTCTCGGAGTCGACGGGCACGCGGCGCGGGTCGACCGAGCGCTGCGCCCGCAGTCCGAGCCGCGTGCGCACCACGGCGAGCCCGCTGAGCAGCAGCAGCCCCAGGAGCAAGAGCCCGACACGCTGCCACCCGTCGCCACCGCCGACCAGCCCGACGACGAGGGCCGCGACGCCGATGACCCCGAACAGCCAGCCGCGACGGGTCAGCCCCCGGTGGCTGAGGCGCTCAGGCACCGCGGTGGCAGACCCGGCAGGCTTCACGACCGCTACCGACGCGTGGACGCCGGCCCCGGCGCCGGAAGAGCGCGCACGAGGTCGCTCACCACGTCTGCGGCCGTGCGCCGGCCGATCTGTGCCTCGGCGGTCAGCAGCAACCGGTGCGCCAGCACTGGTGCCGCGAGTGCTTGCACGTCGTCGGGAAGCACGAAGTCGCGCCCGTCGACCGCGGCGCGGGCGCGAGCGGCTCGCACCAGGTGGATCGTCGCGCGGGGAGACGCGCCGAGGCGCAGCTCGGGTGAGCGCCGGGTGGAGCCGACAAGGTCGACGACGTAGGTCTTCACGACGTCCGCCATGTGCACCGAGCGCACCATCGACTGGAAGCGTGCGACGTCCTGGGCTGTGGTGACCGGCTTCTGGTGCGCCAGCGACGACTCGCCGGCCTGCGTGTCGATCATCGCGACCTCGTGGGTGGACGAGGGGTACCCGATCGCGGTCTGCACCATGAACCGGTCGCGCTGGGCCTCCGGCAGCGGGTAGGTGCCCTCCATCTCGACCGGGTTCTGCGTCGCGATCACCAAGAACGGCGCCTCGAGCGGGTAGGTCTGGCCGTCGACGCTGACCTGGCTCTCCTCCATCGCCTCCAGCATCGCCGACTGGGTCTTGGGTGAGGCGCGGTTGATCTCGTCGCCCAGCACGACGTTGGCGAAGATGCCGCCGGGGCGGAACTCGAACTCCCGGGTCTGCTGGTTGAAGACGCTGACGCCGGTCACGTCGCTGGGCATCAGGTCGGGCGTGAACTGCACCCGCCGCATCGAGCAGTCGACGGACCGGGCCAACGACTTCGCCAGCATGGTCTTGCCCACCCCGGGCACGTCCTCGACCAGCAGGTGGCCGCCGGCCAGCAGCACGACCACGCTCAAGCGGATCACGTCCGGCTTGCCCTCGATGACCGACGACACCGACGCGACGATGCGCTCGGCGGCCTGCGTCACCTCGTCGAGGCCAGCGGAGCCCAGGGAGTCGTCTGCCGTGGACAGCTCTGTCCCGGCGACCGTGGTGCTCATCTGGTGGCTCCTCCTCGCCGTGGCAGACCGGCTCGCCCGCAGGGAGCAGACGGCTGGTCGCAGTGTTCCAAAACTCGGACGATCCCACGAGTCCGGGCGGTCACGCAGGCCCGGGACCTCGCTCGTCGACACCCGCTCTGGCCTGCGTGGACATAGGCACAACACGCCGGTTCGGCAACCGCTTCCCTGGACGAAGGTGGGGCTTGGTGGGATAGAGTGGGGCGCAGTGGGGAGCTATGGTCGGCAAACCCAGGTCAGCGGGTCGAGGAGGTGGCGCCTGTGTTCTTGGGCACCTACTCACCGCGGCTGGACGAGAAGGGGCGTCTCGCTCTTCCGGCGAAGTACCGCGAGACCCTCGCCGAGGGCGTGGTCGTCACTCCGGGCCAGGAGCGCTGCTTGTTCGTCTTCTCCCGCGACGCCTTCGCCGAACGGTTCGCCAAACTCGTGAACGCTCCGGTCGGCTCGCGCAAGGCCCGCGACGCCACCCGCATGCTGGCGGCGGCCGCGCACGACGACCTTCCCGACAAGCAGGGCCGGGTGACGCTTCCGTCCGGTCTACGCACCTACGCCGGGCTCGACCGCGACGTGGTCGTGATCGGCGCGCTGTCCCGGCTGGAGATCTGGGACCCGGCGGCCTGGAGCACCTACCACGCAGCCAACGAGGCCGACTTCGCCGCCTTCGACGAGGGGGTGCTCGACGACCTGTTCTGACCTGTGTCTCACCGCTCGAGCGGTGAGGTCTCCGGCCCGCCCGACCCGTCTGACGCACCTTCCCTGGCGGCAGAAGGACGGTCGGGCAGGAGACCTGGCCACTCGATCGAGCCCCCGACCATCCGCCCCGCCCGCCGGCATCCCACCCCTCGACCCGACGAAGCGCAAGGAGCCCGAGCCGATGCCTCAGCAGCGTCACATCCCGGTGATGCAGACCCGTGTGGTCGAGCTGCTGGCTCCTGCCCTGGGTCACCGGGGCGCCGTCGTCGTGGACGCGACGCTCGGCATGGGCGGGCACGCCGCGGCCCTGCTGGACGCCTGCCCCGAGGCGCACCTGGTGGGTATCGACCGCGACCCCGAGGCGCTCGAGGTCGCCGGCGAGCGGCTGGCGTCCTACGGCGGGCGGGTCACCCTGGTGCCGGCGGTCTACGACCAGGTCGCTGCGGTGCTGACGACCTTGGGCCGGGGCCCGGTGGACGGCGTCCTGCTCGACCTCGGAGTCTCCTCGCTCCAGCTGGACGAGGCTCGGCGCGGCTTCTCCTACTCCGCCGACGCGCCGCTCGACATGCGCATGGACCCCACGCAGGGCCCGACGGCGGCCGACGTGCTCAACACCTACCCGGCCCGCGACCTGGCACGGGTGCTGAGCCGGTACGGCGAGGAACGGTTCGCTCGCCGCATCGCCGCCGCGGTGGTGACCGAGCGCGAGCGTGAGCCCTTCAGCACCAGCGCCCGCCTCGTCGACCTGCTCCGTGAGCAGATCCCGGCCGCCAGCCGACGCACCGGGGGGCACCCGGCCAAGCGCACCTTCCAGGCGCTGCGGATCGAGGTCAACGCCGAGCTCTCGACCCTCACCGCTGCCGTCCCTGCCGCGGTCAACGCCCTAGCCCTCGCCGGCCGCATCGTCGTCCTGGCCTACCACTCACTGGAGGACCGCATCGTGAAGCGTGCTCTGACGAAGGGTGCCGCGAGTCGCACACCCGTCGACCTGCCGGTCGAGCTTCCCGAGCACGGACCGCTCCTGCGGCTGCTGACCCGTGGGGCCGAGCGTCCGGGCGAGCAGGAGTGCGCGCGCAACCCCCGTGCAGCGTCGGCGAAGCTGCGCGGCGCCGAACGGATCGGCGTCGGCGACCTGGCGGTGGCCGCATGAGCGCCGCGCACGTGTCGGGCGCCACCGCACGCGCCTTCGCGCCCACGCACTGGCGAGAGGCGTCGTTGCGTCTGGTGCCGACGCCCGGCAGGCGAGCGCCACGGGCGGCGTTCGTGACCGTCGTGATGCTGGTGCTGGGCACCGGGCTGGTCGGGCTGCTGCTCATGACGACCGGCATGCAGCAGCGCGCGTTCGCGCTGTTCGAGATGCAGGGCCAGGTCGCCGACCTGCGCGAGCAGCGCCAGACGCTGACGGCCGAGCTCGCTGAGCGCGAGGCGCCGGGCGCGCTGGCCAAGGCGGCGACCTTGGCGGGCATGGTGCCCAACGACACCCCGGCATTCCTGGACCTGGAGTCCGCGACGATCCTCGGCGAGATCGTCCCGGCGCCCGTACCGCCGGGTGGTGGCCGGTGACCCCACCTGACTCCGATCGGCCGCGGCCCAGGCCAGGGCAGCGGCGGCCCGCACGCCCCGCCCCCACCACGCGTGGCTCAGCCAAGGCGGGGACAGCGACGAGAAGGGCCGGGACACGTCCGGCCGCCTCGCGGGATTCGCCGGCCGCCGGCACCAGAATGCCTCGCGTGCAGTCGACCACGCGCCAGACGGGCACTCGCCCTGCTCGGTCACCGCAGAGCAGTGGGCGCCCCCGTGCGCCGCGCCCGTCGTCGCGCACCCCACCCCGATCGCCGCGATCGCGGCGGCGCCTGCCGCAGGTGTCCCTGCCGACCCTGCGCCTGGTGCGTTCCCCGCGTCGGCTGACCGCCGCCTTTCTCGCGCTCTCGGTGATCTTCGGCGGCTTCTTCGTCCGGCTCGTGTGGCTGCAAGGCGTCGACCCCAACGACTGGGCCGTCCAGGCGGCCAACGCCCGCACGCTCGCGATCACGCTGCCGGCAGTGCGCGGACCGATCCTGGACGCCAACGGGGTGCCGCTGGCGACCACCGTGGACGCCGTGGACGTGATCGTCGACCAGACCCAGATGAGCAACCCGGCTGCCGCGGCCCTGCAGCTGGCCGGACCTCTCGATCGTGACCCGGCGGTGCTGCAGGCCGAGATGACCGGCGGCTCGGCCTACGAGCCGATCGCCCGGGCAGTCGAGGGGCCGGTGTGGAGCACGATCCGCGCCATGGGCATCAAGGGCATCTACTCCGAGCCGTCCGCCGATCGCGCGTACCCCGCCGGTGCCGTGGCCGGCAACATCATCGGCTTCATCGCCAACAACGGCGAGAGGGTGACGACGAGCAGATCGGCGGGCAGGCAGGCCTGGAGAAGTCCTACGACGACGTGCTGGCCGGGGTGCCGGGCTCGCTGAGCTACGAGCGCGACAGCGCCGGACGCGCGATCCCGCTCGCCAAGGCAGAGCAGGGTCGACCCCGTCCCGGGTTCGGGACTGCGCCTGACCATCGACCGTGACATCCAGTGGATGGTCGAGCGGACGCTTGCTGCCAAGGTGGCCGAGTCGAAGGCCGCGTTCGGCTCCGCCATCGTCTACGACCCGACGACCGGCGCCATCGTGGCCATGGCCGACGTCCCGCACGTGAACCCCGACAACCCTGACGGCACTGCGGAAGAAGACCGCGGCAGCCGGGCGATCAGCGCACCGTTCGAGCCCGGATCGGTGCAGAAGGTGCTCACCATGGCGGCCGTCGTCGACTCCGGCGCCGCCGAGCCGGACGACGTGTTCACCGTCCCCGACTCCATCGTCCGCGACGGAGTGGCCGGCCGATCGAAGACTTCGCTCCGCACGAGGACTGGCAGATCACGCTGTCGGGCATCCTTGCCAAGTCGAGCAACGTCGGCACGATGAAGGCCGCCGAGCTGATGGACAAGAGCGAGCTGCGGGACTACCTCGTCCGGTTCGGGTACGGCAGCAAGCCGGGCACCGGGATGCCGGGGGAGTCTGCCGGGGTGCTGGGCGAGCAGTGGGCCGATCTGCGGCGCGACACGATCTCGTACGGGCAGGGCGTGTCTCGACCACCATCGTCCACCTCGCGTCGGCCTACGGAGCGCTGGCCAACGACGGGCTACGGATGCCGCCGCGCCTGGTCGAGGCTGTCGTCGACAGCGACGGCACGGAGCGGCCCGTGCCGCACGACGAGCCAGTGCAGGTGGTCAGCCCGCAGACGGCGCGCGAGGTCACCCGCATGATGGAAGCCGTCGTGGGCGAAGGCGGGACGGCCAGCAACGTCGTGGTCGACGGCTACCGGATCGCCGGCAAGACGGGCACCGCGCAGCGTCTCGACGAGTCGGCGGGTACGCAGTCGGGCGCACACCTCCTTCGCCGGGTTTGCGCCGGCCGACGACCCTCAGCTGGTGGTCGTGGTGTCCCTGCAGGACCCGGCGCCCGGTAGCTCCGGCGGTGGCACCGCAGGGCCGGTGTTCGCCGACATCATGAAGTTCGCCCTCCCCAGGCTCGGCATCGCGCCGACGGGAACCCCGGCGCCCAAGGTGCCGCTGTTCGCCGACGAGCTGCGCGCGGCCAACTAGCCTGCTCGCAATGGGCCCCCCTCAGGCGATCTCGGCGACGCGACCGCGTCGGGTGCAGCCGCGCACGGTGGGTGGCCTGGCCGCGCACCTCGCGTGCGCGGCGCCCGCGGGCTCGGCGCAGACCCTGCTGACCGGCATCACTCATGCGTCGGCTGAGGTGCAGCCCGGCGACCTGTACGTCGCTCTGCCCGGGCGGCGCACCCACGGCGCGCGGTTCGTCGGTGAGGCGGCCGATCGTGCGGCGGCGGCCGTGCTCACCGACGCCGAGGGGGCCTTGCTGACCGGTGCGGGCGACCTGCCCGTGCTCGTGGTCGACGACCCGAGGGCGGTGCTCGGCGACGCGGCGGCCTACGTCTACGGGTTTCCGGCCGACCGGCTGACCACCGTCGGGGTGACCGGCACCAACGGCAAGACGACTGTCACAGCCATGCTGCACGCCGTCCTGACGGCCGCGTACGGGTCGGCGGGCCTGGTCGGCACGATCGAGACCAGGCTCGGTGCTCGCGTCGTGCCGAGCGTGCGCACCACTCCGGAGGCCAGCGACCTGCAGGCCGTCCTCGCCGCCCTGGTCGAGGAGCAGATCCGGGCGTGCGCGCTGGAGGTCTCCAGCCATGCCCTCGCGCTGCACCGGGTGGACGGGCTCGTCGTCGACGTCGCGGGCTTCACCAACCTCAGCCCGGACCACCAGGACTTTCATCCTGACATGGAGCACTACTTCGCGACGAAGGCATCCCTGTTCACCCCGGCTCGCGCGCGCCGCGGCGTGGTGATGGTCGACGACCCCTGGGGACGTCGCCTGGCCGAGACCTCGGGCGTGCACGTCCGCACCGTGAGCGCCGACCCCGACGACGCCGACGACCCGGCGGTGCGTGCGGCGGACTGGCGCGTGCTCGAGGTGAGCTCACGCGGGGCCGGCAGCCGAGCAGTGCTCGCCGGACCCCACGGACGCTACGACCTGGTCGTCCCCATGCCCGGACTCGTCAACGTCGCGAACGCGGCCCTCACGGTGGCTCTGGCTGCCGAGATCGGGCTCGACCCTGCGCAGTCGGTGGCTGCGCTCGCCGACGCCCCGATGGTTCCCGGACGCATGGAGCTCGTGTCGGGCGCGGGGCGTCCCGTCGTCGTGGTCGACTACGCGCACAGCCCGGACGCGCTGGCGCGCGCCCTGGGCACGCTGCGCGCGGGCAGCCCGGAGCCGCTGGTGGTCGTGATCGGGGCCGGTGGGGACCGGGACCGCAGCAAGCGTGGACCGATGGGCGAGGTCGCCGCGCGCGGGGCGGACGTCGTGGTGGTCACCGACGACAACCCGCGCTCGGAGAACCCGGCCACGATCCGCGCCGAGGTGCTGGTCGGGGCACGATCGGTGGCGGCCGAACGGGTGCGCGAGATCGGCGAGCGGGCCGAGGCGATCCGTGCGGCCGTCCGGCTCGCCGGCAGCGGCACGGTTCTGCTGGCCGGCAAGGGCCACGAGCAAGGTCAGGAGGTCGCGGGGGCGGTGCACCCGTTCGACGACCGGGTCGTGGCGCGCGCCGCGCTGGCCGAGATGGCCGCCGCAGCGGAGGTGTCGTCGTGATCGGGATGACTGTGCACGAGGTCGCCCGGGTCACCGGTGGCCGACTCGGTGCCGCGGCCGACCCAGCCGCGCTGGTCCGTGGCCCGGTCGTGACCGACTCCCGACTCGTGCAGGAGGGGTCGCTGTTCGTCGCGCTACCCGGTGAGCGGGTGGACGGGCACGACTTCGCGGCAGCAGCCGTGGCAGACGGGGCGACGTGCGTGCTGGCCGCGCGCGACCTGGACGTGCCGACCGTGGTGGTCGACGACCCGGCCGGCGCGCTGGGCCTGCTGGCACGTGCGGTGCTCGACCGCCTGGACGTCGCGGTGGTCGCCGTCACCGGATCGAGCGGCAAGACGACGACGAAAGACATGCTGGCGGGGGTGCTGGCCCGGCTGGGTCCCGTCGTCGCCCCCGAGGGGTCGTTCAACAACGAGGTCGGTCTTCCGGTCACCGCACTGCGCTGCGACGAGCACACCCGGGTGCTCGTCGCCGAGATGGGGGCGCGGGGTCGCGGGCACATCGCGTACCTGTGCACCATCGCCCCGCCCGACGTCTCGGTGGTGCTCAACGTCGGCAGCGCCCATCTGGGGGAGTTCGGCAGCCGGGACGCCATCGCCACCGCCAAGTCGGAGATCGTGACCGCGCTGCGCCCCGACGGGCTCGCCGTGCTGAACGCCGACGACGCCCGGGTTGCCGGCATGGCCCCGCTCAGCCCGGCTCCCGTGCTCATGGTGGGGGAGTCGTCGGCGTCCGACGTGCGAGCGCTCGACGTGAGCGTCGACGGCTCCGGCCGCGCCCGGTTCACCCTCGTCGAGGGGACGGAGTCGGCGCGGGTGTCGTTGCGGGCGGTCGGTGAGCACCAGGTCGCGAACGCCCTGTCGGTGGCCGGGGTCGCCCGGCATCTAGGACTGTCGCTGGAGGAGACCGCGGCGGCGCTGAGCGAGGTGGCCCCTCGGTCGCGCTGGCGCATGGAGGTCAGCGAGCGCTCGGACGGCGTGACGGTGATCAACGACGCCTACAACGCCAACCCCGAGTCGGTGCGGGCAGCACTCAAGGCCTTGGTCGGCATGGCGGGGGGACGCACCAGCTGGGCGGTGCTCGGCGAGATGCGTGAGCTCGGCGACGACGCGGCGCTCGAGCACGACGCCATCGGTCGCCTGGCCGTCCGCCTCAATGTCGACCGTCTCGTGGCCGTCGGCGAGGGGGCCCGCGCCATTCACCTCGGTGCCGCGCACGAGGGGTCGTGGGGTCGCGAGTCGGTGTGGGTCCCCGACCGGGACGCCGCCATCGCGATGCTGGCCGACGAGCTCGCACCCGGAGATGTCGTGCTG
The DNA here is from genome assembly GCA_963714455.1 of uncultured Actinomycetota bacterium. GTDB lineage: Bacteria > Actinomycetota > Actinomycetes > Jiangellales > Jiangellaceae > CAVQGZ01. The sequence continues at coordinate 507,206 of CAVQON010000020.1, forward strand.
GTCAAGGGCTCGCGGCTGGTGGGGCTCGAAGCCGTGGCCGACGCGTTGCTGCGCACGTCGGGAGACTCGGCGTGATCGGCCTCCTCATCGGTGCCAGCACCGCCTTTCTGGTGGCCCTGTTCGGCACGCGCATCGCGATCCGCATCCTGGTCGCCCAGGGCTACGGGCAGCTGATCCGCGACGACGGCCCGACGTCGCACCACGTCAAGCGTGGGACGCCGACCATGGGCGGCACCGTCATCATCGTGGCAGTGATCGCCGGGTACACCGCCGCTCACCTCGCCCTGCTGGAGCCGCCGAGCGCCAGCGGGATGCTCGTCCTCTTCTTGATGACCGGGCTGGGCCTGGTCGGCTTCGTCGACGACTTCATCAAGATCTCCCGACAGCGCAGCCTCGGCCTGCGCAGCGCGACCAAGCTGTCGGGCCAGGCGGCAGTCGCCATCGTCTTCGCGCTGCTGGCCATCCAGTTTCCCGACGACCGCGGCGTCACCCCGGTGTCGACGGCGGTGTCGTTCATCCGCGACACCTCCATCGTGCTGCCGGTGGGCGTCTTCATCATCTGGGCGCTCGTCATCGTGGCCGGGACGTCGAACGCGGTGAACCTCACCGACGGCCTTGACGGGCTCGCGACCGGAGCCACGATCGCGACGGCCGGCGCGTTCACCTTGATCGGGGTGTGGCAGTTCAACCAGTCCTGCTCCAGCAACGCCGGCCCCCAGTGCTACGAGGTGCGCAACCCGCTCGACCTCGCCGTCATCGCGGCGTCGCTGGCCGCCGCCTGCATCGGGTTCTTGTGGTGGAACACCTCGCCGGCCAAGATCTTCATGGGCGACACCGGGTCGCTCGCGCTCGGCGGGACGCTGGCCGGTCTGGCCATGACGACCCGCACCGAGCTGCTGCTGATCTTTCTCGGCGGCCTGTTCGTCGTCATCACCGTCTCGGTGATCCTGCAGGTCGGCTACTTCAAGATCAGCGGTGGCAAACGCATCTTCCGGATGGCGCCGTTGCAGCACCACTTCGAGCTGAAGGGCTGGGCCGAGGTCACGATCGTCGTGCGGTTCTGGATCGTCGCCGGCCTGTCGGCGGCCTTCGGTCTTGCCCTCTTCTACGCCGAGTGGCTCGTGGTGTCGTGACGGCAGCCGACCTGGCCGGGTCACGAGTGCTCGTGGCCGGGCTGGCCCGATCGGGGCTGGCAGCCTGCGAGGCACTGGTCGAGCGGGGCGCAAGGGTCACGGTGGTGGACGGCGCCACGTCCGAGGGCGTGCTTGCTGCAGCGGCAACGGCCGAGGGCATGGGCGTCCAGGTCGGCCTCGGCCCGTCGGCTGCGCAGAGGCTGCCCCACGACGTCGACCTCGTCATCGCCTCCCCGGGCTGGCCACCGCATGCCCCGCTGCTGCGTGACGCAGTCGAGCGCGGGGTGCGCGTGTGGGGCGAGGTCGAGCTGGCCTGGCGGCTGCGGGCGCCCGGCGCGCCCGACTGGCTCGTCGTGACGGGCACGAACGGCAAGACCACCACGACGCGGATGCTGGAGTCGATGCTGCGCGCCGACGGTCGCCGGTGCCTGGCGGTCGGCAACATCGGGGTCCCCCTGGTCTCGGTCGTGACCGGCGAGCAGACCTACGACGTTCTCGCGGTCGAGCTCGGCAGTCCCCAGCTGCACTCGGTCTCGTCGGTGAGCGCCGCCGCGGCCACCGTTCTCAACCTCGCCCCCGACCACATCGACTGGCACGGTTCGTTCGAGGCCTACCGGGCGGCCAAGCGGGTCGCCTACGACCGGTGTCGCGACGTTGCCGTGCACAACGCCGACGACCCGGCGACTGCGGCGCTCGTCGCTGAGGCGTCGCTGCTGCCGGGGTGCCGCAGCGTCTCGTTCACGACGGCCGAGCCGGGGGTCGGTCAGCTCGGCGTGGCCGACGGCACGCTGCTCGACCGAGCGTTTCCCGACGCCGCGGCCAACCGTGCGGGGGTCGTGCTCGCCGACGTCGCCGACGTCGCCCCGGCCGCGCCGCACAACACGGCCAACGCGTTGGCGGCCGCTGCCCTGGCCCGCAGCGCCGGCGTCGCGCCCGCGGCCGTCCGGCAGGGGCTGCGGACGTTCGTGCCGGAGCCACACCGCATCGCTCTCGTGGCCCACGTGGACGGCGTGGACTACGTCGACGACAGCAAGGCCACCAACACCCACGCCGCGGCGACGTCCCTGGCGGCGTACCCGTCGGTGGTGTGGATCGCCGGCGGGCTGGCCAAGGGCGGTCAGTTCGACGACCTGGTGCGCGAGCACGGCGGTCGCATCCGGGCAGCGGTTCTGCTCGGCACCGACCGGGCGGTGATCGCCGAGGCACTCGCGCGACACGCGCCCGCAATCCCTGTGGTCGAGGTCGACGGGCCGGAGACTAGCGGCATGTCGCTGATGGACCGGGTCGTTGCCGCCTGCGCGCAGCAGGCCCGCCCCGGCGACACCGTGCTGCTCGCACCGGCGTGCGCGTCGTGGGACCAGTTCAGCGACTACACGGCCCGCGGACGCGCCTTCGCCGACGCCGTCACCCGGCTGCGCGACGCCGGATCCGGGAGCGCGACCCTTGCTGCCGGGGACCACTGGTGACCGCGCCGACGCTGCCGGGCTCGCCAGCCGGCCCCGACCAGCAGCCGGAGTCACGCCTCACGTGGCTGCGCACCTGGTTGGCGCACCCGATCGCCCCCTACTACCTGCTGATCGGCAGCGCTGGGCTGCTCCTGGCGATCGGTCTCGTGATGGTGCTGTCGTCGTCCGGCGTGGCCGCCCTGCGCGACTACGACGACTCGTTCTACTACCTCAAGCGGCAGCTCATGTTCGGCGGCCTCGGACTGGTGACCGCCGCGGTGCTGGCCCGCACCCCCATCCGGGTGATCCGCGCGTCCGCCTGGCCGCTGCTCCTGGGCTCGATCTTTCTGCTGCTGCTCACCTACGTCCCAGGTTTCGGCGTCGAGGTCAACGGCAGCACGAACTGGCTCGACTTCGGCGGCCCCGTGCGCGTGCAGCCCTCGGAGATCGCGAAGCTGGCCCTGGTGGTCTGGGGTGCGCACATCTACGCCGCGAAGGGCCCGCTGCTGCGCAACCTGCGCCACGTCGTGGTGCCGGTGTTCCTCGGTGCTGCTGTGATCGTCGGGCTCACCGTCGGCCAGAAAGACCTGGGTACCGCGATCGTGCTCGGCGCGATCCTTCTCGGGCTGCTCTGGGTCGCCGGGGTGCCGGCATGGTTCATGGCCGTCATCGGCAGCGCCGCTGTCGTGCTCGGCAGCATGCTCGCGTTGCGGGAGGACTACCGGCGCGAGCGTCTGACGTCGTTCCTCGACCCGTTCGGCGACCAGATGAACACCGGGTACCAGGGCAGCGCCAGCCTCTCGGCGTTCGCGTCCGGCGGCTGGTGGGGGTCCGGCCTCGGCGCCTCGACGCAGAAGTGGGGGCGTCTGCCCGAGGCGCACACCGACTTCATCTACGCCGTCATCGGCGAAGAGCTCGGCCTGTTCGGGTCGCTGGCCATTCTCGTGCTGCTGCTCGTGATGGCCTACGCCGGCTTGCGCATCGCGACTCGGGCCGGCGATCGGTTCGTCCAGCTGACTGTCGCCGGTGTGATGACCTGGATGCTCGTGCAGTCGGTGATCAACCTCGGAGCCACGCTGAGCGTGATGCCCATCACCGGGGTGCCGCTACCGCTGGTGTCCTACGGCGGCTCCGCCCTCGTGATCAGCCTGGCGGGCCTGGGCGTGGTGCTGGCCGGCGCCCGCACCGACCCCGCGGTGCGAGCGGCCCTGGCCGCGCGTCGCCGGACGCCTGCCACGGCCCGGGGGCGCTGAGCCGTGCACGTCGTCCTGGCCGGCGGCGGGACCGCCGGCCACGTGGAGCCTGCGCTGTCGGTCGCCGACGCGCTGCGCCGTGCCCACCCGGGGGTGGGTCTCACGCTGCTCGGGACACAGCGCGGGCTGGAGACCCGGCTCGTCCCCGCCCGTGGCTACGCCCTCGAGCTCGTCCCGCCCGTTCCGCTGCCCCGACGACCGTCGCGCGACCTGCTCACCGTCCCTGCCCGGCTACGCGACGCGGTCAGCGCGTGCGAGCGGGTGCTGACCCGCACGGGTGCTGACGCCCTGGTGGGATTCGGCGGCTACGTAGCGATGCCGGCCTACCTCGCCGCTCGGCGTCTGCGGGTGCCGTTCGTCATCCACGAGGCCAACGCGCGACCTGGGCTGGCGAACCGCGTCGGCGCTCGGCTCACCCGCCACGTGGCCACGGCGTCGGCGGACGTGCACCTGCCGCACGCCCGCCACGTCGGCATCCCGCTGCGCCGGTCGATCGCCACCCTGGACCGCACGGCGTCGCGTCCGCAGGCTCTCGGCCACTTCGGCCTGGCGCCCGACCTCGTGACGGTGCTCGTCTTCGGCGGCAGCCAGGGCGCTCGACGGCTCAACGACACGATGGGCGAGGCGGCGCCCGCTGTGCTGGCGACCGGGGCTCAGGTGCTGCACGTGAGCGGCGGAGGCCAGCAGCAGGTGGTGCCCTGCGCCACCGACCCGGAGCACGCCGCGCGCTACCACGTGGTGGACTACGTCGATCGCATGGACCTCGCCTACGCCGCCGCCGACGTCGCCGTGACCCGCGCCGGGGCGATGACCTGCGCCGAGCTGGCGGCCGTCGGACTGCCCTCGGTCTACGTGCCCTTCCCGATCGGCAACGGCGAGCAGCGCTTCAACGCCCTGCCCACCGTGCGCGCCGGAGGTGGGCTGCTCGTGGACGACGCCGACTTCACCCCGGAGTGGGTGAGTGCGAACCTCCCGGGCCTGCTGAGCGACCCTGACCGACTGGCTCGGATGAGTCGGGCGGCCGAGTCGCTCGGGCGGCGCGATGCTGACGAGGCCGTGGTCGCGATGATCGAGGCTGCGATCGCGGAGTCGGAGGAGACCCGATGATGATCACCGAGCCCCCGGACCACATCCCGGACGTGGCTGACCTGGGTGCGGTGCACCTGATCGGCGTGGGCGGGCGCGGCATGTCCGGCATCGCCCGGATTCTCACGCTGCGCGGGGTCCCGGTCACCGGCAGCGACGCGACGTCCTCAGCCGCCGTCACCGCGCTCGAGGCGGTCGGCATCATGTGCCACGTCGGCCACGACGCTTCCTACGTGGGTGATGCCGACACAGTCGTGGTGTCGTCGGCGATCCCCGAGTCCAACCCCGAGCTCGTCGAGGCCCGTGCCCGGGGCCTGCGGGTGCTGCCCCGCACCGTCGCGCTCGTCGCGCTGATGCGTGGCTACCGCAGCGTGGCGGTGGCCGGGACGCATGGCAAGACCACCACGACGTCGATGCTGACGGTGGCCCTGCAGCACTGCGGGCTCGACCCCTCGTTCGCGGTCGGCGGCAACCTGGTGAGCAGCGGCGCCAACGCCCACCATGGCAGCGGGGACGTCTTCGTCGCCGAGACGGACGAGAGCGATGGCTCGTTCATCGTGTTCGAGCCCGACGTCGCGGTGGTCACGAACATCGACTACGACCACGTCGACCAGCACGCCGACATCGAGGGCTACGTCGCCATGTTCGACACCTTCGCCGAGCGGCTGGTCGCCGGCGGCACCCTGGTGGTCTGCCAGGACGACCCCAAGGCCGCCGCTCTCGGGGACCGGATGGCCGCGGCCGGGAGCACCGTTCGGCGCTACGGCGAGCACCCCGACAGCGACGTGCGCGTCGAGCGCGTCGTCGGTCAGGGCCTCGGCAGCCGGCTGCGCCTGGTCGCGGACGGCAGACGGCTGCCAGAGATCACCCTCGGCGTGCCGGGGCACCACAACGCGCTGAACGCGGTCGCGGCGCTGACCGCCGGGCTGGTGCTGGGGGTTCCCGAGCGTGAGCTGGCCGAGGGCCTGGAGACGTTCCGGGGAACCCTGCGCCGGTTCGAGCTCAAGGGTGAGGCCGGCGGGGTGCGGGTGTTCGACGACTTCGCCCACCATCCGACCGAGCTGACCGAGGCGCTGCGCACCGCCCGGTCGGTGGCGGCGGGCGGACGCGTGGTCGTGGTGTTCCAGTCCCAGCTGTACTCGCGCACCATGGCGTTCGCCGACGGGTTCGGTGCGGCGCTCGGGCTTGCCGACGCCGTCGTCGTCATGGACGTCTTCGGGTCGCGCGAAGACCCGGTGCCCGGTGTCACCGGCGCCCTGATCGCCGAAGCCGTGCCCGCCGGCCCGGACAGCGTCGCGTTCGTCCCGTCATGGTCCGACGTCCCCGTGCACGCGGCGGCCCTCGCTCGGCCCGGCGACCTGGTGCTGACAGCGGGCTCGGGCGACGTCACGCTCATCGGCCCGGAGGTTCTGGAGATCCTGCGCAAGGGGGGTCGCGGATGAGGCTGCGCACCCCCTCCCCACCGCCGGACCTGGCCCCCACCAGTCGTGCCGTCCCCGAGCCGGCCAGCGACCTTCTGCAGGCCCGGCGTCGCGCGACCTGGAAGACCCGGGCCCGTCGTGCAGCCGTCGCAGGGGGCGTGGTGGTGCTGCTCGGTGGCGCCGCGTGGGTCGTCGGCTACTCCGACCTGCTCGTCGTCGACGAGGTCGAGGTGCGGGGTGTCGAGGGGCCGCTCGCGGACGAGGTCGTGGGCGCGGCCGCGGTACCCATGGGCGAACCGCTCGCCCGCGTCGACACCGACGCGACAGCAGCCGAGGTCGAGACCATCCCGGACGTCGCCGACGCGAGCGTCGTCCGAAGCTGGCCGGCCACCATCGTGCTGGACGTGACGCTGCGCGAGCCGGTCGCCAGCCTGGGGGTCGAGGGGGAGTGGCGTCTCGTCGATGCTGACGGCGTGCTCTTCGGGTCGTCCCCCCAGCCGGCGAGCGGGATCCCGGTGCTGGTGGCGTCTGTCACTGACGAGGGCGCGGCGGCTCGGACAGCCGGGGTGAGCGTCGCGGCCGCACTGCCGCCGAGCGTCCTGCGCCAGGTGGACCGCATCGAGGCCCTGTCACCGGTCGACGTGCGACTCGTGCTGCGCGACGGTCGCGTCGTGGTCTGGGGCAGCGAGCAGGACGGCGACCGCAAGGCCGAGGTGCTGGCGGTGCTGCTGCAGACCCCCGCCACCCAGTACGACGTGTCGGTGCCGGACCGCCCCACGCTCCGTCCGGTGCCCGGGTCGTAGCAGCCCGGTCGTCAACCTGTTCGGCAGAAAGTCGTCGCCCCTCGGCGTGTTGTCGGAGGTTTGTCGCCCGTCGCTCCTACCGTTCTCGACCAACAGCAGGTTGACATAACTATCAACCTCTACCTGACGGTGAGAGTTCAGCAGCACCGGTTGGCGGTCATCCGGTGGAGAGGAAGGCGGACGTCCATGGCAGCTCCCCAGAACTACCTGGCGGTGATCAAGGTCGTCGGAATCGGCGGCGGCGGCGTCAACGCGGTGAACCGGATGATCGAGGCCGGTCTGCGCGGGGTCGAGTTCATCGCGATCAACACCGACGCACAGGCACTGCTGATGAGCGATGCCGACGTCAAGCTCGACGTCGGACGCGAGGCGACACGCGGGCTCGGCGCCGGCGCAGACCCCGAGGTGGGCCGGCGCGCCGCCGAGGACCACGCCGAGGAGATCGAAGAGGTGCTGCGCGGCGCCGACATGGTGTTCGTCACCGCCGGTGAGGGTGGCGGCACCGGCACCGGGGGAGCCCCGGTGGTGGCGCGCATCGCCAAGTCGATGGGGGCGCTCACGGTGGGCGTCGTGACCCGTCCGTTCGCGTTCGAGGGCAAGCGTCGCGGTGGCCAGGCCGAGGCCGGCATCGAGGCTCTCAACGACGAGGTCGACACGCTCATCGTGATCCCGAACGACCGCCTGCTGTCGATCAGCGACCGCCAGGTGAGCGTGCTCGACGCGTTCCGCAGCGCGGACGAGGTGCTGCGCTCCGGCGTGCAGGGCATCACCGACCTGATCACCACCCCGGGCCTGATCAACCTCGACTTCGCCGACGTCAAGTCGGTGATGAAGGACGCGGGCTCCGCCCTCATGGGCATCGGCTCGGCTCGCGGTGAGGACCGCTCGATCGCTGCCGCCGAGCTGGCCATCTCCAGCCCGCTGCTCGAGGCGTCCATCGATGGCGCCTACGGCGTGCTGCTGTCGGTCTCCGGTGGCTCCGACCTGGGTCTGTTCGAGATCCACGAGGCGGCCAACCTGGTCTCCGAGGCGGCCCACCCGGACGCCAACATCATCTTCGGCGCCGTCATCGACGACGCCCTGGGTGACGAGGTGCGGGTGACCGTCATCGCGGCCGGTTTCGAGGGTGGCGCACCGAAGAAGCGGGAGAGCGCGGTGGGTCGCCGTGGGGAGATCCCCGGGCTGGGCAAGAAGCGCGAGGGCGCCAACGGTCGCTCGGCCCCGGCTCCGGTGGCCACCGCGCCCGCACCGCCGAGTGCCCCGGTTGTCGAGGAGGCTCCCCCTGTCGCCCCGGCTCGTCCGGCCCCGCGGGTGCTCGTTCCGGACACCAACGACGACCTGGACGTCCCGGACTTCTTGAAGTAGCCGCCTCTCGCACCACCCAGCAGAGCACCGAAGGATCGTGGGCCACCACCCCCGATCCTTCGGTGCTTCTGGTTGTGGACGCGACCGTGGCTGCTCGTCCTTCGGTAGCGCCGGGGCGTTCCGCCCGGCTCACGTGCTGACAGACTGCCCGGATGGCTGACGTCCTCTTCACCGATCGCGTCGGCGGGGTCAGCAAGGCGCCGTTCGACACGCTGAACCTGGCCACCCACGTCGGCGACGACCCGGGCGCCGTGGCGGCCAACCGCGCGAGGGTGGCCGCACGTGCCGGTGTGCCGCCCGAGCGACTCGTGGTGCTGGCCGCCGTGTCGGGGGGTCCGGTCGCTCGGGTGGACGCGTCGAGCCCGGGCGAGGTGGGCGGGGTGGAGGCGATCGTCACCACCGAGGCCGACCTGGCAGTCGGCGTCATCGCCGCCGACTGCGTCCCCGTGCTGCTGGCCGAGGATGCGGCTGGGGTGATCGGTGCTGCCCACGCCGGACGTCGTGGCGTGCAGGCCCGCATCGTCACCGACACCGTGTCCGCGATGGTCGACCTGGGTGCCCACCGCGACCGTCTCGTGGCCTGGGTGGGTCCAGCCATCTGCGGGCGCTGCTACGAGGTCGGGGACGACGTGGCCGCGCAGACGGTCGCGGTGGCACCCGCCGCGCGGGCGACCACCTCGTGGGGCACCACTGCGCTGGACCTTCCCGCGGCGGTTCTCGCCGAGCTCGCCGAGGCCGGTGTGACGGACGTGCAGGCCGACCCGCGCTGCACGGTCGAAGATCCCCTGCTGTACTCCTACCGCCGCGACGGCCTGACAGGCCGCCAGGCGAGCGTCGTGGTGCGCCATGGGTGAGCGCACCGTCGTGGCCGGGCGCCATGATCAGGTGGCCGAAGGCCTCGCCCGCACGAAGGCGCGTATCGAGCGTGCGTGCGAGACGGCGGGGCGCGACCCGGGCGAGGTCACGCTCGTCGTGGTGACCAAGACCTTCCCGGCGTCCGACGTGCGGCTGCTGCACGAGCTCGGCGTCCGCGACGTGGGGGAGAACCGGCATCCCGAGGCCGGCGACAAGGCCGCGGCCTGCGCCGACCTCGACCTGCGCTGGCACTTCGTGGGTCAGCTGCAGACCAACAAGGCGCGCGTCGTGGCCGGGTACGCCGATGTCGTGCACTCGCTCGACCGCGCCCGGCTGGCGACCGGGCTCGCCAAGGGGGTGCCCGACGGCGAGACGCTCGACTGCCTGGTTCAGGTGTCGCTCGACCCACCGTCGGCGCAGGGCCGCGGTGGCGCAGCGCCGAGCGACGCGCCGTCCATCGCCGAGGCGATCGCCGCCCACGACCGGCTACGCCTGCGCGGCGTCATGGCGGTCGCCCCACTGGGGGCAGACCCGGACGAGGCGTTCTCCCGCCTGCTCGGCGTCAGCCAGACCCTGCGCGAGCGGTGGCCCGAGGCCGACGCTGTGTCTGCCGGCATGAGCGGTGACCTGGAGGCGGCCGTGCGTCACGGCGCGACACACGTGCGTGTCGGCAGCGCAATCCTCGGAACCCGCCCCGCCGCCCGATAGCCTCGCGTCACGTGAGCGGGCTCGTGCCCGCCCATGACGACGAGACCCGAATACACCGACGCGAAGGACGGCGACCATGGCCGGAGCAATGCGCAAGATGGCCGTGTACCTGGGCCTGGTCGAGGACGGCCAGAACTACGGGGAGTACGCAGTCGACGAGAACGGTTACCCGATCGACGACTACGACGTCGAGGAGTACGACCAGCCCCAAGCGGCCGAGCCAGCACCGGCGGCCGCCGGCCCGCAGGGCGATGCGATGGCCAGCGTGAGCCGCCTGCCGGAGCGCCGTCCAGCCTCGCGCACCGACCTGTCGCGCATCACGACCCTGACGCCGCGTACCTACAACGAGGCGCGAACGATCGGGGAGAGCTTCCGCGACGGCGTCCCGGTGATCATGAACCTCGGCGAGATGGACGACACCGACGCCAAGCGTCTCGTCGACTTCGCCGCCGGCCTGGTGTTCGGCATGCGCGGCACCATCGAGCGCATCTCGTCCAAGGTGTTCCTGCTCTCCCCGTCGTCGATCACCGTGACGGCCGAGGAGAAGAAGCGCTTGGTCGCCGGGGAGTTCTACAACCAGTCCTGAGCAGACACCGCGCGCCCTCCGGTGGTGACGCCGGTGTGCTCGACTACCGTTGGCCAGTGTGACGATCGTCGGCGCAGTGCTGTCCACCGTGCTGTGGCTGTTCTTCTTGGCCCTGCTGGCCCGGCTCGTCTTCGACTGGGTGTTCGTGCTCTCCCGCAGCTGGGAACCCAAGGGGCCCATGGTGCTCGTGCTCGAGGCGACCTACAGCGTCACCGACCCGCCGCTCAAGGCGCTTCGCAGGGTGATCCCACCCCTACGCATCGGCTCGGTGTCACTCGATCTGGGCTTCTTGATTCTCATCATCGCGGTACAGATAGCGTTGTCTCTGGTCTCGAACCTGTAGACCGCGCCGCCGTATGATGCGGCGCCCGACACTTGCCACGACATCGAGGTGACCGATGACCTTGACCCCCCAGGACGTTGCGAACAAGGAGTTCCTGACCGTCCGCCTGCGTGAGGGCTACGACATGCAGGAGGTCGACCAGTTCTTGGACGAGGTCGAGGCCGAGCTGCGTCGGCTCTACGACGAGAACGACCAGCTGCGGCAAGGGTTGCTGCCCGAGGGCGTCGACGTCGCGCCTGCGCCCGCCCCCACGCGCGACGAGACCGCTCGTCAGGCCGCTGACGTCCACGAGGAGCAGGCGGAGCGAGTCACCCACGACCCGTCCCAGGCGCCGGCGGCAGCGCTGACGATCCTGACCCACGCCCAGACCGCCGCTGACAACCTCGTTGACGAGGCCCGCACCCGCGCCGACGCCTTGATCGCGGACGCGACTGCCAAGGCTGACAGCCTGGTGGGAGAGGCGACCGAGCGCTCCGAGCAGCTCAACGTCGAGACCGAGCAGCTGCGTACCGAGCTCATGGGCAACCTGGAGCAGGAGGAGAACGACCTGCGCACCCGGCTGGACGATCTTCGCGCGCACGAGCGTGAGTACCGCAGCCGGCTCATCGCCTACCACTCCGAGCAGGCCCGGCGCCTGCAGGAGGGTCAGGGCGACGACATCGACGTCGAGGCACCCTTCGCCGACGACCCCAGCTCGGGGATCGACGCCGGCATCAGCCCCTCGGTCGACCCCGGCGTCGACCCGGAGGCGGTGGACGCCGCGGACGCGCCGCAGATCGACCCCGAGGAGGAGTACCGCCCGAGCTAGCCGCCGGCCCGGCGCAGCCGCACCGTGACCGAGGCGTCCTCGGGGCTGGACTCGTAGGCGTCCGGCAACGATTCCAGGTCGTCGCTCACCGACACCGCCAGCACCTCACCGGCGATCAGGTCGGTGTGCGCGCGGATGGCTGCCGCCGTGTCGGCGCCGGCAGCCCAGGCGAGGTCGATGCGGTCGGTGACGGCGAGCCCGGCGCGCTTGCGCGCCTCCTGCACCACCCGCACGGTCTCGCGGGCGAGCCCGAGCGCCGTCAGCTCGGGGGTGAGGGTGAGGTCGAGCGCGACCGTCTCGCCCTCCCGCGCCACTGCCCACCCCTCCTGTGGCGTCTCGGTGACGACGACGTCGTCGGGCTCCAGCGCCACGGTGCCGAGTCCGTCCACCTGCACCTGCGCCGTGCCCGTGCCGAGCGCCGCGGCCAGCACGGCGGCGTCGGCGGCGGCGATCGCGGCCGCGACGCGAGGGGTGTCCTTGGCGAACCTCTTGCCCAACGACCTGAAGTTGCCCTTGGCCGCGTAGCTGACGAGGCCCGACCCCGACCCGGCGAGCGTGGTGAGCTCGAGCACGTTCAGCTCGTCGGCCACGTGTGCACGAAGCTCGTCGTCCAGGGCGTCCCAGCCGCGTGCTCCGATGAGCGCTCGCGACAGCGGCTGGCGAGTACGCACCTTGGCCTCCGCGCGGGCCGCCCGGCCCAGCTCGACCAGCCGGCGCACGAGGCGCACCTGCTCGTCGAGGTGGTCGTCGACCAGCGCGGGGTCGGCTGTCGGGAACGACGCGAGGTGCACCGACATGGCGGCGTCGGCCTCCACCGGACGCACGATCGACTGCCAGACCTTCTCGGTCACGAACGGCGTGAGCGGGGCCATCAGCCGGGTCAGCGTCGAGACGCACTCGTGCAGCGTCGCCAGCGCGGCCGGGTCGCCGTCCCAGAAGCGACGTCGGGAGCGGCGCACGTACCAGTTCGACAGGTCGTCGACGAACGCCGAGATCAGCTGTCCCGCCCGGGCCGTGTCGAAGCCGTCCAGGGCATCGTCAACGCCGGCCGTCACGCGGTTGAGCTCGGAGAGCGCCCACCGGTCCAGCACCGGTCGGTCGGCGACAGCGGGCACCTGCTCGCCCGGCGACCAGTCGGCCAGCCCGCCGTACAGCGACAGGAACGACGCGGTGTTCCAGTAGGTCAGCAGCACCTTGCGCACGACGTCGCCGATGGCTGTGTGGCCGAGCTTGCGCGGTAGCCACGGTGACCCGCTCGCGGCCATGAACCAGCGCACGGCGTCGGCACCGTGGTCGTCCATGAGCCCGATGGGCTCGAGCACGTTGCCGAGGTGCTTGCTCATCTTGCGGCCGTCCTCGGCGAGGATCAGCCCCAGGCACAGGACGTTCTCGTACGACGACCGGTCGAACACCAGGGTCCCGATGGCCATCAGCGTGTAGAACCAGCCGCGGGTCTGGTCGAGCGCCTCGCAGATGAACTGCGCGGGGTAGGCGGCCTCGAAGGCCTCGACGCTGCCCGGCTTGTGCGGGTAGCCCCACTGGGCGAAGGGCATCGCGCCGGAGTCGTACCAGACGTCGATCACCTCGGGCACCCGGCGGAACTCGCCGTCCACCCCGGGCAGGGTGAAGGTGACGTCGTCGACGTAGGGCCGGTGCGGGTCGAGCGCCGACAGGTCCATGCCGGCCAGCTCGCCGAGCTCGGCCAGCGACCCGACGCACACCACATGGGACGGGTCGAGGTCGTTGCGCCAGATCGGCAGCGGCGTCCCCCAGAACCGGTTGCGCGACAGCGCCCAGTCGACGTTGTTGCGCAGCCAGTCGCCGTAGCGGCCCCACTTGACCGAGTCGGGGAACCAGCTCGTGGCCTCGTTCTCGCGCAGCAGCGCGTCCTTGACCGCTGTCGTGCGGATGTACCAGGACGGCTGCGCGTAGTAGATGAGCGGCGTGTGGCAGCGCCAGCAGTGCGGGTAGGGGTGCTCGTAGGGCACGTGGCGCCACATCAGCCCGCGCGACTCCAGGTCGCGCACCAGGTCGGTGTCGGCGTGCTTGAAGAACTGGCCCCCGACGAGCGCGACGTCCTCGGCGAAGGTGCCGTCGCGGCGTACCGGGTTCACCACAGGCAGGTCGTAGGCCTTGCAGACGGCGAGGTCGTCAGCGCCGAACGCCGGGGCCTGGTGCACCAGGCCGGTGCCGTCCTCGGTGGTGACGTAGTCGCCGAGCACGACGATGTGGGCGTTCGGGATGTCGACGAGCTCGAAGGGGCGCTGGTAGGTCCAGCGCTCCATCTCGGCCCCGGTGAAGCGAGCCAGCTCGCGCGCGCCCTCGCCGACGGCCGACTCGACGAGGGGCTCGGCCACGACCGCCGGACGGGCCAGGTCGTCGTGCTCGACGAGCACGTAGGTGACCTCGGGGTTGACCGCGACGGCGGTGTTGGACACCAGCGTCCACGGCGTCGTCGTCCACACCAGCAGATCGGCGTCGCCCGCGTACGGGCCGGACGTGAGCGGGAAGCGGACGTACACCGACGGGTCGACGACGGTCTCGTACCCGCCGGGCTGGCCGAGCTCGTGGTCGGACAGGCTCGTACCGCAGCGTGGGCAGTACGGGGCGACCCGGTGGTCCTCGGCGAGCAGCCCGGCGTCGAAGATCGTCTTGAGCGACCACCAGACGCTCTGGACGTAGTCGGGGTCCATCGTGCGGTACGCCTGCGACGTGTCGACCCAGAAGCCCATGCGCTCGGTCATCTCCTCGAACGCGTCCACGTGGCGCATCACCGACTCACGGCAGCGGGCGTTGAACTCCGCGACGCCGAACGCCTCGATGTCGGTCTTGCCGGCGAAGCCCAGCTCTTTCTCCACCGCGATCTCCACCGGCAGGCCGTGGCAGTCCCAGCCGGCGCGCCGGGGCACGTGGTAGCCCTTCATGGTGCGGTACCGGGGGAACACGTCCTTGAAGACGCGCGCCTCGATGTGGTGCGTGCCCGGCATGCCGTTCGCGGTCGGGGGCCCCTCGTAGAAGTGCCAGGCCGGACGCGTCTGCTCGTCGGCGAGCGAGCGGGTGAACACGTCGTTGTCGCGCCAGAACGACAGCATCCCGTGGTCGAGGGCAGGCAGGTCGACCTGCGGGGGCAGTGCTTCGTATCCGGCCATGGGCGGTGCTCTCCGTCGTGTCGTCGTGCTCGACGGAGGGACGAGAGCTCGGGCGCGTTGCCCGGTCCCGCGGTACCACCCTCCTTGGCGTCCGGGCCTCGGTCGGTCACCGAGGTTCGGACGCCCTCTCACCACCTCTGCGCGAGGCTGCCGGGTCTAGTGGGGCGCCCGTGCTGCTGGCCACCTGTTCTTCCGGCGACTCCGGGGTGATCTCTCGCACGCGCGCACCTCCCGGGCTCGCACCGTCCCCGGTTCGCTTCAGGCCGCCGACGTGGACAGGTGTCCCCATCGATGTCAGCACCAGGATAGCCGTGCCGAGGCGAGTGTCGATCCGCCGAGCGGTGAGCTCGGCGGTCAGGTGGTCAAGGGCCTTTGGTCGTTGCCGCGGGCCTGCTTCGAAGGTATGTTCGCGCGACCTGCACAGAAGGAGTGGTCCTGTGGCCCAGCGAACGGCTGCCCAGCCGAAGTCGAGCAAGAAGAAGGCTTCTGCTGATCCCGCAGTCGCCCCGGAGTCTCTCGTCGTCCGTGAGGACGAAGACCCCTGGACCGATGCCGAGCTGAGCGAGGTGCGCGACGAGCTGCTGTCGGACGCAGCGAGGCTGCGCGCCGAGATCGCCGATGCCGAGGCCGACATCGCCGCGCTCCTGCAGGGCGCCGGCGAGGAGGGCGGCGAAGACACCGCCGACACCGGAGCCAAGGCGTTCGAGCGCGAGCACGAGATGGCCTTGGCGGCCAGCCACCGCGAGATCCTCGGCCAGGTCGAACGGGCGCTGCGCAGCATCGAGACCTCCAGCTACGGCGTGTGCGAGTCGTGCGGCAAGGCGATCGGCAAGGCACGTCTGCAGGCGTTCCCCCGGGCGACGCTGTGCCTGACGTGCAAGCAACGGCAAGAGCGACGCTGAGCCCGCTCGAACCAGGGGCGCCGGGCCCCTCCGCCGACGACCCCGCTGACACGACACGTCCCGGGTCTACTCGCTACGTCCTGACCCTGCTCGCCGTGGCAGCCACGGTGCTGGTCATCGACCGGGTCACCAAGGTCTGGGCCGTCGACGCGTTGGGCGACGGCGAGGTGATCGTGCTGTTCGACCCCTGGATGCAGCTGCGGCTCGTCTACAACCCGGGTGCCGCCTTCGGCTTTGCCGGCGGGTACACCGTGGTGATCACCATCATCGCGTTCGGCGTGGCGTTCGCGATCCTGCGGCTCTCGCGGCGGCTGCGCAGCGTCTGGTGGGCGATCGCGCTGGGCGGCATCCTCGGCGGTGCGCTCGGCAACCTCATCGACCGCATGACGCAGCCGCCGGGCATCTTCCGCGGGTACGTGATCGACTTCGTCGAGTGGCCCGGGTTCCCGGTCTGGAACCTCGCCGACGCGGCCATCGTCGGCTCGGTGGCCCTGGTGTTCGTGCTCAGCCTGCGTGACGTCCCCTACGACCAGGAGCGGCACGAGGCGCGTGCCGCCCCCGACGCCGACGACGACCCCGCGTGAGCGACCGCCGATCATTGCCGGTGCCGGACGGACTGGTGGGGGAGCGTGCGGACGTGGCGCTGGCCCGCATGCTCGGGCTGTCGCGCAGCAAGGCAGCCGACCTGCTCGACCGCGGCGACGCGCTGCTCGACGGTGACGTCCTCGGCCGCTCGTCGCGGCTGAGCGCCGGAGGATGGCTGGACGTCACGCTGCCCGCTCCGCCCAGCGCCCCAGCGGTTGTCGCCGAGCCCGTGCCGGGCATGGCCGTGGTGCACGACGACGACGACATCGTGGTGGTCGACAAGCCGGTGGGGGTGGCGGCCCATCCGTCGCCGGGCTGGACCGGACCGACGGTGGTCGGGGGGCTGGCTGCCGCGGGCTACCGCGTGGCCACGTCCGGGGCGTCCGAGCGGCAAGGCGTGGTGCACCGCCTCGACGTCGGCACCAGCGGGCTGATGGTGGTGGCCAAGAGCGAGCACGCCTACACAAGTCTCAAGACCCAGTTTCGCGAGCGCACCGTCGACAAGGTGTACCACGCGGTCGTGCAGGGTCGCCTCGACCCGCTGCGGGGCACCGTCGACGCCCCCATCGGGCGTCACCCGAGCGCTGACTACCGCTTCGCCGTGGTGGCCGGCGGCAAGCCGAGCGTGACCCACTACGACACGCTGGAAGCGTTCGCGGCGGCGTCCCTCGTCGAGGTGCACCTGGAGACGGGGCGCACGCACCAGATCAGGGTGCACATGGCGGCGTTGCGACACCCGTGCGCCGGTGACCTCACCTACGGAGCCGACCCGGTGCTCGCCGATCGGCTCGGGCTGGCGCGGCAGTGGCTGCACGCCGTGGAGCTGCAGGTCGAGCACCCCGGCACGGGGCAGCAGGTGCGGTTCACCTCGCCCTACCCCGCCGACCTGGCCGAGGCACTGGAGAAGCTCCGCTCGACCTGAGCCGCCCCAGCATCGGTGGCAGGCTGACGGCCATGACGACCGACTCCCCAGCCAGCCGTAGTGGCACCGTCACCCTCGGGGCCACCACATCCGCGCCGATGGACGTCCACCGCCTCGGGTACGGGGCGATGCGCCTGACCGGCGCCGGCATCTGGGGCCAGCCAGCCGACCCCGCGGCCGCCGTCGGGGTGCTGCGTCGAGCCGTCGACCTCGGCGTCGACTTCGTCGACACCGCCGACTCGTACGGGCCGTTCGTCTCCGAAGACCTGGTTCGCGAGGCGCTGCACCCCTACGACGGGGTCGTCGTCGCCACCAAGGGCGGGCTGCTGCGCACCGGGCCGAACGCATGGCACGTGCTCGGCGAGCCCAACTATCTGCGTCAGTGCGTGGAGATGAGCCTGCGCCGGCTCGACGTCGAGCGCATCGACCTCTACCAGCTGCACCGGGTCGACACCCGCTACCCGCTGGCCGATCAGCTCGGGGTGCTTGCCGAGATGCAGCAGGCCGGCAAGATCGGGCTGGTCGGGCTCAGCGAGGTCGACGTCGCGACCCTGCAGGCAGCGCGGGCGCTCACCGACGTCGTCTCGGTCCAGAACATCTACAACGTCGGCAACCGGACGCACGCCGACGTCCTGGCAGCGTGCGAGCAGGCCGGCATCGGCTTCATCCCGTGGTTCCCGATCGCCGGCGGTGACCTGGTGGCCGACGACGGGCCCCTCGCGGCGCTGGCAGCCGAGACCGGGTACACGATCGCCCAGCTCTGCCTGGCGTGGCTGCTTCGGACCAGCCCTGTCATGCTGCCGATCCCGGGCACCGGCAGCGTCACCCACCTCGAGGAGAACTGCGCGGCCGTCGACGTCGAGCTGGACGAGGCGCAGTGGGCGGCTCTCGACGCGCTGGCCTGATCCGGGGGTCCTGGGCTTGACCCTCACGCAACGTGAGGTTCTAGCGTCGTCGACATGAGCACCGAGGCTGGCGTCGCGACGTACTCCGTCGGCGAGGTGGCGTCGCTGGCCGGCGTCTCGGTTCGGGCGCTGCACCACTACGACGAGACCGGCCTGCTGGTCGCGTCGCACCGCACGCACGCCGGGTATCGCCGCTACACCCGCGGCGATCTCGACCGGCTGCAAGAGCTGCTCGTGTACCGGCGGCTCGGCTTCTCCCTCGCAGAGATCGCCGCGCTGCTGGACGACCCGGGCCACGACAGGCGCTCAGCCCTGCTGCGCCAGCGCGACCTGCTCGCGCAGCGCATGGACGAGCTGGCGGCAGTGCGCCGCCTGGTCGAGCGCACTCTGATGACGATGGAAGGAGCGATCACGATGAGCGACGAGCAGAGGTTCGCGGGTCTTGGCACCTACGAGCGAAACGATGCCGAGTTCGGCGAGGAGGTGCGCGAACGCTGGGGTGGCACCGATGCCTACGCCGAGTCCACCCGGCGCGCCTCGTCCTACACCGAGGACGACTGGGCGGCGATCAAGGCCGAGACCGAGGCGATCGAGGCCGGCTTCGCCGACCTGCTGGCCGCCGGCGTCCCGGCCGACGACGTCGCGGCCATGGAGGTGGCCGAGCGGCACCGGCGCCAGATCGATGCGCGGTTCTACCCCTGCAGCCACGAGATGCACGCCAACCTGGCTGAGATGTACACGGCCGACGCCCGCTTCACCGAGCACTACGAGCAGCGACGGGCGGGCCTGGCTGCGTACGTGCGCGATGCCATCCTCGCCAACGCCGTGCGTGCCGTGTAGCCAGGTGCGGCGTCGGGGGAACTCCCCGCCACAGATTCGTGGTGCGGGTTTCCCCCGATCGCTCGCCCGCTCACCGTCCGACGACGAGTGCCTCGATCTCGTCCAGAAGCCGGTGCGGGTCCTCCCGGATGCGCCGAGGTGAGATCGACAGGACGGTCCAGCCGGCCGCGGTGAGGGCGGCTCGACGTCGTGAGGTCCACTCGGGGCCGTCCCCGAGCCCGTGGTGGGCGATGGAGTCGACCTCGACGATGAGCCGAGCACCGGGCCAGCACGCATCGGCGACGAAGTGCCGGCCGGCGACGTGCACCGGGTGGTTCCATCGCACCGCTCGCGCGAGTGCGGGACGAGTGAGCACGAGGTCTCGCAGCTCAATCTCGGGCACAGACCGACACCCGGCGCCCAGCTCGTCCAGCACGCGCCGGGGCAGCCTCGAGCCCGCGGTGGGCTCACGCTCAAGAGCGCGCGACAGCCGTTCCACGGTCGTGAGGCGGCGTTGGACGACGTCGCTCAGCACGGCGCGTACGTCGCTGACCGTGTCGAGGTGTCGGGCGGCGAGCAGGGCGGCCCGGTCCACGGGGCTCAGGGGAACCCGGTTGCGTACCGCCGGCGTCGGCATCGTCCGCGTGCGGTGGAAGCGCACGTAGCTCGTCGATCGGCGCCGCATCTGCCAGTCGATGAGCACATCGACGTGTGGCGCCCGCGGGACGTAGGTGCAGCCGTACCAGGCCAGGGCAACCAAGCCCGTCACCTGGCTCGTCGGCCCGCCGAGCAGCACAGCCGCCATCACAAGGCCGGCCTGGCTCACCGGACCGGTGAACGTCGCGTAGACGCCCGGCAGCAGGCGTTGCCACGGCCCACCGGGACGGGAGGCGCGGGAGACCTGAGTGTCCAGCAGCCCCGACGCCAGGCATTGGCGCCGGGTGATCACGCCGTGCTGGTCCCGGGCGACAGCCGTCGCCGTGTCCCATGCGGTCATCCTGGCCAGCGTGGGCCGGCGGTGACGGCCCGGACACCGGGTGGGTCCAGGCTGGGGACGACACGCTGGACGGCTCGTCCCTGTGGGCGAGGTCGGGGGAAGTCCGCGACACGATTGCGTGTCGGCGCTTTCCCCCGACGGCTGGGCGACACGCCCGACACGCCGCGCCTACCTGACGCCCCGGCTCCCGACCGCGCCGTGGACCGAACCTGTCGCACCTGGCGACTACCCTTCGAGACGCTTCCCCAGCACCGAACCGGACGGGCCACGGCGCCTGTGCCGAGGGTGCTGCCGTGGAGCCACGCAGTCAGGTGTCGAGGAGGTCGTCGGCGAGTGTCCCGGTCGCAGTTCGTGCACCTGCACAACCACACCGAGTACTCGATGCTGGACGGCGCCGCGCGGGTCGGCGAGCTGCTCGACGAGGCAGCGACCCAGGGCATGTCTGCGGTGGGCATCACCGACCACGGCAACATGTTCGGCGCGTTCGACTTCTACACCCAGGCCACCAAGCGCGGCATCAAGCCGGTCATCGGCATCGAGGCGTACCTCACCCCGCGCACCAGCCGCTTCGACCGCACCCGCGTGCAGTGGAACAAGGGTGGGGACGACGACGTGTCCGGCGGCGGCGCGTTCACCCACCTCACCCTGCTGGCCGAGAGCACCACCGGAATGCACAACCTGTTCCGGTTGTCGTCGCTGGCCAGCATCGAGGGCTTCTTCTACAAGCCCCGTATGGACACCGAGCTTCTCAGCCGCTACTCCGAGGGTGTCATCGCGCTGACCGGGTGCGCGTCGAGCGAGATCCAGACCTGGCTGCGCATCGGACGCTACGACGAGGCCCGGCGTGCCGCCGGCGAGCTGTCCGACATCTTCGGCGCGGGCAACCTCTACGTCGAGCTCATGGACCACGGCATCGACGTCGAGCGCCGGGCCGCCGCCGACCTGCTGCGCCTGGCCCGCGAGATGAACCTGCCGCTGGTGGCGACCAACGACCTGCACTACACGAAGAAGGAGGACGCCGAGGCCCACGGCGCCCTGCTGTGCGTGCAGTCCGGGTCGACGCTCAACGACCCCAAGCGCTTCAAGTTCGACGCCTCCAGCTTCTACCTGCGCCCGGCAGACGAGATGCGTGAGCTGTTCGCCGAGGTGCCCGAGGCGTGCGACAACACGTTGGCGATCGCCGAGCGCTGCGAGGTCGAGTTCGTCGAGGGCGCCGACCTGATGCCCAAGTTCGACGTGCCGGCGGGGGAGTCGGAGGCCACGTGGCTGGCCAAAGAGGTCGAGCGCGGCCTGCACGTCCGCTTCGGGGAGACCGTCCCCGACGACGTCCGCACGCAGGCCACCTACGAGACCGACGTCGTCACCTCGATGGGCTTCCCCGGCTACTTCTTGGTGGTCGGCGACTTCATCCGGTGGGCCAAGGAGCAGGGCATCCGGGTCGGACCGGGACGCGGCTCGGCTGCCGGGTCGGTCGTGGCATACGCGTTGGGCATCACCGACCTCAACCCGCTGGAGCACGGGCTGCTGTTCGAGCGCTTCCTCAACCCCGAGCGCGTCAGCATGCCCGACATCGACATCGACTTCGACGAGCGCCGTCGCGGCGACGTGATCGCCTACGTCACCGAGAAGTACGGCGAGGAGCGCGTCGCGCAGATCGTCACCTACGGCACCATCAAGGCCAAGCAGGCCATCAAGGACGCCGCCCGGGTGCTCGGCTACCCCTACGGCCTCGGTGACAAGCTCACCAAGGCCTACCCGCCCGGAGTGATGGGCAAAGACATGCCCCTGGCCGGGGTGTTCGACGCAGAGCACGCCCGCTATGCCGAGGCCGGCGAGTTCCGGACGCTCTACGACACCGACCCCGACGTCAAGCGCGTCGTCGACATCGCCCGCGGGCTGGAGAACCTGAAGCGTCAGTGGGGGGTGCACGCCGCCGGCGTCATCATGTCGGCCGAGCCTCTGATCGACGTCATCCCGATCATGAAGCGGGAGCAGGACGGCGCGATCATCACCCAGTTCGACTACGGCTCCTGCGAGAAGCTCGGCCTTCTCAAGATGGACTTCCTCGGGCTGCGCAACCTCACGGTGCTGGACGACGCGCTGGTCAACGTGCGGGTCAACCGAGGCATCGACGTCGACCTCGATGCGCTCACCCTGGACGACCCGGCCACCTACGAGCTGCTCGCCCGCGGCGACACGCTCGGGGTGTTCCAGCTCGACGGCGGTCCGATGCGCGGGCTGCTGCGCCTGATGAAGCCCGACTCGTTCGAAGACATCTCAGCGGTGCTCGCGCTGTACCGGCCCGGCCCGATGGGCGCGAACAGCCACACCAACTACGCGCTGCGCAAGAACGGCCAGCAGCCGAGCACACCGATCCACCCCGAGCTGGCCGAGCCGCTCGCCGACATCCTCGACACCACCTACGGGCTGATCGTCTACCAGGAGCAGGTGATGGCGATCGCCCAGCGCGTCGCCGGCTACTCCCTCGGTGCTGCGGACCTGCTGCGCCGTGCGATGGGCAAGAAGAAGAAGGAGATCCTCGACAAGGAGTTCGAGCCCTTCGCCGCCGGCATGCGCGAGAACGGCTACTCCCAAGGGGCGATCACCACGCTCTGGGACATCCTCGTCCCGTTCTCCGACTACGCCTTCAACAAGGCGCACACCGCCGGCTACGGGCTCGTGTCGTACTGGACCGCCTACCTCAAGGCCAACTACCCGGCCGAGTACATGGCCGCGCTGCTCACCAGCGTCCGCGACGACAAAGACAAGTCGGCCCTCTACCTCAACGAGTGCCGCCGCATGGGCATCAAGGTTCTGCCGCCGGACGTGAACGAGTCGCACGGCGACTTCACCCCGGTCGGCACCGACATCCGCTTCGGGCTGGCCGCCATCCGCAACGTCGGCGGCAACGTCGTGGACGCGATCGTGGCCGCCCGCGAGTCCCACGGACGCTTCGCCGACTTCGGCGACTTCATGAACGCCGTCCCGGCCGTCGTCTGCAACAAACGGGTGATCGAGTCGCTGATCAAGGCCGGCGCCTTCGACTCCTTCGGCTACGGACGCCGCTCGCTGGTGGCGGTGCACGAGGAGGTCGTCGAGGCGGTCAGCCTGCGCAAGCGCAACGAGGCGGTCGGGCAGTTCGACCTGTTCGCCGCCGACCCCGGGGGCTCGGACGCGGCCGCGGCGGCCGACGACCCGAACAGCATCGAGATGACCGTCGTCGACCTGCCCGAGTGGGACAAGGCCATCACCCTCGCCTACGAGCGGGAGATGCTCGGCCTGTACGTCTCCGACCACCCGCTCATGGGTCTCGAGCCGCTGCTGGCCACCAAGACCGACCGTCCGATCGCCGCGCTCGCCGACGAGACCAGCGTGCCGTCCGGGTCGGTCGTCACGATCGCCGGCCTCGCGAGCGGGGTTCAGCGCCGGGTCACCAAGAAGGGTGACACCTGGGCGGTCGTCACCCTCGAAGACCTCGAGGGCAGTGTCGAGGTGATGGTGTTCCCGCAGATGTACAACCAGGTCGGCGCACGCCTCGCGCAGGACGCGGTGCTCGTGGTCAAGGGCCGGGTCGACCACCGCGACGAGGGCATGCAGCTGATCGCCATGGAGGTCACCGAGCCCGACCTCAGCGACGCCCGCGTCGGACCGGTCGTGCTGGCGGTGCCGGCCGCACGATGCACCCCGCCGATGGTGACCTCGTTGCGCGAGGTGCTCGCCAGCCACCCCGGCACCACCGAGGTGATGCTGCGGCTCGAAGGCCGGGGGCGCACGACGGTGATGAAGCTGGACGATGGCTTTCGGGTGGCGCCCACCCCGGCTCTCATGGGAGACCTCAAGGCCCTGCTCGGCCCCGGCTGCCTGGTCAGCGGCGGGTGACGAAGCGACTCGCCTGGCAGGCGCTGCTGGCGCACCTGGTGGCGGCGCTTGCCGTCGGCATCGGGTGGTGGCAGCTGGCCCCCGAGCTGACCTACACCGTGTTCGAGGGCCAGCCGTTCCTGTTCGACGAGGTGGCCTCGCGCAGCATCTTCGACGGGGACGCGACGTTCGTCGTGCTCGGGGCCGTGGCCGGCCTGGTCTGCGCGGTCGCGCTGCTCGTCGCCGGGCACCGGGGCGTCATCGTCCCGGCACTGCTGGCCGGCGGGGGCCTGCTCGGCTCCGTCGCCGCCTGGTGGCTCGCGGTGCAGCTCGGCCCGGGGCGCCTCGACACTCTCGCTGCCGCGGCGGGCGAGGGGGAGGTGGTGGCCGGCCCCGAGCTGAGCGCGCACAGCGCGCTTCTGGTCTGGCCGATCGTCGCTGTCGCCGTGGTACTGGTGGTGACCGCCTTCAGCGAGCCGGAGCCGTCACCGAGGCGACCCTCGCCCGCGTCAGCGCGATGAGATCGGTCGGGGCGAGCCCGAGGTCGAAGCCCCGCCGCCCCCCGGAGACGTACATCGTCTCCAGGGTCTCCGCGTGGCTGTCGACGACGGTCGGCAGGGCCCTGCGCTGCCCCAACGGGCTGATCCCGCCGACCACGTAGCCCGTCACCCGTTCGGCGTCGGCCGGCTTGGCCAGCGCGGCACGCTTGCCGCCGACGGCCGCCGCGAGGGCCTTGAGGTCGAGCTGGCACGTCACCGGCAGCACCGCGACCACCAGCGACGCGTCCACGTCGGCCAGAAGGGTCTTGAACACCGATGCCGGGTCGAGCCCGAGCGCGTCAGCGGCCTCCAGCCCGAACGACGGATGGTTCGGGTCGTGCTCGTAGGGGTGCTCGGTGAACGTGACGCCGGCTGCCACGAGCGCCCGCACCGCCGGGGTGCCGCCCGAGCCACCTCTGCCCGACTTCTTGGCCATCGACGCTCAGTTCAGTGTCACGCCGGAGCGCAGCAGGTCGGTCGCTGGGACGGCCCCGAGCAGCCCGATCACCGTCTGCTCCCGCGCCAGCAGCGACGACAGCCGGGCCAGCCGGTCGGCGGTGCTCGGCGCGGCGAGCAGGCGCTGCCGGTCACCCAGGTCGAGCAGCATCGCGGCCGACACGAGGTACGACAGCACGGTCGGGTCGTCCGGAAGCTGGCTCACCTCGTCGAGGTCGGGGTCTGCCTCCGGACCACCGGCTAGCAGCGTCTGGTAGTCGGCGAACCGGGTGGCCACGGAGGCGCTGAGGGCGGGCAGCGAATCGGTGGGCCCGGTGTCGTCCGGGATCCACTCCACCTCGCCCTGCAGGTAGGGCAGCGAGTCGTCGACGGCGTGCAGCCGGAAGCGTCGCGCACCGACACTCACGATGTCGGAACGACCGTCCGGGTACGGCGTCACCCGGCGCAGCAGCGCGGTGGTGCCGACTTCGTGCAGGGCAGCGACGGACGCGGCGCCCACCTCGTGCCCCGCGCGGATCGCGACGACACCGAACGAGCGCTCGAGGTCGTCCTCGCCCTCGGACAGCCGGGCGACCAGCAGCCGGTAGCGCTCCTCGAAGATGTGCAGCGGCAGCGCCAGCCCGGGGAACAGCACGCTGCCCAACGGGAACAGCGGAATGATCGCTCGGGCCACGCACGGAAGGCTAGGGCCATGCTCGGCGAACGGCTCGCCGGGCCGGGGAGCGCGGCCCAGGCAGCCACGGCGTCGGCGATCTAGACTCTGCCGACGTGATGCGCCGACTCGACCTCCGGCAGTCCGACGCGAGCAGCCCGCGCGACTACCGCCACGTCGTGCCCCGTGCAGCGATGGACGTCGAGCACGCGCTCGACGCCGTCCGCCCGATCTGTGCCGACGTGGCGACCCGTGGGGACGACGCGCTGCTCGACTTGGCGGAGCGGTTCGACAAGGTGCGTCCGACGTCGGTACGCGTGCCGGGCGAGGTGCTGGACGACTCGTTGGCCACGCTCGACCCCACGGTGCGTCGCGCGCTGGAGACCTCGATCGAGCGGGCGCGCCTCGTGCACGACGACCAGCGCCGCACCGACGTGACGACGTCGGTGATCCCCGGAGGGACGGTCACCGAGCGCTGGGTGCCGGTGCGTCGCGTCGGCCTGTACGTGCCGGGCGGTCTGGCCGTGTACCCGTCCAGCGTGGTGATGAACGTGGTGCCGGCACAAGCTGCCGGCGTCGCGTCGCTGGCCGTGGCGTCACCGCCGCAGCGTGACAACGACGGCTGGCCCGACCCGGCGATCCTCGCCGTCTGCCGACTGCTCGGCGTGGACGAGGTGTACGCCACCGGCGGCGCCCAGGCGGTCGCGATGTTCGCCTACGGAACGGCCTCGTGTGAGGCGGTCGACCTCGTTACCGGCCCGGGCAACATCTACGTCACCGCGGCCAAACGGCTTCTCGAAGGACTGGTCGGCATCGACTCCGAGGCCGGGCCCACCGAGATTGCGATCCTCGCCGACGACACGGCGAACCCGGTGCACGTCGCCGCCGACCTGATCAGCCAGGCCGAGCACGACCCGTTGGCCGCGAGCGTGCTGGTCACCACGTCCGAGCCTCTCGGTGACGCCGTGCTCGCCGAGCTGCCCGCCCAGGTGAGCGCCACCAAGCACACCGAGCGCATCACCGCGGCGCTGACCGGTGAGCAGAGCGCGATCGTGCTCGTGCGTGACGTCGACCAGGGCCTGGCCGTCGTCGACGCCTACGCCGCGGAGCACCTCGAGATCCAGACCCGCGACGCCGCGGCGGTGGCCGCGCGCGTGCACAACGCGGGGGCGATCTTCGTCGGCCCCTGGGCGCCGGTGTCGCTGGGTGACTACGTGGCGGGGTCGAACCACGTGCTGCCGACCGGTGGCTGCGCGGTGCACTCGTCCGGGTTGAGCGTGCAGACGTTCCTGCGCGGCATCCACGTGGTGACCTACGACGAGCAGGCGCTGCGCGCCAGCGCCGAGCACGTCGTGGCGCTGGCTCAGGCCGAAGACCTGCCCGCCCACGGCGCGGCGGTGTCGCTGCGCCTCGACCCGCGACGGTGAGCGCTGCCCTGCCGCTGCGTCCCGAGCTGGTCGGAGCGGTTCCCTACGGCGCCCCCCAGCTCGACGTGCCGGTCCGGCTCAACACCAACGAGAACCCGTACCCACCCCCGCCCGAGGTCGCCCGCGGCGCCGCGGCCGCGGTGGCTGACGCGGTCGCCGACCTCAACCGCTACCCCGACCGGGAGGCGAGCGCCCTGCGCACCGACCTCGCCGCCTACCTGAGCGCCGACACCGGGGTGGCGCTGCGCACCGAGCAGCTCTGGGCGGCGAACGGGTCCAACGAGGTGATGGTGCAGGTCCTGCAGGCCTTCGGCGGCCCGGGACGCACCGCGATGGCGTTCACCCCGACCTACTCCATGTACCCGGAGTACGCCCGTGACACCTTCACCGGCTGGGTCACCGGCCGCCGTGGTGACGACTTCGCGCTGACGGCCGCCGACGCTGCCGCCCAGGTGCGCCAGCAGCGCCCCGACGTGGTGTTCCTCGCCTCCCCGAACAACCCGACCGGCACCGCCCTGCCACCCGACGTCGTGGCGGCGGTGTACGACGCGACCGAGGGCATCGTCGTGGTGGACGAGGCGTACGGGGAGTTTCGCCGCGCCGGAACTCCGAGCGCCGTCGAGCTGCTCGACGGCCGTCCCCGCCTGGTCGTCACGCGCACGATGAGCAAGGCGTTCGCCTTCGCCGGGGCCCGCCTCGGCTACGCCACCGCCGACCCGGCACTGGTCGACGCGCTGCGGGTGGTGCGGCTGCCCTACCACCTGTCGGCGCTCACCCAGGCGGTGGCCCGGGTGGCCCTGGCCCACGCCGACGCGCTGCAACAAGGCGTGGCCCGGCTGCGCGCCTCGCGCGACGACCTGGTGGCCTGGCTACGTGCGCAGGGATTCGAGGTGCCCGACTCCGACGCCAACTTCGTGCTCGTCGGCTCGTTCGCCGACCGGCACGCCGTCTGGGCGGGACTGCTCGAGCACGGAGTTCTCGTCCGCGAGGTCGGACCGCCACAATGGTTGCGGGTGACGGTGGGCACCGAGGACGAGATGGACCAGTTTCGTGACGCGCTGCTGGCGGTCACTCGTGGAGAGGCAGGCACATGAGCGCACCCCGGACGGCTCGCATCGAGCGCGTGACGAAGGAGTCCAGCGTGCTCGTCGAGATCGACCTCGACGGCACCGGGCGCACCGATGTCTCCACGGGCGTCGGGTTCTACGACCACATGCTCAGCCAGGTCGGGCGCCACGGGCTCATCGACCTCGCGATCACCACCGAGGGCGACCTGCACGTCGACGCGCACCACGTCGTCGAAGACACCGCCATCGTGCTCGGCCAGGCCCTACGTGAGGCCCTCGGCGACAAGGCCGGCATCGTCCGGTTCGGCGACGCGCTCGTCCCGCTGGACGAGACGCTGGTGCAGGTGGCCGTCGACCTCGCCGGACGCCCCTACTGCGTGCACACCGGCGAGCCGGCCGGGCAGGAGTACGCGCTGATCGGCGCCGGTACCGGCGTGCCGTTCATCGGCTCGCTCACCCGCCACGTCATCGAGACCCTGGCCAGCAACGCCGCCATCGCGCTGCACGTTCGGGTGCTGGCCGGGCGCGACCCGCACCACGTCGTCGAGGCGCAGTTCAAGGCACTCGGACGGGCGCTGCGGACGGCCGTCGCTCTCGACCCCCGCGAGAGCGGTGTCCCGTCCACGAAGGGTGCGCTGTAGCGAGATGGGTCTGGTGCTGATCGGGGTAGCCGGGATCCTGCTCGGCGGCCTCATCTCGTTCCGACGCCAGGGCAAGCCGCTGGGCATCCAGGTCGTCCTCGGGGTCGCCATGGTGATCGCGCTCGTGCTGGCCACGCAGACGGCGCCCTTCGCATGAGCCGCCCGTCGGTCGTCGTGCTCGACTACGGGTCGGGCAACGTCCGTTCCGCGGTTCGGGCCCTCGAGCGCGCAGGTGCCGACGTGACGCTGACGGCCGACTACGCATCGGCGAGCGACTGCGACGGGCTCGTCGTGCCCGGCGTCGGCGCCTTCGCCGCCTGCATGGCCGGGCTTCGCGCGGTGCGCGGCCCGGAGATCATCGATCGGCGCCTCGCCGGCGGACGTCCCGTGCTGGGCATCTGCGTCGGGCTGCAGGTTCTCTTCGAGTCCGGCGTCGAGCACGGGGTGGCGACCGACGGTCTGGGGGAGTGGCCCGGGGTGGTGGAGCAGCTGCACGCCGAGCCCCTTCCGCACATGGGGTGGAACACCGTCGACGCCCCGGCGGAGTCGACGCTGCTCGCCGGCCTTGCCGGGGAGCGGTTCTACTTCGTCCACTCGTACGGCGTGCGCACATGGCTCATGTCGGCCGAGCACGAGGTGTTCACCCCGCCCACGGTCTCCTGGGTCGAGCACGGCGGGGACCGGTTCGTCGCCGCCGTCGAGAACGGACCGTTGGTCGCCACCCAGTTCCACCCCGAGAAGTCCGCGGACGCCGGCGCGGCCCTGCTGCGCGGCTGGGTCGAGCGGCTGTCGTGAGCAGGCCGGTATGAGCGAGCACACCTGGGACAGCAGCGCCTACGACCGCGACTTCGCGTTCGTGGCCGCCTACGGCGAGACGATCCTGGGCTGGCTCGACCCGCACCCCGGTGAGCGCATCCTCGACCTGGGGTGCGGCACGGGCGACCTGACCGCCCGCCTGGTCGACTCCGGCGCGCAGGTGGTTGGTCTGGACTCCGACGAGGCGATGGCGCAGGCTTTCCGCGCGCGCCTGCCCGGTGTGCCGCTCGTGGTGCACGACGCCCAGCAGGTGTGGCCGGCCGCCCCGCCGCTGGACCGGCCGTTCGACGCCGTGTTCAGCAACGCCGCGCTGCACTGGATGCCCGACGCGGCAGCCGTCGCGGCGTCGATGGCGGCGGCGCTCGTGCCGGGTGGCCGCCTGGCCGTCGAGCTCGGTGGGGTCGGCAACGTCGCAACGGTTCAGGGCGCCGCCGAGCAGGCAGCCGCCGACCTCAGCGTGTCGCCGCCGCGGTGGAACCGCTACTACCCCAGCCCGGCGGCCTACGCCGCCGTGCTCGAGGACGCCGGCTTCGAGGTACGCCAGCTCGAGCTGGCCGACCGTCCCACCCGGCTGTCCGGACCCGACGGTCTCGCTGCCTGGTTGCGGCTCTTCGGCCGGGGTGCGCTGGCGCACCTGACCAGGTCCGAGCAGGACGCGCTGACCGCTCGCGCCGTCGAGATCGCCCGGCCGGCCCTGTTCTCCGACGGGTCGTGGTGGGCCGACTACCGGCGGCTGCGGGTGCTGGCTCTGCTGGGCGGTGCTGCGACGTAGGCTTGCGCGCCGTGCTGCCCCTGGTTCTGCTGCCCGCTGTCGACGTCGCGAACGGGCAGGCTGTACGCCTGGTACAGGGGGAGGCGGGGTCGGAGACGTCCTACGGCGACCCGCTCCAGGCCGCGCTGGCCTGGCAGAGCGCGGGGGCGCAGTGGATCCACCTGGTCGACCTCGATGCGGCATTCGGGCGCGGGTCGAACGCCGACCTGCTCGCTGACGTGATCGGCCGCCTGGACGTGCAGGTCGAGCTGAGCGGCGGCATCCGCGACGAGGCGTCGCTGGCCGCGGCCCTGGCTACCGGCTGCGCTCGGGTCAACCTCGGCACTGCCGCGATCGAGGACCCCGACTGGACCGCTCGCGCCATCGCCGAGCACGGCGAGCGCATCGCGGTCGGCCTCGACGTGCGCGGCCACACCCTGGCAGCCCGCGGCTGGACCCGTGAGGGTGGCGACCTGTTCGAGACCCTTGCCCGCCTGGACGCCGACGGCTGCGCCCGCTACGTGGTGACCGACGTCACCAAGGACGGCACCCTGCGTGGCCCGAACGTCGACCTGCTGCGTCAGGTGTGTGCCGCGACCGACCGTCCGGTGATCGCCAGTGGTGGCGTGTCGACGCTCGACGACCTCGTGGCGCTGCGAGCGCTCGTCCCCGACGGGGTCGAAGGGGCGATCGTCGGCAAGGCCCTGTACGCCGGTCAGTTCACTCTGCGACGAGGCACTCGCCGTCAGCCATGACCGGGGCGATGACCGCCTCCAGCTCGATCTCGACCCGCCAGCGCGGGTCGACCAGTCCCGCCACCACGACCATGGTGGCCGCCGGGCGCACCTCGCCGAACACCTGGCCGTGGGCGCGGCCGACCGCCTGCCAGTCGGCTGCGTCGGTCACGTACATCCGGGTGCGCACCACGTCGGCGGCGGTGGCGCCGGCCTGTGACAACGCCTCGAGGGCGATGTCGAAGCAACGCGCGGCCTGCGTCAGCGGGTCGGGGTCGCACTCCCCGTCCGGCCACACCGGTCCGGTCCCCGACACCAGCACCCGGTCGCCGACCCGCACGGCCCGGCTGAAGCCGATCGGCGCCTCGTAGGGCGAGCCGGAGGAGATGCGCTGGCGGTCAGGCATCGGCCAGTGCGATCTCGATGCCGATCCGCTCCGGCTTCTTGCCGCGGTTGCGCACCACGACGTCCAGAAGGCCCATGACCTTGCTGATCAGCCCGTACTTGGCGTCGATGAGCCGCAGCGTGTGCTCGCTGCCCGCAGCGTCCAGGAGCCGGGCGGTACCGTCGACGTGCTCACCCTTGAGCCGCCCGCGCGCGTCGCACGACGCGAGCAGCACCCGCGACGTGTGCCGCAACCGCTTGACCTTGCCCGTCTCCACTGGCGTGGTGACGTACAGGTGGTCGCCGTCGCGGGCGACCCAGACAGGGGTCGCGACCGGGGTTCCGTCGCGCCTGAAGGTGGTCAAGGAGACGTACGTGGCGGCACCAAGGGTGTCGAGATCTGTCACGGTTTCACTCAACCACGCCTCGTTGGCGGCGCACCTGCCGGCTGGGGCAGGCCCGCGCAAAGGATGACCCCAGGGGTGTACGTCAATCCCCACATTCGCAGGTATCGAGCAGAACTGACCTGCGGCTTCGTGGCGACAAGGGCTTCGGGGGAGGGCGAATGTGGGGATTCGCGTACACGTCCGAGCGACGGTGCCCCGCGACCTACCCTGGGACTGTGTCGTTGGCCGTGCGCGTGATCCCCTGCCTGGACGTCGACGCCGGACGGGTGGTGAAGGGCGTCAACTTCGTGAATCTGCGCGACGCCGGCGACCCGGTCGAGATGGCCCGCGCCTACGACGCGGAGGGCGCCGACGAGCTGGTCTTTCTCGACGTCACGGCCTCCAGCGACAGCCGGGGGACCACCTACGACGTGGTCCGCGCCACCGCCGAGCAGGTCTTCATCCCGCTGACGGTCGGGGGCGGGGTGCGCACCGTCGACGACGTCGACCGGCTGCTGCGCGCGGGTGCGGACAAGGTGGGCGTGAACACCGCCGCCATCGCCCGCCCGGAGGTGATCGCCGAGATCGCCGACAGGTTCGGCAACCAGGTGCTGGTGCTCTCCGTCGACGCCCGCCGGTGCCAGGGCGAGCCGACCGAGTCCGGCTTCGAGGTCACCACGCACGGTGGACGCGTCGGCACCGGCATCGACGCGGTGGCCTGGGCGGCTCGCGCCTGCGAGCTCGGCGCGGGGGAGATCCTGCTCAACTCGATGGACGCCGACGGCACGAAGGCCGGGTTCGACACCGAGCTGATCGCCGCGGTGCGGGCCGTGGTCAGCGTGCCGGTCATTGCCAGCGGCGGTGCCGGGGCGCTGGAGCACTTCGCCCCGGCAGTCGAGGCCGGTGGCGACGCCGTGCTGGCGGCCAGCGTCTTCCACTTCGGCCAGCTTCGCATCGGCGAGGTCAAGCAGAGCCTGGCCGCGGCCGGTCACCCGGTGCGCTGACCCAGCCTCAGACGCCCATGGGGGTCTGGTGGAACGCCGCGACGAGGTCGTCCGGCCCCTCGACCGTCACCAGGGCCTGGTCGGTGCGGCCGTAGGCGTGCATCACGAGCTCGCTGACCGGTCCGGAGACGACGACGGCAGGGTGGCCCGACTTGGCGATCAGCTCGGCACCGTCGGGGCGTCGCAGCACGACCGGGACGACCGCCTTTCGGTAGAGCTGCTTGGCCATCGATGACATCACCGCCCAGAGCGCCCTCTCGTCGGAGTCGGTGAGCGCGCGGGGCTCCCAGTCCGGCTGCGCGCGGCGCACGTCCTCATGGTGCACGAAGTACTCCGCCCCGTTGACCTTCGCGTCGACGGCTGCGATCGACGACGGCGACCACCGGGGTGGTCGGCGCACCCGGCTCACGAGCGTGTCCCACGGGCCGCTGGCCATCTCCCGCTGGCGTCGCTCCATGGCACCGGCCAGCGGCGTGAGCAGGATCCCGACCGCCAGGGGGCTGGTCTCGCGCAGGTGCAGGTGCGCGGCCAGGTCGCGGGTGTCCCACCCCTCGCACAGCGTCGGGGCGTCGGGGCCGACCTCGGTGAACAAGTCGCAGAGCGCGGCGCGCTCCCGGGAAGCAAGGCTCATGTGGGCAACCCTAGGAGTCAGCCGCGGCGTGTGCCCGCTCAGCGTGGCCGCGAGGAGGCGATGCGAGCGGCCTCCGCGGCCAGGCTGTCGTCGAGCGGCTCGAGGGCGTTCGGCAGGCCGGCGGCCGCCAGGGCCGCAGCCAGCAGGTGGTCGGCCACCGCCGGACACTTCGCCAGCAGCGGTCCGTGCAGGTACGTGCCGATCACGTTGTCGCGGCGTGCGCCCTCCGTGCCGTCGGTGCCGTTGTTGCCCTGGCCGAGCGCTGTGCGTCCGAGGGGAGACAGCCTGCGGCCCCAGATAGGTGAGTCCGCTGTGGTTCTCGTACCCCACGAGCGTGCCGAAGTCGCTGGTCGACGTGACGTTGCCGATCAGGCGGGTCGGCCCCGCCTCGGTGCGCACGTCGAGCAGGCCGACGCCGTCCAGCCGAGGAGCGTCGAACGGCGCGAAGTAGTGCCCGGCCATCTGGTACATGCCACAGATCAGCAGCATCGCGACGCCGTCGTCCGCGCGGGCACGCAGGTCGGGGCCCTTCGCGGCCAGGTCGTCGGTGATCACGGCCTGGCCGGCGTCCTGCCCGCCCCCGCCGACGAGCAGGTGCGTGTCCGACGGCAGCGGGTCGCCGACGCCGACGCGGGTCACCTCGACGGGCAGGCCGCGCCACTCCAGCCGCCGGCGCAGCACCTGCACGTTGCCGTTGTCGCCGTAGATGTTCATCTCCGCGGCGTACAGGTGCACGATCCGCACAGCGGTCACGACGACCTCCCGGCTCGGCTGCGGCGACGGTTGGTGGTGGCCCTGGGGCGCTCGCGCAGCAGCTCGTGCAGCCGCCACATCGCCGTGTACGTCGTGTAGACGACGACCCGCCCGCCGTCGGGGGCTGCGGCGACGGCGGCCCGCATCGCAGTGGGCACGTCGGTGATCCGCTCGGCGACGTCCACGCCGTCGTAGCGCAGGCGCAGGGCCATGTCGGCGGCCCGGGTGCCGGCGGTCATCACCGGTCCACGGGTGGCGGCCAGGCCGGAGAAGTCGACGTCCCAGAGCCACGAGACGTCGCGCCCGTCGGCGTACTCGTCGTTGATCGCCACGACGCTGACGTCGGGCGGCGACTGCTGCTGGGAGAGAAGCGCCAGCCGAAAGCCGCCGGGGTTCTTGGCCAGCTGCAGCACCACCTGGCGTCCGTCCACCGTCAGCGTCTCGCCACGGCCGAACGCGGGCGGGACGTCGGCCAGCGCCGTGGTGACGGCCTCGGCGTCCAGTCCCTCGCCGAGCGCGGCTGCGACGACCGCCGCGGCGTTCTGCGCGTTGTGCGCACCTTCGGCCTTGAGCGTGACCGGGTACGCCTCGGTCCCGATGCGGTACGTGGATCGCTCACCGGAGTAGCCGACGAGCTCGACCTCGGCCCGCGGTGGGGTCGACGCGGCGCCGGCCTCGTCGGGGACGGGCGCGGCGCCCTGCACGTCGGCGTGCAGCTCGTCGTCGGTACGGAACAGGTCACGCAACGACGGGTCGACGCCGAACCATCGCACCGGCACGGTGGCCAGGTCGGCCAGCGCGGACACCCGTGGGTCGTCCCGGTTGAGCACCACCTCGCCGGTGGCCGCTCGCACGGCGCGCCCGAGCAGACGGGCGGTGTGGTCGATCTCGCCGAACCGATCCATCTGGTCGCGCAGCACGTTGAGCACCACGACCCGGTGCGGGGCGAGCTGCTCGACGAACTTGGCGGCGTACGCCTCGTCCAGCTCGAGAACGGCGAGGTCGTAGTCGAGGCGGCCGTTCCATCGGGCGACGTCGACGACGGCGCTCACCGCCCCGCGCGTGAAGTTGCTCCCGGTCGGGTTGGTGAGCACCCGGTAGCGCGTGCCCAGCACGTGGGCCAGCATCTTCGTGGTGGTCGTCTTCCCGTTGGTGCCGCTGACGACCGTGACGCCCCGGGGCAGCGTGCCGAGTCGGCGGGCGAGGTAGCCGGCGTCCACCGACTCCACCACCTTGCCGGGAAGGGTTCCACCGGTGCGACCGGCCAGGCGCAGCGACGACTGCACCCCTTTGCCCAGCCAGGTCGAGAGCACGTCCACGACGCGCGAGGGTAGCCCGGCGAGGCCGTGCACCTCACCCGGGCACGAGCCGAGCAGGGAACAGACCGGGCTCGCGCCGGGTTAGGTTCCGTTTGTGGCCGACGATCGGGTGACCCTGCGCGAGGGGGCTGGCATCCTGGGCCGCGGCATCCGCGCCGAGCCGTGGGTGTTCACGGTGTCCCTGATCGGCAGCGCGGCCTTCGGCGTGGTCACCGTGCTCTCGGCGGCCGTCGTCGGGCACGTGTCCGAGACGGTGATCACCCCGGCCTTCGCCACCGGGACGACGACGGCTCGCGCTCTGCTCGGCGCGGCGGCCCTGCTCATCGGGGTCGCCCTCGTGAAGGCCGTCGCCATCGTCATGCGGCGACTGTTCGCCGGCATCATGCAGTTTCGACTCGCTGCCCGTGACCGTCGCCGGGTCACCCGCCAGTACCTGCGACTGCCGTTGTCGTGGCACCAGCGTCATCCGACCGGCGAGCTGCTGTCGAACGCCAACGCCGACGTCGAGGCCACCTGGGCACCTGTCGCCCCCATGCCGATGGCTTTCGGCGTGGTCGTCATGCTGGCGGTGGCACTCGGGGCGATGATCGCTGCCGACCCGATGCTCGGGGCCGTCGGCCTCTTCATCTTCCCGATGGTCATGCTCGTCAACGTCGCCTACCAGCGCCGCATGGCGCCGCTGGCGTCGCGAGCGCAAGCCCTGCGGGCGCAGGTGTCGGCGATCGCCCACGAGTCCTTCGACGGCGCGCTCGTGGTGAAGTCGCTCGGCCGCGAGGGCGAGGAGACCGCACGGTTCGCGTCCGCCGCCCACGAGCTGCGTGACGTCAACGCTCGCGTGGGACGCCTGCGCGGGATGTTCGACCCCGTCATCGAGTCGTTGCCCACGATCGGGGTGCTGGCCGTGCTGGCCATCGGTACCCAGCGGGTGGCGACCGGCCAGATCACCGCCGGAACCGTGGTGGAGGTTGCCTACCTGCTCACGGTCATCGCCTTCCCGGTGCGCGCGATCGGTTGGTTGCTGGGCGAGATGCCGCGCAGCGTCGTCGGCTGGCGACGCGTCGACCGCGTGCTGGCGGCCACGGGGGCCATGTCGTACGGGCAGTCCACTCTTGCCGGCACCGACCCGGTGACGGCGCGCACCAGCGGGCTCGGCTACGCCTACGACGACGACCGTGACGTGCTGCGCGACCTCGAGCTGGCGGTGGCGCCGGGCAAGGTGCTGGCCGTCGTGGGTTCGACCGGCGCGGGCAAGTCGACGCTCGTGTCGCTGCTGGTGCGCCTCGTCGACCCGAGCGACGGCGTCGTCGCGCTCGACGACGTGGACGCGCGCGACCTCGCCGCCGGGGTCATCCCGGGCGCGTCCTCGGTCGTGCTTCAGCAGGCCTTCTTGTTCGACGACACCGTGCGCGGCAACGTCACCCTGGGCGCAGACATGTCCGACGAGCAGGTCTGGCAGGCGCTGCGGCTGGCCCAGGCCGACGGCTTCGTCTCGGCGCTGCCCGCCACGCTCGACACCGAGATCGGGGAGCGCGGCACGTCGCTGTCCGGCGGGCAGCGCCAGCGGCTCGCCCTGGCTCGAGCGATCGTGCGGCGCCCACGGCTGCTGGTGCTCGACGACGCCACCAGCGCGGTCGACCCCGAGGTGGAGCAGCGCATACTCGAAGGGCTGCGGACGTCGGCCGACGGCATCACCGTGGTGGTGGTCGCGCACCGGCCGGCCACGATCGCGGTCTCCGACGAGGTGGCCTACCTCGCCGACGGCAGCGTGGTCGACCACGGGACCCACGTCGACCTGCTCGCCCGCAACGCCGGCTACCGCGCCCTCGTGACGGCGTACGAGGCCGAGTCGGTGTCGGGTCTCGCCGTGGGGGGCTCGTCGTGAGCGCCCGGACGGCGACGGTGCCCGGGGCGAGTGTCGGCGAGGTCGGTTCCGGCTCGGCCTGGCAGACGGTCAAGCGCGGGCTCAGCCTCTCTCCGGAGATCCGCGACGGCCTTCCCGTCACCCTGCTGCTCGCGCTGGCCGCCACCGCCGGGCGCGTCGTCGTGCCCGTGGCGGTGCAGCAGACCATCGACCGGGGCTTCGGCGCGGCGACCGAGTCCGGCGTCGACACCACCTTCGTCTCCACGATGGTCGCGGTCGGCCTGGTCGCCGTCCTGCTCACGGCCCTCGCCGCGTTCGCCATGAACGCGCGGCTGTTCCGGGCCAGCGAGGCCGGTCTGGCGAGCCTCCGGGTCACCGCCTTCCGCCACGTCCACGACCTGTCGGTGCAGACCCAGAACAGCGAACGGCGCGGCGGCCTGGTCTCGCGGGTGACCAGCGACGTGGACGCGCTCTCGCTCTTCTTGCAGTGGGCCGGCGTCTTCCTCATCGTCGCGACCGGGCAGATCGTGCTCGCGAGCGTCGTGATGCTCGTCTACTCCTGGCAGCTGGCGCTGGTGGTGTGGGCGTCGTTCCTGCCGCTGGCCTTCGCGATCCGGGCGCTGCAGAAGCACCTCGCCGCCGCCTACCTGCGGGTGCGGGAGCGGGTCGGGGTGATGCTCGGGGCCATCTCGGAGTCGGTGGTGGGTGCTGAGGTCGTGCGCGCCTACGGCATCGAGCAGCGAACCGGCGAGCGCATCGACGCGGCGATCGAGGCCCACCGGGCCGCCGCTGTCCGCGCCCAGGCCTTCTCGGTCGGGGCCTTCTCGATGGGCGAGATCGTCGCCGGGCTGGCCAACGCCGCGGTCGTCGTCGTCGGCGTGCTGCTCGGCCTGGCCGGCGACATCACCGCGGGACAGCTGGTGGCGTTCCTGTTCCTCGTCACGCTGTTCGTCCAGCCGGTGCAGCTGGGCACCGAGATGCTCAACGAGATGCAGAACGCGATCGCGTCGTGGCGCCGGGTGCTCGGCGTCGTCGACACCCCTGCCGACGTCGCCGACCCCGAGGACGGGGTCGAGCTGCCCCTACGACCGGTGCGCGTCGACTTCGACGCCGTCGGCTACGCCTACCCGGGTGGCCCGCCCGTGCTGCGCGACCTCGACGTGCACGTGCCGGCCGGGCAGCGCGTGGCCGTGGTCGGCGAGACGGGGTCGGGCAAGTCCACGTTCGTCAAGCTGCTCACCAGGTTGATGGATCCCACGCAGGGGACGGTGCGCATCGACGGTACCGACCTGCGCGACGTCGCCTTCGCGTCGCTGCGCCGACGGGTGGTGCTGGTTCCGCAGGAGGGCTTTCTGTTCGACGACACGCTCGAGGCGAACCTGCGCTACGGGCGGCCCGAGGCCACACGCGAGGAGATGCTCGACGCGCTCGACGAGCTGGGACTCGCTGACTGGCTGGCCGGGATGCCACGCGGTCTCGACACCCGGGTCGGGCAGCGGGGGGAGTCGCTGTCGGTCGGCGAACGCCAGCTCGTCGCGCTCGCCCGGGCACGACTGGCCGATCCCGACCTGCTGGTGCTCGACGAAGCCACGAGCGCGGTCGACCCGGCCACCGAGGTGCGCCTCGCCCGAGCACTGCGGGCCCTGAGCCAGGGCCGCACCTCGGTGACGATCGCGCACCGGCTCTCGACTGCGCAGAGCGCCGACCGGGTGCTCGTCTTCGATGCCGGACACCTCGTCGAGGACGGCAGCCACGACGAGCTGCTCGCCGGACGCGGGGTCTACCACCGCATGTTCGCGGCCTGGACCGTCACGTCGGTGACCGAGCGCGAGTGACCCGCAGTGGTGCGTCGAGCCACCCGCTCGACCGTGAGCCATAGGCTCTCGCGCATGCACCGGTTCACCGGTGAGTCCGAGCGGCTCGCCAAGATGATTGTCGCCGCGTCGCTGGACCGGATGAAGATGGAGCCGCCGCTGGACGGCCCGCGGACCCCCGACGAGCTGGTGGCCCAGGCCGGGCAGACGGTCACCACCGACGGCCTCGGTGGCGAGGAGGCGCTGCGCCTGTGGACCGACGTGCTGGCCACGGCCTGCATCTCGGTCGACCACCCGCGGTTTCTTGCCTTCATCCCGGGGGCGCCCACCGAGGCCTCGACGATGTTCGACCTGCTGGTCAGCGCGTCCAGCGTGTACGCCGGCACGTGGCTGGAAGGCGCCGGCGCGGCGTTCGCGGAGAACCAGGCCCTGCGCTGGATCGCCGACCTCGCGCAGTTCCCGCCCGAGGCCGGCGGCGTGTTCGTGCAGGGCGGCTCGGTCGGCAACCTCTCCGCGCTGGTCGCCGCACGGCACACAGCCGTCGCGCGCCGTGGGCCGCGCGGGCCCGGCGGCTGGTCGGTGCTCGTCACGGGCGAGACCCACTCGTCGGTGACCTACGCGCTCGAGCGGGTGATGGACGTGCGCATCGTTCGCGTGCCGGGCGACGAACGAGGCCGCATGACGGGCGAGGCCGTCCGCGATGTCGTCGAGGCCATGCCCGACGACGAGCGCGCCGGCCTGTTCGCCGTCGTGGCGACGGCCGGTGCCACCAACACCGGGATCGTGGACGACCTCGCCGGGATCGCCGACGCGGCGGAGCAGTACGGCCTGTGGATGCACGTGGACGGCGCCTACGGCGGTGCCGCGCTGGCGGCCCCCAGCGTCCGGCACCTGTTTCGCGGCATCGAGCGAGCCGACTCGTTCATCGTCGACCCGCACAAGTGGCTGTTCGCGCCGTTCGACTCCTGCGCGCTGCTGTACCGCGAGCCGGCGCTGGCCCGGGCGGCCCACACGCAGTCGGCGGACTACCTCGACGCGGTCACGGACAACGCCGACTGGAACCCGTCGGACTACGCGGTGCACCTCAGCCGGCGCGCCCGCGGGCTGCCGTTCTGGTTCTCCCTCGCGGCGCACGGGACGCTGGCCTACGAGGAGGCGGTGGAGACCACCATCGAGGTGGCTCGCGCAGGCGCGGAGGAGATCAGGCGCCGCTCCTACCTGCGGCTGCTCGAGGAGCCCGACCTGTCGGTTCTTGTGTTCGCGCGGGAGGGCTGGTCGCAGGCCGACTACGAGCGGTGGAGCGCCGACCTGCTCCAGAAGGGGACGGCGTTCGTCACACCGACGAAGCACCGCGGGCAGCCGTGCACCCGTTTCGCCATCGTCAACCCGCGCACCACGCTCGCCGACCTGCGCGGCATCCTCGCCACGATGGCCTAGCCGGCGTCGGGTGCTGGCAGTCCCCTCCCTGTGGTGGGAGTGTGGACAACCGGCGTCGTCGACTCCTAACGTGGACGACTCCGTGATCGTGAGAGGAGACGTCGCCCATGCTGCCTGACCTCCCAACCGTTCCCGCAGCCGACCCCGACCTGCCGGGGACGATGGAGCTGGGCGCCTTCTCGGTGTCGTTGGACGTCGCCGACCTCGCTGCGTCCCGGGCTTTCTACGAGGCACTGGGCTTCGTCGTCACCGGCGGGGCTGCGGAGCAGAACTACCTGATCCTGAAGAACGGCGAGTCCACGATCGGTCTCTTCCACCAGATGATCGATCGCACCACGCTCACGTTCAACCCCGGTCTCACCGGGCGCATGGAACGGATCGAGGAGTTCCTCGACGTGCGCGAGATCGAGGCTCGGCTCGCGGCAGCAGGAGTCGGGCTCGTGTCCGGGGTCGACCCGTCGGCCGGCGAGAGCGGTCCTGCGCACATCACGCTGACCGATCCGGACGGCAACGCGATTCTGATCGACCAGTTCTTCTAGCGGCCCGGCGCCGGGTGGTGGGGCTGCTGGGATAGTGGGCCCATGAGCAGCCAGCCGTCCTCGGACCTCGACCCGGGCATCGCCGCCCGGCTCAAGCGGGACGCGGCCGGACTGGTGCCCGCTGTCGTGCAGCAGCACGACTCCGGCGAGGTGCTGATGGTGGGCTGGATGGACGACGAGGCGCTGCACCGCACCCTGACGACGGGGCGCACCACGTTCTTCAGCCGCAGCCGCCAGCAGTACTGGGTCAAGGGTGAGACGTCAGGTCACCGGCAGTGGGTGCGCCAGGTGCGTCTGGACTGCGACGGTGACACGCTTCTCGTGCGCGTCGAGCAGGAGGGGCCGGCCTGCCACACCGGTGCCCGCACCTGCTTCGACGACGACGTCCTGCTCGGCTGACGCTCAGGAGGCGACCGGAGCGACCACACCCCCGGTCATGCTGCGCCAGGCGTAGGCCAGCGAGAGCGCGAACACCGGGTAGATGATCACGGCTGCCGCTGCGCCGATGATCCACCCGATCAGCGGGATGACGGCGACCAGGCCGATCACCAGGCCGATGCCGATGAAGGCCAGCCACAGCACCAGCAGCTCTCCGACGTTCGCCTTGACCACCTGGAGCGACCGGCCGAGCGATGACGTGGCACCCACCTCGGGGTGTCCGTCCACGATCGCGTACCCGTAGAACTGCCAGAGGAAGGCGAGCACGAGCCCCGGGATGATGCAGAGCACCAGGCCGACGGAGACACCGAGTCCGAAGAGGATGGCCGCCAGGATGTAGGTCACCAGGCCCTCGGTCTGGAAGATCATGTTCGGCGTCGGTGTGCGTCCGTCCATGACGGCCAGCGCGGCGCGGATCAGACCGACGGCCACGACCATGCCGACGACGAAGGCGATGACGCCCATGAGCAGCGACAGCACGGCGGCGGTGCCCACCACGATGGACGAGTCGCTCTCGAAGCCCAGCCCGACCAGCAGGCGCAGCAGGCCGACCACGAGCTGGACGCCGATCACGACGAGCGCCAGGATCACCAGCGGGCCGAGGTTGGCCTTGAAGGCCGCCCAGGCGTAGCTGAGCGCGGCACCCACGGTGAACCGAGCGCC
The DNA here is from genome assembly GCA_963714455.1 of uncultured Actinomycetota bacterium. Lineage (GTDB taxonomy): Bacteria > Actinomycetota > Actinomycetes > Jiangellales > Jiangellaceae > CAVQGZ01. The sequence continues at coordinate 549,461 of CAVQON010000020.1, forward strand.
GGCTGCGGCCGGGGGCACCCCGTACGCGCCTGCGTAGTCCGGGGGTGGCGGGTAGCCCCCCGGGGGCGGTGGCGGCGGTGGGTAGCCGCCCTGCGGGGGAGGTGGGTAGCCGCCTTGGGGGGGTGGCGGCGGTGGCGGATACGCACCACCCGGCGGTGGCGGGGGGTAGCCGCCCGCTGGTGGCGGGGCCGCGCTGGCGTCGTCCGGCAGGCCCTGGCTGTCCTGACCCTGGCCCGCGTTGGGCTCCGGCTCGGGATCGGGGTTGGCAGGCTGAGGGGGGTTCTGATCGCTCACCGTGGTCCTCCACACCGACGAGATCGGTTGACGGCGTCCACGCTAGCCCCGCCCGGGGCCTCATGGGGGGACGCTGACGTCCCAGTGCGCGCTGACGCACACGGCGACGAGGACGCCCGAGCGCGCTGCGCGGCTGACCGGTGCGGGAGACTGTCGCGCGTGCCGAGCCACGCAGCGCCCGACCTGGCCGAGTTTCGACGCCTCGCCCGTCACCGACGGGTGATCCCCGTCGTGCGACGGCTGCTGGCCGACGCCGAGACCCCGGTGGGCATCTACCAGAAGCTTGCCCAGGGCGGTCCGGGCACCTTTCTGCTGGAGTCCGCCGAGCATGGCGGCACGTTCTCGCGCTACTCCTTCATCGGGGCGCGTTCGGCTGCCGTGCTCACCGAGCGTGACGGCGCCGCGGAGTGGACGGGCACGCCGCCGATCTTCCTCCCCAGCAGCGGCGACCCCGTCGCGGTGCTTCGTGAGTCGCTGGCTCTGCTGCGCACCGACCCGATGCCGGGCCTGCCGCCCTTGACCGGCGGATTCGTCGGCTACCTCGGCTACGACACGGTGCGACGGCTCGAGACGCTGCCCGCGACCCTCCCCGACGAGCTCGACCTCCCCGAGCTCGCCCTGATGCTGGCCACCGACCTGGCGGTGCTCGACCACCACGACGGCACGGTGCTGCTGGTGGCCAACGCGATCAACTTCGACGACTCCGACGAGCGTGTGGACGAGGCCTGGCAGGGCGCCGTCGAGCGGCTCGACACGATGACCCGCCTGCTTGCCGGTCCCACCCCGTCGTCGGTGGCCACCGTCGACGAGGCATCCGAGCCGGTGTTCAGCAGCCGCATGGGTCGTGCGGACTACATGGGAGCAGTCGAGGCGGCGAAGGAGCAGATCAGGGCCGGTGAGATCTTCCAGGTCGTTCTCAGCCAGCGGTTCGAGCTCGACACGTCGTCGGCGCCGCAGCGAGGCAGTCGCCTGGACCCGGTCGACCTCTACCGGGTGCTGCGCCGGTCGAACCCCAGCCCCTACATGTACCTGCTGAACCTCGACGGTTTCGCCGTGGTGGGATCGAGCCCGGAGGCACTGGTCAAGGTCGACGAGGGCCGTGCCATGACCCACCCGATCGCCGGCACCCGACCCCGGGGGCGAACCCCGGACGAGGACGTCGCCCTCGCAGGCGAGCTGCTGGCCGACGAGAAGGAGCGGGCCGAGCACCTGATGCTCGTCGACCTGGGCCGCAACGACCTGGGCCGCGTCTGCCGCGCCGGGTCGGTGGACGTCGTGGACTTCATGAGCGTGCGCCGCTACAGCCACGTCATGCACCTGGAGTCGACCGTGGTCGGTGACCTCGCCGACGGCCGCTCGTCGCTGGACGCCCTGCTGGCGTGCTTTCCGGCCGGCACGCTCTCGGGAGCGCCGAAGGTGCGCGCCATGGAGATCATCGAAGAGCTCGAGGTCGCCCGGCGCGGCGTCTACGGCGGCGTGGTGGGGTACCTCGACTTCGCCGGCGACCTCGACACCGCCATCGCGATCCGTACCGCGGTGCTCAAGGACGGTCACGTCTGGGTGCAGGCCGGTGCCGGCATCGTCGCCGACAGCGACGCGGCCAGCGAGGACGCCGAGTGCCGGGCCAAGGCGATGGCCGTGCTGCGCGCGGCCGCCGTCGCTGCCACGATCGCCGCGCCCGATGTCTGAGGGCCGCTCGTGGGCGCTGCTGCTGCTCGCCCTGGGCGGCGCCCTCGCGGTGCTGGGTGCGACCCAGACCTGGGTGCGGCTGCTCGCCGAGGGCGCGCTGAGCGTCGACGAGGTAGCGGTGACCGGGGCCGCGGTGGCACCGCTGACCACGGCAGCGGGCCTGGTCGCCCTTGCCGCGGTCGTGGCGGTGCTCGCTGTGCGGTCGTGGCTGCGGAGCATGGT
>CAVQON010000021.1:0-151864 GCA_963714455.1 uncultured Actinomycetota bacterium
TGACGCTCGTGGCCCGTGGTGGCGCTGGCGTTGCGCGGCAACGCTCGCAGAAGCCGAGTTCAGGGTGGCGGGAGGGGTGTTCTCCAGTGTGGATTCGTCTTGCAGGTGTCCATTCGCGCGGCGGCGGTGAATGGCGCGCCGGGTGAGGGCGGGTCCAGTTCCTGCACCGCTGGGCGTCGTGGCCCGCGGTTCAGGGGACGTCGAAGTACCTCCCGAGAGCGCTGTCGAAGCGATGGTCGTCGACGTACTTGAGGCGGTCACACCGCCGGCACGCCAACGTGACCGCCCCGTGGCGCGTGACGACGTCCACCGGCAGGTGGGTGGACCAGGCGTGAACGCCGACCAGGCACCGGATGTCCTTCATGGTGGCCTCCCTAGGCGGGGCCCGTGGAGCGCTGACACGGCTCCAGATGGTGGAAATGTCCTCGGTGCCTTCAGACCTGTCAACGGCTTGTCCTGGCCGGCTCCGGTCGATCGGTCCTCTTACCTAGGAGGTAAGTGACCGTATAAGAATAAACGCTTCTGGCGACACCCTGGCCTGTCTGGGTCAGGCCCTTCATGTCCACACCCGTCCCACAGCCCGGTCCAGGAAGGCGCAGCACAAGAGTACTGAGAACGTGCCGGGACCGATGGTCACACTGGGTCCGCGCCGCTCGCGCGGCAGTGTCCACGACAGGGGCGAGCTCGCTCGGGAGTCGATCACACCGCGCCGTCACAGGCTGGGCAGCCGCTGGCCCCCGATGGCGGGTTCGACTGCTGCGGTGGAGCTACTCGTGCTTGTGATGGTCGTGGTCGAGGATGCGCAGGGCTGCTGTGGCGGAGAGGTCGACGAGGTTGTCTCGCACCTGGGTCTGTGACTGCCACGATCGGTGGTCCCAGGTCTCGCCGGACAGGTCGTCCCCGCCGTAGAGGACCTGCGCGAGAGGCACAGCGCGGAAGGCGGCGACTGCGGCAAGGGCTGCGGCCTCCATCTCCACCGTCAGGCAGCCCTCTTGACGCCGTGCCTCGATCTTGGCCGGGGTTCGCGAAGGGGGCGTCCGTCGTCCAGGTTCGTCCAGACACATGGGGAACGCCGTGCTCAGTGAGGGTCTTCTTGAGCAGCGTGGTCGCCTCGGGATGAGCGTTGATGTACCGGGAGACTGGCGCGTAGTGATGGGAGGTGCCCTCGTCACGCAGGGCGGAGTCGACCACGACCAGATGACCAAGCGTCACCTCCGGCTGCAACGCTCCCGCGCCACCGCACACCACGAACGCGCGGCACCCCATCGCGATGATCGCTTCCAGAAGGCCGGCCGCGAGGGGAGCGCCCACCCCGCAGTGCAGAAGAGTGACGTGACGATCGCCGTGGGTCATCTCCACGATCAAGTGCGGGCCGTCCTCCCAGGCGTTCTCAGCCACGACCCGCGCGCGGCCGCTCGCGACCAGACGACGCACGGAGTCACCGAAGAACGTGACCACGCACGCCGGCGCCACGTCTCGCGGCGCCACGATGTCTCGCGGTTCGAAGAAGGCCCGCCTCGTGTCGTCGTAGTCCAGCAATGGGCTCAACCCCTGCTGCGCATCCACGGCACAGACCCTAGGCAGCCCGCGACGAGGGCGAGCGCGAAAGAGCGCCGCCTGGTTGCGTACCGGCAGATCCGGTGCCCGCTCATCGGCTGAGAGCACGATGACTGGCCGCGACCAGTAGCCCATAGTGGGCGGAAACGACGCCGGGTCGTGGTGCGTCCACAGGCGGCGGAGTGACGCAGGTGGCCGCAAGTGGTTTCTCGAGTGGCGCCGCCGCCATCGTGCATGCTTTGCGTGTGGGATATGGGTAGGCCGCGGCGATCAGGCGAGCTCTGCGAGCTCTTCGCTGACGTCCCAGAGCTCGGTGGCGGCTCGTTGGTCTTGGGCGGCGGGGCTGGGCTGCTGTCGGTGCGGTTTCTGACCAGTAGAGGCTCTGGTCGATGACGTCGTTGGGCGCGGTGGCCAGCAGGACGATCGGGGCGGCGCCGTCGGTGGGCTTCTTCAGGAGTGGGCCGAATGCCATCATCATGACGCGCATGAGCCGGCGGCCTTCGGGTCCGCTGCCGAAGTTGGTGGCCACGACCCCGGGGTGGACTGCCCGTGCTGTCACGCCCTGGTCGGCCAGCCTGCGGTCGAGCTCGACGGTCATGAGGATGGTGGCGAGCTTGGAGGCGGCGTAGGCCTTGCTGCGCGGACCAGCCGCGGGTCATCTGCAGGTCGGCGAGGTCCAGGCCTTGCTTGGCAGAGCGGTGCACCTCTGAGGACACGCTGATCACCCGGGACGGGGCACTGGCCACGAGCAGATCGGTCAGTAGGCGGGTGAGCAGGAACGGGGCCAGGTGGTTGACCCCGAAGGTCCACTCCACCCCGTCGGGGGTCTGCATGCGCTGCCCGGTCATCGTGCCGGCGTTGTTGACCAGCACGTCCAACCGGTCGTACCTGCGTGTGTAGTCGGCGGCGAACTCGCGCACGGAGTCCAGGCGGGACAGGTCCAGCAGCCCCACCTGGACGTCGACCCCGGTGTCGGCCCGGATCGCCGCGGCGGCGGCCTGGCCCTTGGCGTCGTCTCGGGCGGTGATCATCACCTCGGCGCCGCGGCGGGCCAGCTCGGCCGCCGCGGCCCGGCCGATACCCGAGGTGCCTCCGGTGATGAGCACCTGTGCGCCGGCGATGTCCCAGACCATCCTGCCACCCTAGCGGCCATGTGGTCATACTGCCTACTTGACGTTAGACAGTCTGTCCACGTACGGTGGTGGTGTGACGGACGCACCGATGATCGAGGCGGTCGGGCTGGTCAAGTCCTTCGGGGGCACCCCGGCCGTGCAGGACGTGTCGTTCGAGGTGGGTCGGGGCGAGGTGCTGGGTCTGCTGGGCCCGAACGGGGCCGGCAAGACCACCACGCTGGACATGCTGACGACGCTGCAGCCGCTGGACGGCGGCCGGGCGAACGGTGGCCGGGTTCGACGTCGCGACCCAGCCACGGCGAGGTCCGCGCGGGTGATCGGGTTGGCGGGCCAGTCCGCGGCGGTGGACGAGATGCTGACCGCGCGGGAGAACCTGCGGCTGTTCGGGTGGCTGTACCGGCTGGAGCGTTCGACGCTGGCCCGGCGGGTGGACGAGGTCGTGGACCGGTTCGGGCTGGCCGAGTTCGCCGACCGCCCGGCCTCCACCTACAGCGGCGGTGAGCGCCGCCGCCTCGACGTCGCCGCCGCGCTGATCGCCGACCCGCCCGTGGTGTTCCTCGACGAGCCGACCGTCGGGCTCGACCCGCGCAGCCGGTCCGCGCTCTGTGGCAGACCATCACCGACCTCGCCGAGCAGGGCACGACGATCGTGCTGACCACCCAGTACCTGGAGGAGGCCGACCGGCTGGCCGACCGGATCGTGCTCATCGGTCAGGGCCGCACGCTGGCCGAGGGCACCCCGCGCGAGCTGAAGACGAGCCTGGAACGTGACGTGCTCGAGGTCGAGGTGGCCACGCGAGGACGACCTGACCATCGCCCGCCAGATCCTGGGACGCAGCGCTGTGGTCCCCGTTCCCGACCGACTGTTGCTGCATCTGCCGATCGGGGACAGGACACCTGCCCCGCTGGTGGCTCTTCGCGGCCTGCAGGACGCCGGGGTCTCGGTCACCGAGTTCCAGCTGCGCCGCCCCACTCTCGACGACGTGTTCTTGACCCTGACCGAGGAGCAGCCGGCATGAGCACCAGGACGGCCACCGCGCTGACCCCGCGGCGATGCCGTCACGGTGAGCGACTCGTGGCTGTCCCGTTCGTGGGAGGCGCTGGCCGACACCGCGGCGATCACCTGGCGTGACGTGGTCCGCACCACCCGGCAGCCGGAGATGCTGTCGTTCGCCGTGGTGATGGGCGTGTTCTTCCTGCTGCTGTTCAACTACGTCTTCGGTGGTGCGATCGGCGCCGGCGCCGGGGTGGACTACCTGCAGTTCCTCGTCCCCGGCGTGCTGGTCATCACCGCCCTGCAGGGCGCCCAGCAGACCAGCACCGGCCTGGCCGCCGACCTCGCCGAAGGTGTCACCCGCCGGTTCAAGTCCCTGCCGATGAACCAAGGCGCGGTCATCGCCGGACGCACCGTCGCAGACGCCGCACGCAACATCGTCAGCCTGCTGCTGGTGGTGCCGGTCGCGCTGCTGATGGGCTACCGGTTCGACTCCGTCCCCGGCGCCGTCGCCGCCATCGCACTGACCGTTGTGGTCGGCTACGCCTTCTCCTGGCTCGGCGCCGCCATCGCCGCCAAGGTCCGCGACCCGGAGATGGTCGGCATGCTGTCGATGTTCTGGCTGTTCCCCCTCATGCTGGCCTCCACCGCGTTCGCGCCCGCGCGAGTCCATGCCCGGCTGGCTGCAAGGCTTCGCCACCTACCAGCCGATCTCCGTGGCCGCCGACGCCGTGCGCGCCCTGGCCAACGGCACCCCCGCCGGCGCCGACGTTCTCGCCGCGCTGGCCTGGACCGTGGTGATGCTCGCCGTGCTCGTGCCGCTGTCCACCCGCCTGTACCGGAAGTCGCTTGTGAGCACCGACCCAGCCCGCGGCGACACCACGGCCCGGATCACCGAGGCCACGTTCGCCCTGCTCGCCGAGCACGGCCTGGCCGGCATCACGATGAGCGCGATCGCCACCCAGGCCGGCATCGCCCGCCAGACCCTCTACAACCACTTCCCCGACGTCGACAGCATCATCGCCGCCGCCATGGCCGAGCACCACCACGACGACCTCCGCACCCTGACCGGCATGCTCGCCACCATCCCCACCGCCACCGGACGACTCGAACACCTCGCCCGCCACACCACCGTCACCGCCGCCCAGCACGGCACCCTGCCCGCCCTGCACCACGGCCTCTCCCCATCAGCCCAGCAGGCCACTCGGGACTACGACGAACAGATCCGCGGCATCATCCGAGACACGCTCACCCACGGCCACCACACCAGCGAGCTCGCGCCCCAGATCGACCCCGACCTGCACGCCGTCCTCGTCCACCACCTCCTCCACGGCGCCGCCGAACTCGCCGCCACCCACCCCGACGACCTCACCCGCATCACCGACACCACCATCGAACTCCTCCACGCCGCCACCGACTCAGCCAAATGACGCCACGCATGGTGCGAGCGACGCCACCGCGGCCCCCAGGGCCCGGTCTGTCCGATACACAGGGAATCGGATAGCCCCTAGCCCAACAGGCGGCGGATAGACGCACCTGGAAGCCGATCGGACCGCGCAAGTCCGGTAGACGGGCAGGCCCGTCCGCCAGTAACAGTGGAGGCACTATTGGTAGCCGCCCCCACTTGTTGCTGCACCAGCGATTCGTTTCGCAGGTTCTTCACCAGTGCGCCCTGGCTGTGGTGCGTGCGAAGCCGTGCTGTGCGGGCACGATGATCTTGTACTTGCGGGCGCCCTTGTTCTTGCAGGCCCCGAAGACGACGTACTCGTAGTCCTCATCCGGGTATTGGAAGGTGCGTGCCACCTTGTTGTTCACCCGGTAGCGCCCGTACGGCTTGCAGATGACCCAGCGGCCCTGGTGCTTGACCTTCATCTTCACCCGGTAGTGCGACTTTCCCGGCAGCTTCGGGTACACCTCGGCGAAGACCGCGTTGATCCCTGCCAGCGAAGGCATCCTGATGCGCGTGGCGTCGATCCTGACCTGCCGCGTCGCCACCAGAATGACGTCGTCCTCCACGACGTCGTCGGTGGCGGGTTCGGCCTGACCAGACGCCGGGGCCGCGGCGAGCGAGTCCGAGGACTCCGACGAGGCACCGGTCGTCAACCCGGCCAGCAGCAGCGCACCCAATGACAGCGCCAGCAACAGTGTCATCAAAGGGTTGCGTGCGTTCATGCGTCTCACCTCCTTTCCCTCACCTTCAGAATGCTCCGACCCTGTTGTGGTTCTGTTGTGGTTGCGGATGCGGCGAGCAGAGTTCCGGAACCCGCACAAGCGCTGGCGGATTCGTCGGATGAGTCGAACGGGCAGGCGCGTCGTGGGAGCAGCGATCCTTGTCCGAGCATCGCGTCCGCCCTCGTCGCGATGCGGCCGCAGGCGGCGGAGCGGGACAGAATCCCGGCGCCCGGTACCGGGCTGGACGGCCCGGGTCCCCCAACTCTGTATCGCGTGACTACATGGTCGCCCCCGGACCGGGCCGTGTCACTCCTTGTAGCGTGCGGTGGCGGCCGTGTCAGTCCAACGCATGAGAGCCCCCTCGTCACTGGTGGGCTGACGATGTCAGCGTGGATCACGGGATGGGTGGGCGACTGCTCGGGACGGGTTTCCCTACCGGAACGCCGACCGCACTCGTACGTTGGTGGGCAAGACATCTGCGAGGGTGCCATGCAGGTCGATGTGCTCGGACCCGTCCGGGTCAGGCCTGCCTGTTCCGCGTCGGAGCCGCTCATGGGAAAGGAGCGGGCGCTGCTGTCACTGCTGGCGCTGAACGTTGCTCGCACCGTCCCGCGGATCGACTGTGAGATCGCGCTGTGGGGTGACGACCCGCCTCGGACCGCAGCCGAGTCGCTGCGCAGCCACGTGTCGCGGCTTCGCCGATGCCTGGGCTCTGACTCGGTTGCGACGAGCGCGGACGGGTACCGGCTCGCGCTGCCTCCCGATGCCGTCGACGCCGCCCGTCTCCACAGTGCCCTCGTCTGCGACTCGCAGGCCACTGTGGATGTCGATCCGGTGACCCGTCGGCGACGCCTGGCCGACGCCGAGAACCTGTGGCGCGGAGAACCTCTCCTAGACCTGGCTGACACGGCGCGGCGACGGGAGCAAGTGGAATGGTTGCGGGAGGAGTGGGAGCAGGTTCGGGAAGCCCGCATCGAGGCTGATCTTGACCTGGGTCGACACGCCCAGGTTGTCGAGGAGCTGCAGCGGGCACTACTGGATCAGCCGATGCGGGAGACGCGGTGGCGGCTGCTGATGCTGGCGTTGTACCGCTCGGGCCGACAGGTCGAGGCGTTGCGTGCCTATCAGCGCTGCCGTACGCGGCTCGCCACGGAGTGGGGGATGGAGCCGTCCCCACCGCTGCAGCGCCTCCAGTGGCAGATTCTGCGTCAGGATCCGCACCTCGACCCCCAGCCACCCGAGCCACCGCTGGTCGTCCCGACTTCGCTGACCCCCACCGTGGGCCGGTTCGAGCAGATCGAGCGCATTGCCGAGCTGCTGGGTTCTCAGCGGCTGGTCACGCTGCACGGTGGCGCCGGTGTCGGTAAGTCGCGGTTGGCGATGGAGGTGGCCCGGGTCGTTCGCACACGATTCGCCGACGGCGTGTGGTGGGTCGACTTGACCGCCGCGAATGACGCTGCCGGCGTGCTGCGTCAAGTCGCTGGCACGCTCGGCGTCGTTGCTGCTCCAGGGGTGCCGCAGCAGGTGGCGATTCGCAGGCACCTGGAGCACCGCGCAGTACTTGCTCATCCTCGACAACTGCGAGCACGTCGCCGACGTCCTGGCCGCGATAGTCCTGTCATGGCTGGACCGGGCAGCAGCGCTGCGGGTGCTCGCCACAAGCAGGGTTCGTCTTCGGGTGAGTGGGGAGACCCGCTGGGACGTGCCACCGCTGGAGGTACCCGCCGCGGGTGCTGACACCCAGCAGGCGCTCGAGTCAGCCGCTGCCACTCTGTTCCTTCAGCTGCGTGGCTGGCGACCGGCGGACGTGCCGCCTGCCACGGCCGCAGAGATAGTCCGGCTGTGCCGCGCTCTGGACGGGCTGCCGCTTGCGCTGGAGCTGGCCGCAGCCCGCTCCCATCAGATGACCGTGCGGGAGATCAACGACGGGCTGGACGGTGAGTTCCTCCACGGCCCGGCTCAGGTCGCTCGTATCGACCATCACGCCACAGTGGCCCAGGCCATCGACTGGAGCTACTCCACGCTCAGCGCCAGCTGCCAGCGCGTGCTGGAGTGGCTGTCGGTGTTCCCGGCCGACTTCGACGCCCCCGCGGCGGAGGCGATCGCGGGCGCCGTCCCCGGGACGACTGCCGCCTCGAGCCGTCGCTGTGTAGCGACCCTTGTCGAGTCGGCGTTGCTCGACACCCGGACTGTCGGGCAGGACACGCGCTATCGACTGCTCTTCGTCGTCCGTCAGTTCGCCGCGGAGCGTCTGGACGACAGGGGTGAGACGACGCTGGCAGGCCGGGCCTTCAGCAGCCACTACCGGCAGGTGGCGGAGGAGGTAGGCGCGGGGATGAACGGTCCGCGATCCGGCGCGGGGCTGGCGCGGGTAGCCAGGGAGATGGCGAATCTCCGGGCGGCGTTGGACTGGTCGGTCGCGCACGAGGCGGCGTCGCAGGCGCTGCCGTTCGTGCGCGCCATCGGGCGGGTGTTCTGGGCACTCCCGTCGGACTTGGGCGCCGAGCTCGTGTCGCTGAAGGCCATCGTGGAAGGGGCTGACGCGGCAGGGGCCGACGCCGACGCTCTGGCGTGGGCATGGGTCGAGCTGGTGACAGGCGCCTACCTCTGCGGCGATCTGACCTGGGCGATGCGGGCCTGCGACCGCGCCGAGACGCTGTTCCGTCAGGTGGGCGATCAATCCGGTCTCGGCGTCCTTGCCTGGCACCGAGGGGCCATGCAGCTGCTGGCCGCCGGTGACATCGCGGCGGCTCGCCAGGTGCTGCGACAGGGCTACCGCATCGGTCAGGAGGAGGGGGTGCCGGTCGTGGAGGCTTGGTGCGCGGCACACCTGGCTCAGCTGGACTGTTTCGCTGACGCGGTCACCGACGACACGGCCGCCATCATCGCTCGTGCGAGTGAGGTCGGCGGTCCTGAGGACCGCCAGATGCAGGCCCACCTGCTCATGGTGCGAGCACTCGCCCGCTACGCGCGAGACGACATCGACAGGTGCCTGAGCGACGCCGCGGCCTGCGAGACCTACAGCCGTCGCCACCACCAAGTCCCCTACGAGCAGAGCAGCCTGGTGGTGCGCGCATGCGCTCTCGTGAAGAGCGGCGACGACAAGGCTGCTCGTGCCCCGGCCCTCCGCGCCGCGCAGATCGCCCTCGACACCGGCAACACGTTCCAGGTCGGCCTCGCCCTCCAGCCGCTCGCTGCCATCGCCGAGGCGGAGGGCGACGCCGTCCGCGCCGCCCAGTTGTGGGGCGCAGCCACCGCCCGAGCACCAGTCTGGCCCTTGTTCGCCTCCCTCTACCGGTTCTCCCGCACGCACCACGCCTTGGGTGACGGGTTTCAAGCAGAGGTGGGACTCGGCGCCTCCCTGTCGGAAGAGCAGGCACTTGCGCTCGCGGTCGGCTGACACGCGGGAGGCGACCGCAGTGGGTGGGAGGGCCCCGCCAGGGGGCGGAGCCCTCCCGTCTCATGTGGTCTACTGCCCGATCGCCACCGCTGGCATGGTGACCGCGCTAGCCACCGATGCACGCCGTGTCGACCGGCTGACGCGGCGAGTCAATGAATGTGCTGATCATGGCTGTCGGCGCACTGGCTGGCAGGGTCGAACGCGCTGTAACCAGCGACGACGTGGGCGGCGCCGGGGAACTCCACGTACTGTGACCATCGACCCAGCCGCTGGGACACCAGCAATCCGTCCGAGGGCGGCGTGTCGCCATCCAGGAGTCCGGCAAGGACGAGCGATGGGACGCCGGTGCGGCGGATCCGGTAGGTCCTGACCGGCACCGGATCGACGTCAACCGCCTCGCACACGTTCGGGAGCGTCGGCAGACTGAACACGGTGCTGCCGTAGATCGGCTCGCTGGCCAGCACCTCAGCGTAGTTCGCCGGCTCGAGGAACTGGCTGCGGTCGGCGCACTCGACTGCGATGAAGTGCCCATCTGCCAACCCGCTGAAGGCCGGGTAGAAGACGCCCAGCGCGAAGTCGAACACCGTCTCGACACCCTCGCCGAAGACCGGCTCCAGGGATAGCTGAGCCGGCTCACCGGTCGCGACGTCGTAGTCCTTCAGGTTGGCGACCATTAGCTCAAGGAGAGGCACCAGGTCGGGGAGGAACATCAGCTGCGAGAGGATGCCGATCGCGTCATCGCCGGTGAAGTTGACTGGCAGCGCAAGGTAGGGATCGCTGGACTCGTACGGGTCGTCGTTGTAGCGCGTCTGAATCGCCGCAAGGTCGGCCTCGACCGTCGCGATGTCAAGGCCGGCCGCCTCGACAACCACCCGGAAGGCAGCCTTCCGGTTGCTGACCTGGGTGGCCGGGTCGTACTTGGCGAAGGCTGGGTAGACCGAGTCGAGCACAACCGATCGCTGCCGCCATGGCTGCTGGCGCAGCACCTCCAAGGCAACGGTGGTGCCAGCAGACTGCCCGTACACGTTCCACCGGCGAACTCCCAGCATTCGCCGAAGGTCCGCCAAGTCCTGTGCCACGGTGGGCGTGTCGTACTGGTTCAGATCGATTCCTTGCGCGCGCAGATCGCTGGCACAGTCGATGTAGGCCTGGTCCAGCACCGCTCGCTCCTGCGCCGGGTCGTCAGTCGTGGCGAACATCCGGTACTGCGCAGCGAGTCCTCGCTCGATCCCCAACTCGGGATCCAGACACACCAGCGAGGGCTCCGCGCGCCCAGTTCCTCGGGTGTCCAGAAGGATCACGTCCCGAGTCGAAGCGAGCGCGGCTACCCAACCGGGCAGCGTGTCGCCGAAGCTGGTGAACACGTCAATGCCTGACACGCCTGGACCTCCAGCGAGCAGCAAGACCGGGTCGCGGCGCGCATCAGTCGCATCGGCCTTGATCACGGCGACGGGAAGCACGACCGCATTGCCCTCGACCATCGGCAGTTCACGGTTCTCCGGCACCGTCAGGAGCCCGCACCGGATATCGCGGTCGGGCAGGCGCCCGGCGAACTGATCGGAGTCGCAGGCAACCTCCTCGTACTGCGGCGAGTAGCCCTGGCGACCCGCCATCGCCGGATTGACCGCGACCACACCCACCAGCAGCAGGCCCGCAAGGAACGACACCAGTACACCCTTCGCGCGCGCGTTCACACGCATCGTGACCACCTCCAACCACCAGAATCCGCCGCAGCGGTTGCCGCTTGGTTGTGGTCCGATTGCGGTCCGACGCGCACACCCGTCTGCTCGTGAGCGCGGGTGTCGGGCAGCCCGTCAAGTCGATCGGGCTGCCCGACTCAGACGGCCCCGGAGGGCGCGAACCCTCAGGCCGCGCATCGGCATGCAGATGCGGACGTTGGTGCTGCGTCCTAGTGGGCGGAAGGGGTCACTCTCGCTTACCGGGTACGGTGCCCTGTGGGCTGGCAACGCACGACCTGAGCTTGACCTACCTGCGTTCTACTGGGCGTCGCGCAGGCGAGTCTGTGCGGCGTGGGCCAGGGCGGTGAGGTCGTTGTCGATGATGTCCTTGATCAGGGTGGGGTCGACTCGGAAGTATTCGTGGACGACGACGTTGCGTAGCCCGGCGATGGATGCCCATGGCACGTCAGGCTGTCGGGTCTTGACCTGATCGGGTAGTGCCCGGACGGCTTCACCGATCACTGCCAGGTTGCGCAGCACGGCGTCGTAGGCCATCGCAGCGATGGAGGGGTCCGGGTCGTCCAGCCGTGGCCGGTAGGTCAGCGTTCGGTCGATCGCGGCGAGGATGTCGGTGAGGCGTTCGTTGGCGGAACGGTTCACATCGTGACCGCGTCGGCGTGGGCGCTGGTGGCGACCTGGTCGCGCAGCAGGACGTCGGTGACGACGTCGACGTGCATGCCGAGCAGGGTGCTGAGTTCTTCGGCGATCCCGGCGACCCGCAGGAGCGGGTTGCCGTCGGCTGCCGGGTCGAGGTCGACCAGCAGGTCGATATCGCTGCCTTCTGCGGCGTCGCCGCGGGCTACTGATCCGAACAGTCGTGGGTTCGATGCCCCGTATCGGGCCAGGATGGCGTTGACGCGTGGCGCGGTGCTGCTCGATCACCTGCCGCACGGACCGGCTCGTCGACGTAGGCATCGCCATGCCTCCCAGAGTAGCCAGCGGCATCACGTCGACGTCGCGTCCTGGGGGACAGACCCCGCGAGGTGGGCGGGTGTCGCGCGGCGCAGCCTCGGAGTGAACCCGTCCCTGGGTGGTCATGCGGCGTCTCCGCGGGTGCGGTGGAGGATCTGGACGGCGCGGGCGACGACGGTGGTTCGGGTGAGGGGGAAGTGTTCGGCGGTGAGCTCGGTGCGGGCTTGGGCTTGCAGGGCGGGTCGGTGTTCGGCGACGTCGTCGAGTTCGGCCTCCAGCGCGGCCAGGTCGACGTCGTCGAGTCCGGGCGCTGGGTCGTGCGGCCTCGGGTGGGTGTCCCACCAGGGGCCGGCTTCGGCCAGGCGCATCGGGGAGCGGGTGTCGGGGTCCGCGGCGACGGTCAGCAGCGCCGGCTCGATGAGGGTGGGTGGCCAGCCGCGGGTGAGGGCGAGCTGGATCGCCGGCGTGCAGGGTGTGGCGGGTCCACCGCCCGGTCGGCTTGTCCAGTGCCTGCCGGGCTCGGCGGCAGCGTTCGACCAGGGCGTCGAGGTCGGTGATGCCGCAGCGGGTGAGGACGTCCTCCTCCCGCCAGGCCGTCGTCGCGTGCGACGGTCGTGAGGGGGTGGGGGGAGGAGGTTTATGGGTCTTCTTCTCTGGGTCGGGCCGCAGTTCTGCGGCCACCCTCCCCGCAGAACTGCGGCCACCAGACGCTCGGGGGTGGCCGCAGATGTGCGGCTACCCGCAGAACCGCGGCCCTCACCCACCGGGGCATCCCGGTCGACCTGCGGCGTCGCCGACGGGGTGGGGGCAGATCCGCGGCCACCCCCGCTGCGCGGTCCCGTTGCGGGTCGGTGGTGGTGAGGTGGTAGCGGTTGGTCAGGTTCCGCCGTCCGGCCCGGCGGTGCTCGATGCGGACGAGGCCGGTGTCGACGAGTTCGCGGACGGCCCGGTCCACAGCGTCAACAGAACGGTGCAGCCGGACAGCCAACAGTTTCCGGCTGGGCATGCGTTGCCCGGAGGTATTGCCGTAGCGCAGGAGGAGGGAGTAGACACGGAAGGCGGCGTCGGAGACGTCGGTGTCGATGACCCATTCGGGCACGAGCGCGAAGGGTTGGTCCTCGACCCGCAGGCTCCCCGGCGGGTGGAAGTCGTCGGAAGGGACGGTGGTCGATAGGTCAGATGAGTAGCTCATGGGTGTGCCTGTCCAGGGGTGAGGTATCTCGGTTCACGGACTGCCCCACAGGAGTGTCGTCGGGTGTCGCTACGGACCTCATCCGACACAGGCTCCGAGGGGCCGGGACCGACACCGCAGAGAAGGTGCCGGCGCTAACACGGCGCTAGGAAACGCAACGGCACTGCCCGCAGAAGCCCGAACCAGACGGACCAACCAGCACCAGCCTGAGGGACGAAGACACTGGTCAGCGCACTAACCCGCACGAGCCGACACCAACGCAAGAACTGGGGAGGCACCTACGGATCAGAAGGTTAGGGGTTCGAATCCCTTCGGGCGCGCCCCTCTGACCAGCACAAACACCAACCAGCGGACACGAAGTCTCACTATGTGGACCGAATCCGGTCCCCGCGCTAACACCTCGCTAGGAAGTGCACCTGCAGATGTGAGCGCCGTACCTTCCAGAAGCCCCGATCGAGGCCACACTCTGTCCCGAATGTCCGGTTCTGCAGAACGCCACGCGAACCATGACGGACCAGCCGGCACAGGCCGACACCGCAGGCGTCTGACATTCCGTCAGATGCCTCTCGCCGAGCCATCGGCGCAGTCAATGCCCCACTTGCGGCGGAGTGGGGCACCTCAGCCGTACGCGCCCGGTTGTTGCGGTCAGGGTGGCGGTCTTCCCCGCCGACGCGGTCGGCGCGGTGGCCGGAAGCACCGTTCAGCGAACGGTGAGGTGGGCCGAGGATGCGTTTCGCGACGGCGTTCTGAGGTGGTCGGCTCAGCTCCGTTCAGCCCGGTGATCTTCTTGATCCGGATCAGCGGGGCCAGCTGGCTATGCAAGTGACGGAGCTTTGGGAGCGAGGGGTCCGACTCGCGGTGGGCGCCCGGAGGGACCGGCTTCTTGGCCCGGCGGGTGCTCGCAGGCTCGGAGTGAGCGTCTGGCTGCGCGGTGGTTGTGTCACTATCGGGTGATGGTCACCGGCACCTTGTCAGGCGCTGCCGTGGCCGAGGGGGTCCCGAAGCGTCCGCCTGGGGGCCCTTTCACCCAGTGGCAACGCTCGTTTGACGTCGTGCTCGCCACTGTTGTGTTCATCCTCGAGGTGATAGGGGTCTTGAGTCGGGCTGTCGACGAGTCGGGCGAGTTCTCCCTGTCGATGGTCGGCGATGTGGCGACTGCCACCTACCTGCTCCTGCTTGCCAGCAGCACCGCTCTGTTGTGGCGCAGGAGCCGCCCGCTGATCGTTCTCGCGGCCACTCTGACGGCGTCGGTCGTGTGGGATGTGATGGGTCTGGCTGGGGGCCCGTCGCTGGCGATCTTCGTGGCCTTGTACGGGGTGGGCCGCTACATCACGGACAACCGCACCAGCTTTCTGGCTGTCACTGCGGCGGTCGTCGCGGTGGTTGCCGACGACTTGCTGGTCGAGCGCGAGCCGGTTTCGGCGGTCGGGCTGTCGATGGGCCTGGTCCTGGCGGCGTGGTACGCGGGACGGCGTGTGAAGGGCCGGGGGGACTACTTGGCTCTTGTCGAGGAACGCGCCGAGTTCCTGCAACGGGATCGTGCGGCAGAGGCCCGCAGAGCGGTGGTCGAGGAGCGCGCCCGGATCGCTCGCGAGCTGCACGACTTGGTGGCGCATCGGGTGAGCATGATGACGGTTCAGGCCGGTGCCGCCCAGACGGTGGCCGTCCGCGACCCCGAGCGAGCGATCCGAGCGATGAAGGCAGTCGAGAACGAGGGGCGGGGAGCCCTGCAGGAGCTGCGCCAGATCCTGGGCGTCCTACGTGCCGATGGCAGCCAGGACGGCTTGACCCCGATCCACGGGCTGGCCGAGATCCCTGGACTGGTTGCCGAGATGAGAGAGGCCGGGATGGACGTGGCGCTGTCCAACGACGGGGTGCCCGACGGTCTCCCGACTGGCGTGGATCTTGCCGCGTACCGGATTGTGCAGGAGGCCCTTACCAACGTGGTCAAGCATGCCGGGCCCACCCCGAAGGCCGAGGTTCGGCTCTCGAGCGGCGACCAGATGCTCGCCATCGAGGTGACCGATCGAGGGACGGGCGCCTCGACGCTGCCCGGAGCTGGTCAGGGTCTGGTGGGGATGCGGGAGCGGGCCGCGCTCCTCGGGGGAACCTTCGAGGCGGGCCCGCGGCCCGGTGGCGGGTTCCGGGTCTTGGCTCGCATCCCATCGGGGGCCGCATGACGATCCGTGTGGTCGTGGTCGACGACCAGGTCTTGGTCCGCGAGGGCTTGGCCATGGTGCTCGACAACGAGAACGACATCGAAGTGGTCGGTGAGGCAGGCACCGGCGTGGACGCGGTCGAGGTGGCGCGCTCATCCCGGCCCGACGTGATCCTCATGGACATCCGTATGCCGGAGATGGACGGCCTGGAGGCGACCCGACGCATCCTGGGTGAGGCGGACTGGCCGGTGCGCGTGGTCATCCTGACCACCTTCGACCCCGACGAGTACGTGTTCCAAGCCATGAAGGCCGGTGCCAGCGCGTTCGTCTTGAAGGACATCCCCCGGGCCGAGCTGGTCGCTGCGGTTCGCACAGTCGCCGACGGGGGAGCCCTGCTCGCACCGTCCATCACCAGACGCCTTATCGGGCGCTTCACCCAGCGTCTCGGCGCCGACAGTGCAGTCACTGCTCGTCTTGAGCGACTGACCGATCGTGAGCGTGAGGTGCTCACGGCGATCGGCCGGGGCTGCAACAACACCGAGATCTCCGAACAGCTGTTCATCGGCGCCGCAACGGTGAAGACGCACGTCAACAGCGTGTTCGCCAAGCTCGGGCTGCGCGACCGCGCCCAGGCGGTGGTCTTCGCCTTCGAGAGTGGGCTTGTCGAGCCGGGCGGGCATGACGTCGGCTTCTGAGCGCCGACCATCCCCGACTCAACCCTGGGGGGGAGGGCGCAACCAACCCCCGGTCTGACGACCTGTCGCTGGATTCGCCATAGCTTCGTGAGTACCCGACGAGAGGCGAATCATGACCACGACAGCGAACACCCGAACCCGCACTACACCGATCCGGCCGATGACGGTCCGCACCGTGATCCCGTTCTTCGCGATGGCTTTCGGGCTGTCGTGGGGCGTGGCCGCTGTCGCTCTCGGCTTCGCCGACCAGCTCGAGCCCATCTTCGGCCCCGTCGGTCTGACGAATCCGCTGTTCTTCGTCGCCGTCTACGCCCCGGCTCTCTCTGGCATCGGCCTGGTACTGCGGCACTACGGCGTCCGTGGCCTGCGCAGCTACCTGCGCCGTCTGACCCTGTGGCGGATGCCGCTGGGCTGGGCCGCCTACCTCGCGTTCGGGATCCCGGTCGCGTTCTACCTCGGGGCCTGGATCAAGGGCAGCCCGCTGTCGTTCCCGTTCACCCCCTGGTACACGGTTCTCCCGGCGCTGCTGCTGATGCTGGTGCTCGGCCCGATGGAGGAGTTCGGGTGGCGCGGCGTCGCCCTGCCGCTGCTGCAACGCAAGTTCCGGCCGATCGGCGCCGACCTGATCCTGTCGACCCTGTGGGCCATCTGGCACCTTCCCGCGTTCCTGATGAGTGGCACCCCGCAGAGCCAGTGGTCTTTCCCGGTGTTCTTCATCGGCGTCGTGTCGATCTCCTTCATCCTCACCCCGCTGTTCAACGCCGCCGGCGGCAGCATCCTCGTCGCCGCGATCTACCACTTCCAGATGAACAACCCGATCTGGCCCGACGCCCAGCCCTACGACTCCCTGATCTTCGCCGGCCTCGCCGTGGCGGCCGTGCTGGTGAACCGCCGCGCCATGTTCAGCCGCAGCGCGGGCGTGACCAGCGTGCTCTCCGCCGGAGACGAAGAAGCGCTTGTCCAGGAGTACACCCACCCGGTGGGCGCCCTCGCGGAGTCGACGCGATGAGCCCCCGCAAGGCGAACACGCCAGTCCTGGCCACGGAACGGCTCGTCAGCGCCGCGATCACCACGGTCGACCGCGACGTTGAGGAGGGGGCCGACTCCGGCGAAGGCTTCGGTGCGCGAGTGGACGTCGAACCCGGCGTCGGTGTTCTCCAGCCGTTCGCGCTCGGTGGCTTCGGGCAGGCGCAGGTCGGGCGATGCACCGGTTGGCGCCGCCGCGAGCGACGCGGCGCAGCAGCTCGAGCCAGCGGGGGGTCAGCGGTGCCGAGTCGAGCCCTGAGGGGCGACGGTCTTCGGCGAGACAGACCGCCCTCAGCTTCATGCTCCTGCCACCAGACCAGCACGGTCCGGGTCTCGCATCCCTCGTCGATCGAGCAGCGCCTCGCGGCGTACCGGCGGATGGCCAGGAGCCGACGAGTGACCGCCTGGCGGCTCGCCCGATGCTGCGGGCGTGGCTGGTTCAGAGTTCGGTGCGTCGCCACTTGTAGAGCGCGACGGTGACGAACACCGCGCAGGCGAGGGCCGTCGTGACAAGCGCGAGGGGCGCGGGGATGGGTTGGCCGGTGATGATCGCGCCGGTCACCGACGTGTCGGAGTCGGCGGTGCCGACGACCAGGGCCCAGGGCAACACCATGCCGAGCCCGGGGATCCCGGCGACGAGCTGCTGGCCGAACGCGAACGCCAAGGGAATCGCGATGACCGGACCGGCAGAGTCGAACAGGGTGCCCAGCATCAGGGTGAGGGTGAGGTAGAAGAGCAGATTCAGCGCCGGCACCAGGGCCCCGAGCGCGAACCTGGGCACCGACACCTCGACACCGGCGAGCAGAGTCTGCACAAGCAGCACCGCCGAGGGGATAGCGATCATGGTGGCGACGACGCCGACGGCGTTCGGGACGAGCTTCGACAGCAAGAACGCGTCCCGGGAGGCGGGTTTGGACAGCACCCACGCGGCGGTGCCACTGCGCTTCTCTCCGACGATCTCTTCCTGCATGAGAATCGCCACCGCGATCGCAGCGAACATCGTCATCACGCCATACAGGCCGAACACGCCCAGGTCCTCCGGGGCGTCCCCCCAGACGGCCACGGCGACGGAGCCGTTGATGACCACGGTCCACAGCAGCGCCTGGGTCCACCACTCCCGGGTGCGCCACCAGGCGCCGAAGCCCGCCCGCATCAGCGGGGACAGACCGGCCCGCCACCCGTGACCGTGCAACGGCTGCAGTCCCGAGGCCGTCAGGTCACTCATCGCCGGAGCTCTTCTCGACCAGGTCGACGAACACGTCCTCGAGCCGGGCACTGGGCCGGGTGAACTCGGTGACGACGAGCGTCTCGTCGTCCAGCAACACCCGCTGAAGGCGGGCCGCGGCCAGATCGGTGTCGCTGACCACGATGGTCAACCGCGCCGTGCGCTCGCCACCGTCGACACTCACCTGCGTCACCCACGGCTGCTCCAGCAGCGTCATCCGGGCCCGCTGCACGTCCCCCTCGAGCGCGACGACGAAGGTCGGCTGCGACCCCCCCGAGAGCATCTCGGTGAGTGGTCCTTGGCTGATGATGCGACCGTCCTTGAGGATGCACACGATGTCGCTGACCCGCTGCACGTCATCGAGGATGTGGGTGGAGTAGAACACCGTGGAGGTCGCCCGGAAGTGCTCCAGGATGCTCAGCACGTCCCGACGCCCCAGCGGGTCCAGCGCGGCGGCCGGCTCGTCAAGTATGAGCAGGTCGGGCTGGTGGATCTGCGCCTGCGCGATGCCCAGTCTCTGTGTCTCCCCACCGGAGAGAGTCTTGATCGGCCGGTCGGCCTTGCCGGTCAACCCGACCAGCTCGAGCATCTCGTCGATGCGCGACTCGATGGCGGCGGCCGGACCGGAGAAGAAGAAGCCGGCAGCGAACCGCAGCGTCTCGCGGGCCGTCATCCGCGGGTAGAAGCGCGGCTCCTGCGGCAGATACCCCACCTGGGCACGCACCCGCGGACTATCGGTGACCACATCGCACCCGAACACGCTGCCCGACCCCGCCGTCGGCCGGATCAGCCCCAGCAGCATCTTCATCGTCGTGGTTTTGCCCGCCCCGTTCGGACCCAGGAACCCGAACACCGAATGCCGCGGCACCTGCAAGTCGATCGCATCCACAGCGCTCACACCGCCGTACGACTTCGACAACCCCCGCGTCTGCACCGCCAGATCCACCGCCGCCACCCTCCCTCACCTGGAGCGACCCGGCCACGCCGGCGGCCCGGACACCGACAAACTAGCGTCCGCCCCCTTGCGAAGGGGCCAAGACCAAGCGTGGGATCGGCGTCGCTGCTGCCGCGGCCCTGCCGCTGGCCGCGGTCGCGATCGGCGTGGACGTGGCCGTGGGGTTCCCCAGCGACACGAACGTGGCGTGGCCGCAGGCATGGGTGGTGTACCCAGTCATCGCCGTCGTGGCCGAGTCGGCCTTCCACCTGCTGCCGCTGAGCGCCCTGGTGGGACTGACCCGCTCCCACTTCCACGATCTGCGGCTCACCGAGCGGACATGGGTCCTGGTGCTCGCCGCGGCCGCAGTCGAACCCGTCGCCCAAGCCGTCCTGGGCTCAGGGCTGCTGCCCTTCGTCGTGCCGCACGTGTTCCTCATCGGCGTGGTCGAGATGCTCCTGCTGCGACGCTTCGGCTACCTCCCCATGGTGGCGTTCCGGCTGCTCTACTACCTGGTCTGGCATGTGCTGTGGGGCCACGCCAGGCTAGAACTGCTCTTCTGAGGAAGAGAAGGGCGACCGCACGTGGCAACACCTCCGCCGAACCGCGCGGACCTGCCGCGAGCAGTGCGTTCTTGGTCGTGCCGCGAGTAGCCCAACAGGCAGCGGCATGACCCGCGACGCGGACCGATCGGCGCTGTCCGGGTGACCGCAGACGACAGGTGTTCAGGGTCGTCCGGTGAGCAAACCTGGATCCACGTCTCCGGGACGCGAAGCCGCCGACTGTCGCTGACAACATGCGTCGGCCACGCCAGCGACAACCGAATGCGCCGCGAGTAGGCGACTCGCGGCGCTGTGACACGCCCTTCCCCGCGCCTCGTCTGCCGCGACAGTCCCTGGGCCACCGGAGTCCGTCGGCAGTCGTGCTGGGCGGACAGGACTGGTCTCCTGCCCCTTGATCTGGTCGGGGACGCAGTAGAAGCGTGGTGAGGAAGGGAAGGACGGCAGACGTGAGCTACCGAGTGCACCGCTTCGACATCGACATGGAGAAGGACGCCTCCCGATTGGAGGCCCTCTTGAACGGCTTGTCCGGCGAGGTCGTGGCCATCATCCCCCACATCAAGAAGACGACTCTGGCCCAGATCTACGGAGCGACTCGCAAGGTTGACTTCCTACTCATCGTCGAGCGGGCCTAGCCCATCAACGCCAGCACCAGAGACATCGGCGCTTCGGGAGCCCAGCCCCCGTCACGAGGTCGGGCGGTGGAAGGGGCTTGTAGAGGTCCCGCGAGCAGGAGACATCGCAGAAGTCGTCCCCTTCACAAGGCGGGCGCGAAGGGGGGCGGGCTCACCGCTCCGCGGCGATACCCTTGACGCGTGTTGATCGTCGACGTCGACCGAGAGCGATTGCGCGAGGTGTGCGAGCGCTACGGGGTCGCCTCCTTGGAGGTCTTCGGCTCGGCCGCTCGCGACGAGGGCCGGCCAGACAGCGATGTCGACCTGCTCTACGTGTTGAAGCCACAGGCCCGCCTAGGGTTCAGGCTCTTTGATCTTGAGGACGAGCTCGCGTCCCTCTTCGGCCGACCAGTCGACCTTGTATCCCGCAAGTCGGTCAACAAGTACATCCGCGAGCAGGTGCTCGCCGACGCACGGCCGGTCTATGCGGCGTGAGCTGTTGTTGCTGCGCGAGATGCGCGACGCAGCACTGGCGATCCGAGACCTGGTCGGTGGTCGAAGCGCCGAGGAGCTGGAACGAGCAGCCCACAGTGGGCGAAATCGATGCAGGGTCGTGGTGCGTCCACAGGCGGCGGAATGACGCACCCGGAGTGGACCGGACTGCGCATCTGTGTGCCGGCCTTGGAACCCGGCCAGGTCGGGCCATCCCGCGTACGGCCAAGGGCGCAGGCCGGGGTGCTCGGCGAGATGCCCTGTGACCCACGGACACGGTCAGGACCGCAGACTCCCGCGCAGCTGCTGTCGGCACCGTCAGCACGCCTTGCGCTAGTTCGTCTGCATCTCACCCACCGAGGTGACAACGCCGGCGGCGAAGTCGACGGTGTCGTTGCCCTCGCCGGTGAGGTTCTCGTAGTCGCCGGTGCCGCGTTCCACCGTCCATCTGGTCGCGTCTTCGTTGACTCCGCCCATGTCCATCGCCGACATCGCCGTCAGCTGCTCTCCGAGGACCACCCAGGAGCCCGAGCCGTCCTCGCAGGTCAACTCGTCGTACCAGACGAAGTCCGTCGACTCCCCTGCAATGGCGTCGACTTCCTCCCCGGTCATGGCATTTCCCTCGAGGTCCTCGAAGCCGAGTCGAGCAACGGTCGCCGAGTCACAGACGATGCCGTTCTCGACGGCCTCCCCCGACAGCGCGATGGTCGCATTCGGCTCACCGATGGGCCACGTCAGTTCAACTGTGGATGCCTCACTGCCGGATCCGCACGCCGCCAGCAGTACCGCCGCGGCCACGCCCCACGTTGATCGGTGCATCACACACCTCCAGTCCTCCTCCACACCTACTCCGCCCCGAGTCGGGTCACCAGAGGCGAGTGCCCCGCGCGGCCCGTCAGCGGAGAAGCGTCTCGACAGGGTCCGTCCGCTGGCCCGGTAGACGGCGCGGGTCACGTTGCCGTGCGGAACGTGACCCCCGCCGAGCCTAGAGACTGCGTCCGTGTGGGCCAGGGCCACACCGAAGCCTGTGAACTGCGTCCGCAGGCGGCTGCTATGACGCGCCCGTAGACCGACCGGATCCAAGTTGGAATCGGGCGTTGCAGAAGCGTTGGTGGATGCCTGCGTGGCTGCGGGAGAACCCGCCGCGCCGGTGATCGACTACTTCGGGTCGAGGGGTCGCGCGTAGCTCAGACCGTGGTCGACCCAGCGGCTGAGGTCGTCGGCCGTGCTGATTGCCTCGCGGGTGACACGTAGCCATCCCCGCATGGTGCGCGTCCCCATCTCGAACGGTTGCAGCAGTGGTGGGTCGACCAGGTCGTCGGTGTCGGCGGGATCGCAACGCACCATCAGACCGCCGTGCCCGCTCACCCCGACCGCCATGGTGCCGTGCACAAGAAGCGTGAGGCCGCCGAACATGCGCTTCTCCTCCAGCCCGTCCTCGCCGCCGAGGCTGCCCCGATAAGAGTCTCGCTCAGTTGACCGACTCCATCCCTCGCACGACCGTCCGCGTGAGCGGCGGGCTAGACGACGGGCGTGTGGCCAGCGGAGGGGTCTAGCTCGTGCAGAACTTGCGCCCAGGTGCCGTCGGCTGACCACCGGCGATGCCGGTTGTACACCGTCTTCCACCGCCTGTCGCCTGCCGGTACGTCCCGCCACGGCGAGCCGGTCCGAGTCCGCCACAGCACCCCGTTGACCACCTGGCGGTGGTCCTTTCACGGGCGTCCGGTCTTGTGATTCCGCTGCGGAAGCAGCGGCTCAAGCAACGCCCACTGCTCATCGGTCAAGTCGTGACGATCATGCACACGCTGTGACTACCGCACCCCACCCGGAGCCCATTGCGGGACACGCCCTAGCGCTGGCGTCTTGTGCGACCCCCGGACCGGCAGCGGCGGGATCGCACAGACGTCGCATGCGTTGACGCCGCGCATGCGACGTACTGTGGTCGCGATGGTTGAGGACGGCCGACCGGGAGCGACACCCCGAGTGCTGAGCGGGCTCGCCGGAGCCCTTCTGGTCTTCCTCTCCTCTGGCGCTGTCCTGGTGCTCGAGCTCAGCGCGCTTCGGCTTCTCGCTCCCTACCTTGGCCTGACCCTCGAGATGTCCACCGCCGTGATCGGCGTCGCCCTCGCCGCGATCGCGTTCGGGACGTGGGCGGGTGGGCGGTCCGCCGATCGCATCGACCCGGCGCGGGCCCTAGGGCCGCTTCTCGTGGCCGGGGGAGTCCTGATCTGGCTGGTGCTGCCCGCCGTACGGGGAGTCGGCGAGCTCGTCTCGACCCAGGAGCTCTCGCTCGTGCTGCTGATGGCCGTGGTGACCCTGTTCGTCCCCGCTGCGTTGCTGTCGGCGGTGACGCCGATGGTCATCCGGCTGGAGCTGCGCGACCTGGACCGCACCGGCTCGGTCGTCGGTCGGCTCTCGGCTGTCGGCACGCTCGGTGCGCTGCTGGCGACGTTCGTTACGGGCTTCGTGCTGTTCGCTCTTGTACCCACCAGCAGCATCCTGATCGTGCTGGGGGCGGTGGTCCTGCTCGCCGGTGCGGCGCTGCTCGTGTGGCAGGCACGACGACGAGCCGTCGCGGTGGGCGCGGCGGCCGCCGCCACCGTCGGCGCTCTGGCACTGGCCACGCCTGTCGCCTGCGAGGCCGAGACGCGCTACCACTGCGCGAACGTCGTGGTCGACGAGACCCAGCCCACGGGCCGCGTCCTCGTCCTCGATCGCCTGCGTCACTCCTACGTCGACGTCGACGACCCCAGGCACCTGGAGTTCACCTACGTGCGCTCGATCGCGGCGGGTATCGACGCGGCCTTCCCGTCCACCGATCCGCTCGCCGTCTTGCACGTCGGCGCCGGGGGGATGACTCTGCCTCGCTACCTCGCCCAGACTCGGCCCGGCTCCACCGGTCGTGTCCTCGAGATCGACGAGGGCGTCCTGACACTGGTGCGCAAGCGGATGGGTCCGGAGCCGCCCGGGGTGGACGTGACAGTGGGCGACGCCCGGGTCGGACTCGCCCAGCAACCCGGGGGCGCCTACGACGTGGTCATCGGTGACGCGTTCGGAAGCGTGGCTGTGCCGTGGCACCTGGCGACCAAGGAGGCTGTCGAGCAGGTCCGCCGGTCGCTGCGACCCGGTGGTGTCTATGCGCTGAACGTCATCGACCAACCACCGCTGGCGCTGCTGCGTGCGCAGGTGGCAACCGTCGGGGCCGTCTTCGCCGAGGTCACCGTGATCTCGGAGCCGGCAACCTTTCGCGGGGAGGAGGGTGGCAACTCCGTGCTGCTCGCGTCGGATGTACCACTGCCGGTGGATCGACTCCGGGACTTGCTCGATGATCGCGACCCCTCGCTCGGGGTGCTCGACGGCCCGTCGCTGGAAGCCTTCGTCGGGGACGCCGCCGTGCTGACCGACGACCTGGCGCCGGTGGACCAGCTCCTGACCCCGTACGTCGTCGAACGCTGACGCGCCTTGAGTCCGCGGCGTGGCGGCACGCAGCCGCCGGACGTAGCGTCGAGTGATGGTCTTCAGGGTTGTCCTGATCGCTTTGCTGGCCGCAGGGACGGCCTGCAGCAGCCCGGGGGCTCCGGACCCCGTGGGAGCGGATGCGTCACCCGTTGCCGACTCTGCGGCCCCGACAGCGTCTGCGACAGACCCGACGGCCGAGCCCTCGGTGACGCCGGACACAGCGTCACAGGAGCCGGCCGATCAGGCGACCCCCGCGACACCCCTGGTGATCGCCACGCACGTCACGATGCCCCGGCTCGATCTGACGTCGGCGCGGGCACGAGCCCTGCTGAACCGCGGTGTCGAGGGCACTCTTGCACCAGGCTTCGGGGAGCGGGTGGCGTCGATCGTGGCTGCGCCGGGCGTCGAGGCTCCACCCGGTGCCCGGTCGGCAGACAGCGCCGCCGGTGTGCTGCGAGCTGTGCGCCAGGACCGGCGCACCATCGGGTTGTTGCCGGCCGACGCGGTCGACCCGACCGTTCGCGCTGCCATCGTCGACGGGGTCGACCCGATGCGCTCCCCCGAGGACTACCCGCTGACCACCCCTGGCAGCCCACCGCAGGCGGTGGTGACGGTCAGCGTCGGCGGCGACGTCATGATGGACCGTCGCGTCGGGGCGCGGTTGGCTCAGACCGGTGACTTCGCCGAGCCGTTCCGCGCGATGGCCGACCGCCTGTCACAGGCAGACATCACCGTGGTGAACCTGGAGAGCACGCTGGCCGAGCTCGGGCCGCCGACCCAGGGCATCGAGTCGTTCGTGGCCGACCCACGCATCCGCGCGGGGCTGCGCATCGCTGGTGTCGACGTCGTCAGTCTCGCCAACAACCATTCCGGTGACTACGGGCCCGAGTCGCTCCTGCGCACGATCGACCTGCTTGAGCGAGGCGGCTTCGCGGTGTTCGGAGCCGGAGCCGACAGGCGACGCGCCGACAAGCCGGCGGTGCTGGTGCGCGACGGCGTCACTGTCGCGTTCGTGGGGTTCAACGCGATCGGTGAGACACCGCCGGCAGGGCCCGGGCAGCCGGGGGCGAGCAGCCTGTCCATGCCTCCCCGCACCGGCCCGCTCGACGAGCGCCGACTCGACCGCATCACGCGCCAGATCGAGACGCTGGCAGAGCGGGTCGACGTGGTCGTGGCCGTGCCGCACTGGGGCACCCAGTACACCGCCGTCCCCGAGCCCGAGCAGTCGCAGGTGGGCCGGGCCCTTCTCGCTGCTGGAGCCGACATCGTGGTGGGCGGGCACCCGCACTGGGTCCAAGCCGTGGAACGCTCGCGCGACGGACGGCTCATCGTCCACTCGCTGGGCAACCTGGTGTTCGACATGGACTTCTCCACCGAGACGATGCAGGGAGTCGTTGCCGAGCTGGTCGTCTGGGACGACCGTGTCGTAGCAGTCGACTACTCCCCGTACGTCATCGGACTGGACTGGGTGCCGCGCTGGGTGAGCCCTACGGGCCGCGGCCAGGACGTACTGCAAAGCATGTGGCAGGCCGGGACACAACCCTTCGCCTCGCGGCCCTGACAGGCAGGCGGTGCCCACCATGCAGGAGCATTCAGTAAGCGCGTGAGACTGCGGCCCACACCGCGTCAGCCGCCTGGGTCAGCAGGCGATCCCGCACGACGTCGGGCACGTCTGCCGCCGAGTGGTACTGCGCGTACTCGTCCACCCCGGCCAGCCCGATCCGAGTCCCGTCGAGGCCGTCGCGCACGAACGACCAGTGGTCGCTGGTGCGGCTGGTGCAGGGCCGCAGCGGCACGTCCGCACGGCGCAGCGCTTGCCGGACGGCCGGTGTGAACGGATCGGGGCCGGCGTCCGCTGTGCACACCGGCACTCCACCGTCACTGATGCCGACGCTGTCGACGGCGATTGCCCCGACGAGCGCCGAGCGCTGCTCGGGCGGCAGGCTGGCCACGAACGCCTGCGATCCGAAGTGGTGCAGGTCGTCCCCGGGGCCTCGCGGCTCCTCGGCACCGAACGCCACGAACACCACCGGCTGCGGGGGCGGGCGCACCATCGCCAGTCGGGCAGCCTCCAGGACGACACTGACGCCCGATGCGTTGTCGACCGCCCCCGGCGCCTGCGGAACCGTGTCCAGGTGGGCGCCGACGACGAGGTGCGGCCGGGAGAGATCGGTGCCAGGAGCGACCGCGACCACGTTGACCGACTCACCGGCGGGCACGGGCACTCCCCACGACGTCCCCGCGGGCACGGGAAACGGCTGGGTCGTGACCTCGTAGCCGAGGTCACTCAGACGCCGCTCGACCAGCCGGGCGGCACGCGCGAACGCTCGGCTGGTGGCCTCGCGGGGACCGAGCGTGCCCGCCAGCAGGTCCACGACCTCCCGCATGGAGGAGCTGTCGACCTCTGTCGCGCCCTGCGTCTGTGCGGAGGAGCCGGCCGTCGGGCTGGCAGACGCGGCGGCACCGGCATCGGCGGACGGGTCTGCGGTGGCTGTCGGGCTTGGCGCCACCCCCTCGAGGCTGGGCGAAGCGGAGGCGGGAGGAGGCGCGTCGGTCCCGGGTCCGCCGGCCTGCTCGGCCGAGGTGGTGCACCCCGCTACGAGGACCAGCGCCGCCACCGCCGCTCCGGCACGTACTCCCACACCGACCAGCAGACGTCGGATCGTGGCGACCTGCAAGTCGATGGCGCGCTGCCAGTACGCGCGAGGTCGCTCAGCCTCACGCGACGTCGGCTCGATGCCGCGACGTCCTCGGGCTACTAGCCGGGGTGCCCTTGGCGGGGCGCCCGTTCGGGGCTGAAGATGGGGTGTGGCCGTCCGGAGACGTCGTTCTTCTATGGTCCTGCGAGGCCGTCTACCAGCCGGGCGGGGGTTGCGTGTCGGGCTCTTTCATTGTCTCCAGGAGAGCACGAGGACTGGTTTCGCCGGCTGCCCAGCAGCTCCCCGGACGGTCGCATCGGTCACGGTGTCACCGTGTCCGGGTCAGGCCCCTGCAGTGCGGGTGGCCGCTGCCTCCCGTTGGGTGGGAAGCATCTGGGCTGACTGGAGCGCGGTCTCCAGCGCGGCCACGGCGCCGACCAGACCTGCCAGGGTGCGGGGCACGTGGACGAGCAGCCACCAGCGCAGCTCGGCGGTGACTTCGGCGTCGGTCTGGTCCAGGCCCCAGAGACGGAAGTTGGCCGGGAGGTGGTAGAACGCGGTGATCAGCGAGGCGATGCCGATGCCGGCGAGCGCGATGAGCCACCCTCGACGCAGCGCCGGCACGCGCCAGTCCTGCTTCAGCAACCAGCCGACCCCGATGAACGCCGGGATCAGTGTCAGCGCGACGCAGGGCAGCAGCAGGATGAAGTTGGCGTCGAACCATGCAGCGAACTCCTGCGGCTCCAGGGAGAGCCAGTACCGGCCCAGGGCCAGGCCGATCGTCAGCATCACGCCGGTGAACATCGCAGAACCGACCACCGCCATGTTCACGTAGACACGTCGCTTCATTCGTCCGCTCCTCGGGCATCGAGCCGGCCGTCCAGGACCCCGGTCGCTTGTGACTCGCCAGTGAAACTACCTGGGTCGCTCCTGGTTCGCAAGCGACATGCCGCACGCAGCGCGGCGGGCAGCTGCGTGAGGTCCCCGGTCCCGGGGAGCGGTGTTGCGGCGGTCGTGGCTGCGGTCAGTCGACCATCCGGGTGGCCGCTTGGTCGGTGAGCTGGGCGATGAGCGCATCGCGGTGCCCGGCGACGTCGGCCAGCTCGGGCGGCACGACGACGGCCGTGTTGGCGCTGCCCCAGATCATCAGATCGACCAGCACCGGAATCAGCTCGATCGCCGGGCGACGCGGCGCATAGATCCAGCGACGACCGTCCTCGGGGTCACGCACCCGGGCGATGACACCGGCATCGCGCAGCCGCTGCAACCGCTCCGCCAGCGTGTTGGTAGCGATCGACTCGTCAGCAGCGAAGTCAGCGAAATGCGTCCGACCGCCCACCAGCAGGTCGCGCAGCACGACCAACGTCCAGCGATCGCCCAGAACATCGAGCGAGGCCGCGACCGGACACGACGAACGCAATGGAGCAACGGGCGGCGACTGCGGCATCGGTCCATCTTACTTGCGGCACAAAAGCGACTGGCGACAGCCGTGAAGCCTCACCAGTGCCGGTTCGTCACTCGCGGGAGTGTGGCGGCGCGGGCCCACTGGGCGCGATCGTCCTCGATCCCGGTCCCGAGGCGCAGGAGATGAGGTTCACCATCCGCAACCAGCGGTAGCCCGGTGAGCAGCGCGGTGTCGTGTCGCAGTATGGCGGTAGGTGCCGAACGGCGGGCGCGTGAACCGAACGACAGGCTCGAACGCCCGGACGAGCACACGATCGTCCGGTGTCTCACTCACTGGCACAGTCTGACCGACCAGGGGGGCGAGGACGCTACTTCGCCCCCTCCGGGCGGCGTCGTCGCGAGCGCCCACGATCCGGCGCTGTCCAGCCGCTGATGATGAACGGCCGGGCTTGCGACGTCAGTGGAGTAGCGTGTCGTCGTCGGCAGGATGACGCCATGGCGGTCCAGCGCCGACGGTGCGCCGGATGTCGCCCAGCCGTACGAGGAGCGAGTTGATGATCGAGAAGCTGCCTGACACTCACGACAACGTCCTCGGCTACCGGTTCGTCGGTGACATCACCGCCGAGGACTACGACACGCTCACGCCGGAGGTTGCCGCTGCGGTTGCCGAGCACGGGCAGGTACGTCTGCTGCTCGACATGACGGAGTTTCGGTGGGAGAAGCTCGAAGCCTGGGGCAGCGACCTCGCCTTCGGTCGGGAGCTGCGCGAGAACGTCGAGCGTCTTGCCGTCGTCGGTCGCCACATGGTGGGCAAGTACCTCACCCGGGCAGCTGCGCCGTTCTACGCCCAGGAGGCGCGCTTCTTCGGGTCCGAGGACGCAGCGGGAGCGTGGGCATGGCTCAACAGCGACACGCCCAGCGACGACAAGTCAGGCGCGGCCGCCGACTGACCCGCCCAGCGGGAACAACCATGACGTCGAGCGTGACTGGCATCGTCGGGCGCTATGCCTGACGCAGATCCCCCGTGGCGTGAACCGTCGCTGAGCACGGACGAGCGTGTCGAGGCTCTGCTCTTGGAACTGACTCTTGCCGAGAAAGTAGCCCAGCTGGGCAGTTACTGGCCGCAGCCGGCATCCGATGGAGACGATCGCGACGGGGGCGACGTCGCGCCGATGGAGCACGCGTTCGAGGTGGGACGTCGCCCTCTCGAGGAGGCCGCCGCCCACGGCCTGGGGCACATCACCCGCGTGTTCGGCACGGCACCGGTCGAGCCTCGGGAGGGCGTCGCTCAGGTGCGACGAGTGCAGGAGCTTGCTCGCCGGACTCGGCTCGCGATCCCGGTGATCGTCCACGAGGAGTGCCTGACGGGGTTCACGACGCTGGGCGCCACGGTGTACCCCGTTGCCATCGCGTGGGGCGCGACCTTCGACCCGCAGCTCGTGCGCGAGATGGCCGCCGCGATCGGTGCAGACATGCATGCGGTCGGCGTGCAGCAGGGCTTGTCCCCGGTGCTCGATGTGGTGCGTGACTACCGCTGGGGGCGAGTCGAGGAGAGCATCGGGGAGGACCCCTACCTGGTCGCAACGCTGGCGACCGCCTACGTCGAGGGGTTGCAGAGCTCGGGGGTGATTGCCACCCTCAAGCACTTCGCCGGCTACTCGGCCTCACGCGCGGGACGCAACCACGCGCCGGTCTCCATGGGCGCGCGCGAGCTCAGCGACGTCGTCCTGCCGCCCTTCGAGATGGCCGTCAGGCTGGGCGAGGTGGGGTCGGTGATGAACTCCTACAGCGACCTGGACGGCGTGCCCGCGGCTGCCCACTCCCATCTGCTCACGACCGTCCTGCGTGAGCAGTGGGGCTTCGAGGGCACCGTCGTCTCCGACTACTGGGCCATCCCGTTCTTGCACCTCATGCATCGGGTGGTGCCTGACCGGGCGTCCTCGGGCGCACTCGCGCTGAGCGCCGGAATCGACATCGAGCTGCCGGAGACCGATGCCTTCACAGCCATACCCGACCTGGTGGCGTCCGGTGACTTGGACGAGGCCGTCGTCGACCGGGCTGTCCGACGGGTGCTGCGGCAGAAGGTCGGCCTCGGCATGCTCGACCCTGGCTGGTCGCCCCTGCCCGACGATGCCGACGACGACACCGTCATCGACCTCGACAGCGCCCACAACCGCACCATCGCCCGCGCAGTCGCCGAGGCGTCCGTCATCCTGCTGAGCAACGACGGGCTGCTGCCCCTGTCGTCGTCCACGGAGGCGACCATCGCAGTCGTCGGGCCGAGTGCTGCCGACCCGCGGACGTTCCTCGGCTCGTACTCGTTCCCCAACCATGTGCTGCTGCGCTACCCCGACGCCGGCCTCGGAGTCGACGTGGTCCCGCTGCTGGACGCGCTGGGCACGGAGCTGCCGGCGGCACGGCTCCGGCACGCCGTCGGCGTGCCGATCATGGACGCCGACCCGTCCGGCCTGCCCGAGGCGGTCGCCGCCGCGCAGGCCGCCGACGTCTGCATCGTGGCGGTGGGCGACCTGGCCGGGCTGTTCGGTGCCGGAACGTCGGGCGAGGGCAGCGACGCGTCCGACCTGTCGCTGCCGGGTCTACAGGCTGATCTTGTCGAGGCGGTGCTGAGCACGGGAACGCCGGTGGTACTCGTCGTGGTCTCGGGACGGCCGTACGCCCTGGGCGCCTTCGCCGGCCGTTGTGGCGCCATCGTCCAGTCGTTCATGCCCGGCGAAGAGGGGGGACCCGCCTTGGCCGGAGTGCTGTCGGGCCGCGTCACCCCAGCCGGCCGCCTGCCCGTCGGCGTGCCCGACCACCCGGGCGGCCAGCCTGGCACCTACCTGGCCCCACCGCTCGGCCGTCACAACGCGGGCGTCTCGAACCTCGACCCCCGGCCGCTGTTCCCGTTCGGGCACGGCATCACCTACACCGACTTCGCCTACGGCGACCTCGAGCTGGACACCGCACAGATCGACACCCGGGGGCAGGTCGAGGTGTCGGTCACCGTGCGCAACACCGGAGCGATCGACGCGGACGAGGTCGTCCAGCTCTACCTGAGCGACGAGGTCGCCCAGGTCGTCCGTCCGGTGCGTGAGCTGGTCGGCTACCTACGTGTGCCTGTCCCCGCGCAGTGGTCGCGCCAGGTGACGTTCACCGTGCACGCGGAGCGCACGTCGTTCACCGGCATCGACGGCCAGCGCATCATCGAGCCTGGATGGTTCACCCTCGGTGTCGGGCGCTCGTGCGAAGACATCCGCGCGACGGCGCGCCTCGAGATCACTGGCGAGACCCGAACCCTCGACTCGGCCCGAGTCATGACGACGCCGGCGCGCATCGACCTTGCCGACACGATCTCCGGGGGAGTCGACCCAGTCGAGTCGGGCGGCTGATCAGGCCGTCGGTGCCGGAGACGCAGTCCCGCTGTCGACCCGCCGCCGGACCCACGCCAAGTGAGGTGCGGCAACGGCTCGGGCGACGCGGGCCGGCGCGAGTCGGTAGGCCCACCAGTATGCGCGTGCTTGCCGTGGGGCGACGATGATGGCCGCGTCGCGGGCCATCGCCCGAAGTGTGTACGCCGCGAGCGCCGCCGCTGGCATCGGTGGGTTCATCCGCTCCAGCATCTGTCTGCCCGGCAGGTCGGTCTCGACCGGCGGCAGGTCGGCGGGGTTGCCCTTGTCCAGGATCGGGGTCTCGACAACCCCGGGGCACAGGGCGCTCACCCGCACGCCGTGCTCGGCGGCCTCACCGCGCAGGCTCATGCTGAGACCGACCACGGCGTGCTTGCTCATGGCGTAGGGCGCAAGAAGCACGCCGGGAAGGAGTCCTGCTACCGATGCGACGTTCAGAATGTGTCCGGATCGTTGGGCGAGCATGTGCGGGTAGGCGGCGTGGACCCCGTGGACGACGCCACGGATGTTGACGTCGATGGCCCGGTCCCAGTGCTCGAGACTGAGCTCGTGGGTGTACCCGCCCACGCCTACACCGGCGTTGTTCACGAGGACGTCGAGACGCCCGTGCCGTTCGACGGTGTCGTCCACGACACGCTGCACGCCGTCGGCGTCGCGCACGTCGACGATCATGGAGGTGGTTGTGCCGACCCCGGCTCGGTCGACGAGCTCAGCGGCCGCGACGACGGTGTCGCTGCGTCCCGTCATGACGACGGTGTCGCCGCGCCGCACCATGGCTTCGGCAAGGGCGTAGCCAATACCGCTGGCTGCGCCGGTCACGATCGCGATAGTCATGGGATCTCCCTCAGGGTCTCGTTGGGCTAGGTGTGGGCTTGGGTCGGGGCTGGTGTTGTGGCACGAGCCATGGCGGCTCGGTTGCGTCGCCATGCTCGCTGGGCGAGCAGTGTGCGGGCGACGATGTGGGGACGCACGAGACGGCTGGGGCGTGCGAGAAGGTTCTGCACCTCGAACATCGCGTGCCCGACGACGGGGTCGATCGTGGTGGCACGTAGGACGCGGGTGCCGTAGGCGTTGGACATCCGGGTGATCGGTGTGCGTGTGCCGGTGGTCCTCGGGTAGGCGAGGTCGGCACCGACGGCTATCTGCCAAGGGGTGTCGATGATGGTGGAGAACGCGTCCACTGCTCGGCTCGGAAGGTCAGCCCCCAGGCCGTGAGTGTCGAGGAGAGCGTCGAGCGCGAGGGCCTCCAGGACGGCGACGGTCATCCCCTGCCCGTAGAGCGGGTTGAAGCTGCACATGCTGTCTCCGAGAGGCAGCAACCCGGGTGGCGGTGGGGTGGTCTCGTAGTGCCAGCGGCGGCTGGACCGGAAGTTGTAGGTGATGACGTCACCGATGGTGCCGGCGCGGCGCAGCAGCGTGGCGATGTCGGGAGCGGCCAGGGTGTCGGCGTAGGCGAGAAAGCCGTCGGGGTCGCTGGGGGCCCGGTCGCCGAAGTATCCACCGAGCACGACGATCCACTGCTGGCCTTCGATGTGCACGGCTGCGCCCGTACGCGGGTCGGGACCCGGGTCCGCTTGGGTCAGGATGTACTCGACGTCTGGCACGAGGTCCCGATGGTGGGCAACGACGGTCTGGGAGTACCAGACGTCGACGCCGACGTCTTCCAGACGAGGGCTGGGCAGGCCCGCGTCGGTGAGCCAGTGGGCTGCCTTCGACGAGCGACCGCTGCAGTCGACGACGAGGTCGGCGCGCAGGTCGCCCGTCGGGGTGTGTACGCCGACCACCGCTCCGTTGGCGGTGAGCAGCCCCGAGACAGGGGAGCCGTGCGCGGTCGTCACGTTGGCCAGTGCGGTGACGCGGTCGCGCACTGTGGTCTCGATCAGCCCGCGTGAGGCGGCGTGGGCGGTGACCTCGGAGTCGAGCGTGACTCGGTAGCCCTCGTTCCACCAGCGGCCGTTCTTCGGAGTCCCGTCGACTGCGCCGCGAGCGCGGAGCTCGCCCCGGAAGCCGGGGAACAGCCGGTCGAGCCCGGCGGCGCCGGCTTCCAGAAGGGCGTGCAGCATGCGCCCCTGGGCCGCGATCGACGCGCCGACCCCGGGCTGTGCTCGCCGTTCGAGGACGGTGACGTGGTCGACGTGGTCAGCGAGGACGCGAGCGGTGACCAGGCCGGCCATGCTGCCGCCGATCACCAGGGCCTCGGTGGTAGGGGTCGTGGAGGTGGTCATGGGTGGCTCCTCTCGCTGCTCAGCATGGGCCAGGGATGGCGTCGTCCAGACCCATCTGCCACCGGTGCAGGTGCCCCAGGGTCAGCACCATGGGTGGCTCGGCCGCGCAGTCGACGTGCTCGGCTTCCGGTAGTGGCTCGGTTGCCGCGCCGGCAGTCCCGGTGACACCGAGCAGCGCGGTGGTTGTGACGATCGTCCAGGCGATGCGAGTGCGGATCACGATGACCTCCTCGGGGATGGGCTGATCCGGTACCAGCGAGGCTGGCCCCGCAGGTGGGCTGCACGCATCAGGTGCGCCTCCTTAGATTCGCGCGCTGCCGCCTTAGTTCTGGATCGACCAGGCATCCGCGTTGCTGAGGTGCTGGCATGCTCATGACATGACGGCGCGTGGGGAGCGACCCGTCCTGGTGGGGCGCGAGGACGAGCTGGCCACCCTCATGTCCGCATGGGACGCCGCTCGTGCAGGGACGGCGTCGGTGGTCCTGCTCGGGGGTGAGGCAGGCATCGGCAAGACCGCCTTGCTGCAGCGGTTCGTGGCGGGGCTGCCGGACGAGGCGCTGGTTCTTCGGGGCCAGTGCGTCGACGGGGGCAGCCGCGGGTTGGCCTACGCCCCGGTGGTCGGTGTCATGAGCGACCTGGTGCGCCGCCTTGGACGGGAGACCGTGATCCGCTCGGCGGGTGCGTGGCGGGCCGACCTGGCTCGGCTCGTTCCTGACCTAGGGCCGCCGTCACCGGACGGCGAGGCGGGACGCGCGCGGCTGTTCCAGGCTGTCCTGTCCGTGCTTCAGGACGTGGCGGCACGCCGCCCCGTGGTCGTGGTGCTGGAGGACCTGCACTGGGCGGACGAGTCCACTCTCGAGCTGGTGCGCCACATGGTCCGCACGCTGGGTGACGACCCCGTGCTGATGATCGCGTCCCTGCGCAGCGACGAGCTGACGCGGCGGCACCCGCTGACGTCGGTGCTGGCCGACCTGGCCATGGTGGGTCGGGTGAGCCAGGTTCAGCTCCCACGACTGTCCGCCGACCAGACGGCTCGGCTGGTGATGATGAACATGGATGAGCCGTTGGACCAGTCGCTGGTGAGCGACGTGGTGGCACGCAGCGAGGGGGTGCCGTTCTACGCCGAAGAGCTCGCCAGGAGTGCGAGGTCTGCCGGCCGGGCGCTCCCCGTGCTGCTTGCCGAGGTGTTGTCGGGCAAGCTGGGGGAGCTGTCCGACGACGCGCGCAGCGTGCTGGAGATCGCTGCGGTGGGTGGCGCGCACCTGGTTGAGGCCGATCTCGCCGTGGTCGCCAACCTGGCGGACGAGCAGGTCGAGCGCGCGATCGCGGAAGGGATCGACCGGTCCGTCCTGATGCTGACCGCTGACCCAGCGGCGTGCGGCTTTCGCCATGCCCTGCTCCGGGAGGCGCTTCTGGACGGGCTGCTGCCGGGCCGGCGCGCGGCACTGCATCGTCGCTGGGCCGAGCACCTGTCGACCACGTCGACGGCGTCTATCGACCCTCGGCGCGCTGTGCTGGTGGCACAGCACTGGCTGAGTGCCCGCCAGACCGAGCGTGCCTTTCCGGCATGTCTGACCGCGGCCCGCGCGTTGCAGTCCGCGGCGGCACCAGATGAAGAGCTGCACATGCTCGAGCAGGCGCTGAGCCTCTGGGACGGCGTACCTGACGCCGCCCGTCTGGCCGGGACGGACCGGTCGGCCGTCCAGGAGGCAGCGGCTCAGGCGGCGAGCCAGGCCGGTCAGCCGACTCGTGCCGTCGCCTTCCAGACTGCGGCTTTGACCGGCGTCGACCCAGAGCGTCAGCCAGTGCGGCACGCGTCGATCCGGCTGGAGCGCACTCGGCTCACCGAGCCGCTGGGCCAGGAGGTGACGGCCGAGGTGGAAGCCGTGCTGGCTCTGCTCCCAGCATCGGAGCCGGCCAGCGAAGCCGGACGTGTGCGTGCGCGTGCCCTGGCCATGCTGGCCCGTGGGCGGAACCTGCAGGGCGACTACCTCGAGGCCGAGCGTCTCGCCCGGCAGGCGGCGGAGTACTCGCGTGGCGCCGGCGAGCGTCTCGCCGAGGCTCACGCCATGAGCCTGCTCGGCAACGCCCTGGACGGGCTCGGTCGGTCCGTCGAGGCACTGGCGGTGCGCTACGAACGGCAGCCGCTCGTCGACACGATCGACAACCCGTTCGTCAAGGCGGGGTCGTTGCGCAACGTCGCTGTCACCCTGGCCCTGCTCGGACGGCTGCGCGAGTCGGCCGACGCAGCACGCGACGGACGGGCGCTGGCCACCAGCCTTGGGCTCGCACGTAGCGAGGGTGCCTCGTACGCCGCTATCGAAGCCGAGTCGCGCATCGCCCTGGGAGAGTGGGACGTCGCCGCCGACCTGTGCGAGCAAGCCCTAGCGACAGGCCCCGGTCCCGACGAGGCGGTCGAGCTGGCGACTCTCGCCGCAACCCTTGCCGTGTGGCGGGGTGACCCGACCGCACCTGAGCTGCTGGCGCGTGCACATGGGTGCATGCAGCGAACCGACGACGCGTGGCACATTTTGCCCTTCGCCACGCTTCGCGGGCGGGCAGCGCTGGAGGTGGGTGACGCGCGAGGGGCCCTGTCCACTCTGAGCGAGGCGATGAGCAGCCCCAACGCGGTCTTTCACCCCGACACCGCGGGGCCGTTCCTGCACACCGCAGCACGGGCGTTGCGCCAAGGCCCCTCGCCGGCTTCTGTCGAGCCGTCTGTGATGCTCGTGGAGGACGTACGGGCGCGACTCGACGGCCTTCCATCGGGCGTGTGGGCCGACGCCTGGCGGGCACTTGCCTTCGCTGAGCTGGTGCGTCCCGACGACGCCCTCGCGACGTGGCGAGCGTGCACACATGAGCTCGACGACGGGGTGGAGGGGTTCGCGTACGAGCGTGCCTACGCCCTGTACCGGCTCGGACTGGCTCGGGCGGGTGCCGGCCGGCCGGACGCCGTCGCCACTCTGCGCATGGCCCAGCAGAAGGCGGAGCACCTTCGTGCCCGGCCACTGCTCCGGCGCATCATCGAGGCGATCCGCGAGTGCCAAGCGGGGCCCACGCAACGCCGAGCCCGCCGCGGGCAGGCGCCGAACAACGTGTACGGGCTGACAGAACGCGAGGTCGAGGTTCTGGGTCTGGTCGGCGAGGGGCTCAGCAACTCCGAGATCGCGAGCCGGCTGTTCATCAGCCCCAAGACCGCCAGCGTTCACGTCAGCAACATCCTCGCGAAGACGGGCGTCGCCAGCCGGCACGCCGCCGCCGACCGGGCGCGAACGCTTGGCCTGATCGGGTCGTGAGACCAGTCGCTGGCGGGGTTCTCGGCGGCCGGGATGACCCACACGCGATTGAGTGCGAGGCTGGCGGAGGGAGGAGGCGGAAATGAAGTACCTGGAGCAGTCGGGCGTGACCAAGCCGCTGTCGCGGATTGGCCTGGGCACGTGGCAGTTCGGCTCACGGGAGTGGGGGTACGGGGACGCCTACTCGTCCGATGAAGCCGCGCGCATCGTTGCGCGGGCGCTCGATGTCGGGATCACCCTGTTCGACACCGCGGAGATCTACGCCTTCGGGCGAAGTGAGCGGATTCTCGGCTCGGCACTGTCGGCGCGTGGTGCCCTTGAGTCGTCCTTCGTCGCGACGAAGTTCTTCCCCGTCCTCCCGATCGCGCCGGTCGTGCACAGGCGGGGTCGGGCCAGCGCCGCACGGCTGGGCGTGTCGAGCATCGACCTCTACCAGGTGCACCAGCCGAACCCGGTCATCCGTGACGGCACCACGATGGCCGGCATGCGCGTGCTCCAGGACGCCGGGACGGTCACCCACGTGGGGGTCAGCAACTACAGCCTGTCCCGGTGGCAGCAGGCCGAGGCAGACCTGGGCCGTCCGGTGCTGTCCAACCAGGTGCAGTTCAGCCTTGCGCACGCGAGCCCGCTGGACGACCTCGTGCCCTACGCCGCGGACAACGACCGAATCGTCATCGCCTGGAGCCCGTTGGCGCAGGGGCTTCTCTCCGGGCGCTACGACGTGACCAACCAGCCGTCGGGAGCCATCCGGGGGATGAACCCGCTCTTTCTCGAGGAGAACCTGCAGCGCGCCACCGGCCTGCTCGATGCCCTGCGCGACGTCGCAGGGGCACACGGTGTCACGCCGGCGCAGGTCGCGCTCGCGTGGCTGATCCATCAGCCCGGGGTGGTGGCGATCCCCGGTGCTTCCAGCATCGAGCAGGTCGAGAAGAACGCTGAGGCAGCCGACCTCGACCTGACGGAGGTCCAGGTGGCTGACCTGACCGCCCAGGCCCGTCAGTTCGAGCCGATCTCCACCAGGCGGGCGGGTCGCGCCCTTGTTCGGCGACGCCTGGGCCGGTCGTCCTGACCGGCC
Organism: uncultured Actinomycetota bacterium; assembly: GCA_963714455.1. Classification (GTDB taxonomy): domain Bacteria; phylum Actinomycetota; class Actinomycetes; order Jiangellales; family Jiangellaceae; genus CAVQGZ01. The sequence continues at coordinate 38,309 of CAVQON010000021.1, forward strand.
GCGCGGTGGTCGCCGGTGAGCCTTCCCGCCGGGGGGTACGTCCAGGCAGGGTCACTGCTCTGCTGTGGCGCGCTGCTCGCTCAGGCCGTGCGCATCCAGCCGCCGGAGAGCGTCGGCTCGTCGGCTCCCAGGTCGATCGTCGCGCGCCAGCGGTAGGTCGTCGGCCAGGTACTGAAGACCGGCAGCATCCGGAACACCGCAGCAACCAGGGCCGGCTGAGGCCCGGGGTCCCACTGCTGGTCGATGTCAACCCCGGCACGCACGACGTCAGCGTCTCGGCGTGCCCAATACCTGCCGCCGAGCTGCGCGCGACCGTCCACCGAGGCAGTCACCCTGCCGTGCGTCCGCATGCCCGGCGGCATGGCCGAGACGTCCGGGAACGGCGGATCGTGGACGATGGTGAGCGCGTGGCCGTCCCGTCGCACCTCCAACATCGCGAGGTCAGCCAGGTCGCCACGAGGGACGGGTCCGACGTACGCCTCGTTCCACAGGGCGGTCATCGGAGCGGTGGCGTAGCGGGCGAGTCGCCAAGGGACGCCCACGCGCACGACTCGGCTGGAACGACCGTCGACGCGGACGGTGACCTGCGCCCCGCGCCACCGCACGAACCCGATCTCGCCCATCCAGAAGATGGGGAAGAAGCGCGGCTGTGTCATCGAGTGCCCGGCCGGGGCCAGCATGTCCACGCTCTTGCGAGCACCGGTGAGGCGCTCACGGACGGTCAGGTGAAACGACCGCCCGTCGGGCAGCAGCGTAGCGACGTCGGCGTCCACGCCTCTCTCGTCGACGACGAACCGCGCCGGTTGCATCCGCGCAGGGGAGAACGAGGCCAGGCCAGCAGCGACGTCGTAGTCGGCCCGCGGCAGCCGAAGACGCTCGTCCACCAGCACGTCGGCGGTGCCATCGGCTCGCCGGACGGCGAGCAGCACGATCCCCTGCCCGCCGAGCTCCGGCTCGTCGACCCACTGCACCTCGATGTCGCCGTAGACGGGGTCGTGGGCAAGCGAGACCAACATCAAGCGGCGCGGACGTGTGAGCCGCAGTGACATCGGCACGAGCATCGACCCAGGAGCCATCGGCTAGTGCACCACCGCCTTCTCCGCGCCGGCACCGGTGAGCGAGCGAACCTCCAGCTCGGCCCACTTGGCCGCGTCGTACTCCTTGCTGGTGACGGTCCCGAGCCAGCCGAGGAAGAAGGCGAGCGGGATCGACACCAGCCCCGGATTGTTCAGGGGGAACCAGGAGAAGTCCACGCCCTGCAGCATCGAGTTCGGTGCTCCGGAGACGACGGGCGAGAAGACGATGAGGGTGACGGCCGTGATCAGGCCGCCGTAGATGGAGAACACCGAGCCGCGGGTGTTGAAGCGCTTCCACAGCAGCGTGTAGAGGATGGTCGGCAGGTTCGCCGACGCCGCGACGGCGAACGCGAGGGCCACCAGGAAGGCGATGTTCTGGTCTTTGGCAAGAATCCCTCCGACGATGGAGACCGCGCCGATGGTCAGGGCGGTGATGCGGGCTACCCGCACCTCGCCGTCCGCGGCGAACTTGCCGCGCTTGATCACGTTGGCGTACACGTCGTGGGCGAACGAGGCTGACGCAGTGATCGTCAGCCCGGCGACCACCGCCAGGATCGTGGCGAACGCGACTGCCGAGATGAACCCCAGCAGCAGCGTCCCGCCCAGCTCGAAGGCCAGCAGCAAGGCGGCGGAGTTCTGCCCGCCGGGGGCCGCTTCGATCGCCTCCGGTCCGACGATCGCCGCGGCGCCGAACCCGAGAACCAGGCTGAAGAGGTAGAACAGCCCGATCAGCGAGATGGCCCAGACCACCGAGCGACGGGCCTCCTTGCTCGAGGGCACCGTGTAGAAGCGCATGAGCACGTGGGGCAGGCCCGCGGTGCCCAGCACCAGGGCGAGCGACAGCGAGATGAAGTCGATCTGCGTGAGCGTCGACCCCCCGTACAGGACGCCCGGGGCCAGCAGCGCCTCACCGACGTCCGGTGAGTTGTCCACCGCCGCACCAAGAACGTTGGACAGGTTGAACCCGTACTTCGACAGCACCCAGACCGTCATCACGGCGGCCCCGGTGATCAGCAGGACAGCCTTGATGATCTGCACCCAGGTGGTGCCCTTCATGCCACCGACGAGGACGTAGACGATCATCAGCACACCGACGACCGCGATGGTGATCGACTGGCCGAGGTCGCTGGTCACGCCCAGCAGCAGCGAGACGAGGCCGCCGGCGCCGGCCATCTGGGCCAGCAGGTAGAAGAACGACACCGTGAGCGTGGAGATCGCTGCGGCCGTCCGGACGGGCCGCTGACGCATCCGGAACGACAGGACGTCGGCCATGGTGAACTTGCCGGTGTTGCGCAGCAGCTCGGCGACCAGCAGCAGCGCCACCAGCCAGGCCACGAGGAAGCCGATCGAGTACAAGAACCCGTCGTACCCGGCCAGGGCGATCGCACCGGTGATGCCCAGGAACGACGCCGCGGAGAGGTAGTCCCCGGCAATGGCCACGCCGTTCTGCCGACCGGTGAACGAGCGGCCCGCGGCGTAGTAGTCGGTCGCTGTCTTGTTGAACTTCGATGCCCGCAGGACGATCACGATCGTGACGGCCACGAACAGGCCGAAGATGGTGATGTTGACGCCGGGACTGCCCGGGGTCGTCGCCTGTTGGGTCAGCACGTCGGTGGCGAGCAGGGCTGCCACGGCCGACCCGCTCACAGGGATCCCTCCAGCTCGTGGCAGAGCTTCTCGGCCAGCGGGTCGAGCCGCCTGTTGGCATGCCGGACGTAGAGCCAGGTGATCAGGGCCGTCGACGCGAACTGCCCGAGCCCGATCACGAGCCCGATCGAGATGTTGCCCCAGAGCAGCGTGCCCATGAAGTCTGCGGCGAACACCGACAGCAGGACGAACATGGCGTACCACGACAGGAACGCCGCAGTCATGGGAAAGGCGAACCGTCGGTACCGTCCGCGGAGCTCGACGAAATCCTGGGTCACTTGTGCTTTCTCGTATGCCCCGGCCGAGATGCCGCCGGCCGTGGGGTCGTCCATGGTGCTCAAGGCCGTTCCTCCTCGCCAAAGGGGCCGCGGACGGCCCGCTGATTCGGTTCGGGTTCGACGCTAGGGGCGATGCCCGAAGCCTCAGAAGTGACCTTCGACCAGGCCAAACGGCTGGGCGTCACTGTTCGGTGGGCGGGGGCCTGGGCCGGACGAGCGGTCGGTCGCGCGCGTCGAGAGGCGAGAGATACGCGCCGTTGCTTGACAGAGGCAAAATAGTGCAGTAAGAATTGAGTCAATGTCGACTGAGCGAAATATGGCAGGGCGGGTGCGCGGGCTGCACGCGCTGGCCGACCCGGTGCGCCTGGGAGTGGCGGACGCCCTGCTTGCCGGCGACCTCTCGCCGGGGGTGCTGGCGGCGACTCTGGAGGTCCCCGGCAACCTCTTGGCGCATCACCTGAATGTCCTCGAGGACGCAGGGATCGTGCGACGGGTGCGGTCAGAGGCCGACCGTCGCCGCTCGTACGTCCAGCTCGTCCCGGGGTCACTACGTGGGCTGCTGCCCGGTATGGATGCTCAGCAGGTGCCGCGCGTGGTCTTCGTCTGCACCCACAACTCCGCGCGCTCGCAGCTCGCGGCAGCGGTGTGGCGCACGCGCAGCACCGTCCCGGTGGCCTCGGGCGGCACCCGGCCGGCGGCCCGGATCAACCCCGGGGCCGCCGCGGTGGCGCGCCGGCACGGGCTGCGCCTCGGGCGGGTGCGGCCCGTGCTCGCCGAGGGCGTGATGAGCCCCGGTGACCTCGTGGTGTCGGTGTGCGACTCCGCCCACGAAGAGCTCGAGGAGTCCGGTCGCGAGCACCTGCACTGGTCGGTGCCCGACCCGGTGCGGGTCGGTACCAGCGAGGCGTTCGAGAGCGCGTACGAGACAGTGGCCGATCGGGTGGTCCGACTGGCTGAGACGGTGACGAGATACGGAGACACGGCATGACCCTGCAACGGCAGCACAAGCGGCCTGACATCGAGCTCGACCAGCAGCTGGCGCTGCGGGCGGCAGCAACGAACCTGCAGAAGCGCTACGACGGCGTCTTCGCGCTGGAGACCATCGAGCGGTTCTTGCACTCCTCGTACGACGAGTTCGCCGACCGCGCCGTGACCAGCCAGTGGTTGCCGCTGCTCGCCGAGCGTTTCGCGAAGATCCGGTTGTCAGCCCTGGCCAAGGTCGAGGGCAAGGTGCAGGACGCCCGCCCGACGGTCCTCTTCCTGTGCGTGCACAACGCGGGGCGTTCGCAGATGGCGATGGGCTTCTTCCAGCACTACGCCGAAGACCGGGCGGTGGCGTGGTCGGGCGGGTCCGAGCCGACCACGCAGGTCAACACCGCCGCGATCGAGGCGATGACCGAGATCGGCATCGACATCTCGACGGAGTTCCCGAAGCCTTGGACCGACGAGATCGTGCGCGCCGCCGACGTCGTCATCACGATGGGCTGCGGCGACGCCTGCCCGATCTTCCCGGGCAAGCGATACGAAGACTGGCAGCTGAGCGACCCGGCCGGCCTCGGCGTGGAGTCTGTCCGTCCGATCCGTGACGAGATCGACACCCGGGTGCAAGCGCTGCTCGCCGAGCTGGACGTGCCGGTGCGCTCGGCATGACCCAGCCGGGCATGCCCCGACGTCTGGCTGCCGAGGCGCTCGGCGCGGGGCTGCTGGTGGCCGCTGTCGTGGGCTCGGGCGTCATGGCGACGAACCTCACTGACGACATCGGGCTCGCGCTGCTGATCAACGCCGTCTCGACCGTCGCAGCTCTGGGCGTGCTGATCTGGACGCTCGGACCCACCTCGGGCGCACACTTCAACCCTGCCGTCACCCTGGTCGCGACCGTCCGACGGGAGATGGCTCCGGGCGAGGCGGCCGGCTACGTCCTTGCCCAGCTCGGTGGGGCCTTTCTCGGGGTGGCGCTGGCGAACGTGATGTTCGACCTGCCCGCGTGGGCGCTGTCCACCAACGACCGCAGCGGTACCGGGCTGCTGCTCGGCGAGGTCGTCGCCACCGCGGGCCTGGTGTGGGTGATCGGGGCGCTCACCCGCACCGGGCGGGGCCACCTGGGCCCGGTGCTGGTGCCGGTGTGGATCGGCGCGGCCTACTTCTTCACGTCGTCGACCTCGTTCGCCAACCCGGCCGTGACGTGGGGGCGCATGTTCACCGACACCTTCACCGGCATCGCGCCGGAGTCCGTGCTGCCGTTCATCGCCGCCCAGCTCGTCGGTGCCGCCGTCGGGGCCGGGCTGACCGAGATGTTCCACCCGCGCCACGGCGTGGTGCCCGAGCCGCTCGACCTTCCCGACCCCGTCCACGAACCTCAGCAGTCAGGAGATCGATCGTGAAGATCATGGTGGTCGGCTCGGTCGCCGCGGGCACCTCGGTGGCGGCCAAGGCGCGCCGCAACACCGAGGACGCGCAGATCGTCATCTACGACCGGGATCGCGACATCTCCTACTCCGGATGCGGGCTGCCCTACTACGTCGGCGGCGAGGTCGACGACATCGAGAGCCTGCGCCCGCGCGACGCCGCCTGGTTCGCCAAGCGCTACCGCGTGGCCATCCACACCCGCCACGAGGTCACGGCGATCGACCATGCTGCTCGGACGGTCACGGTGCACCGCCTCGACACCGGCGAGACCGTCACCGACAGCTACGACGTCCTCGTGCTGGCGACTGGCGTGGCGAGCGTCGTCCCGCCCATCCCCGGCGCCGACGCGGAGGGGGTGTTCACGCTGCGCTCGCCCCGTCATGCCGAGCAGATCCGCGCCTTCGTCGAGAGCCGGCAGCCCGAGCGGGCTGTGGTTGTCGGCGCCGGCTACATCGGCCTGGAGATGACCGAGCAGCTCGTGGCCCGTGGTGTCGCCGTCACCGTCGTCGAGGCGCAGGGCCACGCCATGCCACGGATGGACCCGGACATGTCTGCCCGCGTGGACGCCGAGCTGCGCCGCCACGGGGTCGACCTGCGCACCGGCGGCACGGTGTCGGCCATCGAGGTGGACGACGCGGTGCGGTCGGTGACCATCGACGGCGAGCAGGTGCCGGCCGACCTGGTCGTCCTCGCCGTCGGGGTGCGACCGAACACCGACCTGGCACGTCAGGTGGGGGCGCGAATCGGCCCCACCGGCGCCGTCGCCGTCGACCGGCGCATGCGCACCTCGGTCGACGGCGTCTATGCCGTCGGCGACGTCGCGGAGTCGTTCTCGGCGATCACGGGTGAGCCCGTGTGGGTGCCGCTGGGTTCGACGGCCAACAAGATGGGACGCATCGCCGGTCACGTCATCACCGGCGGCGAGATGGAGCACCGCGGCATCCTGGGGACGTCGATCGTCCGCGTCTTCGACCTCGCTGTCGGGCAGACGGGCCTCACCGAGACAGCCGCTCGCGAGGCCGGATACGACGTCGAGGTGCTGCACAACATCAAGCCCGACCGCTCGGAGTACCTCGGAGGTCGGGCGCTGACCATCAAGGCCGTCGCCGACCGCGCGACGTCCCGGCTGCTCGGTGCCCAAGTGATCGGTCCCCAGGGGGTCGACAAGCGGGTCGACGTGCTGGCCACCGCGATCACGTTCGGCGCCACTGTCGGCGACCTCTTTCACCTCGACCTCGCCTACGCCCCGCCGTTCGCCACGACCAAGGACCCCGTCCACTACACGGGGATGGCCCTGGACGGGGCGATCAACGGCCACGCCCCGCTCATCACACCTGCCGACCTGATCGGCCGGGTCGCGGCCGGGGAGACCTGGCAGGTCGTGGACGTGCGCTCGGCGGCCGACTACGCCAAGGCGCACGTGGACGGCGCGGTCAACGTCCCCCTGAAGGAGCTGCGCGACCGCGTGGGCGAGCTCGACCCGTCGCTGCCGACCGTCACCTACTGCAACAAGGGCACGACCGGCAACGCCGGTCAGAACGTGCTGCGCAACCTCGGGTTCGGCCGCGTCCACAACCTCTCCGGCGGCAACAGCAACTACCAGGCCTACCGGGCGGCCGGCCTCGGCTGACTCGGGACTTCCGGCCCGACGACGAACGCGCGAGACGGGCGGACACTTCGAGTGTGGTCGAATCGATTCTCATCGAATCCAGCCCGACGCGGCAGGACGAGGCCGTCGCCCTGCTGACCGCCGTGGCCGACCCGGTTCGGTGGCGCCTGCTGGGCGAGCTGTCCGCGCAGGGCAAGCGGTGCGTGTGCGACCTGCAGCCGGTGGGCGGGGTGGCCGCGAACGTGCTCTCGTACCACCTCAAGGTTCTTCGCGACGCCGGGCTCGTCACGGCCACCCGACGCGGGCGGTGGATGGACTACGAGCTGGCATCTGGCGCCCTCGACCGGCTGCACGCCGCGGTGCCGGGGACGCTGCCATGAGCCTGCTCACCCGCCCACCTGCGCCGGCCGGCGCGGCGCGCGTGTGGCTGGGGCTCCTCGGCGCCGGCTCGGCGTGGGTGCTGCTCTACGCGCTGAACGAACGCCTGTGGCCGGTGCTCCTCGGGGACGTCCTGGGTCTGGACACGACCAGCCGCGCCGGGGAGAGCCTGGCCTTCTTCTTCTACGACACCGTCAAGATCATGCTGCTCCTGGTCGGGCTGATCTTCGTGGTGGGCATGCTTCGCACCACGCTGTCGCCGGAGCGTGTGCGCGACGTCCTGGCCGGGCGCGGCCTGGTGGCCGGGCTCGTGCTCGCGGCCCTGCTCGGAGCGGTGACGCCGTTCTGCTCGTGCTCGTCGATCCCGCTGTTCATCGGGTTCGTCGCGGCGGGGGTGCCGCTGAGCATCACGCTGAGCTTCTTGATCGCCTCGCCGTTGATCAACGAGGTGGCCGTGGTGATGCTCGGCGGCACGTTCGGCTGGGGGGTCACGGCCGTCTACGTCGGTGCCGGGCTCGCCCTGGCGATCGCGGCGGGATGGACCTTCTCCCGGTTCGACCTCGACCGCTGGGTCGAGCCGTTCGTCTTCTCCACCCCCGTCGCGGCGCTGAGCGCCGAGGGCGGCTCGCCGACGCTGGCCGCCCGGGTGGACGCCGCCCGCGCCGAGACCCGCGACATCGTCGCCAAGGTCTGGCCCTATGTGCTGGTCGGCGTCGGCCTCGGGGCGATCATCCACGGCTGGGTGCCCGCGGACTTCTTCGCACGCTACGCCGGCGCGGACAACCCGCTGTCGGTGCTTGTCGCCACCCTCGCCGGCATCCCGCTGTACGCCAACGCCGCCGGGGTCATCCCGCTCGCCGAAGCCTTGTGGGCCAAGGGCGTCGCCCTGGGGACGGTGATGGCGTTCATGATGAGCGTGGTCGCCCTGTCCATCCCCTCACTTGTGATGCTGCGACGCGTCCTGCGGACGCCGCTGCTCGTGCTGTTCACCGCCATCATCACCGTCGGCATCGTCGCCGTCGGTCTGCTGCTCAACCTCGTCACGTAAGGCTTGGAGGACACCGTGAACGTCAAGATCCTCGGACCCGGCTGCAAGAACTGCCAGAACCTGGAGACCCGCACCCGCGAAGCACTCGACCAGCTCGGCCTGGACGCCGACGTCGAGAAGGTCACCGACTACGCCGCCATCGCCGGCTACGGGGTGATGAAGACTCCCGGCCTGGTGGTCGACGACGCCGTCGTCGTCTCCGGTCGCGTCCCGGCGGTCGACGAGATCGCGGCGATGCTCAGCGCAACTACCTCAGGCTCCTGACGTCGGCCAGTGCGCGAGGGTCTGCACGAACATCTCCCGGACGGCGTCGCGGTGCTCGTCCACGGTGTCGGCGGTCCAGTCGGAGGTGTCGACCGGCGGCAGCACGGCGACATCGACGGTTCCAGGGGTGATCAGGTACGAGTGCGGACGCATGATGTCGCCCGCGTTGCGGATGACGACCGGCACCATGGGCACCTGGCCCTGGATGGCCATGTGGAACGGGCCCTTCTTGAACGGGAGCAGCTCTCCCGGACCTGAGCGCGTGCCTTCGGGGGCCACCGCCAGTGACGTCCCCTCGCGCAGCGCCTCGACGACGGGCTTCAGGGCTTCTTGCGCTGCCTTCGGGTCGCTTCGATCGATGAACGCCACGTCAGCCAGGTAGCCGACCGGCCCGAACACGGGGTTGGCCTTCAGCGAGCGCTTGGCCACGCCGGTGAAGTTCTTGCGCAGCAGCGCGCCCATGATCGGCATGTCGAGCTGGGACTGGTGGTTGAAGGCGAAGATCGCCGGCCGCTGTACCCAGATGTTCTCCTCGCCCTGGACGTTCAGGCTCACTCCGGCGGCCGCCAGTGCGAGCTCGGTTCCGATGACCGACATCAGGTTGGAGCCGCTTCGTCGATTGCCGTTGACGGCGGCCGCCGTGGCGCCGGCGGCGAAGCCGACCCCCAGGCTCCCGATCGCTGCCGCGCTACGAGCGAACCGCACAGGGTTGTACCTCATGCCTGAGCCTCCCACGCGATGGTGCGCACCAGGTCGACACGGCGCACCGCGTCGGCAAGCTCGGCGGCGAACTGCTCGCGGCGGTGCGCCAGGTCGGGCTGGTCCGGCTCGAGCAGGCCCCGGTTGCCCGCCAGCTGCAGGGCGTTGGTGAAGAGGTCTTTCGACACCGACTCGGGGCTGAAGATGCTGCGCTGCAGGACGCGCTGGCGCGCCACGGCGATGCATTCGGCGACCAGCGCTGCGGAGTCCACCGGAGCAGTGGCGTCGGTGGCGGCCAGTCGGTCGGCCAGCACGGCGTAGGCCTCCAGGAACGGCGCGAGAATGCGGTGGGACAGCAGCAGGTGGCTGGCAGCCAGCCGGGGCAGCACCTCGTCGGCAGTGAGGCCCACCTCGTGCCATCCGGGGAAGGCCAGCTCGGCCTCCTGGCGCACCTCGGCGTCGAACTCGCGCTTGGTGGAGAAGAAGAACTCGTACTTGAGCAGGTCACGCAGACGCAACGCCTCGTCCCACACGGCCCCGGACAGGTCCGGTGCCTCGTCCTCGGCTGCCTTGAGCAGTGCCAGCTCGGTGATCGACCGGGTGACGAAGAAGTGGCTGAGCGTGTTGCGGTAGAAGGCCGCCTCGAGCTGGCGGTCGGCGGGAATGGAGTAGACCGGCTCGAGGCCCCCGGAGTACTCGCTCACGACGCCCTCGCGCACGAGAGTGTCGAGGGCGCGTCGGCCCTCGGACGGCGAGCGCGTGGTCAGGATGTCGACCCTGGAGAGGTCCAGCCCGGCTGACACGGGCAGACCGCGGTCGCGGATGTACTCCGCGACCGGCATCAGCGACCTGCGCATCTGCGCCTCAGTCATGGCCCGGTCGCCGTTGTCCATCAGCGTCAGCATGACCAGCGCCGAGGCGGTGATGGGGGTGACCTGGTTGATGCGGTGGCTCACCTCGAACGCGACGCGCGGCACGGCGGCCCGGACGTCATCGGTGCCTGCCGCAGCCCGGGCATCGGCGAGAACCTCGCGCAGCGAGACTGCCTCGGCGAAGCGGACGTGGGCCGCCCCGCGACGGTTGCCCTGCGCTCGGGCGTAGTCCACAAGCCATCGCACGCCTTCTGGTGGCTTGACGCCGCCGGACTCCTCCTCGGCGATCAGGCCCACCTCGTGCTGCTGGTCGTAGATGATCGAGACTGGGACGAACAGCAGGTCGTCGACGTCGGAGCGGTCGAACGCGTCGAGCAGGTAGCTCAGGATCCCCATCCGCGGTGGGCGCAGCTTGCCGGTGCGGGTGCGTCCGCCCTCGATGTACCACTCGAGGTTGGCGTCGGTGCGCACAAGGTGGGCGAGGTACTCGCCGAGCATGGCCCGGTACACGGGTGCGTCGCGGAACTGCCGACGGATGAAGACGATGTTGCTGCGTCGCGCGATCGACCCGAGGGGGAAGAACGACAGGTTGACTCCGCCGAGTATGTGGTTGGGCGGAAAGCCCCACTCGGCCAGCACGGAGCGCAGCACGAACGGGTCGAGGTAGGAGCGGTGGTTGGGCAGGAACACCAGGGACGAGTGGTCGCTGGCCGCGCGAAGGGTGGCTAGCGCCTGGGTGTCGGCCTCGATCCGGTAGCCCCGGCTGAGCCACTCGCCGGCTCGGCTCCAGGCCATCACGGCGGCCTCGCTCTGGTCGGCGGCCATCTCGTTCAGCGAGGCGATCGCCTCGGCCTGCACCTCGTCGACCGACTGGCCGGTCTGGGCCGCCAAGGCGCGCACGCGGTCGTCGAATCCCGGACGGCCGATGATGCTGGCCGCCGCTTGAGAGCCCACTACCGAGTCACGCGCGATGCCCGGAAGCTTCACGTCAGCACCACCGTCCGTCTGGTTGGCCGAATGTCTACCAGAGGTCGGCGGCCACCACACGGTCTCAGCCCAAGGCGTGGCAGTCGCGCCGTCCTGCTGCGTCCCGGGCATCCGTTGACGCCAACGCCTTGGCCTACAAGACCGGGGACGCGACGTCCTACGACGGGACCGCTGGCTACCTGGTGGAGAACACGATCGACCGGTACTTGATCAAGCTCGACTACAGGGCCTCGAACCTGGCGACGACGGCTGGTGGGAGCCGCCGCAGGTCGTGGCCTTGCCTAGAACGGCGGTGGCTCGGGCTCGGCTTCGGGTTCGCGCGGCGAGTCGGGTGCCCCGGCGACGTCGGGTCGGTGGTCGTGGGGGTCGGTGGCCAGGACGCGCCCGGTGGGGGTGGTCCAGATCAGCCGGCCGTTCTGGTCGAGCTGGGTGTGCCAGTGGGGGGCGTGGGTCTTGAGCCGGTGGTGGCGTCGGCACAGGCAGCATGTGTTGTCCGCGGTTGTCGGGCCGTGGGGGTAGGGCACGACGTGGTCGCAGTCGCACGCCGTCGCCGCGCGGGTGCAGCCCGGGGCGCGACAGACGGTGTCGCGGGCGTGGGCGAGGCGTTCCATGACCGGCGGATGCGTATACCCGGCGGCGGGTGGGAGCCGGTCGAGCCAGCGCACCGCCACCGCGTCACCGCCGGCCGCGTCACTGGTGGTGGGCAGCAGGGTGCTCAGGCCGAGGAGGTGGCCGGTGTCGGGGTGGTAGACCAGCGCGCGGCAGCTCGTGGCGTGGGCGGCGAGGTCGCGGGTGGTGGTGGCGGGCAGGGGGCCGTAGCCGGGGACCTCACCCGGTGTCGGGCCGCCGGTGAGGGTGTCGGCGGGGATCGTGACGGTCACCTGCACCCCCACCCCACCCGGGTTGCCGGAGCTGCCGGGGCTGCTGGTGGGGGTGAGGTCCACATCGGCGGGGTCGCCGTGGGTGGCCGGGGCGCCGGTGATCATGGTGGTGAGCAGGTCCGCACGCCGCTGCTCCCGGGTGCGGGTGTCGGTGGGGCTGGTCGGGTCGTGCGCCACCGCGGTCAGCACGGCGCGCACGGTGAGGGCGTCGGTCTCCGGGAGGCGGGCCATCAGGGTCGCCAGCCCGTCCACGCCGGCGGTCTCGACCCAGACGCGGCGGTCTCGGGCGTCGCGGCGCGGACAGTCCACCCCGGCGGCAGCCCGGGCGGCGTGGATGAGGCGGCGCATCCGCGCCGACATCTGCCCGACCGTGCGGGGCCGGTCCAGCAGCCACACCACCATGCTGGCCTCCACGCTGCGGAGCCGGTCGGGGGTGATGAGGGGGGCGAGCTCGTCGAGGTGCTCGGCCAGCTTCGTCGCCGTCCACACCTGCACCCGCCCCTGCTCCACCACATCGCGTAGCCGCGTGTGCCGGGACGAGGCGGTGCGCGGTGTCCAGGCGAGTCGACACTTGGCGCTCGCTGACGGCCAACGCTTGGGCGACCTCCAGGCCCATCCAGCCGTCCGGGTCACAGCACCCCCGCGTGCACGACCCGGGGGCATGACCCTCCGGCCCCGACTCCTGCCGCTGCGTGGCCAGACGCCGCTCCCGCAGCTCCAGCAGCAACCGACCCTGGGCCGCGCGCGAGCTGGGTGATCAGCCCTTCGGCGTCGGCGAGCCGGGCCAGCAGCTCCTCCTCCGACACCACCGCCTCGCCGTCGGTGTCCGGGCCGAACACCCGACCGAACCGACCCCACGGAGACCGCGCCACCACCTCCCCGACCATGACCTCCAGATCACTGGCGACACACTCGCCAGCAACAACCGCGGGAACGGTGGCGGGACGCGGGATCGACGTCATGCGACCAGCATCCCCGAGGGGTCCGACACAGCCAACGGCCCGAAACGAGACCCTGTGCGACGCTGCCCGGCACCGCGCATCAAGGCGGCATATCGGTCGCCAGAGCCACGCGTACCGCACCTTCGACAGCGAGAGCACGAAGCACACGGCGACCACACCGCGAACACCGGCAGCCGTTCGGCCGTGGGGAGGCGACCGGCGCGATCGACGCGGGCGAGCACGAGCAGGCCTGCCACCTGCTGTACGACGCCTCCCACTACGGCTTCATCGTGCGTACGGTCGAGGCGCCGTTCTTCCGGCGTGTGGTCGTCCAGCGACGCGAGTCAGCGGCGACGCCGTCCGGCGAGCTGTACGAGCGCCTGCACGCCGACCTCGAGCGCCGACTCGGCCCCCCGGTCCAACGCTCCTCTGCGCACACCGCGGCGACCCGCGACGGCAAGGGCATCGTGTTCGTCGCCCACGACGGGCAGGTCTACCCGGCGGGGTTCTTGCCGCTCGAGCTCGGCTCGGTGCGCGACACCCCGCTGTCGGTGCTGTACCGGGACAGCGCGGTGCTGCGCCAGATCCGCTCCGCCGACTTCGGCGGGCGCTGCGGGCGCTGCGAGTGGGCCGACCTGTGTGGGGGGTCGCGGGCGCGCGCCTACGCCACCAGCGGCGACCCCCTGGCCGAAGACCCGGCCTGCATCCACCAGCCCGGCACCGACACGCCACCTGGGAGCGATGCCGCGGCCTCGCCGGGCGACGCCGGCGTGCCCGGCGAAGCGCTCCTGTCCCACTCCAGGACGGCCGACCCCCGGTAGGGTTCCTCCTCGTGGTTCTCGTGATGCTCGGGGTGAGCCACCACGACGTCGATCTCGACCTGCTCAGCCGTCTGTCGCTGGCTGCTGACGGACTTGCCCCGGCGCTGGTCGCCAACCCACGGGTGCATGCCGCCGTGGCCCTGGCCACGTGCAACCGTTTCGAGGTCTACCTCGACGTCGACCGCTTCCACCCCGCGGTCGACGTGACGCTCGACGCGGTCGCCCGGTCCTCCGGCGTGCAACGAAGGATGGTCGCCGACAGCATGCGCGTGCTGGTCGGCACCCAGGCTGCCCAGCACCTCTTCTCCGTGGCGTGCGGCCTGGAGTCCATGGTCGTCGGTGAGGACGAGATCGCCGGCCAGGTGCGTCGGGCCCTCGCGACAGCGCACACCCAGTCGACCACGAACGCCACGCTCGAACGCCTGCTGCAGCACGCCCTGGAAGCCTCCAAGACCGTCAGCAACACGACGGGGCTGGGGGCAGCGGGCCGTTCCGTCGTCGGGGTGGGGCTCGACGTCGTCGAACGCCGGCACGGCGACCTCGCCGGGCGGCATGCCCTCGTGCTCGGCACCGGGGCCTACGCACGAGTCGTGGTGGCAGCGCTGCACCGTCGTGGGTGCAGTGGGGTGGACGTCTACTCTGCGACCGGTCAGGCCGCGCTGTTCGCCACGAGCCACGACGTGCACCCCGTCACCGACCGCGACCTGCCGACAGCGCTTGCCGAGTGCGACCTTCTTGTCGCTGCCAGCGGCTCGTCCGGCCCGGTCGTGGACGCCGACCTCGTGGGCCTCGCTCGCCACGGTCGGCCCGTGCTGCCGGTGCTCGACCTGGCCCTCGCGTCCGACCTTGCAGCAGACGTCGCCGACCTGCCCGACGTGCACGTGATCGGCCTCGCCGACGTCGCCGAGCACGCCCCGGACGAGCATGCCGACGCCATCCTGCGTGCCCAAGACATCGTCCTGAAGGCTGTGGGCCGCTTCGAGGCGCACGAGCGTGGCCGCACCGCTGACCACGCCGTCGTCGCCATGCGGGCGCACGTGATGACGATCATCAGCGAAGAGCTGGACCGCATCAGAACCCGCGTCGACCCCGACACCGCCGAAGAGATCGCCCGGGCGCTGCACCGTGTCTCCAACGCGATCCTCCACCAACCGTCGATCCGCGCACGGGAGCTCGCCGAGGCCGGCGACTTCGCCGACTACCTTCGCGCGGTGCACACGCTCTTCGGCGTCGACGTCACTGTCGGGGGAGCGCCCTCGGGCGGGACGGACTCGCCGGAAGCCCTCGACCAGGGCCCGAGCGACTGACGCGTCGCCGGCGAGGGTCGGTGTGCCGAGGGTGGAGCACGGTGGTTCGCTGGACCGATGCGGATTCGACAAGCTGAGGCGACGGTCGAGGACGGCCGGATCTACGCGGGGTTCGCCGACCAAGCCGCGGACGGTCTCTTTCGCTGGATGCTGGGACCGCGTTTCGTGGAAATCGTCGCCCGCGCGTTCGTGTCGAGGGGCCACGACCAGTCGTTCGAGTACGCGAGCTTCGCCGAGGACGACGGAGCTGTCGTCGGCATGGTCTCTGGCTTCACCGGCGAGCAGCACGCCCGGGGAGACGACAGCGCCCTCATCTCTGCTGCCGGCTGGCGTGCGCCCCGCGTTGTCTCGACGTGGATGGTCGCCTACCCGGTGCTGCGGTTCATGGACCGCGTGCCGGCGGGCGACTGGTACCTGCAGACCGTGGCGGTCGACCCGGCCCGACGTGGGCAGCAGATCGGTTCGGCGCTGCTCGACCATGGCGAGATGCTGGCCCGAGCCTCGGGGTCGTCGCGGCTCGTCCTCGACGTGGTCTCGACCAACGACGGTGCGGCCCGCCTGTACGAACGCCGTGGGATGGTCGAGGAGGCCCGGTCGCGGTCGGTGCCGTTCGGCGGAGGCCTCTCGGTCCGCCGGATGGCGCTGGTTCTCGAGCGCTGACACCAGTCAGGACGACTGCCGCGCGAAGGTGAAAGCCAGCCCGTAGGGCGGGTACTGCGAGCTCAGCACCCCGTCGCTGATGGTCGCGCTGAACAAGTACGGCTCGTCGTAGGTGCGCTGCAGGTAGAGGCTCACGTCCCAGGACGACGACCCCTCGTCCCACACCGGTGCATCCTCTGACCAGAACTCGTAGACGATCGTCTGGGAGACCCCGCCGGTATGCGGAGTGGACGTGCTGCTGACCGCGCCGCGGATCGGAAGGTCGGCGTCGGCGTCGATGGTGATCTGTCCGTCCGTGCTCGACACATCTGCAGGAATCGACGCGATCAAGGGCCGCCGGTCCAACGAGTAGACCCCGTCGGCCGACGGCTCGTTCGTCTCGTCCCGGTCCGGCCTCTGCTCGCCCGGTTGCACCTGGATGTCGCATCCCCACTCGACACCGTCCTCGCAGACCCACGACTCTGTCGCCGACCGCGGGCGACTCGGGCTGGCCGGCGCTCTGAGCAGTCGGTGGCGCTGTCCTGCTGGCGGCGAACTCCTGAATGGTCACGGCCTTCTCGGCGAGGGAGAACCCGTCGGACCCCACCGGGGCCGCCACCACCACACCGGCCTTCGTGGCCTCGTACGCCACGCGGCGCCGCCAGCGGCCGAGCGCGCGAAGACCTTGCCGCTGAGCCGCTCGTTGGCGTCGGGCCGCTGCCAGAAGCCGTCCTTCTCGTTCCAGTCGTCGACCACGTCGTCGTAGACCTTCTGCCGTGACCCGTCGAGCATGTCGCGGGCGCCGTCTCTGACGTTCTTCGCCGACTGGGCGTTGCTTGCGAGACCGGCGACGGCCAGCGCTGCTGCTGCCACGGCGACGACCGTCACGACTGCCACCTTCGCCAGGAACGCGGCCACGGCGACGAGCAGGATCCCCCTTCGACTAGATGGTCTGGGCGGAGAAGAATCGACCGTCGAGCACCTGCACGAGCAGGCCTGCCTGCGGGTAGGCCCAGGTCTCGAGATCCCCGATCTCGGTGGTCACCGGCGGGAGCGGCTGGCGCTCGGCGCCGATCCCGAGGTCGACCTCGTCCAGCGACATGGAGCGGTTCAGGTCTGTGGGCGTGACGTCCGTGTACGAGTCGACGATGGAGTCTTCTGGCGTGAAGTACTCCTCGGGGCCCCGCCAGCCGTCGATGAACCAGATCCCGACGCCTTCGTCCGGGTAGAACCACTGCTCGGCGCGCACCGGAGGCTGCCCGTCAGTGTTGACGCCGTCGGCAACCCACCAGGTGTGGGGGTACCCGTGCTGCTCGATCACCTCGTCGTACGACGGCGCGGCCTGGTACCTGGTGGCGTCTGCTCCCGCCGCCACGGTCGACTCCGTCGCTGTCCCGTCCGCTGCGACGCAGCTCGTCGACGTCGACCGGCCACCCGACCCACCACGACACGCAGCGGCGCCAGCAAGGCCGAGCACGACGGCACCGGCGAGCAGGCGACTCCATCTGTTGCGCCTACCCACGTTCCAGACCTACAACCGGGCCGTGCTGCGGCGCAACGGTCAGTAGTCCCGAGTCAGCGAGCCAGGCGAGGCTTCGCCACCCGACTCGGACGACGTCGTATCGCCCACAGTGCGTGCCTAGCCGGTCGGCTCGGTGACAGGATTGATCGATGCAAGACATCGCCGGCCTTGCCGCCCAGGTCGAACAGCTGTTGGTCGCAGTCGAGCGCGCCGAGCGGGAGGCTGCTGAGCAGATCGCCGCCTGCCACCCCGGCAACCGGGCCGGGGCCATCAACCTGGTGCACTACACCGAGCTGCGACGCCACGACCTGCGCGAGCTGCAAGGCGACCTGATGGATATCGGGGTCTCGTCCCTGGCCACCACCGAGGCCAACGTGCGGGCGAAGCTGTTCGCCGCCCGGGCAGCGCTGCGGGCCCTGGGCGGCGACCCCGGTCCGTGGGAGCTGCAAGCCGTCGACGACGCGATCGACGCCGGTGACGACCTGCTGGCCGCCCACGCCGAGTCGCTCCTCGGGCCACTGCGCCACCACCGCAACACCCGCATCATGGTCACCCTGCCCAGCGAGGCCGCGGCCGACGCGGGCCTGGTCCACGCGCTCGTCGAGCACGGCATGGACCTCGCCCGGATCAACTGCGCCCACGACAACCCTGAGGCATGGGCGGCCATGGCCGGCCACGTCCGCGCCGCCGCCGTCTCCGCCGGGCGTCCGGTGCTCGTCTACATGGATCTCGGCGGTCCGAAGCTGCGAACCGGCCCGATCCAGGACGGCCCGCGCGTGGTGCGCGTCAAGCCGGCACGCGACGCGCTGGGACGCCCCGTCGAGCCTGGACGGCTCTGGTTCACCGGCACCGCAGCACCGCCGCCCGCAGGTGCCGTCGCGATCCCCGTCGAGCGGGACTGGGCGGCCCGGCGTATGCCCGGCGACACGGTGACCTTCACCGACACCCGCGGACGGCAGCGCCGCTTCGCCGTGGAGGACGTCGACGACGACGGGGTGCTCGCCGCGGCCGACCGCACCTCGTACCTGGTGACCGGGATGACGCTGAGCGCGGGCAGCGACCACACCCAGGTGGGCGCACTCCCAGCTGCCGAGCAGCGCCTACGGCTGGGCACCGGGGACTCTCTCGTGCTCACTCGAGACCTCAGCCCCGCCGACCCCACGCGCGTCCCCGCCCGCATCGGCTGCACCCTGCCGGAGGTGTTCCAGGCCGCCCAGCCCGGTGATCGCATCCTTTTCGACGACGGAGAGATCGAAGGCGTCGTGAAGCACGTGGGGGTCGACGAGGCGAGGGTGCTGATCACCCGGACCCAGCCCGGCGGGAAGCGACTGGGGGCGGAGAAGGGCATCAACCTGCCCGACACCGAGCTCCCGGTCTCGGCGCTGACCGCCGCCGACATCGCCGCCCTTCCCAGCGTCGTGACCCACGCCGACGTGGTGGGCCTCTCGTTCGTCCGGACGCCGTCCGATGTGGCCCACATGCGCCGCGAGCTGGCCGCCCACGGTGGCCAGAAGGTCGGGCTGGTGCTGAAGATCGAGACCGAGCAGGGGTTTCGCGAGCTGCCCGACATACTTCTCGACGCGATGCGCTGGCCGCAGACGGGCGTGATGATCGCCCGCGGCGACCTCATGACCGAGATCGGCTGGGAGCGCATGACGGAGGTGCCCTACCAGGTGCTCTCGCTGTGCGAGGCCGGGCACCTTCCGGTGATCTGGGCGACCCAGGTACTGGAGTCGCTGGCCAAGAGGGGCCTTCCGTCACGGGCAGAGATGGTCGACGCCGCGGCCGGCGAACGCGCCGAGTGCGTGATGCTCAACAAGGGTCCGCACATCTTGGAGGCTGTGGCGACCCTCGACGGGGTGCTCGGCCGCATGCGTCGGGTGCAGCGCAAGAGCCGCACCCTGCTGCGCCGCATCACGTCCTGGTCGGACTGACGACCTCCGGCTCGAGGTGACCTGGGTCGCCGTTCAGCCGGTCACCGCGTGAGCTGCGCGACCCCATCCATCCGACGCCGTCGCGCACCTGACGCGACGCCGCGACCACGGCGACCAGCGCGACGACGCTTGCCACGGCGGCAAGACCGTCGGGAAGGCTCACGGCCGACTCGGTCGTGGCAGCCGTGTTGGCCACCGAGTAGATCGACAGGCCCACCGTCAGCCCGACGGCGACGTGGCGCTCGGTGCGCGACAGTCGCAGGGCGGCGACCAGCGGGACCGCCCACAGCAGGTACCACGGCTGCAGCACCGGCCCCAGCGCGATCACGGTGACCATGGCCAGCGCCAGTCCGCGCACGGGCGTGCGTCGGTTGCGGGTGAGCAGCAGGGCGGCGACGACGCCGGCAGCCGCGACCAGCGCCACCGTCCGCGTCACGCTCAGCACGCTCTCGGGCGATGCGCCCACCAGCGGCTCGAGCACCAGCCCGAGCGTGCGGCCCACCGCCGTGGGCGGCGACAGCCACGTGTCCACCTTGGTGGGTGTCGACAGGTTGCCCACCCAGCCCCAGCCCACCCCCGAGATCAGGGTGAGGGCGCTCAGTGTCGTCACCGCGATCGCGACCACCTTGGCCCAGGCCGCCACCACCGTCGGCCAGGTCGCGTGGGCGCCGGCCCACAGCAGCCCGACGAAGGCGAGCCCCAGCAGCGCCGGAGCCTTGATGGCGCCGGCCGCGGTGACCAGGACGACGGCCAGCACCGGACGGTTCTGGTAGGCCATCGCCATCCCCGCCACCAGCAGACCGGCCATGAGCGCGTCGTTGTGCGCCGACGCCGTGAAGTGGAACAGCACCAGGGGGTTCAGCACCGCCAACCACGTGGCCAGGCCAGGGTCGGCCCCAGCGAGCTGAGCCAGCCGGGGGACGAACCACACCAGCAGCCCGACGCCGACGAGGGCGAGCAGCCGAAAGGCCAGCAGGCCGGACGTCGGCTCGGCCCCGGTCAGGTGGTACATCACCGAGGACGCGCTCGTCCACAGCGGACCGTAGGGGGACGGCGAGTCGAACCACATCGGGTCGGCCCCGTCGCGCCAGTAGGACGGCAGGGCGCCGGTGCCTTCGCGGTAGGGGTTGATGCCGGCCGGGACGAGCCGGCTGGCGGCGATGTAGCTGAACACGTCGCGGCTGAACAGCACCGGGACGAAGAGGAAGGGCAGCCCCCACACCAAGGCCATCAGGCCGGTGCGTCGGGCCTCGTCCACGCTCGACGTGCGCACGGTGACGCCGGCGGCCAGCCAGACGCGCAGCATGAGGGCGGTCCCGGCGATGATCAAGAGCTTGGACAGGGCGGTGCCGGCCGTCGAGTCGCGAACGGCGGACAGGACGACGTCGCCGGCCATGGGTGACGCCGGGGCGATCCATCCGACACCGAGAGCCCCGAGTGCGAGCAGGATCGAGGCCAGCAGGCCGGGGATCCCGACGGAGAACCAGACGGACTCAGACTGCCCCGCGCTGATGCGTCGAGGGCTCTGGAGCGTCATGCGGCACGATTATGCGGCCCCGGACGCCGGAGTCCGAATTCGGACGCCGACGACCCGGTCACACTCGCCGGTTCTGGGCCCGAGCATCGTGGTCGCCGCCGACGTCGTGGCCGCTACCGTTGGCCGCATCTGAACCACCACGAGGAGGACTGTGGCCGGCGGACTCGCGGCGTTGCTGGACGACATCGCCGCGCTCGCGAAGCTGGCCGCAGCGTCCGTCGACGACGTCGGTGCGGCCGCGGCGCGCGCCAGTGCCAAGTCGGCCGGGGTCGTGATCGACGACACGGCGGTGACGCCTCGATACGTGCACGGGTTCACCGCCGACCGCGAGCTGCCGATCATCAAACGGATCGCCCGCGGGTCGATCCGCAACAAGCTGCTGATCATCCTGCCGGTCATCCTGGCGCTGAGCCAGTTCCTCCCGTGGCTGCTGACACCGATCCTGATGGTCGGTGGCACCTACCTGTGCTTCGAAGGCGCGGAGAAGATCTGGGAGAAGCTCGCCCACCACGAGCAGCACGCGGCCCCGGCCGCCATGGTCGGGCCCGATCACGAGGAGTCGATGGTCAAGGGCGCGATCCGCACCGACCTGATCCTCTCGGCCGAGATCATGGTGATCGCCCTCAACGAGGTCGCCGACGAGCCGTTCGTCACCCGGGCGCTGGTGCTCGTCCTCGTGGCTTTCCTCATCACCGCCCTGGTGTACGGCGTGGTCGCGCTGATCGTGAAGATGGACGACATCGGGCTGGCTCTGGCCGAGCGCCCGTCGGCCGGCAGCCAGCGCGTCGGCCTGCTGCTGGTGCGGGCGATGCCCACGGTGCTCGCGTTCCTGTCCACGCTCGGCATGGTCGCGATGCTCTGGGTGGGTGGGCACATCCTGCTCAACGGGCTGGACGAGCTGGGCTGGTCGTGGCTCTACGACCAGGTGCACCACCTCGAAGAGGCGGTCGCCGACGCGACCGGGGCGTTGGGCGGCTTCTTGGGCTGGACCACCAACACGCTGGCCTCCGCTGCTTTCGGGCTGCTGGTGGGTGCGGTCGTGGTCGTCGTGGTCACGTTGGTCGGACGGCTCCGCTCCCGGCGCTCACCTGACGCGGCGACCGCCTGACCCAGCCGCGACCCTCAGAACCACCGGGCGCGCTCGATACGGAACCGGCTCGCCGACTCGGGTTCGTACCGGTCGGTGCCGTACCACCAGCCGCCCTCGACGCTGCTGGCGATCGTGCACCCGTTGAACGTCGTCTCACCGATCACGTGGAAGCCGTACGGGATGCGCTGGGGCTCGTCCACCCCGACGGTGCCCCACCGCATCATCGTCAGGTCGGTGACCCGACCGTCCGGGGCGACGGTGAGAGTCACCGACTCGCGCCGGCCGTCGATCTCCCGGTGCACCTGGGCTCGGAGCTCGTCGATCGCAGACCACTGGGCACCGGCACTGGGCAGCAGCATCGAGGGCACCCACAACGACTCGCCCGCCAGCCGACCGCGAGAGCTCGCGGCGGTGTCCGGCCCGCGTTCGCCGCCGAGGGGAACCAGGCCGAGCAGCCGCACCGCGACTGCCCCCTCGCCGGCCAGGTAGTGGTCACGTACGGCCACGTAGAGCGGACCCCACGAGGCCCGGGCCTCCCACGCGAACCCCCGGCTCGGTGCGAGCAGCTCACGCGCAGTCATGGTCAGCCTGCGCCCGCCCTGCACCACCGAGCCGGTGAGGTCGAGGCGCGCCGCTGCGGCCAGTGCAGCGCCCGGCGTCAGGGCATGGCGCAGCATGCGCGCGGCGGGGGCCGGGAGCCCGTCGGTCATCGCCGGGTCGAACATGTCCGAGCGCGCCGGGGTGGCGGCAAGATCGGCGACGACGGCAGCGAACGACACGGTCACCTCCCTGGCACCTCCCTGGCGCCTCCCTGGGCGGGCCTCGCTCACAAGGCTAGGTTGTGGCGCACGGGCGCTCAAGGGTCGAGACGATGAGCTGCAGTCGAGAACAGAAGGTGGCTGACATGGACGTGGCACGCATGCTCGAGGTGGCCAGAGACCAGATGACGGTGGGGCGCGTGTTCGGTGACCCGATCGAGAAGGACGGCGTCACCCTCGTCCCCGTCGCGATGGTGATGGGCGGCGTCGGCGGTGGGGAAGGTTCGTCCGAGCAGCACGACCAGGGTGAGGGCGGCGGCTACGGCATCCTGGCTCGCCCGTTGGGCGTGTACGTCATCGGCGGCGACACGGTGCGCTTCAAGCCTGTCATCAACGCCGACCGCGTGCTCACCTCTGCCGCGGTGCTGGCGGCCGGGGTGCTCGTCGCTCGGGCACTCGGGCGACGCGGCGGGTAGGTACCCGGCGGCGTCACCCGAGCACCGCCTCGTTCAGGCGAGGTCGAACCGGTCGGCGTTCATCACCTTGGTCCAGGCTGCGACGAAGTCACGCACGAACATCTGCTGCGCGTCGTCGCTGGCGTACACCTCGGCCAGGGCCCGCAGCTCAGAGTTCGAAGCGAACACCAGGTCGGCGCGGCTGCCCGTCCAGCGCACCTCTCCCGTGGACCGGTCGCGACCCTCGAACGAGTCCTCGGCCTCCGAGGTCGACGACCACTGGGTGCCGAGGTCGAGCAGGTTGACGAAGAAGTCGTTGCTCAGCGTGCCGGGACGCGTGGTGAGCACACCCAGCGACGACTGCCCGGTGTTGGTGTCGAGCACGCGCAGGCCGCCGACCAGCACGGTCATCTCCGGGGCCGTGAGCGTCAGCAGGTTCGCCCGGTCGACCAGCAGGTACTCCGCCGGCAGCCGGTTGCCCTTGCCGAGGTAGTTGCGGAAGCCGTCGGAGCTGGGCTCGAGAGCGGCGAACGACTCGACATCGGTCTCGTCCTGCGCGGCGTCCATACGACCGGGCGTGAACGGCACCTCGACGTCGAACCCGGCGTCCTTGGCTGCCTGCTCGACCCCTGCGCACCCACCGAGCACGATCAGGTCGGCCAGCGAGATGCGCGTGCCCTCGGTCTGCTCGGCGTTGAACGACGCCTGGATGCCCTCCAGCACGGACAGCACGGTGCGCAGCTGGTCGGGGTCGTTGACCTCCCAGCCGATCTGCGGCTCCAGGCGGATGCGCGCCCCGTTGGCGCCACCGCGCTTGTCGCTGCCACGGAACGTCGAGGCCGACGCCCACGCCGTCGCGACGAGCTGGGAGACGGTCAGGCCCGAGTCGAGCAGCCGAGCCTTGAGCGCGGCGACGTCCTCGTCGCCGACCAGCTCGTGGTCGACGGCGGGGATCGGGTC
Organism: uncultured Actinomycetota bacterium; assembly: GCA_963714455.1. Taxonomy (GTDB): domain Bacteria; phylum Actinomycetota; class Actinomycetes; order Jiangellales; family Jiangellaceae; genus CAVQGZ01. The sequence goes on from CAVQON010000021.1 coordinate 62,418, forward strand.
CTGCCATATCAGCGTCTCCTGCGGGACGAGCGACCCCACGTACCGGCTGACCGGTCCCATGTCGCGGTGCGTCAGCTTGAACCAGGCGCGCGCGAAGGCGTCGGCGAACTCGTCTGGGTTGGCCATGAAGCGCCGCGAGATCTGCTCGTACACCGGGTCCATGCGCATCGCCATGTCGGCGGTCGACATCATCGGCGCCTCCCGACGCGACGGGTCGTGCGCCGCCGGCACCGCGTCCGACCCGGCACCGTCCTTCGGACGCCACTGGTAGGCGCCGGCGGGGCTCTTGGTCAGCTCCCACTCGTAGCCGAACAGGGTCTCGAAGTAGCTGTTGTCCCAGGTGGTCGGCGTCGGCGTCCACGCCCCCTCGAGCCCGCTGGTGATCGTGTCGTCGCCGGCTCCGCTGCCGTACGAGCTCATCCAGCCGAGCCCAGCCTCCTGCAGCGGCGCGGCCTCCGGCTCGGGGCCGACGTGGCGGTTGGGGTCGGCCGCACCGTGGGTCTTGCCGAACGTGTGGCCACCGGCGGTCAGCGCGACGGTCTCCTCGTCGTTCATCGCCATGCGCGCGAACGTCTCGCGGATGTCACGGGCCGAGCCCAGCGGGTCGGGCTGGCCGTTGGGGCCTTCAGGGTTGACGTAGATCAGGCCCATCTGGACGGCGGCGAGCGGGTTCTCCAGCTCGCGGTCGCCGGTGTAGCGCTCGTCGCCGAGCCAGGTGTCCTCCGGGCCCCAGTAGACGTCCTCGTCGGGCTCCCAGACGTCGGCACGTCCACCTGCGAAGCCGAACGTGTCGAAGCCCATCGACTCCAGGGCGCAGTTGCCGGCGTAGACCATCAGGTCGGCCCACGACAGCTTGCGTCCGTACTTCTGCTTGACCGGCCACAGCACGCGTCGCGCCTTGTCGAGGTTGGCGTTGTCCGGCCAGCTGTTCAGCGGGGCGAAGCGCTGCTGGCCCCCACCGGCCCCGCCACGTCCGTCGCTGATGCGGTAGGTGCCCGCGCTGTGCCAGGCCATGCGGATGATCAGCGGGCCGTAGTGGCCGTAGTCAGCCGGCCACCAGTCCTGCGAGGTGGTCAGCACCTCCACGATGTCGCGCTTCACCTCGGCCAGGTCGAGGGTGGCGAACTCTGCGGCGTAGTCGAAGCCGGGGTCCATGGGGTCCGACGCCGGGGAGTGCTTGCGCAAGATCTTGAGGTTGAGCTGGCTGGGCCACCAGCTGCGGTTGCCGGCGCCCTCGGTGGGGTGTGCGGCGTGCGCGACCGGACAGCGAGCCTCGTCCTCCTCGGTGTTCATCTCGCCGACGACGGCGTCGTGCTGCTGGGTCATGGTCGTCCTTCCGCAGGTGGGGTCAGTTGTGGGTGGAGCAAGGGCCGCAGGTGCCCCAGTAGACGACTTCGGCCTCGTCGATCACGAAGTCGCGGTGGGTGGAGGCCGTCAGGCACGGCGTGTGCCCGACGGCGCAGTCGACATCGGCGATGGCGCCGCAGGAACGGCACACGACGTGGTGGTGGTTGTCGCCGACACGTGCCTCGTAGCGGGCCACCGAGCCGGCCGGCTCGATGCGCCGCAGCAGCCCAGCGTCGGTGAGCGCGTGGAGGACGTCGTAGACGGCCTGGACGGAGACGTCGCCGACGTCGCCGCGGACGAGGTCGACGATGGTCGCTGTGTCGGAGTGCGGGTGCTGGTGAACCACGCCGAGCACGGCGACCCGCTGGCGGGTGACGCGCAGCGACGCGTCGCGCAGCATCTGCTCGGCGTCGACCGTCGTGGGCACAGGACGAACCTAGGGCACTTTTCTGGAATCAGTCAAGAAAACGTCTCGAGTGGGTCGAGCGGCTCCGTGGGCTCGCGTGCCGCATAGCCCGTGCCCGGGCGGGTAGGTGACAGCAAGAGTCGTCAACTGTGGGGAGAGGGTCATGGGCCACGAACGAGACGTGCTGAACGACGATGCCGAGGCCGACGTGCGCAAGCAGCGTCAGGGTGCCTACACGGCGGAGACGCCGGAGCGTCGAGAGGCCGCCGACGTCGACCGGCGCGACGACCCGGCGGGGGCCCCGGGCGAGGACGAGACCGGCACGTGAGCACACGCGCGGCGATCCTCACGAACGCCGGCGCCGGCAGCGCCGACTCCGACGTCGTCGAGCGTGCCGAGACAGCCCTGGCCGACGCCGGGTACGGCGTGAGCGTCGTCGCCGTGGACGACCCTGCGGCGCTGGACTCGCTCGACGTCGCGGGCGTGCACCGCGTGGTGATCGCCGGGGGCGACGGGACGGTGCATCAGACCATCTCCACCTTGCACACCAGGGGCGAGCTGTCGCCTGAGCGACCCATCGGTGTGCTGCCGCTGGGCACGGGCAACGACCTCGCGCGGGGCGCAGGCATACCGCTGGACCCCGACGCGGCCGTCGACGTGGTGGTCGGTGGGCGTCCTCGACCCATGGACCTGGTCGACGACGGGCTGGGGACGGTCATCGTGAACGCGGCGCACGCCGGTGTCGGAGCCCTGGCCAGCGAGCGCGCCGAGACGTTCAAGCAGAGCCTCGGCGCTCTGGGCTACGCGGTCGGTGCCGTGCTGGCCGGGAGCCGGTCGAGCGGCTGGCCCATGCTGGTGCAGGTCGACGGGGTGGACGTCGCCGAACCTGCCACCCCGCTGCTGATGGTGGGCCTGGCCGTGGGTGCGACGATCGGGGGCGGCGCAGTGCTGGCGCCCGACGCCGACCCGGGCGACGGGTGGGTCGACGTGGTCGTCGTCTCTGCCACCGGACCCCTGCAACGCCTCGACTTCGCCCGGCGCCTGCGCCAGGGCGAGCACGACGAGCGTGACGACGTCCTGCTGATGCGCGGGCGCTCGGTGCACCTCGAGGGCGGGGACGCCCCGCTCAACGTGGACGGCGAGCTTCTCGGCCCGGTCGGCTCCCGCACCTGGACGCTGCGCCCGCAGGCGTGGAGCCTGCTCGTCCCGTCTGGGGGGAGCGCTCCCAGCGCCCGCGACTAGCCTCGCGGCATCCGAGCACCGGAGGCGTCCATGCCCGTGATCGAGTCCAGCGTCGTCGTCCCCGTCGCGCCGGACGTCGCCTTCGCCGTGTCGCAGACGACCGGTGACCTGCGGCTGCGCTGGGACCCCTTCATCGGCGGCCAGCACTTCATGGACGGCGCCCAGCGGCCGGACGTCGGCGTGCGAACGTTCACCCGGCACCGCCTCGGACCCTCGATGGTGAGCGAGTACGTCTCGTACCGGCCGCCGTCCAACGTCGGCATGAAGATGGTGTCCGGGCCGTGGTTCTTCGACAACTTCGCAGGCGGGTGGCGCTTTCGCCCGGCCGACTCACCGGACGGGACGCCGTGGACGCGGGCGGTGTGGCGCTACAGCTTTCGCATCCGACCGCCGTGGCTCAGCCCGGTCGCAGACCGGCTCGGCACCCTGGTGCTCCAGCGCGAGATCGACCGCCGCATCGCGGCCTTCGCCCGCGGCTGTGCCGACCCGGTCGTGCTGAGCGCCGTCGCCGCGACCTGACAGCCCGGCGGCGCCCGCCCACCCGCCCCCCAGCCCGAAACGATCACGTGACGGACGAAGTTTGGGGGTTTCCAAGGCAGATCTCCCTACGAAACCCCCAAACTCCCCACGAAAGCAGACTCCCCACGAAAGTCGGACGGCTCGGCTCTCCGCCGCCTCATCCAGCCGGCGACAACGGACGCCGCCGGGTCACGAACCGGACGGGTCGTGCCCGGCCCGTCGCTGGGCGGGGTCGCGCACCCGTCCGATCACTCGCTCCAGCGCGTCCTCGAGGGTGATGACGCCGATGGTCGACCCCGTGGCGTCGACCACGCCGGCCAGGTGCGCGGCGTCGGCCTTCATGCGGGCGACGACGGCGGTGAGCGGCAGGTCGGCGGGCAGCTCGGTGAGCTCGTGCAGCGGCAGGTCGGCGATGCGTCCGTGGGTGAGCCAGGCCCCCGTGGTCACCGGGCTGTGCGGGTTGAGCGCGTCGTGGATGTGGACGTACGAGCGCAGCTGTCCCGCGTTGTCGCGGACGGGGAAGCGGGAGTAGCCGGTGTCGACGACGGCCCGGTACAGGCTGTCGGTGGAGTCGTCGGCCGCCACGGTGACCAGGTGCTGTGTCGGCAGCAGGATGTCGCGGGCCACCGACGAAGAGACGTCCAGGGCACCTTCGAGCATCGTCGACTCGTTGCTGTCCAACAACCCTTCCCGCGACGACTCGGTGATCATCACGGCGACCTCGTCGCGGGTGAAGGACGACGACACCTCGTCCTTCGGGTCCACCCGCAGCAGCCGCAGCACGAGGTTGGCCAGCGCGTTGATGGTGGCGATGAACGGGCGCAGCGCCGTCACGATCGCCGCGAGCGGCGGGCCGAGCAGCAGAGCCGAGCGCTCCGGGCCGGCCAGCGCGATGTTCTTGGGCACCATCTCGCCCAGCACCATGTGCAGGAACACCACGAGGGACAGCCCGATGGTGAAGGCGATCGGGTGGACGAAGCCTTCCGGGATCCCGAGATCGGCGAGCACGGGCTCGATCAGGTGGGCGATGGCGGGCTCGGCTGTCGCGCCGAGGCCGAGCGAGCAGACGGTGATGCCGAGCTGCGCGCCGGCCATCATCTGCGACACGTTCTCCATCGCCCGGACGGTCACGCGTGCCCGTCGGTTGCCGGCGTCGGCCAGCGGTTCGATCTGGCTGCGCCGCGCCGAGATGAGGGAGAACTCAGCGCCGACGAAGAACGCGTTGCCGATCAGCAGCACCACCGCCAGCGCCAGGGCGCTCGTGTCACTCATCGGTCGCCTCCACCGCGGGGTCGACGCGGATGAGCTCGACTCGGCGCCCGTCCATGCGCGCCACGACGGCGCGGCGGCCGTTGATGCTGAACTGGTCGCCGACGGCCGGGATCGCCCCGATGAGGCGCATCGCCAGACCCCCGAGCGTCTCGTACTCCGGGGCGTCGTCGGCCGGAACACCGAGGTCGCGCGCTTCGTCGGTGCGCAGCAGGCCGGAGAGCAGCAACGTGCCGTCCGGCTGCTGCTGGGAGTAGAACTCGTGCGGGTCGGACTCGTCGGCGACCTCGCCCACGATCTCTTCCACGATGTCTTCGAGCGTGGCCACACCGGCGGTGCCGCCGTACTCGTCGACCACCACGGCCAGGTGGCCGTCGGCGCGCAGGGCGTGCAGCAGGTCGTCCACGGGCAGCGTCTCGGGGACGAACAACGGCTCGTCCATCACCTGACCCACGCGCACCCGCCCGGCCTGGGCGGGGTCGACCAGCAGGGCCCGCCGCAGGTCGATCACGCCCACGATCGAGTCGATGCCCTGCGCGCCGGTGACCGGAAAGCGCGAGTGCCCGGTCTCGCGGGCCACCTCGAGCACGGTCGAGACGGTGGCGGCGACGTCGAGGGAGTGCACCTGGGGTCGTGGCGTGAGGACGTCGGCGACGACGCGGTCGGTCAGGCGCAGGCTTCGGTCGAGCAGCGAGGCGACGGGACGCTCCAGCGTGCCCTCCGACGCCGACCGGCGGATCAACGACCGCAGCTCTTGCGCCGAGCGCGCCGACTCGAGCTCTTCGGTGGGCTCGATGCCCATGGCGCGCAGCAACCGGTTCGCGCTGCCGTTCAGGAACGAGATGAGCCAGCCCATGGCTGCGGTGAAGGCCATGTGCGGTGCGGCGACGGCCTTGGCGACCGACATCGGCTCGGAGATCGCCCAGTTCTTGGGCACGAGCTCGCCGAAGACCATCTGCACCGTGGTGGCGATGGCCAGCGCGAGCCCGACGGCGACCGCGGCGCTGGAGACGCCCCACGCCTCCAGCGGGCCGGCGAGCAGGGTTGCCAGTGACGGCTCGGCCAAGAAGCCGACCAGCAACGACGTGACGGTGATGCCGAGCTGGGCTCCGGACAGCTGGGTCGACAGGCTGCGCAACGCACCCAGCACCCGGGCGGCCGACCGGTCGGTCGGTGCCTGCGCCTCGATCGTCGTCCGGTCGACGGTGACGAGGCTGAACTCGGCCGCCACGAACAGGGCGTTCGCCGCGATCAGCACCGCAGCCAGCCCGAGCAGCAGAAGGGCCTCGGTCATGCGCGCGTCACGCTGCCATCATCCCCGAAACCAGCGGGACGCGGTGATCGACGCGTTCCAGGTCTCAGGCGGGGATGTCGCGCCGACGAAGGCCGAGCACCCCGATGCCGATCAGGATGCCGGCTACCAGCAGCAGGCCGACCACCGCCATGACCGACACGACCCCACCGGGCACGGTCGGGCTGTGCGCGAAGGGAGACACGTCCAACACCCACTGCGGCAGCTGCCACAGGCCGCCGAACTCGCCCAGGACGACGAAGCCGGCGAGCAGGCCCCACGCGCCGGGGGCCGCCAGTGGCACCCAGCCAAGCAACACAGCCACGATGCCGACCATCACCCAGGCGGCGGGCACCGCAAGGGCGGCCGCGCCGGCCAGTCGCACGGCCTCGTCCAGGGGCTCGCCGGTGGTCAAGCCGTAGCCGAGGCCGATGCTCGTACCGGTGACGAGCATGATCACCGCTGTGCCCAGCAGGGCGACGCCGAGGTGGCTGCTCGCCCAGCGCACCCGCGTCGCGGGGGTGGTCAGCAGCAGCTCGGCGTGGCCAGCGGTCTCCTCCGAGCGCAGATGCAGAGCCGCCGACACTCCGAACGCGGCGACGATGGCCCCGAAGATGCCCACCTCGGCGGCCAAGAAGGAGTCCACGATGCTCTGCTCGCCGCCAAGGAGCGCGACGAACTCCTGCATCTGCGCGGAGTCGAGAAAGCCGCTGATGTTGTTCGCGATCGACCCCAGCACCACGCCCATCGCAGCGGTCGCAGCGAGCCAGGCGACGAACGACCCGCGCTGCAGACGCCATGCCAACGCCCCCACGCCCCTCAGGCTCCCGGTGGCTGGTCCGGCGCCCTGCTGGAGCATCCCCGAGCCCAGGTCGCGTCGTGCCCGAAGTACGAACGCGAGCGGGACGAGCAGCGCCGTGGCCAGCAGTGGTAGCGCGGTCACCCACCAGCGGTCGCCGGCGAAAGGACGGATCTGCTGGCTCCACCCGATCGGGGACAGCCACGACAGCCACCCCGGGTCACCGGAGGACGACAAGTCGCCGACGGCACGCAGGGCGTACGAGACGCCCACGCCGACGAGACCGAGGCCGATGGCGGCCCGCGCGGACGTCGTGAGCTGGGCGGTGACCGCGGCTACGGCGGAGAACACGACGCCGCTCAGCGCCCACCCGAGCCCGAAGGCGAGGGAGCCCGCCCACGGCAGACCACCCAGGCCGAGCCCTACCGTCGTGAGCGCCCCGAGCGCGAGGCTCGCACCGGCTCCTACCAGCAGGGCAGCCGTCAGCGGCGCGGCCCGACCCACGACGCCGGCCGCTACCAGCTCGAGGCGGCCGGACTCCTCTTCTGCGCGGCTGTGTCGCACGACGACGAAGACCAGCAGGACGGCGACGAACGCCGCGCCGAACGCAGTGAGCTTGATCAGCGAGACGGCCCCGAGTGAGGTGGTGACGTAGACCTTGCCGTACAACGCGACCAAGGCGGCCGTGGCGTTGACGGTCTCGGCGGCTGTCTCCAGCTCTGTGGGGTCGGGGTACAGGTCTCGCGTGGCGGCGGCCGAGAACACCGCCACAAGGGTGAACCCCAGCAGCCACGCCGGCATCAGCACTCGGTCGCGGCGAAGAGCCAGCCGGACGAGGCCGCCGGTTCCGGCCCACGTCTCGGCTCGGGTGGTGCGGCGCTCCTCGTGGACGCGGTGGGTCGCGGTGAGGCTCATGCCGGGCTCGCCGAGTAGTGCTGCAGGAACAGCTCCTCCAATGTGGGTGGCCGGCTGACCAGCGCCTCGATCTCGCCCACAGCCAGCGTCGAGACCAGCGCACTCATCGCGGACGCCTCCACCTGGGCGACGACCTGGTTGCCCGTCACCGCAAGGTCATGGACGCCGGGGAGCCGGTCCAACCCATCCGGGACGCGTCGCAGCGTGGCGTGGACCGACGTGCGTGTCAGATGGCGCAGCTGCGCGAGTGTCCCTGTCTCCACGACCACCCCGTCGCGAATGATGCTGACCCGGTCACACAACGCCTCGGCCTCGCTGAGGATGTGCGAGCTGAGCAGCACGGACGTTCCGGCGGCACGCAGGTCGTCCACGCACTCGCGGAACGTCGCCTCCATCAGCGGGTCGAGCCCCGCCGTCGGCTCGTCCAACAAGAACAGCTCAGCATCGCTGGCAAGAGCGGCGACCAGCATCACCTTCTGCCGGTTCCCCTTGGAGTAGGTGCGGCTCTTCTTGGTTGGGTCGAGGTCGAAGCGTTCGATCATCTCGGCGCGCCGGCGCGGGTCCAGCCCTCCACGCAGCCTGCCGAGCAGATCGATCACCTCACCGCCGGACAGGTTCGGCCACAGGGCGACGTCGCCAGGCACGGCGGCGAGCCGTCGGTGCAGCACCGCGACGTCCGTCCAGGGATTCATCCCGAGCACGCGCATCGTTCCGCTGTCGGCGCGGAGCATGCCCAGGAGCAGCCGCAAGGTCGTCGTCTTGCCTGCCCCGTTCGGCCCGAGGAACGCGTGCACCTCACCGCGTCGAACCTGCAGGTCGAGTCCGGCCAGGGCCGTCGTCGTGCCGAAGGTCTTCACCACGTCACGAACGTCGACAACCAGCTCGTCACCCGCCATCGATACAGCGCTCACGCATCGACGCTGATCCTCGGTGGTGCGGGTGTCAACGGGCCGAAGCCCTGGACCCGGACGGACAGCAGCCCCGGGCCGCGAAGCGGTCAGGGGCTGCTGTCGCTCGTGTTCCCCCCGGACCCTCGACCAGAGGGCCCACACGAGCGGTGATCCCAGTGCATCGCACTCGGGTGTGACGATTCCACCCCGTTCTGTCGGCATTTCTGTGGACAATCGGCCCTCTGACCCTCGAGGAGGCGCGAGATGAGCACCGAGCACCGATGACCGACGGCGAGCAGCGAAGCGACGAGCCGCGTCGGGTCGCCATCGTGGACGACCACGAGCTCTTCGCCGATGCCCTGCGCGTCTGGGCAGCCGAGAACCTGGAACGGGTCGAGGTGGTCTACTCCGGCCCCGACCCGAGCGCCGTCCCCGACGGCACTGACCTGGTGCTGCTCGACATCGATCTCGGGGAGGACGAGCGACCGGCCGAGGACGTCACGGCTGACCTCGTCGAGCGCGGAATCGCGGTGCTGCTGGTCAGCTCGGTCGGCGAAGCCGGGTTGATCCGACCGGCCATCGCCGCCGGAGCACTCGGCTACGTCCCGAAGCGTGAGGGCTCGGACGTGCTGCACGACGCGGTGGATGCCGCGTTGCGGGGCGACATCTATGTCTCGCCCGACCTGGCGGCGGTGATGATGGTGTCGATCGACCGGCCGGAGTTCAGCGCCCAGGAGCGCACCGCGCTGCGCCTCTACGCCTCCGGCCTCAAGCTCGAGGCGGTCTCCCGGCGCATGAACGTCTCGCCCAGCACCGTGCGCGAGTACCTGGCGCGAGTGCGCCGCAAGTACTCCTACGTCGGGCGGGACGTGCGCACCAAGACCGACATGTACGCCGCCGCGGTGCGCGACGGCATCATCGAGCCGCGCTGAATCAGCGCTCCGGCACCGCGGAGTGGCAGGTGCGCAACCCGTCTGCCAGCAGGTCACCCTGCGGTCTCGGGTTGGTGCGCAGGTCGTCCTCGCTGGTCAGCGCGAGGTCGGGAGCCCACCGGTACGACTCGTCGACCGTCAGCAGGTACCAGCGGTACGCGTCACGGCCGGCCGGGTCGCGTTGGGGCGACGGCGTGGGCACGAAGCAGTGAACCTGGATGACGGCGCCGTCGATCAGTGCCCCGGCAACGGCGGCTTCGACCGTGAAGTCTCGTGAGGCGTAGGCGTCGAGGCTGCAGCCAGGACCGTCGCAGAGCGTCGAGCCGTGCCATGCCGCGGCGTCGACGGTCCACGGCTTGCCGGTCGGCACCTCGGCGCTGCAGCCGGCGCCGGTGCCGGCCAGCCCGGCCAACGAGGCGGCCGCGATCACGCCGAGGTGGGATCTGCGCATGACGGCGAACCGTATCGACCTACGCTGGTGCGGTGCCACGCACTGCCGAGCCGGGGTCCGGGCCATGGCTGGCCGACCCGCAGCGAGCAGCCGCGGTGCTCACCGTCGTGGGCGTCGCGATGCTCGGTGCGCTCGGGCTGGGAACGCGGGCACTCGTGAGCGACGCCGCCACCGCCGTCATTCCGACCCGAGGCGAGCTGTGCGCGCAGTACGACCAGTTCGTGGCCCAGTTCGACGACGGCGGAGTCTTCGGCACCCAGGCCAGCGTGCAAGCCGCGCGCAAGCTCTCGGTCATGGCTGCCCGCTACGACCAGCCGACCGATGACGCGTCCCTCGCCGACGGCAACCCTCCGGTGGCGCAGGCCGGGGACGACATCAACACCGTCCTGCGGTCGGTCGCGTGGGAGCAGCGTGACCTGCTCACCGCCACCCGACCGGTGGCGCTGGAGTGCGGCTGGGACTGGCCGGTCACGACGACACCGCCACCGGCTGCTCCGCAACCGCCGGCCAGCTGACCTCCATCCACCACCCGTCCTCGTCGCTGATCACCTCGATCCCGTCGGCTGGGGCACCACGACGGTGCGGGGGCTGCTCCGACAACCCCGGCACGTGCACGATGAGGGCGCCGTGAGCCTTGTGGCCGACCCCGGTGATCACCATCGACTCCGCGTTCTCGAGCGTCAGGGGGGAGTGGCGGCGCAGGGTCTCCACGACAGCGGGCGAGGGCACCGGCAGGCGGGCCAGGTCACCGCGCACCTGCACGTCCAGCCCGGCGTCGTGGGCGCGGGTCAGCAGAGCGAGCACGGCTTCACGTATTCCCGGCGGTGCGGAGGCGGCGCTCACCAGGCCACGCAGGTAGCCCGACTCCTCGCGACACCGCTGCCGGACGTCGCTCGAGCGCGGGTCGGCACTGCCGTCCCCGATGGCAGCCAGCAGAGGGATGCAGGAGTCGAGGGCGGGCTGGAACCACTGCTGCTGCTCGGTGCGGGCGGCGGCTGCCCGCATTCGATCCCACTCGGCCTCCCGGCGCTGCTGGTTGGCGCGTCCGACGGCGTCGGCCTGCCGGGTGAGTGCTCGTCCGGCGATGAGGCTGGCGACGAAGACCGCCAGCGCGACGCTGGATGCGGTGACCGCGACGCTGGGGCAACCGGCGAACACGTCGGCCCATACCGAGGAGGCGACCAACGTGGCGGCGATGAAGGCCGGGGCGGCCAACGAGGCGTGCCACCACCGACTGGCCGTCAGCATCACGACCACGACCAAGGGAAGGCGAGGGTCCACCCAGCCGAGGGTGCCGAACGTGCTGGAGCAGTAGGTGTCCGAAGCGATCGTCCAGAACGGGGCGAGGCATGCCAGAGCCACGGTCACCACGCCCACGCCGAGGGGCATCCACCGATCCTGGCGCAGGTTGTAGGTCACCAGCAGCCCCCACCCGCCCAGCAGCAGACCCCCGACCAGGGCCACGGCCGGCCGCTCGAACGCCTGCCACTCCGCCAGCACCACGAGGCTGGTGAAGATCGTCGCTGCCAGCAGCAGGGCGCCCAGGGTCCGGACGACCACCGTCGTGACAGCGTCGGCGACGGGCTCGTCGTCGTTCTGGCGCACCCACGTGAGAGCGACGCTCGTCCCGCGTCCCGGGGCACTCGTGACCGTCGTGGTGCCACCGACGCTGGCCATGCGGCCCGCCACCGAGTGTCGCAGCCCGTAGCGGTGTTGGGTGCTCTGCGGGTCGAAGCCGACTCCGTCGTCGGTGACCGTGGCGCTCACCTCGCTCCCGGTGGCGGTCACGGTGAGTACGGCAGTGTCGACCTCGGCGTGCTTCGCCACGTTGAGCAGTGCTTCTTCGATGCTTCCAGTGAGGGCGTCGCGCACGCCCGCGGGCACGTCGCACGTCTCGAGCGGGTCACCGTCCGCGTGCAGCGACACCGTCACACCCTGGGTCTCGGCGCGCGACACGACCTGGTGCAGGGCAGGCAGCAAGGGTTTCACGCCACCGGAGTGAGTCTCGGTCGTCTCCTGCAGGCGCCGTGCGTCCTCCACGCAGCGGCGCCGTTGGTCGTCGGACGACCCCCGAGGGCTGAGCGCGATGGCGTTGAGGGTGTTGAGCGCCGTGTCGTGCAGAAGGGACATGCGTGCCGTCATGGCGTCCTCGCGCCACCGCTGCTCGACCGCAGACTGGCGGCGCTGCTCCTCCGAGACCAGCATCCTGTCGGCTCGCTCCGACGATCGCATGAGCACTGCTCGAATCATGAGTCCCAGCAGCCCGAGCCCGATCACCAGCGCGGCCTCGGTGAGCGGCACGCCGAGCCGAACGGGGGAGTCCTCGCGCAACATCTCCTGTGCGCGTTGCAGCGAGCCGAGCGCGACGACGAAGACGGCCGTGGGGATGAAGAGCCGCCGCGGGCCGACGAACCCCATGACGCTCAGCAGCATGGCGCAGGCGACGGTGATCTGGACCCACGGGGCGACCAGCCCCGACAGCTCACGGGCCACGACCGTGCCCACGGCCAGCGCCAGCGCCAGCGCCAGCAGCGCTCGCACGCGCAGCGGGTCGGGCAAGAACCGGGCTGCCAGCATCGCGAGGCCGGCCACCAGCCAGGCGATCGCCAGTGGCACCCGCACCGGGGCCTTCTCCACGCTGGCGTCCAGCGCCACCTCGAGGGCGCCAGCCAGCACCCAGAGGGAGATCCAGTACGCCGCAAGCGCGCCCAGCACGCTCTCGGCGACCTCGGAGAGACTCTTCACTGCCCCTCCTCACTGCCCCGTCTCGCGCAGCGACGGGCACAGGTTAGTCGCCACGCTCCTGGCCCGTGGAATTGCATCGAACCTGCGCGTTCGTCGTGCTGATCCCGCCCGCGCACTACCGTCGTTGCGCATGGGAGACGACACGACCCGCATGCGGGCGATCGACGCGGTCTGGCTCGATGCCGAGACAGGGGGACCGCCGATCGCCGTCGGGTCGCTCGTGCTGGCCCAGGGCCCCGCGCCCACGGTTGACGAGGTACGCGCCGGTCTGGCCTCGCGCCTGCCCCGCATGCCCCGGCTGTCCGAGCGGGTGGTGACCTCGCGGGGTCCGGTGCGCCGACCGACCTGGGCGCCCGCCGAGGTCGACCTCGCCCACCACGTCCGCGAACTCGCGGTCGAGGCACCGGCCGACATGGCCGCCATCGAGGACGCCGTCTCGGCCGTCATGGTCACCCCGATGGACCTCGACAAGCCGCTCTGGGACGTCCACCTGCTGACCGGGCTCGCCCCCGACCTGTTCGGAGTCGTCGTGCGCCTGCACCACGCCGTGGCCGACGGCAGCGGGTCGATGGTGCTGATGGGTCACCTGTTCGACGTCGAGCCCGACGGGGGCACGACGCTGTCGGACTACTTCGTCGCAGCGTCGGCGCAGGCCGCGCAGAGCCGGGCGCCCCAGAGCCCCGCGGAGGAGGATGCGTCCAAGCGCGCGATGGTCCGGGATGCGGCCAGCAAGGGTGGGGACCTGACGTTGCGCGCTCTTCGCAAGGTGGTTCTCGACCCGGTCGAGGCCGCGCGGCGAGTGGGTGGGGCCGCCCAGCAGCTCGGCGACGACCTGAGCCAGATGACCGCCGAGGCCGCCCGCACCGCGGGGGCAGTCGGGGCCACCCTGGCCCCCCGCACGCATTCCCTGCTCAGCGGCGACCCGAGGAACGACCGGCACTGGCGCACGACGCGGGTCAGCCTCGCGGACGTCAAACGTATCCGCGCCGCCTACGGCGTCACGGTGAACGACGTGGTGATGGCGCTGGCTTCCGGCGGCTACGGCGACCTGATGCGGGGTCGCGGGCAGTCCACCGACGACGAGTTCGTGAAGATCCTCATCCCGGTGTCCACGCGCGCCCCGCACGACTTCGCGTCCAACAACCAGGTGACCGGCCTGTTCATCCAGCTTCCGGTGTCGGGCGCGGCGCCGCAGCGGCTGAGGTGGATCGCCGAGCACATCAACACGCTCAAGGACGCCGGCACGGCAGCGGCCACGAAGGTGCTTCTCGACATGCTGGACGTGGCCCCGGCGGGCATCCAGACGCTGGTCGTGCGCTCGGACACGCCCGTCCCGGAGTGGGCGGTCGACTCGCTGGTGACGAACGTGCCGGGCCCGCAGTTCCCGCTGTACGTGATGGGCCGGCGGGTGAGCGCGAACTACCCGATCATCCCGCTGGGCCGCCCGCTCTGGTGCTCGATCGGCGTGCTGAGCTACGACGGCCTGCTGGAGTTCGGCATGGCCGCCGGGGACGGCGGGGCCGAGGCGGTCGTCGCCCTTGCCGACGGCATCCAGGCCAGCCTCGCCGAGCTGCTCGACGGGCTGGCCTGACTGCCGTGCGGCTCAGATGAACAGCAGCTGAGCCCCATCGGTGAGGGTGATGAAGTCGGCCGCGTTGATGATGTCGGTGACGCCTTCGTAGAGGTCGTCCATGTCGACCTTGTTCATGTCCGCGCTCATCTGGCACCCCCAGAGCTGGCCACCGGCGGCCACGATCTGGTCGAGGAACTCCCGCACACCCGGGATGTCCATCTCGTCGAGCTGCTCCTTGAGCATCTTGGTGGCCATCGACGTCATGCCGGGCATCGGCATGACCGCCTGTGGGATGCGGATGTCGCGGCCCTTCACCGGGAAGTGCATCGCTGTGTTGCCAGCGGGGCTGAACTGAAGGTCGTCCATGCGGCTGTCGATGATCATGTCGAAGCCCCAGAACGTGAAGAACAGGTGCGTCTCGACGCCCTCGCCCAGTGCGGCGTTTGCCAGCACGAGGGCGGGGTAGGCCATGTCGAGGTTGCCCTTGGAGCAGATGATCGCCATCTTGCGGTCGGTCTCGTCGTCGCCGAAGTCCGGGACGATCATGGGCGCGGCGGTGGTGTCGGTGGTGTCGAGAGTGTCGGTCATGCTCACACGCAGCCCTTCGGCTTGGGCAGGCCGGCGACGTAGCTCATCTTGCGGCCCGGCTTCTTGGGGAACAGCTGAAACTGCTCCTTGGTGGGGATGCCGCCGACGTTCTGAACGCGGCGGGTCGTGGCGGTCTCGCCCTTGACCGTGAAGTCCTGGCGCAAGAACCGGATGACGTCCCAGTGACGGTCGGTCATCTCGATGCCGATGTTGGCGGCCAGGGCAGCGGCGATCTCTTCGTTCCACTCGTCGTACTCGGTCAAGAAGCCCTCGTCGTTGACGTGGACCTCGCTACCGGCGATGGCGGTGACGGGCATTGCTCGAACCTCTTTCTGTGGATGGGTGGGGATCAGGGGTGGGTCGAGGGCCGCGGGCCGCCGTTGGGCGCGCTCTCCTCGCCGATGGTGCGCAGCAGCCCGAGCGTCCGGTTGAGACCGCGTCGCACCTCCGGGTCGCGCATCTGCTTGACCAGCGCGAACGTGGTCGGCGGCTTCTGGTCGCCGTCGTCGGACATGGTCTGCAGGGAGACACCGGTGCGGTTGAGCAGGGTCATCACCTCGGGCTGCGTCAGCTCCTTGACGGTGTTGAGGATCAGCACGAGGTTCTCGCGCAGCGCGACCACGTCGTCCTCGGTGAACGAGGTGACGACCTCTTCGACCATCTCGGCACCGTGGCGGGCGAAGGTGAAGTAGCCCTTGCGCTCGGCCTCGGCCAGGCTCTCCGACAGCTTGGCCACGCCAGACCCGGCGATCGAGTTCACCTCGTGCGTCAGCTCGGCCATGCTGTCGAGCTGGACGAGCATCGCCTGCAGCTTGGGCACCGAGCGGGCCAGCGTGCGGGCGAGCTCGGCGACGTCCTCGATCGTTACGTCGGCGCTCAGCTCTTGCAGCTCGCGACTGGCCACCGCCATGGCGTCGCGGGTGACCGGTGCGAGCTCGTGGCTCAGCTCCTGCCACTGCTCGCGCGACTCCCGCGCTCGGCGCATCTCCGCGACGAGCTCGTCGACCTGGGCGCTGAGGTGGTCGAGGCGGTCCTCGACGCTGCCGGCGGCAGGTGATGCCGGCGCTGCTGGGGCTTCGGGTGCTGCGGTCATGCGGCGTCCTCGATCTGCTTGCCGGCCATCGACATGAGCGCGGGCAGAGGGAGCTCCTTGCCGGGGAGCAGCACGTTCCAGTACATCCAGCGGAACATCACCTTGCCCCAGTGGTTCATCTCGGTCTCGGTCAGCAGGCTGAAGGGCCCGATGCCCGGCAACGGGTACTTGCCCGGCAGGGGCTCGGTCTCGTAGTTGAAGTCGATGAGCAGGCCCTTGCCGTGGCCGGTCTCGATGAAGCAGTTGGCGTGCCCGTCGAACTTCTCCGTCATGGCCAGGCCCTGGACGTGGCGCAAGAAGTTGGTGGGGAACAGGTCCATGGCGAAGTGGGCCACCGAGCCGGCCTTGGACGCGGGGATGTCGGAGGCGTCGCCGATGGCGAAGATGTTGTCGTACTGCGTCGAGAGCAGCGTCTCTTTGTCGACGGGGACGTAGTTGAGCTCGTCGCCCAGGTCGGAGCGGGCGATGAAGTCCGCACCCATGTTCAGCGGCACTGTGACCAGCAGGTCGTAGTCGATCTCACGCTCGTCGTAGCTGACGAGCTTCTTGGCCTCGGGGTCGATCGACTCGACCATGAAGTCGGGCTCCAGCGCGATCTGGCGCTCGTCCAGCATCGAGCCGAGGTACCTCGACGACACCGGCTTGGTGAACGCGCCCTCCAACGGGGTGACGTAGGTGATGTCGACGGAGTCGCGCAGGCCCTGCTCGTCGAAGAAGGCATCGGCCAAGAAGGTGAACTCCAGCGGCGCCACCGGGCACTTGATCGGCATCTCGGTGACGTGGATGACGAGCTTGCCGCCCTGCCACGTCTTGAGCACCTCGGCCAGCCGCGATGCCCCGTCGAACGTGTAGAACTCGTGGACGGAGCCGCCCATGTCGTCGGCCATGCCGGGCGTCTCGTCCGGACGCGGCGTGGTGCCGGTCGCGATG
Organism: uncultured Actinomycetota bacterium; assembly: GCA_963714455.1. Taxonomy (GTDB): domain Bacteria; phylum Actinomycetota; class Actinomycetes; order Jiangellales; family Jiangellaceae; genus CAVQGZ01. The sequence goes on from CAVQON010000021.1 coordinate 79,408, forward strand.
ATCAGGTAGTCGTACGGCAGGCGCGAGCCGTCCTCGAGCAGCACCGCGTTCTCGTCGGCGACCACCCGGTCGACGCTCGCCTTGACGAGCTCGACGCCGGACGGCACGAATCGCTTGGTGGGCTTGACCACCTCGTCGGGCTGGTAGATGCCGAAGGGGATGAACAGGTACCCCGGCTGGTAGTGGTGGGTGTCGCTGGGGTCGACGACGGTGATCGTCCACTCGTCGCGTGACAGCTTGGGGCGCAGCTTGTTGACGGCCATCGTCCCGGCGGTGCCCGCTCCGAGCACCAGCAGCCTCTTCATTCGTGTCTCCTTCGGTTGTTCAGTGGGTCGGGTCGGCGGAGTCGCGGACCTGGGAAGCGCGGGAGGTCTCCGCCGCCCGCGACAGCGCGGCGGAGACCTTGGGCAGGGCGTCGAGCACGACACGGCGCTGCTCGGCGGTCAGCTCGTGAAGCCCGCCGGCGTGCTCGCCGGCGGGGGCGACCCCACCCGCCAGCACCATGCCCACGAGCTCGGAGCCGAATCGGACGAAGACACGAGCGCACTCGAAACCGAGGGATGCCTGCTGGAACCGGGGAGCGAAGTCGAGGTCTTCGGCCATGGCCCGCCACTCGGCGGTGCACGCCGCGAGCGTCTCGTCGTCCTGCGCGCGCTCGGCGAACCACGGGCAGGGGTTCGCGACCTCCGAGATCGGACGCCCCTGCATGTCGGTGGCGACCATCATCACGCCCAGCATCGGCGCCGAGACGTCGAGCACAGCCTGCACCGGCGCGGGGTCGAGCGGGGTCCGCCCGGGCGTGAAGCCGCCGCCGGCGAGCAGCGTCTGCACACCGTCGGCCGGAAAGCGCCACTGGCGTCCCACCTTGACCGCGGGAAGGCGTCCGTCGGCGGCCATCCGGTAGATCGTGGTGGCGTCGACGTGCAGCCTGTCCTGCACCTGCTTCGCGGTGAGCAGGTCGGGGGCCGCTCCTGTGTCAGCCTGCGCGCCCTGCCTGTTCTGCACGCTATGCAGGTTATGCAGGTTGCTTGCGCATGGATTGGGTCAAAAGGCCCGATTCCGGTGGGACGTTCGCGCGGGTCCGCGGCGTCGGTGTACACGAATCCCCACATTCGTTGCCGACGGCGCTCGGCGACCTGGGCAGACGCGGGGGGACAGGGTCGGAGAACGCGCGAATGTGGGGATTCAGGTACACGCGTCGTCGTCACGGTCGGCCGTAGGCTTGCTCGGGTGGCCCGCTACTTCGACGTGCACCCCCACGACCCGCAGCCGCGCAGCGTGGCGCAGGTGGCAGCGATGATCCGCGACGACGACGCGCTGGTGGCCTACCCGACCGACTCCGGGTACGCGCTGGGTTGCCGCTTCGGCAGCACGACGGGGCCTGAGCGCATCCGCCGCATCCGCCATCTCGACGACAAGCACCACTTCACGCTGGTCATCTCCGACTTCGCCCAGCTCGGCCAGTTCGTCATCCTCGACAACTCGGCGTTCCGGTCGATCAAGGCCGCCACCCCGGGGCCGTACACGTTCATCCTGCCCGCCACCAAAGAGGTGCCCCGACGCCTGGCCCACCCCAAGAAGCGCACGGTGGGGGTGCGCATCCCCGACCATCGATTCGTGCGGGCGCTGCTGCGCGAGCTGGACGAGCCGATGGTGTCGAGCACGCTGCTGATGCCGGGGCACGAGCACCCCATGACGGACGGATGGCTGGTCAAGGAGGAGCTCGACCACGTGGTCGACGCGGTCGTCGACACCGGCGACGGGTCGGGCGAGGTCGTCGAGCCGACCACGGTGGTCGACTGGTCCGGCGGCTACCCCGAGGTGGTGCGGGCGGGAGCAGGCTCGACCGACATCGTCGAGTAGCTCACGTGGTCCTCAGGCGTCGTAGGTGTCGTAGAACGCCTTGAGGCGTGCCTGCACGCGGTCGTGCAGGTAGCCGGTGTCGGCAAGGTGCTGCACGGCTGGCACTGCCAGCGGAACCACTGCCTCGATCACCGTGTCGGCGTCCACGCCCAGCTCGGACAGGACGTCGGCGATCGGTCGGTCGCCGTGCTCGGCGAAGAACCCGGCGACGGCATCACCGACCAGGCTTTCGACGAAGTCGGTCTCGCGCAGCGTCAGCCACTGGTTCCAGGCGAGTCCGGCGATGGTGGCGAGGTCGTCGTCGCTCACCAGGTCTGCCCCGCCTGCGATCGGGCGCTGCGCCGCGGCTTCCCACGCCTGCTCGGCCATCGTGACGACGAGCTCGTCGTCGAGCATGGCGTCCAAGAAGCGCTGGCTCTCGCGCACCGTGTCGGCGATGTTGGCGTCGACGAAGGCGATCAGCTGCTTGTCGACGTTCTTCTCCAGGTTCGGCGCCGCCGCGCCGATGCCGCGCTGCCCCAGCCGCACCAGCGACGACGCCCCCGGGATGCGCTTGGCGAGCACGTTCTCGGTGAGCAGGTAGCTCTTGACCCCGTGGTAGACCACGTGGGCGACGAGCCGGGTGTACGCCTTGGACGTCGTGACCTGCTCCATCAGCGCGTTGCGGGCCGTGTCCATGCCGGCCACCGCGCGGGCCCACTCGCCCGCCTGCTCGCGGTCGAGCACCTCGGCCACGGTCTCGCTCGCCTCGACCAGCGTCGCCCGAGCAGTGACCATGACGTCACACAGGTGCTGCGCCATCTCGTCCCCGGTGATCGAACGTGCCGAGGTGACGGCCACCGACGTGACGGTCTGGGGGTCGGCGACCTCGGCGAGCGTGACCCCACCCAGCCACTCGAAGAGCGCGCCGACCTCGTCGCGCACGGTCTGCTCGAGCCCCTCCCCGGTGAGGCGGCTCAGCTCGAACCGGACGTGGGCGTCGAGCATGGCGTCGTCGGTGGGCACGATGGCGGCTCCAGACATCAGGGGGGAGAGCCCAGCATGGCCCATGCGACGGGCCACCGCGTGCTCACCGTCCCGCGACCGCCCAGTCGTGGCGCTGGGGCAGCGAGTTGGCTGCCACCCGCACGTGGACGGCGCGCAGACGGTTGACTGGTCCACGAACCTGTCCTGTGTGCCCGGTGCGGCGCGCTACGTCGAGAGGAAAGAGGCCACCGTGGCTATCACGACGACGCCCCCGCCGATCCCGGGCGAGGTGATCGACCCGCCCCAGAAGGCGACGCCGGCCAAGGTGCGGGAGCTGGACGCCCAAGACGGGGCGGTGGGCACCGGGGTCGGCGTCGGCTACCGGGCCTTCGCCCGCTTCTCGCACGCCAAGGCCTCGCTGCTGGCCGCCGGCACCACCTACTACATGTTCCTGGCGATGTTCTCCATCATCGCCTTCGGCTACGGCGTCGCCGCTGTTCTCGGTGCCGACCAGATCTCGGAGTACCTCACCGAGGCCATCGGCGAGGCGTTCCCCGGCCTGCTCGGCGACGAGGGCATCGACCCTGCCGAGCTGCGCGCCGTCGGCCAGACCGCCGGGCTGATCGGTCTTGTCGGTCTGCTCTACGCGGGCAGCGCCTCGATCAACGCCGCGAACCAGTCGATCCACCTCATCTACGGCGCGCCGAAAGATCCGCGCAACATCGTCGTGGGACGGGCGCGGCTGCTGGCCTGGCTCGCTGTGCTCGGCCCGCTGATCCTGCTCTCGTTCGTCACCTCCAGCTTCACCGCCGACCTGTCGACCCGAGCGCTGACTGCCCTGGGCGTCGACTGGGAGGGTCCGGGATTCATCCTCCCGGCGCTCGCACTCGTGCTCGCGCTGGCGTTCAACTTCTTGGTGATCTACCTGCTGCTGGGCAACCTCGGCGGCATTCGTCCCCCCAAGCGGGCGCGAGTCATCGGGTCGGGCGTCGGTGCGGTCGTTGTCGAGATCCTCAAGACGGCGATGACCCTGCTCATCGGTTTCACCATCGACAAGCCGCAGTACGGCGCCATCGCCGCGCCGATCGGCATCCTCTTCGTGCTCTTCCTGCTGACGATGGCGCTGTACTCGAGCGCGGCGCTGACCGCGGGCATCGCCGACAAGGACGTGCCACTCGACCGGCTGGAACCCGACAGCGTCGACGACGCGCAGGCGGCAACCGGGGACGCCACGGACGAGACCGCGGCCATGCCCGGCGCGAGCGCCGTCGCCGACGACGAGCAGCACACCCGCACCTGAGCACGACGGCACACGGTGCTCAAGCTCTCGGTCGTCGGCGAGCGGTTCCGCTCGCGCCTGTGGCCGATCCCGGCCACCGCTGCGGTGCTTGCTGGAGTCTCCGCGACGCTGCTGTCGACGGTGCGCCCCGAGCCCGACGCCGAGTCGGTGCTCTGGCCCGGCGAGCCCTCGTCGGCCCGCGGGCTGCTGGAGGTGCTGGCCGGCACGTCGCTCACCGTGGTCGCCCTGGTGTTCAGCCTCTTCCTCGTCGCCCTTCAGCTCGCTGCCTCGCAGTACTCGCCGCGTCTGCTGCGCACCTTCTCGCGCGACCCGTGGGTGCAGGCGTCGCTGGCGGTGCTGATCTCGACGTTCGTGTTCTCGTTGGTGACGCTGGCACTCTTCGGAACGATCGACCAGCCGCCGCGCATCTCGGTAGCGGTGGCGGTGGTGCTCGGGCTCGCCGGGGTGGGCGCCTTGGTGGGTGCGGTCGCCCACATCGTCTCGTCCCTGCGCGTGGAGACGATGATGACCGAGACGCACGACGACGCGGCCCGGGTGATCGACGCCTCCCTCGGCGGGGGAGAGCACGGGCCCCGGCCCGCGGGCTGGCCACCGGTCGGCTCGCCGGGCGACGAGCCTCGTGAGCTGTCTGCTGCGCGCAGCGGGTTCGTCCAGGCCGTGGGCCGTCCGCGGCTCGTGTCGTGGGCGCAGCGACACGGCGCCTACGTCCAGCTCGACGTCACGCCCGGCGACCACGTGCTCGCCGGCCGACCGCTCGGCCGGGTGTGGTTCGCGGGCACCGGGGACGACGCCGCCGACCGGGACGAGGCTCCGGACGTCGATGAGATCGTCTCCGCGGTGATGATCGGCTACGAACGCACCCCGGACGAAGACCCGGCGTTCGGCATCGTCCAGCTCGTGGACGTGGCCGTCCGCGCGCTGTCCCCGAGCATGAACGACCCGACCTCGGCCGTGCACGCGATCGGCCACGTCGCGGCCCTGCTGGGCCAGGTCGCGGTCAGCGACCGCGGGGCCTTCCGGCTCAGCCGCGCCAAGGACGAGACGGTGCGGCTGGTCGAGCGTGAGCGCACGGTCACCGAGTACCTCGCCGTGACGTGCCGACCGCTGGTGCGCGCCGGCGGGACTCATCCGCAGGTGCTGCTGGCCCTGATCGACCTGCTCGACTACGTCCGTGCCGCCGCGCCGGACGCCGAGTCGTCCGTCGACGCCGAGCTGGCCTACCTGCTGCGCGGCGCCGAGAACGATCTGGCCGACGAGACCGACCGCGAGGCCGTCCGGGCCGCTGCGCGACGCATCACCGACCCACGATGAGAGCGCACCGGCACAGCCGGCCGGCCACGGTGGATGTCAGGCGCCGCGCTCGTCGCCGTGGGCTTGCTTGTCGGCCCGGGAGGCGTCAGCCTGCTCTCCTGACCAGACCGGGTGGACGTCGTCGTCCTGGCGATCTCATCTGCCACCCCCGGCACGGCGAGGGGTGAGGCGTGGTCGACACGGGGGACGTGCTCTACCTCGTCGCCGGCGTCGGACTGCTTCTCGCGGCGGCGTTGCCGGGCCTGGCCAGGGGCCGGGCGTTCTCGGCGCCCATGCTCTTCCTGCTTCTGGGGGTCGCTGTCGGCCTGCTGCCGATCGACGTCCCACCGCTGATCGTCGGTGCCGAGGCGACCGAGCAGGCTCGGGCCTGGACCGAGCGCATCACCGAGGTCGTGGTGATCGTCGCCCTGTTCGGAGTCGGCCTGGCGATCGACCGTCCCTTCTCGTTGCGTGGCTGGTCGTCGACGTGGCGGATGCTGGTCGTGGTGATGCCGCTGTCGATAGCCGGGGTCGCGGTCACCGGGTGGTGGCTCGCCGGCCTCGTCCCGGCGGCTGCGTTGCTGCTCGGTGCGGTGCTGGCGCCCACCGACCCCGTGCTCGCCTCCGAGGTGCAGGTGGGCGAGCCGTCCGACGAGTCCGACGGCGACGAGGACGAGGTGCGGTTCGCCCTGACGTCGGAGGCAGGTCTCAACGACGGGCTGGCCTTTCCGTTCGTGTACGCCGCGATCTTCTTGGTCACGGCGGGGGTCGCGGAGTGGGGACTGCGGTGGGTCGCCTGGGAGCTGGTCGGCAAGACGGTCGTCGGGGCCGCCGTCGGGGCGCTCATCGGCTACCTCATCGCGCGCCTGGCGTTCGCGCGGGCCGCACGGGTGCTCCGCTTCGCCGAGACAGCCGAGGCGCTCGTCGCTCTGGCCGCCGTGGCCCTGGCCTACGGGGCCGCGGAGAGCCTGCAGGGCTACGGCTTCGTGGCTGTCTTCGTGGCCGCCCTGGTGCTGCGCGGGTACGAGCGCACCCATGAGTTCCATTCGGTGATGCATCGTTTCATCGAGCAGATCGAGCGCCTGCTGACCCTGGGCGTGCTGCTGGCCCTCGGGTACGCCAGCGTGCACGGGCTGTTCGACGCCCTGACGTGGCAGGCGGCGGCGGTGGGGGTGCTGCTCGTCGTGGCGATCCGGCCGCTCGTGGGCTGGCTCAGCCTGCTGGGGTCGAGCATGTCCGGCTCGCAGCGCCTCGCCGTCGCCTTCTTCGGCGTCCGGGGCATCGGGTCGTTCTACTACCTCGCCTACGCGGCCGGTCAGGCGACGTTCGAGGGTCTCGACGTGCTGTGGGCGACCGTCGGTTTCACCGTCGTGCTGTCGGTGGTGGTGCACGGGGTCGCGGCCGGACCGGCCATGGAGTGGGTCGACCGTCGAACCGCAGCAGCACCACCGGCAGGTCGTGGCAAGGCCGACTAGAGGTAGCGGCGCAGTGCTCCCGCTGCCGTCTCGCCGGCCCGCTGCACCGCTGAGCGTCGTCGCCACCGTTGCGGCGACACCGGCTCGGCGCGGTCGCAGTCGTCGAAGAAGTGAGCGCGCAGCTCGGTCGGGACCGACCCGCCGTACACGATGATCGCGACCTCTTCGTCGTGGTCCAGCGAGCGGCGGTTGTAGTTGGACGAGCCCACCATCGCGATGCGGTCGTCCACCGTGAGCACCTTGGTGTGCAGCATCGTCGGCTGGTAGCGCCACAGCCGCACGCCGGCGTCGAGCAGGGTCTCGTAGTGGCGCTCGCTGCCGAGCCGCGACAACGTCTTGTCGTAGTGCGGACCGGGCAGCAGCAGGTCGACCTGCACGCCCCGGGCGGCGCAGTCGGTGAGCAGCGTCAAGAAGTGCCGGTCGGGCGCGAAGTACGCAGTCTGCAACGTCACGCGTTCGCGCGCCGAGGTGAGCAGGCCGTACCAGGCGGTCTGCATGTCGTCCCACCCGACGGTCGCGGTGCCCCGCACGACGTGCACGACGTCGCGTCCGGCCGGGTGCAGCGGCGGGTACGAGGTCTGCGTCCGGTCGACATGGCCGGTCGTCTCCGCCCAGTTCTGCACGAAGGCGGCCTGCAGCCCGGCAACCGCCGGCCCGTCGACGCGCACCTGGGTGTCGCGCCACTCCGACGGGTCGCGCGCGTCGCCGTCCCACTCCTCGGCGATGCCGACCCCGCCGGTGAAAGCCACCGACCCGTCCACGACGAGCACCTTGCGGTGGGTGCGGTGGTTGTGCACGAACGGTGAGCGCAGCCACGGCGGGCGGAAGAACTCCACGTGCGCCCCGGCGTCGCGCATCTGGGTGGTCAGCGCCCGGTCCATGCGCGCGCCACCGACCGCGTCGATGAGCACCCGCACCCGCAGCCCGGCCTGCGCGCGTTCGGCGAGGGCGTCGGCGAACGCCTCAGCCGGGCGCCCCGTCCAGTAGATGTAGGTGAGCAGGTCGACCGACTCCTGCGCGCCGGTGATGGCCTCCAGCATCGCCGGAAAGATCCGCATGCCGTTGCGCAGCGGCTGCACCAGGTTTCCCTCGGTCGCCGGAACCCCCAGCAGGGACTCGAGTCGACGACGGACGTCGTCCAGGTCGGCCACGACGACCATCCTCTCAGCACGCCACGACGACCGGCATGTGATGCCTGCCCGTTCACCCGCCCGTGATGTGACCAGCCCGTCGAGAGGGCACCAGACCTAGCGTGAAGCACGTTCGATCACGTTCCCACGGAGAGGACCAACGATGGGCGAGAACAACCCGACCGACGGCGCCACCGGCGACGACATCCGGGGCAAGGCCAAGGAGGCAGCGGGCAAGGCGACCGGCGACGAGTCGCTGGAGAACCAGGGCCGCACCGACCAGGCCAAGTCTGACCTGAAGGACGCTGCGAACAAGGTGAAGGACGCCTTCACGAACTGACCACCTTTCCCCGGCCCCGCCGGGTGAGTGACCGAACCCCCCCGCGGTCGTCTCACCCGGCGGGGCCCCGCTCGACCCGTCCCGACTGGTCGCAGCCGCCCCTGCGGGCGGTTACCGTATGTGCACGGGATCTTCGTCCCACGCGGTGCTGAAGCAGTCGGTGCCACCTCTCTTCGGTCACGGAGTGGTGTCATGCCGACCTCGCCTTCTCTCGCCCCGCTCTCGTTGCACGACTGGCTCTCGGCCATGTCGCCCCTGCTCAGTGAGCGTCGCGCGCTCCCAGCCGACCTCGCTCACGACCTCGTGGCGCAAGGCGGGTCGTGGAACCCGCGTCGCAACCCGCTGTCGGTGGCGAGCCGTACCGCCGAGACCGCCCGGCTCGACCTGACCCTGGCCTGCGCGATGACGCACCACGCCCGCGCTGCCCTGCTGCTGGACGTGTGCGGGGCTGGTCAGGTCGTCAACGGCACGTTGCTGTGGGGCCTGCTCGGCGACGGCGCGTCCGCACGCCCCGGCGAGAGGTGGACGGTCTCCGGGTCGTTGGAGACCTGTTGCCGACCGCCGGAGCACAACGTGATCTACGTCGTCCTCGACCACGAGCGCGGGCACGTTCTCACGGTCACGACCGACCCAGACCAACGCGGCCAGGTCGACGTCGGGCCGGCAGGCCCGGATGGACGGGCACGGGTCGCCCTCATCGCGGCGCCCGCCCGCATGCGGGGGCCGTTCACCGACGAGACGGTGACGCAGGTCGCTGCGTTCGGTCGAGTTCTGGAGGCAGCCGCCTGGTACGGAGCCCTGACGAGCCTGGCCGACGCCCTCGTCGCGGGGCTTCGGGCGACCGGGGGTGAGGACGCGCGACTGCGCACGACCGTCGCCGAGACCGACGCCCTGCTCAGCGCCGCGTGGGGGAGCATCCGCGACGCCACCTCCGTGTGGGAGCGGGGCCCCAGCTCGGCGGCGACCCTGGTGCACCACGTCGCCCGCGCCCGGACGTTGATCCGGGTCGCCGCAACGACTGTGCTGTCGAGCTACACCCCGCTCGAAGACGGCCCAAGCCGCGGTGACCGCGCCTCCCCACAGCTTCGAGAAGAGCTGGCCCGGTGGATGGGACGCGCCGAGCTCGACGCCGACTCTGCCGTCGTGGCCGAGGCTGTTCTGCGCGAAGGGCCGAGCTGGTGAGGGCGCTGCGCGCCCGAGCGTGACGAGATGTGGCCTTACGCCCCTGGCGCACGCCCGGCGTCGGCGTTCACTACGAGGTGGAGGTGGTCGCGATGCAGGTCGGCGAGTCGGCCTACCCGACGACGGCGTGGCACGTCCGCGAGGACGGACGCATCCAGTGCGACGTGTGCCCGCGAGCCTGCGCGCTCAACGACGGGCAGCGGGGCCTGTGCTTCGTGCGCCGACGCCAGGACGAGCAGGTCGTGCTGACGACGTACGGCCGCAGCAGCGGGTTCTGCGTCGACCCCGTCGAGAAGAAGCCGTTGCACCACTTCTTGCCCGGCTCGGCCGTGCTGTCGTTCGGCACCGCCGGCTGCAACCTGACGTGTCGGTTCTGCCAGAACTGGGACATCTCCAAGAGCCGCGAGATCGACACCTTGGCCGATGCCGCATCCCCGGAGCGCATCGCTGCCACGGCGGCCGACCTCGGTTGCGGCTCGGTCGCCTTCACCTACAACGACCCGACGATCTTCTACGAGTACGCCCGCGACACCGCGATCGCCTGCCGAGCCGCCGGGGTGCGCTCGGTGGCGGTCACCGCCGGGTACATGCTTGCTGAGCCGCGAGCCGACCTGTACGCGCACGTGGACGCGGCCAACGTCGACCTCAAGGCCTTCTCCGACGACTTCTACAGGCGGGTGTGCTCGGCACGGCTCGCGCCGGTGCTGGAGACCATCGAGTACCTCGTGACGCAGACGCCGGTGTGGGTCGAGCTGACCACACTCGTCATCCCCGGGCTCAACGACTCCGACGCCGAGCTCGACGCCATGACCGGCTGGGTGGTGGAGCACCTCGGGCCCGACGTGCCGATGCACTTCAGCGCCTTCCACCCCGACTACAAGATGCGCGACCGGCCCCCGACCCCGCCGCAGACGTTGACCCGTGCCCGCGGCATCGCCCTGCGCAACGGCGTGCGCTACGCCTACACCGGCAACGTCCACGACCGTGGCGGTGGGTCGACCACCTGCCCCGGCTGCGCGGTCACCGTCGTCGAGCGGGACTGGTACACCCTCGGGACCTACCGGCTCACCGACGACGGTCGCTGCACGTCGTGCGGCACCCGGATCGCCGGGGTGTTCGACGGGCCGGCGCAGAGCTGGGGTGCCCGCCGGATGCCCGTCCAGATCGCTCGGGCGGCCGCCGGCAGTCAGGCACCGGTATGACCGGCACCCGCCCCCCGGCGGTCGCCGGGCTGTTCTACCCGGGCGAGGCCGACGCGCTGCGCACGCAGGTGCAGCGCCACCTCGCGTCAGCGGGCCAGGCCGCGCCGCGCGACGAGCAACTGCCCGACGTGCGTGCCCTGGTGGTTCCGCACGCCGGGTACGTCTACTCCGGCCCGACCGCAGGCGTCGCGTTCCGACACCTCGTTCCGCTCGCCGGACGGGTGCGACGCTTGCTGCTGCTCGGCCCCCCGCACTTCGTCCCGGTGCTCGGTGTCGCCGCATCGGGCGCGCATCGCTGGCGCACCCCCCTCGGCGACGTCGAGGTCGACCAGGACGGACGCTCGGCGCTGCTCAAGAAGAGCCACGACGAAGGAGTCCCGTGGTTGGTGGTCGTCGACGACGACCCCCACCTGCGCGAGCACAGCCTGGAGGTGCAGCTGCCGTTCGTGCAGGTCACGCTCCCCGAGGCGACCGTGCTGCCGGTTCTGGTGGGCGACGGCCCCGTCGACGCGGTCGCCGGGCTGCTGGACGACTGGTGGTGCGACGACGCCCTGATCGTGGTGAGCACCGACCTGTCGCACTACGAGCCGCAGGACTCGGCACGGCGCCACGACGCGCGCACGGCTGCGGCGATCGTCGCGGCCGACGCGGACGCGATCGGCGACCGCGACGCCTGCGGCGCCCGCGCGCTGCGCGTGCTGCTGACGATGGCCGCCCAGCGCGGGGCCAGTGTGCGCGAGCTCGACCTGCGCACCTCCGCCGACACCGCGGGCACGCCTGACCGCGTCGTGGGCTACGGGGCCTTCGCAGTGCAGGCACCGTGCTGAGCCCCGCCGATCGCGACGTAGCCCTGGACATCGCGTCGCGAGCCGCCACCGCCCCCCTGCGCGGTGGGCGCAGGTGGCTTCCCGAGGCGGTCACGCTGCCTGTCGCCCTGGCCCGCCCGGGGGCGAGCTTCGTCACGCTGCGCGCCGACGGCGACCTGCTGGGGTGCATCGGCTCGCTCGTGGCGCAGCGTCCGCTGGGGCTCGACATCGCCCACAACGCGGCGGCCGCGGCCTTCGACGACCCCCGGCTCCCCCCGCTGCGCCCGCAGGACGTGCCGGTCGCCGACATCCATGTGTCGGTGCTGGGTCCGCTGGAGCAGATGGGTGTCAGCGGGCCGGCCGCGCTCGTGCGTGAGCTGCGCCCGGGAGTCGACGGTCTGCTCGTGGAGACGCCGACGCACCGCGGGACCTTCCTGCCGTCGGTATGGGAACAGCTGGGCGACCCGGCCGACTTCGTCGCTGCCCTCTGGCGCAAGGCGGGGCTGAAGCCCGGGACGTGGCCGGGCGGCACGCGCGTCCACCGCTACGAGGTCGAGGAGTTCGGTCGGCCCCTGCTCGGTTGACCGACGCCCGGGCCGACGAGCTGCGACACCGCTTCACTCGGGACGAAGGACCCGGCCTGGCGTGACTGTGAGAGATACAGTCTCCTCGTGGGGGAGAGAGAGCGCACAGACGCCCAGCGAGCCGTTCTGGCCATGGCACGCCTCAACCTGGCGTTGTCGACCGCCGCCGCTCGAGCAGCGAAAGATCCTGACGTGGCGGGCAGCCAACCCGTCCTCGTCCTCTTCGCCCTGGACATGGACGGGCCGATGCGCCCGACCGGCATCCAGGAGCTCACCGGGCTGTCCAGCGGTGGTGTCACCAAGCTGGTGGAGCGGCTTGAGGAGAAGGGACTGGTCGCCCGCAAGACAGGCGCGGTGTCCGACGACCGTCGCGGCGTCCTCGTCGAGCTGACCCGCCGCGGTCGCAGCACGGTGCGCTCGATGGCCGACTCGATGGCAGGCGCGCTGCCGGAGGTTCGGCCGGTTGCTGCCGACCTGGCCGACGCGCTGCACGTCTGAGCCTCGCTGCGTCCACCCTGGACGCGCACCGGGGATGACGGCTCCGTACCGTGGGCGTCGTGCCTCGCTATGTCGCCGTCGTCGAGACCCCGCTCTCGGTCGCGGACGCGTTCGCCTTCATGTCCGACATGCGCCTGTACCCGTCGTGGGACCCCGGCATCGTGCGCGCCGTCCAGGTGGTCGGCACCGGGCCGGGTCCCGAGGCGCAGGTCGACCTGACCTTCGCGGGCGTCGCCACCCTGCGCTACCGGGTGACGGCATACGTCACGCCGCGCGAGATGGTGATCGAGGCGCGCAACCGCTTCGTCCGCGCGTACGACGTCGTCAAGGTCGACCCCACCCCGACCGGGTCGCGGGTCACGTACGACGCAACGTTCAGCCTGAACGTTCCCGGCCCGGCGTCGGGCGTCGTGCTCGGCGTGCCGTTCCGGGTGCTCGGCTCTGGCGCCGCAGCAGGACTGCGCGCCGCTCTGCGGGCCGACAAGGCTGAGTCCGCCGCCACGGAGTAGGCCACCGCCCGGCGGTAGCCGCGCGACGTCCCCGGCTGCGCTCAGCTCGTCGCGAGCAGCCGCTCGAGGTCGCCGTGCACCTCGAGCCCGGCGCACTCGCCGGTGTCGTCCAGCAGCACGTCTCCGTCGCCGCTGACGAGCTGCACGTGTACGCGGGCATCGAGGGTCTCCTCCACCCGGCGGTGCATCTCGGTTCGGATCGGTGCGTGCAGCAGCCCACCCCGGCGTCGCTCGGCCGTGAGGTGCAGCTGCACACCTTGGCGGGAGCGCACCGTCCAGCGCACGTGCTCGTCGTCGATGGCCAGCGCGGTGGTGCGCGCTCCGGTGTGCGTGGCGAAGCGGTGCAGGGTGCCGTCCACCCACAGCCCGATGATGAAGCCGCGGAACTCCCCGCGCAGCCAAGGGATGAGCGCGACCGACGCCGAGAGGCTTACCCGGGGCCGGGTGAAGTGGTTGGTCTGCATCCACACGTAGCCCGCCGGGAACGCCCGTCCCCAGTCCTTCTCCAGGTAGCCGCGCCCGCCCGCGAAGTCGAGACGCTGCCCGTCGTGCTCCAGCACGCCCGTGAGCCCGTGGTCGAACGAGACCACCCCGTGGTAGCACTCCATGAACGGCACCCACCCGTACCAGCCCATGATTCCGGGGGAGGCGAGCGTGACCGGCCAGGGGTTCAGCGGCTGGGCGAAGCGCACGCTGCCCCGCAGGCCCGCCTCGGGCAGGTCGAGGTCGACGCCTGTCGAGGTGAAGCGGTTCGGCCCGACCTGCACGTCGAACCGGTCGCCGGCCGCGGTGAACTCCTCGCGGCTGAACGGCACGTAGGACGACGCGCCCGTCGACCCGTCGAGCACCTGGACGAACGCCTCGTCGCCGCCCTCGAGGCCCAAGAAGACCCCCGGGATGACGGCCCAGCGTTGCGACCGGTCGGCACTGACGAGCTTGACGTACCAGCCCTCGAAGAACCCGGCCCGCTCGTGCCGGCCGTGGAACGCCTCGGGATGCATGGTGGTGCGAACCCGGTCAGTGAGGCGGCCGGGAAGGTCGAGCAGGGCCTGCGGGTTGCGGAGCGGGCTCGGCGGCGTCTGCACGGGGACGACGCTACGCCGGGCTCAGGCGCCGACGAGCCGCCCGGTCACCTCGACCACCACCTGCTGCTCGGCAGGCGCCTGGGCGTCGCGGCAGACCGCAAGGGTGTGCGGTCCGTCCTCCAGCACGAACGCGTCGGCGTCCTCGTCGAAGTAGGCCAGGGTGCGCCACGGCACTGCGACGGACGCGCGAACCTGCTCACCGGGCTCGAGCTCGACGCGGGCGAAGCCGGCCAGCTGGCGTGCGGGCCGCTCGACCGCCTTGCCCGGCGGCTCGACGTAGACCTGCACGACGTCGCCGGCCCGCACGGCACCTGTGTTGGTCACGGTCACGGTGACCTCGACGCCCTCGTCGTCCTCGCCAACGTCGAGGTCGGCGTAGGCGAAGGTGCTGTAGGAGAGCCCGTGCCCGAAGGGGAACGCGGCGGTGTGCCCGTCGCGGTTGGCCAGCCGGTAGCCGTGCCAGAGGTCGTAGGTGATCGAGGTGGCCCGCGGGTCGAACGTCGGCAGGTGCGCATGGTCGGTGGGCACCGTGAACGGCATGCGCCCGGACGGGGAGACCCGGCCGAAGACGACGTCGGCCAGGGCGTGCCCGCCCTCCATGCCGGGGTACCAGAGCAGCAGGATCGCCGGTACGTCGTGGCGCCACGCCTCGGTCACGATCGCGCCACCGCCGGTGAGCACCACGACGGTGCGGGGGTTGGCGGCGGCGACGGCCCGCACGAGCGCCTCGTCGCGGGGGTCGAGGCGCAGGTTCGTCCGGTCGCCGGCGGTGAACCCCTCGGTGGTGCCGGCTGCGCGCCCGGACGGGGCGCGCCCCGCCACGGCTGCCAGGCCGCGGGCCACCGGTGACCACGCCGTGCTCAGAAGGTCCGCCGGCACGAGCCGGCGCAGCGTGTCCGGCGGGGGCACGCGGCGCAGCGTGGCCTGGACGTCGGAGATCTCGATGTGCTCACCTTCGTTGCGCCAGCTCAGCCCCACGACGACGACGGCCGTGTCGGCCTCGGCTGCGAGCGCGGCGGCCCGCTGCTGGTCGGCGCCGGTGCTGTAGGTGATCCTCGCGTTCGGGGCAGCCTGCTTCAGCCCGGCCAGGGGCGTGACCACCGAGGCCGGACGGGTGTCGGACGAGCCGTGGTCGCCGAGGTTCGACTGGTCGGCCAGCGCGCCGATCACCGCGATCGTGCCGGTGTCGGGCAGGGGCAGCACGGCGTCGTCGTTCTTCAGCGCCACGATCGACTTCTGCGCGGCCTCGCGGGCGAGGGCGCGGTGCTCCGCGCACCCCAGCACCTCCGGCGCGTACTGCGGGGCGTCGCCGTCGGGCAGGGCGAGCTGGGCCCGCAGCATGCGGGCGACGGCGTCGTCGATGCGCTCGACCGGCACCTCGCCCCGGGCCACCGCGTCGGGCAGGTCGGCATCGAGCACGAGGTGCATGGGCATCTCGAGGTCGAGCCCGGCGTTCACGCCGGCGGCGGCGTCGTGCACACCGAAGATGAAGTCGGTGAGGACGAACCCGCTGAAGCCCCAGCGGTGCTTGAGTATGTCGGTCAGCAGTGGGCGGTTCTGCCCGCACCACTCGCCGTTGACCTTGTTGTAGGCGCTCATGACCGACATCGCGCCGGCATCGACGCAGGCGCGGAAGTGCGGCAGGTACACCTCGTGCAGCACCCGGGCGCTGGCCTGCACGTCCACCCGGAACCGGGCGGAGTCGATCGAGTTGAGCGCGAAGTGCTTCACGCAGGCGATCGCGTGCGGGGCGACCCCGCGCACGACGGCCGAGCCGAAGGCGGCCAGGTGCACCGGGTCTTCGCCGTAGGTCTCCTGAGCCCGGCCCCACCCAGGGTGGCGCAGCAGGTTGACGCACACCCCAGCCGAACACGTTCGCATCGACCGCGCGCACCTCGCGTCCGAGCGCGTCGCCGATGCGGGTCTCGAGATCGGTGTCGAAGGTCGCGCCCCGCGCGATCGCCGCCGGGAAGGTGGTGGCCCCTCCTTCGAGAACCACCCCGCGTGGGCCGTCCACGAAGTGCAGCCCGCCGATGCCGAGGCGCTCGACGACGCCCGCGGGCCACGGGTGCCGGTGGGAGGCGTCGTGGCGGACCGTGTCGATCACGCCGGACCAGAAGGGCGTGTCGCCGTCGAGCATCGACAGCTTCTCCGCCCACGTGAGCTGGGCCAGCAGGTCGTCCACGCGGTCGTCGGCAGAAGGGTCGGCCATGTCGCTCACGGTAGGCGGGGTGGCTCTACCGTTGGCTCATGTCGTTGCTCGACGCCGCGTCCGGTCTGCCGCACCTGCGCGCTCAGGCGGGGGACTCGGTGATTCGGCAAGGCGAGCCGGGCGGACGGCTGCTGGTGCTCATCAGCGGCACGGTCGTCGTGTCGCGCGACGAGGTCGCCGTCGCCCGAATCGACCGCTCGGGCGCTGTCTTCGGCGAGATGGCTGTTGCATTGGGACGCTCGGCCACTGCCACCGTCACCTGCGAGACCGACGCGGAGTTCGCGGTGGCCGACGACGCGGAGCAGTTCTTGGCCGCCCACCCGGCTGCGGCGATGGACCTGGTGCGCACCATGGCCACCCGTCTGGACGGGATGACGCAGTACCTCGTCGACGTCAAGCGCCAGTACGCCGACCGCGGCGACCACCTGGGGATGGTCGACACCGTGCTGGACGCGCTGAGCCACCACCAGGCGACGCCGGCCCGACCGGGGTCAGCCCGCGACCCCGACGCCTGAGCCTTCGGCGGGCTCAGCTCCACAGCGCGACGGTCTCGCTCTCGCCGAGTCCTGTCCACGTGGCGACGCCGGTGTCGGTGTCGACCCACACGTGCGGGGGCGCCGCCCCGATCTGCTTGCCGGGGTTGACAACCACGGTGTCGCCGAGCCGGTCGTGCCAGCCACCGCCGTCCACCCAGGGCGCCTGGTGGATGTGTCCGCACAGCACGAGGCTGGGCTGGTGCTGCTCGATCCAGCCGGCCAGCGCCTCGTCCGGGAACGATCGGCGACCGTCGAAGCACAGCCGGGTGCCGGCCGGTGGGGAGTGGTACACCCAGACCCACGTCGGCGGGCGGTTCTCAGCCGCCGCCGCCAGCTGGGACGACACCTGCTCGCGGGTGCGGGGACCGTCCCACCACGGGGCCACCGTCAGCCGGACGCCGTCGAGGTCGAGGCTCGCCCCGTCCGTGTGCAGCCCGGGGACGGCGGTGCGGGCGAGCCACGACGCGACCTGCTCCCCGGCCGCACCTGGCCCGTCCAGGTCGTGGTTGCCCGACGAGGCGAGCACGGTAGTGCGCTCGGCGAGGCGGGCCAGGTAGGTCGACACGACCACGGCCTGCGCCTCGTGCGGGACCGGGGTCACGATGTCGAGCAGGTCGCCGGAGATGGTCACCACGTCGGCGTCGCCGGCGGCGCCGAGCAGCCAGTCGAAGGCCGGAAGCCGGTAGTGCAGGTCGGTCACTGCCAGCAGCCGCACGTGGCGAACCCTGTCACAGCCGGGGCTGGTGCGGGCGGCACCTGGGGCGCCGCTGGCCACGTGTCCTGGTGACATGGCACGGTGGCCGGGTGCCAGCTGCCATACCTGGGTCGTCCGAGCGTGACCGTCCGATGCTGCTCCTCGACGTGGACGGCGTGCTCAACGCCTTCGGCGCCTGGGAGCTGATCGACCCGAGCAAGCCGCTGCGACACGGCAACGTGCGGGCCCCGCAGGGGTGGCGGCACGCGCAGGCCGATGGCTACCAGCTGCTGCTGCTCCCGGAGCACGTGGACTGGGTCGCCGAGCTGGAGCGGCGCTTCGAGATGGTGTGGGCCACGATGTGGCAGCAGCAAGCCGTGGTGGCACTGGCGCCTGTCGTGGGGTTCGGGGCCGGCTGGCCGTGGATCGACTTCGCCGCCCACCAAGACCACGACACGCTGCAACGCACCGGGATGGGCATCGGCAGCTACAAGTTCCCCGGGGTCGTGGATGCCGTCGGGGACCGTCCCATGGTCTGGATCGACGACGACCTCGAACCCGCCATCTACGAGTGGGCCGCCGAGCGCGACGAGTCGGGCATCCCGACGCTGCTGGTGCAGCCGTCCCCGGACGAGGGGTGGACGCGAGCCGAGCTCGACGCGGTGCTGGCCTTTGCCGACAGCGTGGCGGCCTGAGGGCTCACGCCTGCGCACGCACCGCCGGCGCCACCTGCTCGGCGAACAGGGCGAGCTGGGCGTCCACGTCTCCGCTGGCCCACAGCACGAACGCATCGATGCCGTACACCTCGGCGAGCTCGAGCAGCCGGTCGACCCACATCGAGACCGGTCCGACGATGGCGTCCTCGCGGTCGTCGACCGTGTCGGTGATGGCACCACCCACGTTGTAGACACGCCGGATCGCCGCCGGGTCACGTCCGGCAGCCAGGGCCGCGTCGTCGAGCAGCTGTGACTTCGCCGCCAGCGTCGAGGGCGGCAGGTAGGCCATGGACGGCACCCAGCCGTCCGCCTTCTGCCCGATCAGGCGCATCATGCGGTCTCCGTAGCCCCCGACCCAGATGCCCATGTCATGCGCCGGTGCCGGCCCGCCGTGCGCCCCGGCAAGTCGGTAGTGCTGCCCGGGCACCCGCAGCCCGCGCTCGGTCGACCACAGGGCCCGGATCACGTCGATCGACTCGGCCAGCGCTGCCAGCGCCTCACCCGGGGTGCGGCGGGGACCGCCGATGCCCTCGATGGCTTCCCACATGCCGCCGGCGCCGAGGCCGAGCTCGAAGCGTCCGTCGGAGAGCAGGTCGATCGTCGCAGCCTGCTTGGCCAGGGTGGCGGCGTCGCGCAGCGGAAGGTTGGCCACGTCCGGAAAGAGGCGCACCCGTGTCGTCCGGGCGGCCAGGAACGCCAGCAGGGCGAAGGTGTCGACGAAGCGCCGCTGGTAGGGGTGGTCTTGGATGCCGATGAGGTCGAGCCCGGCCTCGTCGGCGTAGCGGACGCGCCGCAGCAGGGTGTCGAGGTCGTCGGCTCGGGGCTCCGGGAAGAAGCCCAGCTCGACGGTGGCGGACGGGGTGCCGCTGGTGGCGCCGGACGTCATGGCTCGAACGTAGACCTCGGGCCAGGGGAGTGCCCGCCGGGTCGCGTGGGCCCAGCGGTAGCGTGCCGTGCGTGGCGCGCTGGCTGACTCGCGATTACACCGACGGCGACCTCGAAGGCGTCGTCCACCTCTGGGAGTCGACGTCCGTCCTCGGGCAGGCGTCGGTGTTCACGGTGTCGGAGTGCATCGGGGCCCTGCGCAGCCACGAGCCTGCGGTGGTCGCGGTCGCGGGCGGCGACGTCGTGGGCGTGGCGCTGGCAACCATCAGCGGAGACCGCGCCTGGGTGACCCGCATCGCCGTGAACCCGGACCATCGGCGTCAGGGCGTGTCGGCGGGGCTGCTCAGCGCCCTGGAACGCCGGGTGCTCGAACGCGGCGTGCGTCGCCTGGCCTACGTGCTGCCCGAAGGGGACGGGTTCGAGGTGGGGCTCACCAAGGCCGGCTACACCCGCACCCCGGCCGTGGCCTACTACGAGAAGGTCGAACCGGTCGGGCCGGGTGACGCGCACGTGCTGGAGACCCTCGGCGGCGGGGTGCTGCCGGCGGGGTCGTGGGACCGCATCGCCGGGATGGAGACGGAGAAGACGCTGATCGAGCGCCGCGTCGTCCTGCCGTTGCAGGAGCCCGAGCGGGCGCAGGCGCACGGCGTGCTGCCGCCCCGGGCGATCGTGCTGTTCGGCCCGCCCGGCACCGGCAAGACCACCTTCGCCCGCGGCATCGCGTCGCGGCTGGGGTGGCCGTTCGTCGAGATCTTCCCGTCCCGCCTGGCCGCCGGTGAGGGCGGGCTGGCCAACGCGTTGCGGGAGGTGTTCTCGCAGATCAGCGACCTCGAGCGGGTCGTGCTGTTCATGGACGAGGTCGAAGAGATCGCGCCCATGCGCGAGGGCAAGCCCACGTCGGAGGTGCACGGCGTGACGAACGAGCTGCTCAAGCTGATCCCGGCGTTCCGTGAGCGCGACACCCGGCTGCTGGTGGCCGCGACGAACTCGATCCGGTCGATGGACTCGGCCTTCCTGCGCCCCGGCCGGTTCGACTACCTGATCCCGGTCGGGCCCCCCGACGCCACCGCCAGGGTCGCGCTCTGGAACCGGTTCGTGGCGGGCAGCGAACGGCAGGACGTCGACGTGAGCATGCTGTCTGCTCGCAGCGAGGGGTTCACCCCGGCCGACATCGAGTACGCCGCGCGGGTGGCGGCGCAGACCGCGTTCGAGCGTGAGGTCGTGCATGGCGAGCAGGTGGCGTCGCGGGGTGCGTCCACCCAGGAGTACCTGGCCGCGATCAGCCAGGTGCGCCCGACGGTGACGCCGGAGATCCAGGCCGAGTTCGCCGAAGACATCGGAGCCTTCGCCCGCACCTGACCCCGCCGTCCCGCGACGACGCGGTCGGGCGCGTCAGGGTGCAACCCGGGTGGTGCCCGTCCCGTCACGGTGCGGCCTGGGTAGCGCACAGCCCGTCAAGGTGCAGTTCAGGTGACGTCAGGGCTGTCGCGGTGCAGCTCGTGTCGTTCTGCGCGCGATCTAGGTGCGGCATGGGTAGCCCTGGCTACCTGGATGCCGCCTTGACGGGCTCGACCGGACAGGCGACCTCGCCGCGCAGGCGGACGCGCAGCGCCCACAGCAGCAGCACCACGCCGATCGCGGCCAGGTAGGGCTGGACCGGCGCGAACCACTGCATGGCTCCGGTCGTGCCCAGCGCCAGCAGCACGAGCTTGTTGCAGACGGGGCATCCGACCGCGAGGTAGGCGACGAAACCGCCAACGGCGCCGAGCTTGCCGGGGGAGTCCACGGCCTCGGCGGCGGGGTTGCCGGTGCGGATGTACGTCGCGGCGAGCAGGCCCCCGAGCACGGCGGCGACGACCAGCGCCGGGTACGACCACCAGGTGACCTCGATCGAGCGTCCGAACACCGGGTTGGGCACGACGTCGGTGGGCAGGCCGATCAGCAGCAGGGTGGCCACGGTGGCGACCCCAGCCACCCACCAGCGGCGTGCCGGCCAGGCACGCAGCGCCATCACCGTGTCGGACATGGCCGAAGAATACCCCAGGGGGTATCGACTCGCAGGCTGTCCGCTCCCGGTCCCGCTACTCGCGCGTTCGACCGCGCGCCCGCAGTCGGGCACCCGGCAGGGTGGGTGCGGCCAGGCGTCCGCCGTCGTAGCCGGTCACCTCGCCGAAGCGGACGTCGGCGGCCTGCCAGTCCGACCGAGCCGTGGCGACGTCGTCATGGCTGGCACCGACGAAGTTCCACCACATCACGATCTGCTCGGTGAAGGGCTCGCCGCCGATGAGCAGCGCCCGCGCCGGCCCGCCGGCCCGCACGTCGAGGGAACCAGCACCCGGCGGCAGGTAGAGCAGCTCGCCGAAGGCGACGGGGCGACCGTCCACCTCGAGGTCCCCGTCCATGGCCAGCACGGCATGCTCGAACGCGGGGTCGAGGGGCAAGGTGGCGGGTGCGTCGGCGCGCAGCGTGACCTCGGCCCCCACGAGAGGGGTGTACGTGGTCGCCGACGACGTGGCGTCGCCGACCGAGCCCATCACCACCCGGACGCGCGCCCCGCCGATCTCGACGACCGGCAGGTCGGCGTGGTGCTCGAACGCGGGTGCGACGCCCCGCGCAGCAGCGGGCAGGGCTACCCAGAGCTGCACCCCGAACAGGCTCTGCGTCGTGCGATCGGCCGGCGGCGGCGTCTCCTCCGAGTGCGAGATGCCGTGCCCGGCCGTCATCAGGTTGAGCTGGCCCGGGGCGACCATCTGGGTGCTGCCGAGCGAGTCGCGGTGCAGAACCTCGCCCGCCATCAG
This sequence comes from uncultured Actinomycetota bacterium, assembly GCA_963714455.1. Lineage (GTDB taxonomy): Bacteria > Actinomycetota > Actinomycetes > Jiangellales > Jiangellaceae > CAVQGZ01. Next base: position 101,479 of record CAVQON010000021.1, read on the forward strand.
CCACGAGACGGTCTGCAGACCGGTGTGCGGGTGCGGTGGGACGTCCATGCCCGACGCGCCGGTGAGGTCGGTCGGGCCGTAGTGGTCGACGAAGCACCACGCCCCGACCATTCGCCGGTCACGGTGCGGCAGGGTGCGGCGCACGGTCATCGCCCGCGGACCGCCCAGCGGCACTTCCCGCGGGGCCAGCAGCTCGGGCTCGTGTCGTGTGGTGGTCGCACCGCCGCACTCGGTCTCGGCCGGACGCAGGTCGAGGTTGCTCATCGACTCAGCCTCCTCCTGACTACAGGACGTCGTGCCCGGGGCGCGGCTCGGCCGGGATCGTCCCGAGCTTGCCGGCCTGGAAGTCCTCGTAGGCCTGTACCAGCTCGGCGCGGGTGTTCATCACGAACGGTCCGTAGGCAGCCACCGGCTCGCGGATCGGCTGCCCACCCAGGATGAGCACGTCCAGGTTCGGGCTGCGCGACTCCTGCAGCACGTCGGCGCGCACCGTGACGGTGTCGCCCGCGCCGAGGGCGGCCAGCTGGCCCATCCCGATGGGTCGGCCCGCACTGCTCACCGTCCCGGTGCCGGCCAGCGCGTAGACGAGCGCGTTGAAGTCCGGACGCCACGGCAGGCGCAGCTCGGCGCCCGGCGAGAGCGTCGCGTGCACGAGGGTGATCGGCGTGTGGGTGCTGCCCGGACCCTCGTGCTCCCCGACCCGTCCAGCGATGACGCGCAGCAGCGTGCCGCCGTCCGCCGAGCGGACGAGCGAGACGTTGCCCGCCTTGATGTCCTGGTAGCGCGGCGGCGACCACTTCTTGGATGCCGGAAGGTTGACCCACAGCTGGAAGCCGTGGAACAGCCCGCCGCTCATCACGACGTGCTCGGGCGGCGTCTCGATGTGCAGCAAGCCGCTGCCGGCAGTCATCCACTGCGTGTCGCCGTCGGCGATCAGCCCGCCGCCGCCGTGGCTGTCCTGGTGGATCAGCATGCCGTCCAGCATGTAGGTGACGGTCTCGAAGCCGCGGTGCGGGTGCCACGGCGTGCCCTTCGGCTCGCCGGGGGCGTACTCCACCTCGCCCATCTGGTCCATGTGGATGAACGGGTCGAGCACGCGAAGGTCGACGCCGGCGAAGGCGCGGCGGACCGGAAAGCCCTCGCCCTCGTACCCGGACGGTGCGGTGGTCAGCGACACGACGGCGCGGTCGCGCGCTCCGTTGGTCGGAGTGGTGACCGCGGGCACGCTCAGGACGTTCTCGACGGTGACGGCAGGCATGGCGACCTCCAAGTGGTGTGCCTCGTAAGGTAGTTGCTTCGTCAACAAAAGGGAAGTGGGGGCCATTCCCTCAGCCGACAGCCCGCGACTACGGTCGGGCCATGCGGGTTGTGGTGCTCGGCGCGGCAGGACAGACCGGACGACTCGTCGTGGACGGGCTGGTCGCCCTCGGCCACGACGTACGTGCGGTCGTCCGGCGCGACGACCAGGCGGAGGCGGCCGTGGCCCGAGGGGCCGCTGCGTTCGTCGCCGACGTGGCCCAGCTCGGCCCCAGCGAGATGCCGGAGCTGTTCCACGGGGCAGACGCGGCGGTATGGGCGGCGGCTGCGGGCTACGGCGCCGACCCCGAGCTCGTCGACGGCGACGCGTGCATCGCTGCCCAGCAGGCCGCCGACGAGGCCGGGGTGGGCCGCTGGGTGCAGATCTCGTCCATGTACGCCGACCGGCCCGACCTCGGACCGCCGTTCCTTCAGCCGGTGCTACGGGCGAAGCACCGCTCCGACGTCGCCGTGACGCAGACCGGCCTGGGCTGGACCGTCATCCGCGCCGGGGGCATGACCAACGACATCGGCACCGGCCAGGTGTACCTGGGCAGCCTGCTCGACAGCGGGACGGTCCCGCGGGCCGACGTCGCGGCCGTCGCCCTGGCCTGCCTCACGACGCCGTCCGCCGCCTGCTCCGCGTTCGACCTCGTGAGTGGGATGACACCGGTCGACGTGGCGCTGGCGGCGCACGCGTCGGAATGAGCCGATGCTGCACGGGGTTGGGACGCCGTGACTGCTGAGCCGCGATCGTCGCAACCGGTCCTTCTCTACGGAGCGGACTGGTGCCCGGACTGCCGCCGGTCGAAGCGCTTTCTGAGCGACCAACGCATCCCGTTCACCTACATCGACCTCGAGGCACACCCCGAGGCGACGCAGGAGGTCGAACGGCGCAACGGCGGCAAGCGGATCATCCCGACGATCGTGCTCGGCGACGGAAGCCACGTCGCGGAGCCGAGCAACGCCGAGCTGGCCGATGCGCTGGGGCTCCCTCGGGCGGCCGCCGCCGACACCTACGACGTGGTGATCGTCGGTGGTGGACCGACGGGGCTGACCACCGCGATCTACACGGCCCGGGAGAACCTGCGCACGCTGGTGGTCGACCGATCGGCCCTCGGCGGCCAGGCCGGCGTGACCGAGCGTCTCGACAACTACCCGGGGTTCCCCGAGGGGATCGGCGGGGCCGAGCTCGCCGACCGAATGGCAACCCAGGCGGCTCGCTACGGTGTCGAGCTTCTGCAGGCAGTGGACGTCGTGTCGGTGGAGTCCGGTGACGCCGGGGTGAACGTCCGTCTCGCCACGGGGCAGCATCTGCAAGCCGGCGCAGCTGTGCTGGCCACCGGGTCGACGTACCGGCTCACGGGCGCTGCGGGGGAGGACGACCTGATCGGCTCGGGGGTGCACTTCTGCGCGACGTGCGACGGCCCGTTCTACTCCGGGGCCGACGAGGTGGTGGTCGTGGGTGGCGGCAACAGCGGGCTGGAGGAGGGCCTGTTCCTGACCCAGTTCGCCGAGCACGTGACTGTCGTCGAGTACGCCGACGCCCTGGGGGGCAGCCGGTTGCTGCAAGGCAAGGTGGCCGCCCACCCGAAGATGACCGTGGTCACCGGCACCGAGGTGGCTGCTTTCACCGCCGACGACGCGGGCCGGCTCGCCGGCGTCCGGCTGCGTGACCGGGCCACCGGCGCCGAACGGGACCACGCTGCTGCGGGTGCCTTCGTGTTCGTCGGGCTCGACCCGAACACCGGATGGCTCGACGGTGCCGTCGAGACGGACGCCCGCGGGTTCGTCGTCACCGACCGCACGTTCGCGACCTCGCTGCCCGGCGTTTTCGCCGCCGGCGACGTGCGGGCGGGGTCGACCAAGCAGCTGGCCTCCGCAGTCGGTGAAGGTGCGGCGGTAGCGCTGCAGATGCGCTACCACCTCGATTCCCAGACGAGCGCCCCCACGTGATCGACAAGGCGGCCACGCGTCCGCTGCTGCGTCCGATGACGCCGGCTGACGCCGCGGTTGTCGCGACGTGGACGTACCCGCCGCCCCACGACCTCTACGACGCGACCGGCGACGCTGGCGAGTACGAGCCGCCGGATGCCGACGGCCACGGCTACTGGGTCATCGACGCCGACGACGGCTCGGGTGTCATCGCGTTCGTGTGCCTCGGGCCTGAGGGACGCGTCCCTGGCCAGGACGACGAGCCGGGCACGCTGGACGTCGGGATGGGCGTGCGACCGGACGCAGTGTCGCAGGGGGTCGCCGGCCGGCTCGTTGCTCCCATCGTGGCGGTCGTGGTGTCCACCTGGCGACCGACGCGGCTACGCACCGCCGTGGCAGCGTTCAACGAGCGGTCGTTGCGGCTGTGCAGGGCCGCGGGCATGCGGGAGCGACGGCGATTCGGGGGTCCGGCTGGACGGGAGTTCGTCGAGCTGGTGGCTGAGCTCTAGGCGCAGCAGCCGCCGCCGCAGCATCCGCCACCGGAGCCGCCGGAGCCACTCGCCTGGGGCGCACGCGGGGCTGGGGTGCTGGAGGAGACGAGCGCGCCGGCCATCGACAGCAGGCGGGTCGTGTCGCTGTGACCCTGCGGGCAGGTCGCCGGGTCGTTGGAGGCGATCATGGGCCGCTGCTCGGTGAACGTCGTCCCGCAGGACCGGCAGCGAAACTCGTACGTCGGCATAGGCCCATCGTAGGGGCTGCTTGCGTGACGACAGTGACGCGTTAGCACTCGTGGGACCTTGTCTGCTAGCCGTCCCAGCCCCCATGATGCGCCGATCAGCCTCGTGAGGAGGTGGCGACACATGACCGACACGGTGAGCCTGGCGCCGTTCGCGCGCCGAGACATGACCCTGGCCGGCTTCGTCATGTCGGGCCGGTGGCCGCAGTCGACCCGTGAGTGGGCGCAGGTGCTGCTCATGGCTGTGCGGCTGGCGGCGGTGCCCGGCTTCGTCCCGACGACGTCGCTGTTCCTTGCGCTGGACGAGGTTCCGGACGAACCGGCACCGGGCAGCGTCGGCATGCTCACCAACTCCGGGCCGCTGCTGGGGGACGCCGCGCCGCGGCCCGGCAGCATCACCACCCCGCCGGCGCTGTTCGTGCTGCACCCGCCCGACGAGACGCGGCCCTCCACGCCGGAGGCCGAGGGCGCGGCCAGCGGCTGCCTGCTGCTGCCGGGCCTGCCGCACCTGGGCATCGAGCATCGCGCAGCCTGGGTCGAGGCCGAGTCGGACGGCACCGTCACCAAGCTCGTCAGCAGCGTCGGGGTGCGGACGTCCGACGACATCGACCTCGCCGTGATGGCCGCGCTACTGGCCGCCTGACGGCCGCGTCATCCAGGCCGCGACGGCGGCCGTGAACTGCTCGAGGTCGGCGAGGTCGCTCATCCGACGCAGGACGATCTCGTCGTCGACGTCCACGTAGTCGTGGACGAGGACGTTGCGAAAGCCGACGGCTCGACCGAGCGCGTCGGCCAGCTCACTGCTCACGACGTCGTGGCGTGCGAGCACGCGGAAGGCGTCGGCGTTCGTCGCCGGCGGCCCCCAGCCTTCTGATGCACAGATGTGCTGGGCGATGTCGACACAGGCTTCGATGGCCGTGATGAAGAGGTACTTGACGCCGGCCATCCACAGCGGCTCGGAGCGCCGAGCGTCTGCGGTGTCCGCCTCGGTGCGCAGCGTCGCGACGTCGTCGCGTGCCGCGCGCAGCAGCCGGGCGACCCTCAGCTCATCGACCACGCGACAACGCCTCCAAGAACTCACGGTGGGCGCGTTCGAGCCGAGGCTTCTCGTCGAAGTAGATCTTGCGGGTCGTCGCCTGCCAGCGCACGCGCGCAGGCGGGTCGTCGTCGAAGAGCAGCCGCCCGCGTTCGGCGACCCGACCGGCGATCTCGAGCGGAGCGCCGTTGAGCACGAGAAGGTCGACCCCGTCCGGCATGGCCACCTCGAACGAGCCCGGCGCCCGGTCGTGCCACCAGGCCGCGACATCGAGGTCGGAGTCCGGCCTGGCCCTGCCGTGCGCACGTGAACCGTGGACGAGCGCGAACGAGGCTCCGGCTGCCCGCAGCGCCTGTACCGCCGCTGCTTCCAGGGCAGCCTGCCCGGGTGCCACCTCGTCGCGCTTCACCGCTCCAGTGTCGCAGCAGGATCGCCACCCGTCAGGCAGGCTTCGTGCCCGTGCAGGGAATGACCGATGCCGGACGCGACGTCGTCGCCCCGATGGTGCTCTCCGCGTGGGACGAGTTCTTGGCCGTGGTCGAGCCTCTCGACTTCGACGCCCCCTCCCGGCTGTCGGGCTGGCGGGTGCACGACGTGTGCGTCCACCTGGCCACCTGGCCCGAGCACGACGCACTCGCCGGCGTGCTGGCCTCGGCCCGCAAGGGCACACCGGACCGGCTGCCCGACAGCGACGAGATCAACGCCGACCTCGTCCGGCGCTAGCCGGGCGCATCTCGCGACGAGGTGATGGAGGCTCTGCTCTGGCTCGTGACAATGCGGCGGCCTACTTCGCCGACACCGACGACTCGCTGGACACCACCTGACCGGCTCCGTCGTCGGCCCGCTGCCCGTCCTGTCGGTGCTGCTCGGGGGCACGTACGAGCTGGCGGTGCACGCGCTCGACCTCGCGCCCGCCGGCGCGGGCACGCCGTCGACGACCTGCTGCTCACCGGTCTCGGTGCGCTTGCCGAGGTGACCGGAGCGCTGGCCGCCCGGGTCGGCGTCCACGGCGGGGCGTCCTTGCACACGCCGACCGGGGGGTGGGAGTTCGCCGCGCACGACGGCGCCTGGACGGTCGAGCGCCTCGACGTCGAGCCGCCCCGGGTACGGCCGTCGAAGGCGGATGCCGCCACCTGCTCGACCTGTCGGCCGGGCGCATCAATCCCGTCGCCGCGATCACCCGCGGGCACCTGCGGATTCACGACCTGCCGGGGATTCTGCGGCTGGCCCCGATCGTCGAGTCCGTGCCTGGGCTGCCCGGTGGCCCCGTGCTCCGCGTGACGGCGCGGACGCTGTCGCACGTCCCGAGGCTCCCGCGTTGGGGACGCCGACCGTAGAAACGTGGCAACGCCACAGCGACCGCAGGATCGTGGGCTATTGGCTCCGATCCCGCGGTCGCTGTCGAACAGGGGTGTCAGACGCTGTCGGCGCCCGAGCCCATGCCGGCACCGAGGCCGCCCTGCGTCCCGAAGCCGCCGCCGGAGCCACCGGGGCCGCCGCCGGGGCCACCCGGGCCGCCACGTCCGTGTCCCTGTCCGCCGCCGAAGCCGGCACCCATGCCGCGGCCCTCGCCGTCCATGAACGCGGCAACTCGGTCCGGGATCTCGGCCTCGGCCTCGCTCAGCCGCTGCTGAGCCTCCGCGAGCCGCTCCTGGGCGCGTGCCACGAGCAGGTCGCTGACAGCGGACGCGTTGTCGCCGGCGATGTCGTTGAGCGTCTCGCCCGCGCGCATCCGCTCGGTGAGGTCGTCCACGCTCACCCCCGCCGCCGCGGCGAGCTCAGCCATGTGCTGCTCGCGCTCGGCCTGGTGCTCGGCCCGCCGCTCCTCGCGGCCGGCCTGGAACTCCTCCTGCACGCGCGCGAACGCTTCCGCGTCCTCCTGCGTCACGGTGCCCTCGGACACCAGGCCCTCCAGCACGTCGTCGGCTCCCGAGCCGGCGTCGCCGGACGCGACGGCAACACCGGCCAAGCCCGCAGCCGTCAGACCGGCGATCGCCGTGACTGCGACAGCTCGCTTCGTCCACATCATCGTTGTCTCCTTCTCTCCTGCTCCCGCGGACGGTCCGCGACATGCCCTGAACCATCCGTGCTGCACACAAGAAGATCCTCGGCGTAGGGAAGAGGACGCCCCAGAATCTGGTGAGAACCGGGTAAGAACCTCTCCGATGCCCCACTCGCAGGCACCGGGCAGGCAGCCGGCCGACCACAATGGAGGGGTGCTCGACCGCTCGCGCGTGCTCGTCGTCGACGACGACCGGGCCCTGCGCGACGCCGTCACCCGGGCGCTGACGCTGGAGGGGTACGAGGCGCTCGCCGCCGCCGACGGTGTCGAGGCTCTGGCGGGGGTCGAGCAGCATCGTCCGGACGCGGTCATCCTCGATCTCGGACTGCCCACCATCGACGGCATCACGGTCTGCCAGGTGCTGCGGGCTCGCGGCGACCGGACACCGATCCTGGTGCTCACCGCTCGCAACGAGGTGACCGACCGCGTGCAGGGCTTGGACGCGGGGGCCGACGACTTCATGTCCAAGCCGTTCGCCCTCGCCGAGCTGCTGGCGCGGCTTCGGGCGCTCCTGCGCCGCGTCGAGCCTGTCGCTGCGGCGAGCGCTCACCCGGTCGACGACTCGTTGACGTTGGCCGACCTGCGGGTGAGCCCGTCCCAGCGCCGCGCGTGGCGGGGCGAGCGCGAGATCGACCTGACCAAGACCGAGTTCGACCTGATCGAGCTGCTCGTGCGCAACGCCGGCATCGTGCTCGACCGCACCACGATCCACGAACGCATCTGGGGCTACGACTTCGGCCCCGACTCCAAGAACCTCACCGTGTACATGGGCTACCTGCGGGCGAAGACCGAGGGCGACGGCGAGCCGCGGCTGCTGCACACCGTGCGCGGCGTCGGCTACGTCGCTCGCGAGGGCTGACGTCGTGAGCTTTCGCGCACGCATCACCGTCGTGCTGGCCGTCGTGGTCAGCCTGGCCAGCGTCGTCGTCGCGCTGGCGGCGCTGCAGACCACGCGCACACAGATCTACGCCGAGCTCGACCGCGCGCTGGCGTCGACGGCGCGCGTGGCCGTCGACCAGCGGGGGTCGTCGGTCAGCCCCGGCCCGGGGGGCCCGGGCGCCGGACCACGCCTGCCCAACCGGCTGCGCCTCGACGACACGCTGGTCGCGCAGGTGCATCGCGACGACGGCACCGTGACGTTGCTCTCCGGTCCGGCTCAGGTCAGCGTGGCCTCGCAGGTCGTCGACGCCGCCCGAGCCGGCGACGTCGCCACGTTCACGACCGAGGTGGACGGCGCGCCCTACCGCGGGCTGGCCCGTCCGCTCGGCCCGGACGCCGCGCTGGTGCTGGCGGCCGACGCCAGCGAGCAGTCGCGCGTGCTGGCCGCCCTGCTGACGCGTTTCGCCGTGATCGGGGCTGCCGTGGCGGCGCTGGCGGCACTGGCAGGATGGTTCGTCGCCGGCCGCCTCGTCGCCCCCCTGACCCGGCTGACGTCGGCGGCCGAGCACGTGAGCAGCACCGGCGACCTGTCGGTCGACGTCCGCACCGAGCAGCCGGACGAGGCCGGACGGCTCTCGCGGGCCTTCGACGAGATGCTCGCTGCTCTCGGCGCCTCGCAGGCTGCCCAGCAGCGGCTCGTGGATGACGCCGGCCACGAGCTGCGCACCCCGATCACCAGCATCTTGTCCAACGCCGAGGTGCTCAAGCGTCACCCCGACCTCGACCCGGTCACGCGCGAGCAGATCGCCGACGACGTGATCGCGGAGTCCCAGGAGCTCACCCGGCTCGTCAACGCGTTGGTCGACCTGGCCGGCGTGGCCGACGCCGCCGAGCCGGCGCAGACCGTCGACGTGCGGACACTGCTCGACGAAGCCGTCCGGCGGCTGCCGACCCACGACCGAGGCCGCGTCGTGGTCGCGTCCGACCCGGGCGCTCTCGACGCCGTCGCACGCCCCGACCAGGTGCGTCGCGCGCTGGTGAACCTGCTCACGAACGCGCTCAAGTTCGACCCCTCCGGCGAACCCGTCGAGGTCGCCATCGCCCGCACGACCACGGGGGCGGTCGAGGTGGTGGTGCGCGACCACGGCCCCGGCTTCGGTGCCGACGACCTGCCGCACGTCTTCGCCCGGTTCTACCGTGCCGACTCGGCTCGCAGCACGCCCGGGTCGGGGCTCGGGCTGGCCATCGTCAAGGACGTCGCCCAGCGCAACGGCGGCGCCGTGGACGCCCGCAACCACCCGGACGGCGGAGCCGTCGTCCGCCTGACTCTGCCCGGCGCCATGGTGACTGGCCTGGGATGACGTGCGAGGGGTGACTGCCGCCGCAGGCTCGTTGGTCTTCTGGGCGTCCCTCTACACCTGGCTGAACCCCGTGTGGCGGGTGCGGATCACCGGCAAGCACCACATCCGCCCCGGCGTCACGTACGTGATGGTCGCCAACCATCTCTCCCTCGTCGACATCCTCGTTCTGTTCAGGCTCTTCGTGCCGTTCCGCTGGGTTTGCACGCGAGGGCACCTCGATCATGATGTTTCCGGAGGGAACCCGCTCGCGCACCGCAGACCGGCTCGCCACTGCTGCCGATCCTGCTGGAGGGCACGTCGAAGGCCCTTCCCAAGCGTGGGTTCGTGCTGCACGGACGCTCGGACATCACCGTCGCAGTGCTGCCCGAGGTCGCGGTGGACGTCGACGACGCCCGCAGCGCCGCCGACCTGGCCGTCGCCGCCCGCGAGCTTCTGGCGCGGGCACAAGTCGAGTTGCGAGGCGCCGGAGCCACGGGTTCGGCAGACTCGAGCACATGAGCGCACCCACGCTGCCCCAGCGCCGCATCGGCGACCGCACCGTCTCTGCGATCGGGCTGGGCTGCATGCCGCTGTCCAGCGGTCGCATGGTGGAGAGCCGCGAGGACGCGGTGGCCACCGTGCATGCGGCCCTCGACGCGGGCGTCACCCTGCTCGACACCGCGAACATCTACGCCCCTGCCTGGGACGCGGTGGGCCACAACGAGGCGCTGGTGGCCGAGGCGCTGCGCGGCTGGGCGGCGTCGAGCGAAGACCGCGACCGGGTGGTCGTCACCACCAAGGGCGGCATCACCCGCTCCCCGGGTGAGGTCTGGGGCCGTGATGCCTCCGCCGCGGGGCTCCGCCACGCCTGCGAGGCCTCGCTGCAGGCCCTGGGCGCCGATGTGATCGACCTGTACCAGCTGCACCGGCTCGACCCCGACATCCCCGTGGCCGAGCAGATCGGCAACCTGCTTGCGCTGCAGCAGGACGGGCTCGTCCGCATGGTCGGGGTGTCGAACGTGGTCGGCACCGAGCTCGACGTCGCCTTCGAGGTGGCCGGGCGGCCAGGTGCGATCGGTTCACCCACGGCAGGGTCGGGGATCGTGTCGGTGCAGAACGAGTTCTCGCCCCGCTACCGGGCCGACTCCGACGTGATCGCGACATGCGCGGCCGCCGGCGTGGCCTTCCTGCCCTGGTCGCCGCTGGGCGGGGCGACGGACGCCGCCGACGTCGGGTCGCGCTTCGCCGTGCTGGGCGAGATTGCCGGCGAGCACGACGCCACTGCCCAGCAGGTGGTGCTGGCGTGGCTGCTCGGTCGGTCGCCGACCGTCGTCCCGATCCCGGGCAGCACCCGTCCGGCCACCGTCGCGAGCTCGGTTGCCGCCACCGGCCTCGACTCTCACTGCCGACGAGATGGCGCGCATCGAGGCCACGGTGGCCGAGCCGTCGTCGATGTTCCCCGACGACGTGCCGCGTCCGCCGCTGCGCTGAGTACCCGGCTGGGCGTGGGCGCGGGGTCAGGGGACGAGCGTGAAGCGCGCCTCGGCGTTGCCGTCGACAGCCGTGCGGTCGGTCACCATCGGGTGGTAGTCCCCCCGTAGCCACGGCCCGATGCCGTCGGCGTAGTGCGGGCTGCCCACCTGGCCGGACTGGCCGGGCATGAGCTGCCCGCGGCTCTGGCCCAGGTCGGCGAGGTCGGCGATGAACCGGAACGGCGGCCCGACCATCACCGCGTCGGCCGTCGGGTCGTGGCGAGCCACCTGCGCGTTCCAGATCGTGTCGCCGTCACCTCCGATGGGGTAGGGGCCCCGGTTGAACACCCGGTCGAGCGGGGCCTGCGACCCCAGCACGTGGCGCAGCGTCAAGGAGTGCAGCCGTCCCCATCGCCACCGCACCGGGTCGGCGCCGAAGCGTCGGGTGAGCTCGGCGACCGTCTCGGTCATCGCCGCCACGATCTGGCTCTCGCGGGTGGCCCCGTCGTCCGAGCCCCACCAGTGCGACGAGGCGTCGTCCAGCGTCGCGTCGAGCCACTCCCGGCAACGTTCCCCGAGGATCGACGTCTCGGCGAGCACCGGTGTGATGCCCTTGCCGGTGTAGAGCTCGGTGACGTCGCCGAGGTGCGGACGCAGCAGCCGGCGCGCGAGCGTCGTGCTGAAGACGGCGTAGATCGCGGCCTGCGGTGAGTCCGAGCCGAGCGTGCCGTCCCAGTCGGCCATCATCCGCAGTGCCTCGTCCACCGCCGGGTCGTCGGTGGCCAGCCCGCGCAGCGCAGCCGCCGTCAGCCGGGCCGACGGCGACACCTGGTCGAGCTGCATCGTGCGGAAGGTTGCGATGTCGACAGACTCTGACTGCTCGAGCATCTCCACGATTCGCAGAGCCCGGTTGCCGGTGACGAAGTCGGCGCCCAGCCAGTACGGGTACCGGTCGTCGACGACGCGGTTGTTGGCGGTGGCCAGGTAGCCCGACGGCGGGTTCTGCTGGTGCGGCAGCTCGTCGTACGGGACGAACCCCGTCCACTCGTACTCACCGGTCCATCCCGGTACCGGGGTGCGCCCGTCGCCGGCCGCTCGGACGGGGATGCGTCCGGGGTAGGAGTGCGCGATCGTCCCGTGCACGTCGGCGTAGACCACGTTCTGCACCGGGGTGTGCCAGCCGCGCAGCACGTCGCGCATCTGTGCGCACGACTGCGCCCGGTTCATGTCGAACAGCACCTCGACCATGGCGTTCGGCTCGTGCGCCGTCCACCTCAGGGCGAGCGGCTGCTCGCCGGCGTGGTCGGGGGCGAGTGAGTTGATGATCGGGCCGTGGCCGGTGGTGACGACCTGCTCGACCTCGCTCACCCCGCCCTTCACCCGGATGGTCTCCGACCGGACGTCGGCGGGGTGCCACTGCCCGGCGAACTCGTACTCGATGCGGTCACCGTCGCGGCGCAGGTGCTCGACGTAGAGGTCTTGGACGTCGGCGAAGCCGTTCGTGTAGCCCCACGCGACGTGGCCGTTGTGCCCGGAGACCACGCCTGGCAGCCCCGGGAAGCTCACCCCGGTCACCTCGAACTCGGGCGTGACCAGGTGGTTCTCGTACCAGATCGCGGGCACGGTGAGTCCCAGGTGCATGTCGTTGGCCAGCAGCGGCTTGCCGCTGGCTGTGCGCGACCCGTGCACCACCCAGTTGTTGCTGCCCAGGCCGTCGACCGCGACAGGGCCGCTGATCTGCTCGGCGGCGGCGCTGCGGGCGAGTGCGGACTCGCCGATGAACGAGAAGTCGACGCCGTCGGGCACCACGAACGGCATGCCCTGGGCATAGCCGGGCTCGAGCTCGGCAGCGAGGTCGGGGCCGACCGCGTCGATGATGCGGGCGCGGACGATCTCGGACTCCCAGTTCACCGAGAGGGTGAGCGCCATCATCTTCACCCACGAGATCGAGTCGACCACCGACCACGGCTCCGGACGGTGACGCAGCAGGGTGAACTCCACCGGCAGGCGGCCCTCGCCGATGCGCGCGTTCACCCCGTCGGCGTAGGCCTGGAGCAGACTCGTCGTCTCCGGACGTAGCAGCGCCGGCTCCTGCTCGGCGACGTGGCGCAGGCTGAGCGTGCGCATCCACCGGTCGAGCGGCAGGGCCACCTCGCCGACCACCTCGGCCAGTCGTCCGGCGACGACGCGACGGTTGAGCTCGAGCTGCCACAGACGGTCCTGGGCGTGCAGGTAGCCCTGCGCGCGGACGGCGTCGGTGAGCGTCGACGCGTACACGTGGGGCACGCCCCAGGTGTCGACGACCACCTCGACGTCGTGCGACATGCCCGGCACGCGCACCCGACCCGAGCGCCGCGGCAACGGCCGACGCACGGCCCCCGCGTAGAGCCCACCCACGGCGCCGGCCACCGCTGCGCCGATCGCGCCGACGGCGGCACCGCCCTTGACCCAGTCGTCCAGCTGCACGTCCACACCGTAGTGACCGCAGAACTGGCGCTGCACCCGGCGACCCTGGCCCGGGGGTGGGCGACCTGCACGCAGCATCGTCATCACGGGTCGCGGCCGTCAAGGCGGCATCTGGGTAGCCAGGGCTGCCTGAACCGCACCGCGACGCCAAGCAGCACGACCTGAACCGCACCGCGACAAGGCGCAGGTAGCCCGTGCTGCACCCCGACGCGTTGGGCACACCGGCCCGGGCGAGCGTTGCCAGCCGCGGCGCTAGTCGAGAACCTCGCGGCGACCCTGGCCGTCCAGGGTCACGTCGAAGTCGTCACGCAGGTCCTCCAGCTGCCCGTTGAGGGCGGCTTGCACCGCCTGCAGCGCCGACCGCGCCGCGTCGAGGCGGGGGAGCAGCACGAAGTCGGCGCCGGCCGCGTAGATGCGTCGCACCTCGGGGAACGTGGTGGCGGTGGCGATGATCATGGCGTCCGGGGATACCTCGCGCGCCACGCGGACGGCATCGACGGTCGAGGCGGACGACAGCACGTCGTCCGGGATGGTGCACAGCACCACGCGCGCCTTGTCGACCCCGGCGTGGTGCAGGGTCTCCGGGCTGGTGAAGTCGCCGTAGGTGACGGCGGCCCCGAGCTCGGCGATGCGCGGGTGGATCGCGACGTTGAAGTCGACCACCGTCGTGCGGGACAACGTCTCTGGGAACTCCTCGGCCAGGTCGTTGAGCAATGACGAGGCGGTGCGGTGCACACCGAGCAGGGCCAGGTCGTAGGCCTTCTCCTCGTGCTCGCTTCCGGGTGGCGGCGGCTTCATGCCGATCCGGTCGAGCACGGGCGCGACCCGGGCCTCGATGGCCTCGGCCCGTGCGAAGACGAACGGGGTGCCGATGGCCGTGATCACGAAGGCGAACACGATGACGGAGTTGAGGGTGGGGTCGATGTGCCCGAGCTGAAGGCCGAGGTAGGCCACCACCAGGCTGAACTCGGAGATCTGCGCCATCCGCGCCACGGTGAGGGTGGCGTTGCGCCGATCCGTCCCGGTGGCGTAGAGCAGGGGCAGCATGATCGTGAATCGGGTGAGCACCGTCAGCAGGGCGACACCGAGACCTGCCAGCAGCACCCCGGCGCCGTCGGGGGCCGGGATGGTCATGCCGATGCCGACGAAGAACAGCGTGATGAAGAAGTCCCGCACGACCGAGACCTGCCGCACGATCTCCGCGCTGAAGGGGATGGCGGCGATCGTGGAGCCGGCGATGAGGGCTGCGACACCGGCGCTCACGGCGATCCCGGGGTCGAGGCCGAAGACGGAGTCGATCGCCGTGTCGAGGTTGATGCCGATCAGGACGATGCCGAAGCACCAGGCCAGCGAGGCCACCAGAATCGTGGACGGCTGCTTCGCGATCCAGCGGAAGCCGACGGGCAGCACGTAGCGGGCCAGCGCCCACGCGATCGCGGCGAGCACGGCGATCCCGACGAACGTGGCCACGATGGGGCCGAGGCTCGGGTCGTCGAAGCTGGGCTGGATCGCCAGCACGATCACCGACCAGATGTCTTCGAACACGAGCATGGCCAGGGCGATGCGCCCGCTGACGGTGTCCAGCAGGAACGACTGCTGGTAGAGGGCGACGACCAGCACGGTGGACGAGGCAGCGACAGCGAGCCCGATGTAGAGCGGGCCGTAGTCGCTGCCGCTGACGATGCCGGTCCCGATGCCGAGCAGCAGCAGGCCCTTGACGATCGACGAAGCCGAACAGGCCGCTCAGCGGGTACAGCAGCGGGCCCGACACGAGTACCGACCTGCCCTTGGTGAGCAGTGCTCGCACGTCGATCTCCAGGCCGATGAGAAAGAGCAGCAGGATCAGCCCGAGCTGGGCGATCGTGTCGATGTTCTCTCGGTTGGAGATCAGCCCGGTGCCGACGGGTCCGAGGATGACGCCGGCAACAAGAAAGGCCGCGACCGTCGGGATGCGTAGTCGCGTGAAGGCGATCGCCAGGACGCCCGCGAGCACCAGCGCGAGCGCGATGTCCAGGATCAGCTCGGGGAGCCCACCATCGGCCCCGCCGGCCGCCAGAAAGTCCATGGGCGCGGAACATAGCCCCTGCTTGTAACAACTGTGCGTCGATGGGCGGGTCCGACGACCGGGGCAACCAAGCGATGCCCGACGTGCCCAAGGGCGCTCGTCATGGCACTGTCGGACGGGTGACGGACCTGGCTGGACGCTCGATCCTGGTAGCCGGCGCGAGCGGAGGGCTCGGCTCGGCGATCTCCCGGCTGCTCGCCGCCGACGGTGCCCTGCTCACTCTGGTCGGACGCGACCGGGGGCGACTCGACGCGCTGGGGCTCGACGCTGTCACCGTGGAGAGCGACCTGCGCAAGCCCGCCTCGGCCGGCCAGGTCGTCGGCCGGGCCGTCCTCGAGCACGGCAGCCTGGACGGTGTCGTCATGGCGGCCGGGGTCGTGGCGTTCGGCTCGGCGCTGGACACCCCGGACGAGGTGCTCGTCGACGTGTTCACGATCAACACGCTGGCGCCGATCCGGCTGCTGCGGGCGGCCGGCGAGCACCTCACCGCCTCTGCCGCGGCGGGCAACGACCCGTTCTTCGCCGCCATCAGCGCCGTCGTCGCCGAGGCGCCGATGGCCGGGATGGCCGGGTACTCGGCCAGCAAGGCGGCGTTGAGCGCCTACGACGCTGCGGCGGCCCGCGAGCTGCGTCGCGCGCGGGTGCGTGTGCTCGACGTCCGCCCGCCGCACACCGAGACCGGGCTCGCCCAGCGTCCCGTGCACGGCGACCCGCCGCGGCTGCCGACGGGGCTCGACCCCGAGGTTGTCGCCGCGCGCATCGTCTCGGCGATCAGGGACGGCGAGCGCGACGTCCCGTCCTCTGCCTTCTCCTAGTCCGGGCACGACCGACCCTGCTGTGCACAAGTCTGGGGACAACCATGTGCACGCCGTGTGGATGACCGCGAAGTCCGCAGATGGGGCTGTGCACAGGGTGTGGACGCGCTACAGGGTTGCTGACCAGCCATGGCGGACTCGGCCACGCCCATTGACCTGCCCCCTGGGCAGGAGCAGAGTTCACCTCGTCACCACCGAAGTCGCTTCACCGCTCGAGGGGTTCGCTCCTCGACCGGCGTCGGGGCAAAGGCCGGGGCTCTGGCCCTGGTTCACGCCGCGCAGCCGGGTGCGGCGGCCAGACGTGGCGGCGTGTTCGGAGAGGTCGGTGTCCGAGCGGACGAGACGCAAGTCTTGATCGCGAAGATACTGGACGGTCGAGCAAGCGGGGCCCCTTCACCTCCTACGTGAAGGGGCCCCGTCCTTTTGTCCCGGTTCTCCCAGGTTCGCCGCACCCGCTGCGCGACGCGGGTTTGACCACAACCTACGGTTGCGTAAGTTATCGCCTGTGGGCCGTGCTGACACTCTCCCGGAGATCATCCAAGGCGGTATGGGCGTCGCCGTGTCGCACTGGCGGCTGGCCCGAACCGTGGCGCAGTCCGGTGGCCTGGGGGTGATCTCCGGGGTGGGCCCCGACCTCATGGTCGCGCGGCTGCTGCAGGACGGAGACCCTGAGGGCGACGTCCGCCGGGTGCTCGAGCGCTACCCCGATCAGCAGCTCGTCGACGCGACCATGGCCAAGTACTTCCGCGCCGGCGGACTCGAGCCCGGCCAGCCGTACCGACCCATCCCCAAGCTCGACCTCAACCAGAAGCTCGACGCGGTGCGCCTGAGCGCCCTGGGCGCCTATGTGCAGGTCGCCCTCGCCAAGGAGGGTCACGACGGCCCCATCGGCATGAACCTGCTGGAGAAGGTGCAGATCTGGACGCCTGCCGCTCTGCTGGGAGCGATGGTGGCTGGGGTCGACGCGGTGCTCGTCGGGGCGGGTGTGCCGTCCCACCTGCCGCGCATGCTCGACGCGCTCTCGCGTCTCGAGCCGGTCACGCTGCCCATCGACGTGGCCGGGGCCACCAGCGAGGACGACTTCAGCATCTCCCTCGACCCGGCCCAGGCGGTTGCTGGGCTGCCCGAGTCGTTGCCGCGTCCGGCGTTCCTGGCGATCGTCTCCGCCCACGTGCTGGCCACCTACCTCGCGCGCAGCGACGACACGCGCCCGGACGGGTTCGTCATCGAGGGGCCCACCGCGGGTGGGCACAACGCGCCGCCGCGCCGACCCGAGATCGACGAGTCCGGCCAGGTCGTCTACGGCCCGCGCGACGTCGTCGACCTGTCGAAGGTGGCCGCCACCGGGCTGCCGTACTGGCTGGCCGGCGGGTACGGCACCCCCGAGCAGGTCGCTGCTGCGCGTGCTGGTGGTGCAGCCGGGGTTCAGCTCGGCACCGTCTTCGCCCTGAGCCGTGAGTCGGGCATGCGGCCCGAGCTGCGTGACTCGATGCTGGCCTCGCTGGCCGACGGCACGCTGGACGTGCGCACCGACGGTCGAGCCAGCCCTACCGGGTTCCCGTTCAAGGTCGTGCAGCAGGGCGGCACCATCGCCGACCCCGAGGTGGCCGCCGAGCGCGGACGAATCTGCGACCTGGGCTACCTGCGTACGCTCTTTCGCCGTGACGACGGCTCAGTCGGCTACCGGTGCCCGTCCGAGCCTGAGGACGCCTACGTCCGCAAGGGCGGCGACCTCGACGACACGGTGGGACGGATGTGCCTGTGCAACGGGCTGCTGTCCACCGCCGGGCACGCCCAGCGACGTCCCGGTGCGGAGGGGCTCGACGTCGAGCCGCCGCTGCTCACGCTCGGCGGCGACCTCGACGGGGCGCGCCTGCTGCTGGCTCAGCACCCGGACGGGTGGTCGGCCAGCGACGTGATCGCCTGGTTGTCGAGCGCCCAGGCGGGCGCCACCACGACGTCCTGATCGACGCTCGGACCCGCCCGCGTTCTCGGCTCACAGCAGCCGCTCGCCGTCGTGCACCCGCACCGGAACGAAGGGCGCCGGCTGCGTGGGCTCCGTGCTCGCCATGGCCCGCCACGCGTCGAGGGCGTCGGTGACCCGAACCGCCCAGGCGGGCGGCATCAGGTCGTCGAGGTCGTCGCGGGTCACCCAGCGCCACTGCGAGGTCTCGTCGCTCGTTCGCTCGCTGCCGGCGAGGCGCTCGCAGACGAACACCAGGGCCACCGGCCCGAGCGCCATGTTCTGGTAGACACCGCTGAGCCGGCGCGGCCGGACGGTGAGCCCGGTCTCCTCGGCCACCTCGCGCACGAGGCCCTGCGTCACCGTCTCGCCGACCTCCAGGGCGCCACCGGGCAGCTCCCAGCGAGGCGGGACGCGCCGGCGAACGAGCAGCGCCCGTCCGGTGCCGTCCACGACGACCCCGGCGACGCCCACGACGTGGCGGGGGAGGCCGGCCACTTGTGCCTGCTCCTGCGGCGTCGGGCTCACGTCGTGACGGTGTCGGGGCCGGGCGCCGGCTCTGCGTCGGGCGCCGGGCCCTCGTCGGTCGGGTCGCCGGCCAGCACGCGGTAGAGGTTGCGCTTCGTGGCTGTCATCAGCGCGGTGGCCGCGGCGATCTGCTGCTCGTCCCCGGTCCGCGCCACCTGGGTGAGCGCGGTCGCCACCTGGCGCATCGCCTCGAGCAGGTCGGTGGTCGACTCCGACTCCGCCCCGATCTGCGTCCAGGGCTCGCCGAGCTCGTCGGCGTTCTCGTCCACGAAGGCGCGGCCGGCGTCGGTGAGCTCGAACACCCGGCGGTCACCGTCGGCCTGCACGCGTACGAGGCCCTCGCCGGCCAGGCGCTTGAGCACCGGGTACACCGAGCCGGGGCTGGGCTGCCAGCGGCCCTCGCTGCGCTCGACGACCTCGGTGATGATCTCGTAGCCGTGTCGGGGCTGCTCGGCGAGAAGCAGCAGCACCGCGGCGCGCACGTTGCCGCGTCCGGCACGGCCTCGGGAGCGGTGCGGTGCGAGCCCGAACGCCACGTCGGGGCCACCCGGGGGCCAGGGTTGACCACCCGGACCCGCTCGTCGGCCTCGCCCGCGACGTCCGCTGCTGCGTGCTTTCCCGCGCCCCTCGCCTCGCGGCTCGGCGTGGGAGTGGTGCTCGCCGGCGCTCATGTACGTCATGAACATGGGGTTCATGGTTCTCCTTTGCTGTCGCAACACTGTGTCGCGATGTAATAACGATATATCGGTAGTGCCTACTCGTCAACATGGCTGCCCAGGGGCGCACAATGGCG
Source organism: uncultured Actinomycetota bacterium (assembly GCA_963714455.1). GTDB lineage: Bacteria > Actinomycetota > Actinomycetes > Jiangellales > Jiangellaceae > CAVQGZ01. The sequence continues at coordinate 120,865 of CAVQON010000021.1, forward strand.
CGGTGAGCCCACTTGCCTCCCGCCTGCAGTCCGACCTGACCGCTGCCATGAAGAACCGAGACGAGGTGCGCACCGCCACCCTGCGCATGGTGCTGGCCTCGATCTCGACCGAGCAGGTCTCGGGCAAGGTCGCCCGCGACCTCACCGACGACGAGGTGATCACCGTGCTGACGCGGGAGGTGAAGAAGCGTCGGGAGGCTGCCGCCGCATTCGCCGACGCCGGGCGCACCCAGACGGCCGAGCGGGAGCGGGCCGAAGAAGCCGTCCTGGCCGAGTATCTTCCGGCGGCGCTGTCGTCGGCCGAGCTCGACGCGCTGGTGTCGGCTGCGGTCAGCGCCGCTGCGGAGCAGGGTGCCGCCGGCCCGGGGGCGATGGGCGCTGTCATGAAGGCGCTGCAACCGCAGGTCAAGGGGCGCGCGGACGGCGCGGACGTCGCCCGGCGAGTGCGCGCGGCGCTCGCGTCCGGGTAGCCCGGCCGGCTCGCCCCGAGGTGAGCGCAGCGAAGCGGCTCGTCCAGGGGCCCCTTGCTGGCATCCTCTGCTGGTGACAGCGCTGCGGGCGGCACTCGCCGAGTCGGCGCTGCGGCGCGCCCTCGTGGCGTTCCTCGCCTTCATCGTGGTGGAGGAGGGCCTGTGGCTGGCCGTTCTGCTCTACGCGCACCAGATCGGCGGCGCGCCGGCCGTGGGTGCCGTCGCCGTCGCACAGCTGGTGCCCGCCACCGTCCTGGCTCCGGTTCTCGCGACCTGGCTGGACCGGGTATCCGTGCGGACCGGGCTGACGATGGCCTACGCCTCCGCCGGTACGGCCGCACTCGTCCTCGGGCTGCTGCTCGTCGCGCAGGCGCCGGTGTGGGCCGTCGTCCTGGCCGCCGTCGTGCAGAGCGCCCTGGTCTCGCTGGGGCGTCCGGCCCACTTCTCCGCACTCCCGCGCCTGGCTGAGCTTCCGTCCCATCTCGTAGCCGCGAACGCGGTGACGGGCACCGTGGAGTCGTTGGGCGTGATGCTGGGTCCGCTGACGGTCGCCCTGGCACTGACGTTCTCCGGCGTCGCCCCGCTGGTAGTGGTGCTCGGTGCGCTGCTGTGCCTGGGCGCGATACTCGTGGGCACCGCTCGGATGCCCGCGCACACGGTGTCCTCGGACGAGCCGGACACCGAGACCGAGCCGTTCCTGCAGGCAGCCACCCAGGGCGTCCGCGAGGTGCGCCGCGTCCCCGGTGCGCTCACCCTGCTGGTGATCGTCGGCCTCGGCTGGGTGCTGCAGGGTGCTCTCGACGTGCTCGGTGTGTCCTTCGCCGTCGACGTGCTGGACGCCGGTGACCAGGGGGCGAGCTTCATCGCAGCCGGCAACGGCTTGGGCCTGCTGATCGGTGCGACGCTGGCGGCAGTCGTGCTGGTCGGCGTGGCCCGGCTGTCGCGGGTCGTCGTCACCGGAGCCGTGCTGGGCGGCCTCGCTCTGGCGGCCACCGGACTGACCGACACGCTGCTGGTGGCGCTGGTGCTGGTCGTCATCAGCGGGGTCGCGCGGTCGTTCGTCGACGTGGCCGGGCGCACCCTGCTGCACCGCAACATCGACGAGCGCGTGATGGCTCGGGTGTTCGGCGTCCAGGAGGCGGTGCTGACGGGTGGCCTGGCGATCGGTGCCGTTCTCGCGCCGCTGGCCATCGCGGTCGTCGGGACGCAGGCGGCGTTCGCCGTCACCGGTGCCGTGCTGCTCGTACCGGCCCTGCTGGCCCGTCCGATGCTGCGGGCACTCGACCGCACGGGCGTCGTGGCCGCCCAGCGCATCGCCCTGCTTCGCGGCCTCAACCTCTTCGCACCTCTGGCACCGCCCGACCTGGAGCGACTCGCGCTCTCCAGCGAGCGGTGCCCGGTGTCGGTCGGCGAGACCCTCATCGTCCAGGGCGATGACGGCGACTGCTTCTACGCGGTCGAGTCGGGACGCTTCGAGGTGGTCAAGGACGGCGCGCCGGTGGCCGACCTCGGGCCCGGCCAGTACTTCGGCGAGATAGCCCTGCTGCGTGACGTCCCCCGCACGGCGTCGGTGACCTGCACGCAGTCCGGCGAGGTGATCGTGATGGGCCGCGAGGTGTTCCTGGCTGCCATGAGTCGCAGCCGCCCCCGCCTCGACGGCTCGTGACGCGGTAGGTTCCCCATCATGGTCGAGTGGGTGTACGGGCCAGTGATCACGGCGATGAAAGGCGGCTTCGCCGCCATGGGGCTGCGCTTCGTCGACCGCGGGTTCGAGAACGTGCCGCGCGAGGGCGGCGCGGTGTTCGCCATCAACCACGTCGGCTACCTCGACTTCATCTTCGCCGGACGGGCGGCCGACCCGATCGGACGTTACGTCCGGTTCATGGCCAAGGACGTCGTCTTCCGGCACAAGGCCGCCGGCCCGCTCATGCGCGGCATGAAGCACATCCCGGTCGACCGGGAGGCCGGTGCGGGCGCCTATGCCGCCGCGGTCACCGCGTTGCGCAACGGGGAGTTCGTCGGCGTCTTCCCCGAGGGCACGACGAGCCGCTCGTACACGATCAAGGAGTTCAAGACCGGTGCCGCTCGCATGGCGGCCCAGGCAGGTGTCCCGATCGTCCCGGTGGTGATCTGGGGGAGCCAGCGGATCTACACCAAGGGGCACAAACCCGACTTCAAGACGCGCCGCCGCGCGATCTCGGTGACGGTGGGTGAGCCCATCGCCGTCGCGCCCGACGCTGACCCGCGCGAGGTCACCGAGAACCTGCGGGAGGTCATGTCGGTTCTGCTGGACGAGACCATCCGGGCCCATCCCCAAGGACCGGACGGCCCGGACGACACCTGGTGGCTGCCCCCGCAGTACGGCGGGACGGCGCTGACCCGCGAGCAGGCCCACGAGATCGAGGAGTCCGAGCGCCAGGCCCGCCTGGCCGCGCGCCGCGCGCAGTCCAGCTGACCCCGAGCCCCCTGACCGGGACGCCCGCCCCGCCCCCGCGACCCCGCCCGCCGCCCGCCAGCCCCCCAAACGATCACGTTCACGTGATCGTTTGGGGGTTTCCAAGGCAGATCTTCCGTGGAAACCCCCAAACTGCCGTGGAAGGTTCGCGATCCGCAGCCGTGTCGGCGTGGCCGGGCCGCGCCGTGGGACGCCGTGGGCTCAGGCGCCGGTGCCGGTCTCGTCCTCGGAGTAGGTGATCACCGGCAGCGGACGCCGTCCGACGGGCTCCGGCCCGCGATGCACCGCCTTGAACGTCAGCTCGCCGCCGGACAGGGTCGAGGCGTCGAACCCGTTCTGGCGCAGCAGCCGGTACGCCAGGTACGAGCGGAAGCCCGACCGGCAGTACACGAACACCGGACGCCCTGGCGGCAGCTCGTCCAGCCGGTCGCGCAGCTGCTTGAGCGGGATGAGCGTCGAGCCCCGGATGTTCCACCGCTCGTGCTCGCGCGACGAGCGCACGTCGAGCAGCACCGAGCCCTCGGGCAGCGCCGGCCACTCCTCGGCGTACCAGAGGTCGAGATCCCCTCGCAGCAGGTTCGCTGCCTGGAAGCCGGCCATGTTCACGGGGTCCTTCGCCGAGCCGTAGGGCGGGGCGTAGGCGAGCTCGACCTCTTCGAGGTCTTCCACGGTCATGCCCGCCCGGATCGCCATGGCGAAGACGTCGATGCGCTTGTCGACACCGTCGTAGCCGGCCACCTGCGCGCCGAGCACCGTGCCGTCCTGCGGGTCGAACACCACCTTGATGTGCATGGGCGCCGTCCCCGGGTAGTACGACGCGTGCCCGTTCGGGTGCAGGTACACCTTCGCGTACTCCCGTCCGGCCGCCTGAAGCGTCTTCTCGGTGGCGCCGGTCGACCCGGCGGTCATCTCGAACACCTTCACCACCGACGTCCCCTGCGTGGACGAGTACCGCGCCGACCGGCCGGCGCCACGCACCATGTGGTCAGCGGCGACGCGTCCCTGGCGGTTCGCCGGCCCGGCCAGCGGTACCACGATCGGCGAGCCGGTGACGGTGTCGCGCACCTGCACCGAGTCGCCGACGGCGTAGACGAGCGGGTCGGACGTCTGCTGGTGCTCGTTGACCACCAGGGCGCCGCGCTCGGTCAGCTCGAGCCCGGCCGCGCGGGCCAGCGACGACTCCGGGCGCACGCCGACGGCCAGCACCACCAGGTCGGCGGTGACCGAGCCGGCGTCGCCGAGGTCGACGACGACGTCGGTGGATGCCTCGACAGGCTCGAACCCGACCGCCGTCGTCTGCAGGTGCAGCGTCACCCCGTGCGCCTCGAGGTGGTCTTCGACCTCGCGCGACATCTCCCGGTCGAGCACCGCCATCACGTGGTCGGCTGCTTCGACGAGGGTGACGTCCATACCGCGGTGCCGGAAAGCCTCGGCTATCTCCAGACCGATGTAGCCGCCGCCCACCACGACCGCCCGAGTGGCCCCGCCGTCCACGATCGCCTTGATGGCGTCCATGTCGGGGATGCTGCGCAGCGTGAACACCCGCGGGTGGTCGACGCCGGGCAGTGGCGGCTTCAACGGAGTCGCCCCGGTGGCCAGCACCAGCCGCTCGTAGGTCTCGGTGTACTCCCGCCCGCTGTCGATCTCCCGCACGGTCACCGACTGCGCGTCGCGGTCGATGGCGACCACCTCGTGGCCGGTGCGCACCTCCAACGCCAACGACTCCGCCAGGCTCTTCGGTGTCTGCAGCAGCAGGGACGAGCGCTTCTCGATCTCGCCGCCGATGTGGTACGGCAGGCCGCAGTTGGCGAACGACACGTAGTCGTCGCGTTCGAGCACCACGATCTCGGCGTCCTCGGCAAGCCGACGTAGGCGCGCAGCCGCAGACATGCCTCCGGCCACACCTCCCACGACGACGACCTTGCCGGAGAAGCGGGCGGGCGAGTCGGCAGCAGTCATGTCGTCCATCGTCGTGGTTGCCACCCGGACGACTATACCCCCAGGGGTATGCTCGAGGGGTGAGCACGACTACGTCCGCCACCTTGTCCACGCGTGTGCGCACGCTGCACCCCGGCTGGTTCGCCTCCGTCATGGGGACGGCCGTCCTCGCCGTCATCACAGCCGGCAACCCGGGCGACAGCGAGACGTTCCGGGCGGTGTGGGACGTGCTGGCTTCGGTCTTCCTCGTGGTGGCCACCCTGCTCGCCCTGGGCTTCGGCACGCTGTATGCGATGCGCTGGACACGGCACCGCGACGCCGCCCTGGCTGACCTGCGCAACCCGATCCCCGGACCGTTGATCGGCAGCGTGCCCGGAGGACTGCTCGTGCTGTCGGCGGCCTACTCGGCGGCCGGCCCCGTGCTGCTGCCCGACTCGTGGGCCCGTGCCGTCGCGACAGTCCTGCTGCTGGTCGGCGCGCCCCTGGCGCTGCTCGTCGGGGTGGTCTGGGCCGAGGAGGTTGTCGACAACGCCCCGATCGGCCTGGAGAAGGTCACTGGCACGTGGTTCCTGCCGCCCGTCATCGCCGTCCTGGTGCCGTTGGCGGGAGCGCCGCTGGTCGCGAGCTGGCCGGCCGTCGAGCTGTGGCTGTGGATGGGGTACGCCTTCGTCGGGGCCGGCCTGCTGATCTTCGTCGTCGTCGCCGTGCTCGTGGTGGCCCGCTTGGCGCTCAAGGGCCCGCCGCCGCCTCCGCTGGCGCCTGCGGTGTGGATCGCGCTCGGCCCACCCGGAGCCGGCGGCGTCGCGCTCGTCCGGCTGTCTCAGGTGGCCGAGTCCAGCGGGGTGGTGGCGAGCGACTCGCTGCGTGTGCCCACGCTCGCCCTGGCCACGGCCATGCTGGGGTTCGCCTTCTGGTGGCTCGCGTTCGCGTCGATGGTGCTGCGACGCCAGCTGTCGCGCAGCCGCATCCCGTACTCGCCGGCCTGGTGGGCCTGGACCTTCCCGCTCGGCGCCATGACCGCGCTCACCCTGCTGCTGGGCACCGAGTGGGACTCGGCGGCCGTCGGCGTCGTCGGCGTCGTGCTGCTGGTGGGCACGATCACCGTCTGGACGGTGGTGGCCGCCACGACGCTGGCCGGCATCCGTCGTGGCACAGCCTGGGAGCGCCACGGGTGAGCGCGGGCGACGACCTGCTGCAGCAGGCGACTGACGTGCGCACCGACGCCGTGCGCCACCTCACCGCCCTGGCGGGCGACGCGTCGATGTGCGCGATCGGACGCTCCGGGCGGTCGTTCCCGGCGGCGAAGTACCACGAGGGACGCCAGTCGGCGGCCGGTGACGTCCGACGGGCCCTACGACGCGACCCCGCCGGCGTCGACGGCGTGCTGGCCGACCTCCGGCAGCGGTGGCAGCAGACGCTGGCCGACGCCGACGCCAAGGGCCCCGACTGGGTGGCCTACGCGACCGGCGGCCTCGACGCCCTCGCCGAGATCACCGCACCGAGCCCCTAGCCGAAGCGGCCGGAGATGTAGTCCTCGGTCTCCTTGTTGCTCGGGTTGCTGAACATCTTCTGCGTCTCGTCGTACTCGATGAGCTTGCCGGGCTTGCCGGTGCCCTCGATGTTGAAGAAGCCGGTCTTGTCGCTGACCCGGGCGGCCTGCTGCATGTTGTGGGTGACGATGACGATCGTGTACTCGCTCTTGAGCTCTTCGATCAGGTCTTCGATCGCCAGGGTCGAGATCGGGTCGAGGGCCGAGCACGGCTCGTCCATCAGCACGACCTCGGGCTGGATCGCGATGGCGCGGGCGATGCACAGCCGCTGCTGCTGGCCACCGGACAGGCCCGAGCCCGGGTTGTCGAGGCGGTCCTTGACCTCTTCCCACAGGTTCGCCCCGCGCAGCGACTGCTCGACGACGTCGTCGGTGTCGGTCTTCGACATCCGCGCGCCGTTCAGTCGCTGACCGGCGATGACGTTGTCGCGGATGGACATCGTCGGGAAGGGGTTCGGCCGCTGGAACACCATGCCGACGTTGCGACGCACCCCGACGGGGTCGACTCCCGGGCCGTAGATGTTGATGCCGTCGATCTCGACCACTCCGTCGGCGTAGGCGCCGGGGATGACCTCGTGCATGCGGTTCAGGGTCCGCAGGAACGTGGACTTGCCGCAGCCGGACGGGCCGATGAGGGCGGTCACCGCCTTCGGCTCGATGGTCATCGTGACGCCTTCGACGGCGAGGAACTTGCCGTAGTAGATGTTGAGCTTGTCGACGTCGATCTGCTTGGCCACAGTCAATCCTTACCTTGTCTACGACTTCTTGGGGGAGAAGCGAACGGCGACCAACCGGGCGATCAGGTTGAGCCCGAGGACGATGATGATGAGCACGAGGGCCGCTGTCCATGCCCGCTCGAAGCCGGGCTCGGGGGGGAAGCCCGGCGTGACGTAGGAGTAGTAGGAGAACACGGGCAGCGCGGTCATCCGGCCCTCGAAGGGGTTCCAGTTGACCGTGCTCGTGAACCCGGCGGTGAGCAGCAGTGGGGCGGTCTCACCGATGACGCGGGCCACGGCCAGCACCACTCCGGTGACGATGCCGGCCAGCGCCGTGGGGATGACCACCTTGGTGATCGTGCGCCACTTCTGGACGCCGAGGGCGTAGGACGCCTCGCGCAGCTCGTTCGGAACGAGCTTGAGCATCTCCTCGGTGGCCCGCACCACCGTGGGGATCATCAGCACCGTCAAGGCGATGGCACCGGAGAAGCCCGACTTGTAGCCCGGTCCGATCAGGAACGCGAACAGCGCGAAGGCGAACAGGCCCGCGACGATGGACGGGATGCCCGTCATGACGTCCACCAAGAACGTCACCCAGCGCGCGAGCTGGCCCTTGCCGTACTCGACCAGGTAGATGCCGCAGAGGATGCCGACCGGCACCGAGATGAGCGTCGCCAGCAGCGTGATCATCAGGGTTCCGACGATGGCGTGCAGCGCCCCGCCGCCCTCACCGACGACGCCGCGCATGTCGGAGGTGAAGAACTCCGCATCGAAGCGGGCCGCTCCCTCGCCGACCACCGTGATGATGAGCGAGACGAGAGGGGTGATGGCGGTGGCGAACGCGGCCGTCACGACGACCGCCCAGAGCCGGTCGGTGGCCCGCCGCTTGCTCTCCCGTGTGCGCGACAGCACGTAGATCGGGATGAGGTAGCCCAGGAAGACCCCGACCCCGAGGGCGAACCAGTTGCCGAGCAGCAGGTAGGCGCCGACGCCGACGGCGAGGGCGAAGGCCAGCACGCCCAGGGTCACGGCGCGCGGCAGGCTCGGCTGCACGACGTCGATGTGCCGTTCGGTGCTCGGCACCGGGGGACGGGTCGAGGTGGCCATCAGTTCGCTCCGGAGAACTCGGCGCGGCGGGCGATGATGGCCCGGGCCGCGAAGTTGACGGCGAAGGTGACGATGAACAGCACCAGACCGGTCGCCACCAGCGCGTTGACGGCCAGCCCGGACGACTCGGGGAACTTCAGCGCGATGTTCGCCGCGATCGTGGACGGGTTCGCCGAGCTGATCAGGTTGAGCGTCACCAGCCCGCCGGTGGTCGAGAGCACCATCGCGACGGCCATCGTCTCGCCCAGCGCGCGGCCCAGCCCCAGCATCGCGCCGGAGATGATGCCCGAGCGCGCGTAGGGGAAGACCGTCATCCGGATCATCTCCCAGCGGGTGGCACCGAGCGCCAGCGCCGCCTCCTCGTGCAGGCGCGGCGTCTGAAGGAAGATCTCGCGGTTGATGGCGGTCATGATCGGCAGCACCATGATCGCCAGCACGAGGGCGGCGGTGAGGATGGTCCGTCCGGTCGACGAGGCAGGCCCGGCGAAGAAGGGGATGAAGCTCAGGTTGGCCGCCAGCCACTGGTAGAAGCCGACGAGGGCGGGCGCCAGCACCGCGATGCCCCAGAGGCCGTAGACCACGCTCGGGATGGCTGCCAGCAGGTCGATGACGTAGCCGAGCGACTGAGCCAGCCGGCGGGGTGCGTAGTGGGAGATGAAGAGGGCGATGCCGACGGCCAGCGGCACGCTGACCAGCATCGCCAGCAGCGCGGCCCAGACGGTGCCGAAGAGCAGCGGACCGGCGTAGGCGAGGAATCCTTCGCCGCCGGGAAGGTCCTCCGGGGCTGCCGTGAGCGCCGGGATCGACTCCAGGGTCAAGAAGATGGCGACGAACGCCAGCGTCACCAGGATGAAGATGCCCGCGCCACGGGCGAGCCCGGAGAACGTGCGGTCGGCCCGGTGGCTGATCTTCTCGTCGAGCCGGGGTGGGGCCAGGGGGTTCGGTCTCTGGCCACCCGTCGGTGCTAGTGTGTCGACACCTGGTGCTCCTCGTGTCGTCGGCCGGGGGGATGGGATCACGGTGTGTCCATGAAGGTAGGAGGTCCGGACACCTCGTGTGGGCGGAATGTCCGGACCTCCTACCGTTCATCAGTGCAGCCGCGCCGCTCAGCCGGTCTGGATCAGGTCGATCGCAGCCTGGGCGTCAGCCCGCGTCTCGTCCGTGATCGGCGCGGAGCCGGCGTCTCGGCGGCCGCCTGCTGGCCTTCCGCGCTGATGACGTACTCGAGGAAGCCCTTGACGTTCGCGGCCGTCTGCGCGTCGTCGTACTCCTGGCAGGCGAGGTGTAGGACACCAGCACGATCGGGTAGACGCCGGACCCGTGGTGTCGCGCTCGAGATCGATGGCGAGGTCGCCGTCCCGGGCAGCCCCTCGACAGCCGGGGACGCGTCGACGATCGCGGCCGCGGCCTCGGTCGAGTACGGAACGAACTCGTCGCCCACCTGGACGGCGACGGTGCCCAGGTCGCCGATCTGGCTGGCATCGGCGTAGACGATGGAGCCCTCGCCGGCCCTGGTCGCCGCACGACACCGGAGGTGCCCTGCGCTGCCTCGCCGCCGGAGACCGGCCACACACCGCTGGGCTCGTACGGCCAGTCGTCGGGAGCGGCCGCGAAGAGGTACTCGTCGAAGTTCTCCGTCGTGCCGGACTCGTCCGAGCGGTTCACCGGGGTGATGCTGCTGCTCGGCAGCTCCACGTCGGGGTTGAGCTCGGCGATGGCCGGGTCGTCCCAGGTGGTGACCTGCTGGTTGAAGATGTTGGCGATCAGCGTCGCGTCCATGTTCAGCGAGTCGATGCCCGGCAGGTTGAAGGCCACCGCGACGGGGAGATGTAGTCGGGATCTGGATGTAGCCGACGCCGCAACGCTCGTTCGCCCGGCGCGCTCCTCCTCGTCGAGGGCGGCGTCGCTGCCGGCGAAGGCGATGCCACCGGCGGTGAACTGCTCGCGGCCACCGCCGGAGCCGACCGGGTCGTAGTTGACCGTCAGGTCGGGGTTGATCGCCTGGATGCCGGCCTGCCAGGCCTGCATGGCCGCGGCCTGCGAGCTCGCGCCTGCGCCGCTGAGCTGTCCGGAGAGGTCCCCACCGGCGGTGGTCTCCTCGGTGCCGGGGTCGGTGGTGGCGTCCGTGGTGGTGTCGGTGGTGTCGTCGCCGCCACAGGCGGCCAGAACCAGGGCCAGCGACGCCACACCCACCAGCGGCGTAGCGCGTCGGATGCTGGAGATGGTCACGGTGTTTCCTCTCGTCACGGTAACTCGCGTGGGCGGCCTTCAGTGCCGCAGTTGTCGCCCTGGAACATAGGCGCACCGAATGACCAGGCGGCCCGCCTCGCGTGAACGATCTGTGAACGATCTTCGCCGGGCTGCTGACGCGTTTGCCCAGTGTGGACTGGCTTCTGTGCCCGCTCGCGGGGGGAATGTGGCCCCGTCAGGGCTCGTGGTGCTCGGCGCCGACGATCTCGACGCCCGCTGGGGTGACCCGGCGGTGCAGCACGACGAAGGCGCCAGGGCTGAGGGCGCGCACCGGTCTGCTGCCCGTGAAGGGGTCGGTCGGCAGCCTGCCGAGTGCGTCGAAGATCGTCGGGAGCACCGGACGGTGCGAGCACAGCACTGCCGGGCGCGGGTCGTGGAGAAGCTCGGTGACGGCGTCGGCGGCTGCCCCGGCTGTGGTCTCGTGCGCTTCTTCGGTCACCCGGGGCTCGAGCTCGACGTGCGCACGGGCAGCCGTGGCATAGGGGTGCACCGTGTCGACGCACCGCAACGAGTCCGACGACACCACGCGTTCGACCCCGAAGCAGGCCAGCAGGACGGCCAGCCGGTCGGCCTGCGCCGTCCCCTTGGCTTCGAGGGGACGGTCGGGGTCCGCGCCGTCCCACCGCTTGCGGGCCAGCGCCTTCGCGTGGCGCAGCACGACGAGGGGAGTGGTGTCGGTGGGGGGATCGCCCAGCAGGGCCGCGGCTGACTCGACCAGGTCGACGTCGCGCGGATGGCTGAGCCGGCTCGCCGCCCGCTGCGCCGAGACGAACTCGAGCCGGTCGATCTCGGCGGTCCCGCGCCAGGGGGCTGCCGTGTCGTCCGCGCGGGCGGCCCAGTAGTCCACCTGCTTGATGGCGCCGGCCACCGGGTAGCGCAGCAGGCCCAGGGGCGCGCCGAGCGAGATCGCATGACCGGTCTCTTCGAGCACCTCGCGCACGGCGCAGCCGGTGATGTGCTCACCGGGGTCGAGCTTGCCTTTGGGCAGTGACCAGTCGTCGTACTTGGGCCGGTGCACCAGGCCGACCTCGATGCCCGGGGTCGACGCAGCGCGAGCCGGACGCCACAGCACCGCCCCGGCGGCGCGCACGACTGGCTCGGCGACGGAACGCCCAGCGGCCATCCGGCTACTCCTCGCCCGTCATCGACGTCGACCCGTCACGTACGGCGAGCCGGTCAGCCCGTCATCCAGCGCCGCCAACGGCGCCGGCTCACCTGCGGCCACAGCGTAGAGAAGTCGGTGCGCGTACCGGCGACCGAGTCGTGCTCGACGCTGAGCAGCGTGCCGAGACCGAACGCGGCGGGCGCGGTGATGCCCTCCTCGGCTGCCAGGCTCTTGATCTTCTCGATCGCGATCGCGGCGTCCTGGTGGTCGCCCAGCACCTCGGTGACCAGCGAGAGCTGCTTGCCGAACGCCGCAGCGTCCTCGCCGAAGACCGGCGCGGCGGCCTCGGCTGCGTAGCGCGCCTTCTTGGCCGTGATGCGTGAGGCGTGCCACTCGGCGTCGGGTGCGCCGCCGGGGATCTGCTCCTCGTCGGTGAGCAGCTTGGTGGCTTCTTTGGCGAGCTTCTTCCAGGCACGATCGACCAGCGGAGGGACGACCTGCCGGCTCGGCAGGTCGGCAGCGGCCGTCGTCACGGGGTCGTGGGCCGCGGCGACGAGGCGCACCTGCAGGTCGAAGTAGCGCGTCGAGTCGAGCATGGCCAGGGCGCGCTCACGCGCCTGGGCCAGGCGGGCGACGAGCACCGTCTCGACGTGCGCGCGGGCCGGCTCCGGGTCGACGTCGTCGGGCAGCAGGTCGAGGTGGGCCTCCAGGCGTTCGAGCAGCACCTCGGTGTCGCGGTAGTCACCCAGCTCACCGGCGACCCAGGCCAGCTCGGTGCGCAGCGAGTCGGCCCACTCCTGGTCGAGCAGCGGCCGGAAGACACGCAGCCCGCTGCGCAGCCGCCGCGCGGCGACACGCATCTGGTGCACGGCGTCGTCGAGGTCGCGGCGCACGGCCATGTCGGCACCGCGCAGCCGACGGGTGTGCCGAGCGATGTGGGCCCGCACGGCGTCGCGCGCAGGGTCGTCGGGGGTGACCGTCGGCGGCTCGGGCACCTCGGCGGGCGCGGTGGCGAACGGGCCGAGCGCGCGCACGGCCTTGGAGACGAACTCGCCGGTGACCGCGCCGGCGGCCACGAGCGCGGACGAGACCGCGGCGGCGGTGCGGACGGCGTCGTCGGGGTCGGCGTCGGGGTTGTCCTCGAGCTCGAACTCGCGGAACCGCGCCACCATCGTCGCGTCGTTGTCGAGCACGCTCACGACGTCGTCGGTGAGCACGGCGACCGGCGCGGGCTCACCCGGCTCGCCCAGCTCGACCGGGTCGCCCGCCTGGTCGGCCGTGGGATCGTTGCCCTCGTCGCTCGCTGCGTCGCTGCTCGGCGCGGCCGGCTCGGTCGTCGTCGCGACGGGCCACAGCGCGTAGCTGTGCCGTTCGGTGCGCAGCGTCGCTACCGGGTGCAGCGCGTCGGTGCGCACCAGCACGCCGACCAGGTGCCGCAGCTCGTCCGGCACGTCGTCGCTCGTGCTGGCTGACAGCGGAAGCTGCACCTCTTCGCGCGTGCGCGCGTCCCCGGCGCTCGACACCGGCAGCTTGACGTGCCAGCCCTCGTCGTCCCCACCGACGCGTCGACGCAGCGTGATGCCCTCGCGGGCCAGGCGCAGGTCGTCGGTGTCGAAGTAGGTCGCGTCCAGCACGGCGACGCCGAGGTCGTCCACGGCGGCGACCGCGCCGGCATCGACGAGGTCGGGCATGCGGTAGAGCCCGTGCACCCTGAACTTGCGCTCGGTCTCGGTCACCGACCGGGCCTTGGGGGACGGGGACGGGGGCGATTCGGACAACGGTGGTCCTTCTGCTCGGCGGCTCGGCGGGTCAGGACGTCGGGCTGACGTGACGGGGAGTCACGCCTTCTTGCGGCGGCGGGTCGTGCGCTCGATGAGCAGCTGCTGGACGTCCTGCAGCGGGGCGCCCTCGGCGTCGTGGTTGACCCGTGTCCACTCCGCGTCGGCACCGAGGTGCCACGCCGAGATGGACGGGTCGAAGCCTAGCCCGAGCAGGTCGACGAGCTGGCGGACGTGCGCCCCGTTGCCCAGGCTCACCAGGGCTTCGACGCGGCGGTCGAGGTTGCGGTGCATCAGGTCGGCCGAGCCGATCCACACCTCGGGGTTGCCGGCGTTGGCGAAGGAGAACACGCGCGAGTGCTCCAAGAAGCGGCCGAGCACGCTGACCACACGAATGTTCTCGCTCAGCCCGGGGATGCCCGGCTTGAGCGCGCAGATGCCGCGCACCCACACGTCGACGGGCACGCCGGCCTGCGACGCGCGGTACAGGGCGTCGATCGTCTTCTCGTCCACGAGGCTGTTGAGCTTGAAGCGCACCCATGCCTCACGGCCGGCCTTGTGGTTCTCGATCTCGCGGTCGATGCGCTCGACGAGCCCCTTGCGGATGGAGTGCGGGGCAACGAGCAGCCGTCCGTACTCGGTGCGGTTGGAGTACCCCGACAGCGCGTTGAACAGGTGGTTGACGTCTTCGGCGACCACCGGGTCGGACGTCAGCAGGCCCAGGTCTTCATACAGGCGCGCCGTCTTGGGGTGGTAGTTGCCGGTGCCGATGTGCGCGTAGCGGCGCAGGCCGTCGCGCTCCTCGCGCACCACGAGGCACAGCTTGCAGTGCGTCTTGAGCCCGAGAAGCCCGTAGACGACGTGGCAGCCGGCGCGTTCGAGCTTGCGCGCCCACGAGATGTTGGCCTGCTCGTCGAAGCGGGCCTTGATCTCCACCAGCGCCAGCACCTGCTTTCCCGACTGGGCGGCGTCCACCAGGGCGTCGATGATCGGGGAGTCGCCGGACGTGCGGTACAGCGTCTGCTTGATGGCCAGCACCTTGGGGTCGGCGGCGGCCTGCTCGATGAAGCGTTGCACCGAGGTCGAGAACGAGTCGTACGGGTGGTGCACCAGCACGTCCTCGGTGCGGATCGTGGAGAACATGTCCGCCGGCGACGCCGACTCGACGTCGGGCAGGTCGCGGTGCGTGGCCGGGATGAACGGCGGGTACTTCAGCTCGTCGCGACCGAGGTCGGCGATGGCGTGCAACCCCGTCAGGTCGAGCGGGCCGGGGAGCGTGTAGACGTCCTCGGTCTGCACACCGAGCTCCTTGACCAGCAGGTCGAGGATCTTCGGGTCCATGGAGTCCTCGATCTCCAGGCGCACCGGGGGTCCGAACCGGCGGCGGACGAGCTCCTTCTCCATCGCGGTCAGCAGGTTCTCCGCGTCGTCCTCCTCGACCTCGAGGTCGGAGTTGCGGGTCACCCGGAACGTGTGGTGCTGCATGACCTCCATGCCCGGGAAGAGCTGCACGAGGTGCGCGGCCACGATGTCTTCCATCGGCACGAAGCGTTGGCCGCTGGTGGGCACGAACCGGTTGAGCAGGCGGGGAACCTTCACGCGTGCGAAGTGGACGGTGTCGGTACGCGGGTTGCGCATGACGACGGCCAGGTTGAGCGACAGCCCGGAGATGTAGGGGAAGGGGTGCGACGGGTCCACGGCCAGCGGGGTCAGCACGGGGAAGACGCGGTCGCGGAAGAACTGCTGCATCGTCGTCTGCTCGTCGTCGTCCAGGTCGTCCCAGCGCAACAGCTCGATGCCCTCGTCGGCCAGCGCCGGCACGATCTCGTCCCGGAACCCGTGGGCGTGGCGCGCCATCAGCTCGCCGGCCTGCTTGGTGATCGCGTCCAGCACCTCGCGTGGCAGCAGCCCGGACGCCGCGCGGCTCGCGAAACCGGCGGCGATGCGCCGGCGCAACCCGGCCACGCGCACCATGAAGTACTCGTCCAGGTTCGAGGCGAAGATCGCGTAGAAGCGGGCGCGCTCGAGCAGAGGAAGCTCGACGTCCTCGGCCAGCTCGAGCACGCGGGTGTTGAACTGCAGCCACGAGAGCTCGCGGTCACCGAAGCGGTTGTCGGGCAGCGGGAGCGTGCCGGTGCCTGCCTCGTGGCCGTCGCCACCGCGTGGGTCGGCAGCCTCCGTCTGGTCGCCTGTCTTCTCGCTGGTCAACGCCTCGGTGCTCATGCGTTCATCGTGGCACGACTACCGAGGGCGGGGTAGGGCCTGGGGGCGCGCCCGGGTCGGTGGCGGCAGGGTCGAGGGCGTACATGACGTCGGTGTCCCAGTGGGTGAAGCCGAGCGACTCGTAGAGCCGGATGGCCGAGGTGTTCGACTCGTCCACGTACAGCATCACCTGGCCCAGCCCGAGCCCACGAAGGTGGCACAGGCCCAGCAGCGTGAGGGCGTGGCCGACGCCGGTGCCGCGCTCGGACGGGTCCACGCCGAGCACGTACACCTCGCCGAGGGGGTCGTGGCCGTGCGGGGAGTGCTCGTGGGGGCCGATGTCGGCGTGCGCCTGGTCAGGGCTGCCGCCATGCACCTTCGTCCAGTGGAAGCCGACGAGTCGGGGCTTCGCTTGGCCCTCGTTGCCGGCCCGCTCGGCCAAGAAGAACCCGGCCGGGTCGAACCAGGCCTCGCTCGTGCGCCTGGCCAGGTCGGACGGCGTCCAGTCGCCCTGCTCGGGATGCTCGGCGAACGCCCGTGCGTTGAGGTCGAGCCACGCCTGCTCGTCGTGGCCGGGGCGGTAGGTGCGAGCACTGACCCCCTCGGGCCACACCGGGTCGGGGATCGGCGCGTACAGGCTTCGCCGCATCTGCCACAGCGAGCGCACCGAGGTGAAGTCCATCCGCGACGCCAGCTCGCGCGCCGAGCGGTGCGAGCCGTGCGACCACAGCCGCAGCCGGGGGCCGGCGTTGTGGCGGGCCGCGTCGACGAGCGCGCGTCCGTTTCCCTGGCCGCGATGCATCGGGTGGACGACCAGCTCGGCGCTCGGGCCGGCCACGGCGTCCGTCACGTCGAGGTGGGCGTACCCGACGAGACGCCCGTCGGCGTCGCGCGCGAGCAGGTTGCGCGTGTCCTCGTCCCCGCCGTGGCGCAGGTGCAGCATGACGTGCTCGTTGAGCGGACGAACCCCGTCGGCCATCGTCGCCGCGTCGATCAGCGCCCGCACCTCGTCGAGCTCGGCACCGCTGAGACGACGCCGGACGTCGACGGGCGGCGCGGGGATCGGCATGCCACGAGCCTACGCAGCGGTGCCGATCCGAGCGGCCCTCAGCGCGAGCCGTGCCCGCCCGGCCGCAGCGCCGATCACGGTGCGGTCTGTGCTGCTGACGGTCGTGTCAAGGTGCGGCTCGGGTCGCGAGCTGTTGATCAGGGTGCGCGTTGCGTGACAGATGGATGATCAAGGTGCACTCCGAGCAGCGATCGCGGCCCTCGCGGTGCAGTTCAGGTCGCTATAGCGACCCAAGTGCCGCCTTGATCGGGACCAGGCGTGCTCACACCTCAGTGGCGGCGGAGATGAAGGCGATAGGACGACTCGATCTCCACCAGCAGCGACGAGGCCGAGCGCCGGATGCGGCGAGGGCTGATCGACATGACCGTCCACCCCGCGGCCACCATGCGTGCCTGGCGCCGTTCGGTCTGCTCGGGGCCGAGCCCGTAGTCGTGGAACTCCTCGGAGTCGACCTCGAGCGCGAGGCGCGCCTCGTCCCACCACCCGTCGGGAGTGACGTCCGGCAGGTCGGGCAACGGCGTGTTCCAGTGCGGCTCGGGCAGCACCGACGAGCTGCGCACCACGTCGCGCAGCTCGCACTCCGGGGCGCTCCAGCATCCGGCGGCGACATCGTCGACGGCGGTGCGAATGAAGCGCGTTCCGTTGCGGGGCATCCGCAGCAGGGCCTGTGCGAGTCGATCGGGCGTGGTCAGACGTCGTTGCACCGACTCGCAGACCAGCGCCCGGGTGTCCTGCAGGGACGGTCGCACCTGCGGGCTGGACGCCGACCAGCGCGTCGCGTCCATCACGGCTCGATCGACCGGCGCGACGGGAAGGCCCGCGACCACGCGCGGCCGGGGAACGTCCACAGCCCGGCGGACGATCGCGACACCCCCGACCGGAGCGCGGCGTCCATGCGGGATGAGAACCATCGGGCGTGGCGCGTCGGGGACGTAGCGCAGGCCATGGGCGCGGCAGGCGTCCGACCCGGTCAGGACGGCGTCCGGGCCGGCTCGCATCACCGCCGCCCGCAGTCGTTGGCGTGTGCTGAGCTGACCGGTGAACGCTGCATACAGCCCCGGCGCGAGGCGCTCCCATGGGCCACCTGGGCGGGTGGCGTGGCGGATGGCGCCGAGGGACATGCCCGCTGCCAACGCTTGCTGCTTGGTGATGAGCCCGTCCTGACGGGTGAGCACAGCAGCGAGGTCCATGGCGGCGATCCAGCCGCACCGAGGTGGTAGGGGCCAGACCTCGCTGCCTGCCTGGGGGCGACGCGCCGCGACGATCGCTGCTGTGGACGGCCGCGACCGGCTGACCCGACAACCGGCGGCGGGGCTGGGCCGTCAGGCCGGGGGGGCCGCCTCGCGCGTCTTCGTGGCCGGTGATGCGTCGCGCGGGGGCACGAAGCGGTACCCGACGTTGCGCACGGTTCCCACCAGCGAGTCGTGCTCAGTGCCCAGCTTGGCGCGCAGCCGACGTACGTGGACGTCGACGGTGCGGGTGCCGCCGTAGTAGTCGTAGCCCCACACCTCTTGCAGCAGCTGGGCGCGGGTGAACACCCGCCCAGGGTGCTGGGCGAGGTACTTGAGCAGCTCGAACTCCTTGAACGTGAGGTCGAGGGTGCGTCCGCCCACCTTGGCCGTGTAGGTCGTCTCGTCGATCACGAGCTCGCCGCGATGGATGGGCGCGGTGAGGGAGTCCCCGTCGGGCAGGGCGCTGAGCCGTCCGGCGGCCAGCCGCAGCCGCGCCTCGACCTCAGCCGGCCCGGCGGAGTCCAGCAGGACGTCGTCGATGCCCCAGTCGGCGGTGACGGCGGCCAGCCCGCCCTCGGTGGCGATGAGGAACAGCGGGACGTCCACCCCCGTCGTGCGGATCAGCCTGGTCAGGCCGCGTGACTGGGCCAGCTCGCGCCGGCCGTCCACGAGGATGGCGTCGTTGGCGGGCACCTCGAGCAGGGCCGACGCCTCGGCAGGCGCGACCTTGACCTGGTGCAGCAGCAGGCCCAGCGCGGGCAGCACCTCGGCGGCCGGCTGCAGCGCGTTCGTCAGCACGAGCAAGGTGGCCACGGCGGCTCCTCACGCTGATGACGGGCGAGAACGGCGTCGCCCGGTACACATCGCGACCCGCGCCGACCGCGAGTCACGGCCCAGGGTACCGGGCGTCTGGCAGAGTGATCATCTATGGCAGCGCTGTTGGCCTCCGCCGTGGCAGGAGTGCTGGTCGCTGCGTCGTTGGGCGGTCAGTACCTGCTTGCTGCCGCCGTCGTCGGGCTGCAGGCCCTGCTCGTCCTCGCCATGGTGCGCGCCGGCGACGCCCCTGCCGCTCGGACGTCGGGCGCTGTCGCCCTCGTGGCCGGGGCGCTGGCCAGCGCGCTCGTCGCGGCGCAGGCGGCGGGTCCGCTCGACCCGCAGACGCTGCGGCCGGTGCTCGTCGCCTGCGGAGGCGGGTTCGTGGCGCTGGTGATCGTCCAGCTCACGCGCCGCGACGGACGAGCGCGGCTCACGGCCTCGCTCAGCCTCGGGGTGACGATGCTGGTGCTGGCCTCGTCCGCGGCGATCTGGCTGGGCCTGGGCGCCGACGACCTCGGCGAGGCCGTCCTGCTCGTCGCCCTGGCCGGGACGGCGACCGGCGCCGCGATCGCCGTCTTCCCAGGGCCCCTGCTGCTGTGGGCCGCCGGCGGCGGCATCGCGGCAGCCAGCGTCGGGCTGATCATGGACGCCTACGCCGCACCGATCGCCGACTCCTCGCTCAGCGCCGGGGCGGCTGCTCTGGTCGCCGGCACGTGCGGGCTCGTCGCCGTCGCCGGGCTGTGGGTGGCCCGCCTCATCCGCGACGACCGCGCCGTCGAGGACGCCCCGATGCCGGCGTCCGTCCATGCCCTGCTGGCCGCGTCCCTCCCGGTTGTGCTCGCTGCCCCGGTGGCGTTCAGCGCCGCGTGGGCCGTGGCCGAGGGGATCGTCTCCTGAGCGAGTGGAATATCCACGCGCCCATACGCTTTGCTTCAGCCATGGTGGAGCTCGCGGTGCTGCTGGCCGTCCTCGCGGGCGCCAGTGCATTCGGCCTGTGGCGCCGGCGCACCGATGGACGCGTCACGCCCGCCAAGGCAGCCCCGGCGAGCAGCGACACCCCCACGCTCACCTCCGCTGACCTGGGCCAACCCCTCGGCGAGCGCGCCACCCTCGTGCAGTTCTCCTCCGCCTTCTGCGCCCCGTGCCGCGCCACGCGCCAGGTGCTGGGGACCGTGGCCTCGGCCGTGCCCGGTGTCACGCACGTCGAGGTCGACGCCGAGGCGAACCTCGACCTGGTGCGTCGCCTCGACGTGCGCCGCACCCCCACCACGCTCGTGCTGGACGGCGCGGGCCGCGAGATCCGCCGCGCGGCCGGAGTACCGCGGAGCGACGAGGTACTAGCAGTTCTGGGCGAGGCCGTGGCATGATCCGCGCCGTGCTCACCGCTTGCCCCTGCATCAAGCAGGGCCACGTCTACGGTCGGCTGACCCGGTGCCGGGTCGTCGACCACGGCGTCGTGCACTCCGCGACCTGTATGCCCTAGGGGGTCGCGCCCCCTCTCGCCGGAGACGGTCCCACCCGGCACCCTCGCGACTCCCGATCGAGGACGTCCTCGCGCACGCCGTCGTCCCACGGACGGCTGCGCCCTCGCCCGACGCACAACGGAGCACCCATGATCGACCCTCGCGGACAGCGCTTCGCTGCCACGCTCACCACCACCGTGCTGGCGGTGGTTCTGCTCACCGGCAACCCCTGGCTGCTGCTGGCCCAGGCGGGCATCTTCGCCCTCGGCGTGCTGGCCGGTCCGGCCGCCACCCCGTACGCCTGGCTGTACCGGACGACCGTCCGGCCGCGGCTGGGGCCCCCGGCCGAGCTCGAAGCCGTCGAGCCGCCGCGCTTCGCCCAGCTGTGCGGCCTGGCGTTCACCGCCACCGCGCTGCTCGGCGTCGTGACCGGGCTGGGCGCGGTGACCACGGGCGCCGTGGCGCTCGCCCTGGCGGCAGCCTTTCTCAACGCAGCCTTCGGGTTCTGCCTCGGCTGCGAGATGTACCTGCGGATCCGCCGCGCCGGCATCCGCATCCCCACCTTCGCCTGATCCCGCTCAGCCCTCACTTCGACTAGGAGCACCACCATGACCGCTACCCGTGACCAGGTACTCGTCTCCGCCGACTGGGTGGAGCAGCACCTCGACGACCCGTCCGTCGTCCTCGTCGAGGTCGACGAAGACGTCTCGGCCTACGACAAGGGCCACATCCCCGGCGCCGTGCGCCTCGACTGGACCAGCGACCTGCAAGACCCGGTGCGTCGCGACTTCGTCACCAAGGCCCAGTTCGACGCGCTGCTCTCACGCAAGGGCATCGCCAACGACCACACCGTCGTGCTCTACGGCGGCAACAACAACTGGTTCGCCGCGTACGCCTACTGGTACTTCCGCCTCTACGGCCACGGCGACGTCCGCCTTCTCGACGGCGGCCGCAAGCGCTGGGAGCTCGACTCGCGCACCCTCACCGCCGACGTGACCGACCGGGCACCGACGCAGTACGTCGCCGCCGAGCAGGACCGCAGCATCCGGGCCTTCCGCGACGACGTGCTCGCCGCGATCGGTGCCCAGAACCTCGTCGACGTCCGCTCGCCCGACGAGTACGCGGGCCGGCTGCTGGCTCCCGCGCACCTGCCGCAGGAGCAGTCGCAGCGGCCCGGCCACGTCCCGACGGCGATCAACGTCCCGTGGAGCAAGGCCGCCAACGACGACGGAACCTTCAAGTCCGACGACGAGCTGCGCGAGATCTACGGGTCGGCCGGGCTGGACGACGCGCGCGACACCGTCGCCTACTGCCGCATCGGGGAGCGCTCGGCGCACACGTGGTTCGTGCTGCACGAGCTGCTCGGGCACGCGAACGTCAAGAACTACGACGGCTCGTGGACGGAGTACGGCTCGCTGGTCGGCGTCCCCATCCAGCTCGGCGACACCCCGGGTGACGCGGACGGGGGAACCGCCTGATGTGCGGCGCACTGCCGGGCGAGGCGTCGCGACCGCTCGACGACATCGGCACCCGGGCCGTCATCGAGGGCGTCGTCTCGCGCGACGACGACCCGCTGGCGGGGGCCTACGTCCGGCTGCTGGACTCCTCCGGCGAGTTCACCGCCGAGGTACAGACCGACGACGCGGGCCGGTTTCGGTTCTACGCCGCGCCGGGCACCTGGACGCTACGGACGCTGGCGGCCGGCTCGGAGCCGGCCGACCAGGCGGTCGAGGTCGAGTCCGGCCAGGTGCGCCCGGTCGAGGTGCTGCTCGGCTGAGAACGCAGGGCCGTGGAGTCGGTCGCGCCCGGCAGGCTGCCATGATCGCTAGGCTCCGCGATCATGGCAGCGGGCGGACGGTCGATCCCCTGGACGTACGTCGGTCTGGGGGCGCTCAGCCTGGTGGCGGCCGTGCTGGTCGTCCTGGCGCTGCGCGACCCCACGCCACCGGAACCGACGGTGGTCGTGGATGCCACACCCGCGCGCCACCGCCCTGGCCGAGCCGACGCCGGCGGACGACGCGGGCGAGACACCGCAGGTGGATGAGCCGCTTGCCGCCGATCCGCAGCGTGAACGGCCGTTGGCCGCGCTGTCGGCCCGGTCGGCGGCGCGCGGCGTCGTCGGAACCTGCCCCGGGGGCGGCGCTGCGATCGAGGTGAGCGACGACCAGGGCAAGTCGTGGCAGCCGGTGGCGACGCCCACCGACCAGCTGCTCCGGGTCGCCCGACCAGGCGAGGACGCGCTGTGGTTCGTGGGCGCCTCCGGTCGCGAGTGCGCGCCTGGCTTCACCATCAGCGAGAACACCGGGCGAACCTGGGTGGGGCCGTCCGACACGACAGGCGCCTGGCACATGGAGGTCGATCCGGGGGCGACGACGCTGCACGCGCCGTACGCCACCGTCGACTCACCCTGCGGCAGGCGGACGACGCTCGAGCTCGAGGCGTCGACCTTCGAAGAGGCGTCGGTGCTCTGCGGCAACGGCGAGGTCTACAGCACCGTCAACTCCGGCGTGAGCTGGGCATCGGCGGGGCGAACCCCCCAGGCTGTGGCGATGGCGGTCATCACGAACCTGCCGGTGGTCGCGGTGCCCAGCGCCGGGGACTGCGTCGGGCTGGCGGTGGGCTCCCCGGGAGCCGAGCCCATCGGCTGCATCGAGGGAGCGTCGTCCACCGACGTGGCGATGTCGTTCCGCACAGCCGCGGCGGGGTGGGTCGTGGCCGACGACCAGACCTGGACCAGCAACGACGGCGGCACCACCTGGACGCGGCGGCAGTAGCCCGGCGGTAGCCCGGCGCGAGTGCGGCCGACGTCAGTACACGAGGGCCTGGGCGCCGTCGGCCAGCACCTCTTCGGTGAACATGGCCGCTCCCGCCACCCGCACCCCGGGCAGGACGTCGTCGGGGTCGATGTCGCGGCGGGCGGCGCACTGCGTGCACAGCGTCACCGTGCCGCCCGCCAGCACGGCGTCCAGCAGGTCGCCCAGTGGTGGTGAGTGCTCGAGGACGAACGTCTGCGCCCGGCCCGGCAGGGCGAACCAGGCAGCCTCGCCGGTGAGCCACAACGACACCTGCGCGCCCGAGCTGACCGCGGTCGCGGCCACCGAGAACGCCTGCGCGCACCGCTCGGGAGAGTCCTGCCCGGCCGTGACCTTGACCACCAACGCCCGCGCCATGGCTGCGAGCGTACGACCCGGGCAGATAGGCTGCGGCTCGTGCTGGAGTTCTTCTTCACCTCCCTCCTCGTCCTGGTCGGTGTGTTCATCACCTGGTTCGCCGGGTACGTGGTCTACAAGCTGTTCAAGGGCCAGGCCTGAGCCGTCGGCGTGGAGATCCCACCCGACCTGAACCCGGCGTGCGTGCCGCTCGCCTGGCTGCTCGGTACCTGGGAGGGCGCCGGTGTCGGTGACTACCCGACGATCGAGGCGTTCCGCTTCGGTCAAGAGGTGACGTTCGGCTACGTGCCGGGCAAGCCCTACCTCGTGTACTCGTCGGCGACGTGGCGCCTGAGCGACGAGGGCGAGATCGGCGACCCGATGGCCCGCGAGACCGGCTACTGGCGGCCCCAGCCGGACGGGCAGGTCGAGGTGCTGCTCACCCACCCGACCGGCATCATCGAGATCTACCTGGGCACCGTCGAGCCGGCACGCGTCTCCCTCGCCACCCGCGGCGTGCTGACCACCGAGACCGCCAAGGACTACCGCGCCGCCACCCGGCTCTACGGCCTGGTCAACAGCCGGCTGATGTGGGTGATGGACATGACAGCGATGGGCGAGGAGTCGCACCCGCACGTCAGTGCCGAGCTTCAGCGGGTCGCCGGCCCGGCCGTCGCCCAGTAGTGGTCGGAATCACCACAGCCACGACCGACGTTGACGCGTGCATGGCCTATCGCTCACCCCTGCTCGACCTGCCCGGTGCTGTCGAGGCCGAGGCGCCGGACAGCGGCGTCGCCGCCCACTACGGCGACCCCGCACGTGAGCAACGGCTGCTCGACCGAGGCGAGGCGTTCGTCGACCTCTCCCACCACGGCGTCGTGCGCGTCGCCGGCCCCGACCGGCTGACCTGGCTGCACTCGCTGCTCTCCCAGCACGTCGCCGGCCTTCAGCCCGGCGAGACGACCCAAGGCCTGCTGCTGAGCCCGCACGGACATGTCGAGCACCACCTGCGCATGCGCGACGACGGCGAGGCAGTCTGGGCCATCGTCGAGCCGGGGCAGGCCGAGCCGTTGGTGGCCTTCTTGCGCTCGATGCAGTTCATGATGCGCGTCGAGGTGGACGACGTCACCGACGACTGGGCGGTGATCGTCACCCGCGACGGGGCCGAGCCGCTGCCCCGCCACACCCTGCCCGACGTGCCGGGCACCCGGGGAGCGCCCGCGGGGGTCTGGGCCCACGAGGCGCTGCGCATCGCCCGGGGCGAGCCACGGCTCGGCCTCGACACCGACCACAAGACCATCCCGAACGAGGTCGGCTGGATCGACACGGCCGTCCACCTCGACAAGGGCTGCTACCGGGGCCAGGAGACCGTCGCGCGGGTGCACACCCTCGGCCGGCCTCCCCGCCGGCTCACCCGCCTGCACCTGGACGGATCCGTCGACACGCTCCCCGCGCACGGCGACGCGGTGGTGCTCGCCGACACCGGCAAGCAGGTGGGAGCGATCGGCTCGGCCGCGCGGCACTACGAGGACGGGCCGCTGGCGCTCGCGCTGCTCAAGCGCAGCACGCCGGTCGACGCGACGCTGCACGTCCGTGCCGGCGACGTCACTGTGGCCGCGGCGCAGGATGCCGTGGTCGACCCGGAGGCCGGCCTGCACGTGCGTCCCCAGCTGCGATAGACCAGCCACCTCGCCTTTGCATGCAGACTGCATGCCGCGCATGATTGATGCATGGCCTCGCTCCAGATCCGCAACATGCCCGACGACGCACACCGCAGGCTCAAGGCTCGCGCCGCCATGGCCGGCCAGTCGTTGAGCGAGTACGCGCTGAGCGAGCTGCTCGCCTCGCTCGCGAGGCCGACGCACGCCGAGCTGATGGCCCGGATCAGCAGCCAGCTCCCCGGTGGAGCTTCCTGAGGGGCTGGTCGCCCAGATCATTCGTTCCGAGCGCGACGCTCGGTGATCGTCCTCGACGCATCGGCGGCGGTGGAGCTGCTGCTGCGGTCAGCCCGGGGCAGGTCGGTATCAGCAACCATGGCGGACGGGAGGGCGGTGCACTACCCCGAGCTGATGCCCGTCGAGACCGTCTCTGCGATCCGACGCCTGGTCAGGCTGGGCGCGATCACGGCGACGCGTGGGGACGAAGCCGTGACCGATCTGCGAGACCTCAGTGGGCAACGACACCGCCACGACACGCTGCTTGCCGAGGTCTATCGGCTGTCAGAGTCGGTTCACCGCCTACGACGCGGTCTACGTCGCCCTCGCCGGCCTGCTCGACGCAACCCTGGTGACACTCGACCGCAGGCTCGCGCGACAAGCCGGCACACTCGTCAGCGTCCACGTGCCTGACTGATCACGCCTCCAGCAGGACGGTCATGGGTCCGCTGTTGACCAGGTGGACGTCCATCATCGCGCCGAACACGCCCGTCTCGACGTGCGCCCCGGACGCGCGCAACGCAGCACAGAACGCCTCCACCAGCGGCTCGGACACGGGACGAGGTGCGGCGCCCGACCACGAGGGTCGCCGTCCCTTGCGGGTGTCGGCGTAGAGGGTGAACTGGCTGACCACGAGGACCGGCGCGGCGACGTCGGAGGCCGAGCGCTCGTCGTCCAGCACACGTAGTCCCCAGACCTTGGCGGCCAGCGCCGACGCCACGGCGTCCGTGTCGTCGTGCGTGACTCCCAGAAGCACCAGCAGCCCCTGCCCGCCGGGTTCGGGTCGGCAGGCGCCCACCACCGTCTCGTCCACCCGAACCTCGGCAGAGGTCACCCGTTGCACCAGTGCTCGCACGCCGCCGATCGTGACAGAGGGCCGTGCCGCTCCGCCGACGCGACCCCCCTGGGCGGCTACCCTGGGGCGGCCCCTGACGAGTAGTGACGAGGACAATGACACTCACGCACACGGAGTACCGGCTGAGCCAGCTCGACGAGCTCGAGGCCGAGTCGATCTACATCATCCGCGAGGTGGCCGCCGAGTCGGAGCGGCCCGTGCTGCTGTTCTCCGGCGGCAAGGACTCGCTGGTGATGCTGCACCTGGCCGTCAAGGCCTTCGCCCCGGCCCGCATGCCGTTCCCGGTGATGCACGTCGACACCGGCCACAACTTTCCCGGAGGTGCTGGAGTTCCGCGACCGCCGCGTCGCCGAGCTGGGCGTCGAGCTGATCGTCGCCTCGGTGCCCGACGCCATCGAACGCGGCCTCGTTCAGGAGGAGCCGAACGGCTCGCGCAACCGCATCCAGACGCCGGTGCTGCTCGAAGGCATCGAGAAGGGTGAGTTCACCGCCGCCTTCGGTGGGGCTCGCCGCGACGAGGAGCGCGCCCGCGCCAAGGAGCGGGTCTTCTCGTTCCGCGACGACTTCGGCCAGTGGGACCCGAAGAACCAGCGTCCCGAGCTGTGGAGCCTGTACAACGCGCGCATCCACCCGGGTGAGCACATGCGGGTCTTCCCGCTGTCGAACTGGACCGAGCTCGACATCTGGGACTACATCGCGCGGGAGAACATCGAGCTGCCCGCCATCTACTACGCGCACGACCGCGAGGTCGTCGACCGCAACGGCATGCTGTTCAACGTCAACGAGTTCTTCGCGGCCAAGGAGGGCGAGGCGATCTTCGTCGAGCGGGTGCGCTACCGCACCGTCGGCGACGCCACCCTGACCGCTGCCGTGCGCTCGGACGCCGACACCATCGAGAAGGTGCTCGAAGAGATCGCCGCGACGCGCATCACCGAACGTGGAGCCACGCGCGGGGACGACAAGGTGACCGAAGCAGCGATGGAAGACCGCAAGCGAGAGGGCTACTTCTAGACATGGACCTGCTTCGATTCGCCACGGCCGGTTCGGTCGACGACGGCAAGAGCACGCTCATCGGGCGGCTGCTCTACGACACCAAGACGATCTTCGAAGACCAGCTCGAGCACGTCGAGCTCGCCAGCAAGCGCGCGGGGGACGAGTACGTCAACCTGGCGCTGCTCACCGACGGCCTGCGCTCCGAGCGCGAGCAGGGCATCACGATCGACGTCGCCTACCGCTACTTCGCCACCCCGAAGCGCAAGTTCATCATCGCCGACACCCCGGGCCACATCCAGTACACGCGCAACATGGTGACGGGCGCGTCGACGGCCGACCTGGCGATCGTGCTGGTGGACGCCCGCAAGGGACTCGTCGAGCAGAGCCACCGGCACGCGTTCATCACCTCGCTGCTGCGGGTGCCGCACCTGGTGCTGGCCATCAACAAGATGGACCTCGTCGACTACTCCCAGGAGGTCTACGAGAAGATCCACGCCGACTTCGTCACGTTCGCCACGAAGCTCGACATCCCCGACCTCACCGTCATCCCGATCTCGGCTCTCAACGGCGACAACATCGTCACCCGGTCGGAGAACATGCCCTGGTACGGCGGTTCGACGCTGCTGCACCACCTCGAGCACGTCTATGTGGCCAGCGACCGCAACATGGTCGACGTGCGGTTCCCGGTGCAGTACGTCATCCGTCCGCAGTCCAAGCAGACCACCGACTATCGCGGCTACGCGGGCACCGTCGCCGGCGGCGTCCTGCGCGTCGGGGACGAGGTGATGGCGCTGCCCAGCGGGTTCACCTCCACCATCAGCGCGATCGACAGCCCGGCCGGTTCGGTCGAGGAGGCACACCCGCCCATGTCGGTGACGGTGCGCCTGGCCGACGAGATCGACCTGTCGCGGGGCGGCATGCTGTGCCGTCCGAACAACCAGCCCCAGGTGTCGCAGGACATCGACGTGATGGTCTGCTGGATGGCTGACCAGCCGTTGCGGGCCGGGCGCAAGCTGGCGATCAAGCACACCACCAACTCGGCGCGGGCGATGGTGAAGGACCTCCAGTACCGACTGGAGATCAACACCCTGCACCGCGACCTGGAGGCGACCGAGCTGCGTCTCAACGACATCGGGCGAGTATCGCTGCGCACCACGCAGCCGCTGCTGGCCGACGAGTACCGACGCAACCGGCAGACCGGCGGGCTGATCCTGATCGACGAGGCGACCAACTTCACCGTGGGCGCAGCGATGATCGTCGACACGAACTGATGCCGGGCACCGAGTCCGACGTCGAGCTCGCGACCCGTCTGGCCGACCAAGCAGGCGCCCTGCTGCTGCTGACCCGCGACAACACGTCGCTGGAG
Organism: uncultured Actinomycetota bacterium; assembly: GCA_963714455.1. Classification (GTDB taxonomy): domain Bacteria; phylum Actinomycetota; class Actinomycetes; order Jiangellales; family Jiangellaceae; genus CAVQGZ01. Next base: position 149,313 of record CAVQON010000021.1, read on the forward strand.
GGTCGAGACCTGGCCGACGAGGGCGACCGGGTGGCCCAGGCCTTTCTGGCCGACGAGCTCGCCGCAGCGCGACCGGACGACGCGGTTCTGTCGGAGGAGGCGGTGGACGACCCGTCGCGGCTGCAGGCGTCTCGAGTCTGGATCATCGACCCGCTCGACGGCACCCGCGAGTACTCCGAGGGACGCCATGACTGGGCCGTGCACGTCGCGCTCTGGGAGGACGGCGACCTCACTGCTGCCGCCGTGGCGCTGCCGGGCCGCGGCCGCGTGCTCTCGACTGCCGATCACGTCGACCTGCCGGAGCGTCCGTCCGGCCCGATGCAGATCGCGGTGAGCCGGTCTCGTCCGCCTGAGCAGGCGCAGTGGCTGGTCGCCGAGGCCGGAGCCGAGCTCGTCCCCATGGGCTCGGCCGGCTACAAGGCGCTCGCCGTGCTGCTCGGGGAGGCGGATGCCTACGTGCATGCCGGCGGCCAGTACGAGTGGGACTCCGCTGCTCCGGTCGCCGTCGCCCGCGCGGCGGGCCTGCACACCAGCCGGGTGGACGGGTCGGCGCTGCGCTACAACCAGCCCGACCCGCGACTGCCTGACCTGATCGTGGCACGTCCCGAGGTGGCCGAGAAGATCCTGGCGGTCACGGTTCGCTGAAAGAGGTGCCCGGCGGCGCCGGGCCGGGCACGCTAGGCGGATGGAGCACACCAGGCGTCATCACGTCGTGATCATCGGGTCCGGGTTCGGGGGACTCTTCGCGGCGAAGGCACTGAAGAAGGCGCCCGTCGACGTCACGCTGATCTCGGACTCGTCGCTGCACCTCTTCCAACCCCTGCTCTACCAGGTCGCGACCGGCATCCTCTCCACCGGGGAGATCGCCCCAGCGACACGAGAGATTCTGCGCCGCAACCAGAACACGCGAACCGTGCTGGGCCTGGTCACCGACATCGACCTGGACTCGCGCACGGTGCACGCCTCGGCGGACGAGACCGAGTTCACGACGACCTACGACAGCCTCGTCGTCGCGGCCGGTGCGGGCCAGTCGTACTTCGGCAACGACCAGTTCGCCGAGCACGCGCCGGGCATGAAGTCGCTCGACGACGCCCTCGAGCTGCGCGGACGCATCTTCGGCGCGTTCGAGATGGCCGAGGTCGAGACCGATCCCGCGAAGGTGGCCGCGTGGCTGACGTTCGTCGTGGTCGGCGCCGGGCCCACTGGTGTCGAGATGGCCGGGCAGATCGCCGAGCTGGCCCACCGCGCGCTGCGCGACGACTTCCGCTCGATCGACCCGCGTGCCGCGCGGGTGATCCTCATGGACGCCGCACCCCAGGTGCTGCCGCCCTTCAGCGAGCACCTGGGGGAGTCGGCTCAGTCAACGCTGGAGAAGCTCGGCGTCGAGGTGCTGCTCAACGCGATGGTCGTCGACATGGACGGGGAGAGCCTGCAGTACCGCGATGCCGACGGCGAGGTGCACGAGATCAGCGCACGCACCAAGGTGTGGGCCGCCGGCGTGGCAGCCTCGCCGTTGGCGCGTCACCTGGCCGAGCAGTGCGGCGCCGAGGTCGACCGGGCGGGACGCATCAGCGTGCAGCCCGACCTGACGCTGCCGGGCCACCCCGAGGTGTTCGTCGTCGGGGACATGATGTCGCTCGACTTCTTGCCCGGTGTCGCCCAGGTCGCGATGCAGGGCGGTCAGCATGCAGCCACGACGATCAAGGCGCGGGTCGCGGGTGAACCCGAACCGGGGTCGTTCGAGTACAACGACAAGGGCAGCATGGCGGTGATCAGCCGCAACAAGGCCGTGGCCAAGGTCGGCGAGCTCGAGCTCACCGGCTACACCGCCTGGATGGCCTGGTTGTTCGTCCACCTCGTCTACCTGGTGGGCTTCAAGAACCGGTTCACGACGCTGGTGTCGTGGTTCGTGACCTTCGTGGGCCGAGACCGGCCGCAGCGGTCGGTCACCTATCAGCAGATCTACGGACGGCGAGCGATCGAGCACCTGGCGGGGCACGACCCGCGAGCGGTGGGCCGTCCAGCCGGACGAGGGTAGGCGGGCCGGGCCCTCGCATGCCGTGTGGCCCATGACATCGGGCGAGGCAACGGCCAGACTTCGCCCATGACCACGGCGATCCGCATGACGATCCGGCTCAACGGCGAGGCAGTCGAGGGCGAGAGCGAGAGCCACGGCGAGTCGGGCTTCACCGACTGCCTCGCCTTCGCTGACGGGATCACCACCGACCAGGCCCCGACCGGCCGCTCCCTGGGAAGGCGCCACCCGGAGCCGATCGTCGTGCGCAAGCGCATCGACCGCACGACGCCGCGTCTCCTCGAAGCGCTGTCTCAGAACGAGCAGGTGGACGCCACGTTCACGTTCCACCGCCCTACCGAGGACGGGACCACCGAGCACTACTTCAGCGTCGACGTGACCGGTGGCCGCATCGTCGCCATCGAGCGGTCATGGCAGGCGGACGGGCCGTCGGAGAGCGAGGACCTGCGCATCGCGCCGCTGGCCGTCACCTGGACGCATGTGCCGTCCGGAATCAGCTACGAGAGCAGGCCGCGCG